>JANNIH010000153.1:0-34619 GCA_031404815.1 Holophagales bacterium | reverse complement strand
GAGGTGAAGGACAGCCACGACCGCTACGCCAACATCGAGATCAACTACCTGCTCCAGCGCATCGAGTCCTACAAGGGCCTCGCCATCCTGGCGACCAACATGAAGAGCGCGCTCGACCCGGCGTTCCTGCGCCGCCTGCGCTTCATCGTCGAGTTCCGTCCCCACGGCGAGGCCGAGCGGCGGGAGATCTGGAAGCGAATCTTCCCGTCCAAGACGAGAACCGAGGGCCTGGATTTCGCCCGCCTCGGCCGCTTGGGGTTGAACGGCGGAGCGATCAACAACGTGGCGATGAACGCCGCCTTTCTGGCCGCCCGTTCCGACACCGCCGTGACCATGCCGCACATCCTCGCCGCCGCACGCACCGAGTACCAGAAACTGAGCCGCCCGATCAACGAAGCGGATTTCCGGTGGACGGCGCCCGCGGAGGTGGTGGCGTGAACGTCAACCTACACATCGAGCGGCTGGTTCTCGAAGGGATCGAGGTTGGGCCCGCGCAGCGCCCGCACCTCCAGGCCGCGCTCGAAGCCGAGCTGGGACGCCTGATCGGTGAAGGTGGAGTGGGGGGTAGCCTGGCGGGTGGCGGGGCTGTTCCGTCGTTGAAGGCGAACGGATTCCAAATGAATGGTGAGGGGAATCCGGCGCAGCTCGGGCGGCAGATCGCCGGGGCGGTGTATGGGGGGATGTTGGGAGGCCGGAGATGAACCATCGAACGCCATTGAGTGCCATCACCTCGAAGGTGGCGCCCAAGGATTCTCCGGGGACTGCGCTTCAGCGCCGTTGCGCTTGCGGCCAGCATACATTTGCAGGGGAATGCGCAACCTGCCGCCAGAGGGAATCGAGCCTGCTACGGAGAACCTCATCGGTAAGAGCGCCAAACGGAGAGGCGCCGCCCATCGTCCACCAGGTGCTGCGTTCACCGGGGCGGCCGCTCAACGAGGATCTGCGGTCTGAGCTGGAGCCACTGTTCGCCCGGGAACTGAGCCAAATCAAGACCCACTCCGGAGCCCCGATACCCGCCGCCGGGCGCATCCCTTTGGGCGATGCCGCTGATCCCGCTGAGGCAGAGGCCAGTCGCATAGCTCAGTCCGTAGTGAACCGGCCAGACAGCCGGCCACTGCCAGCCCTGCCGGCGTCCCCGGAGATGGACCTGAGCAGGGTTAGAGTGCATACCGATGCGAGGGCCGCGGAATCAGCGTGCGCGGTGGGCGCCCTCGCCTATACCGTGGGAGATCATGTGGTCTTTGGCTCGGGTCAATTTGCGCCTCAATCCCCATCTGGCCGCTTGCTCCTTGCTCACGAGTTGGCGCATGTCGCGCAGCAAGAACGGTGGGCCGGCCCCACTTCCTCGCCGCCGCTTCGGCGAAAGAGCAGTCCGGACTTGGAAAAGATTCGGCAACTCCTCAGCTACGATGTCCTCTCCCTGCATTTGGTGATCACCGACCGCGACGCGACGAACGCGCTTGCGCTGCTCAAAAAGCTACCGCGTTTTGAGAAAGCCGTCTTCATCGCCGACCGGAAATTCCTCGACCGCCTACGTGAAAATCTACCGGAGGAGTCTTTGGAGGAACTGAAGGCGGTGGAGTCGGAAGTCACCGGCCTGCACCCCCCCACCGCGGCGGTAGGGGAGATACAAAAGAATCTATCGACCGGCATCTTTGAGCTCGATCTTGCGGTCACGGACAAGGAGGCCGTCGCCTCTCTCGAAGTGCTCAAGAAACTCTCCGACGTGGAGCTCCCCATAGCGCTCGATGACATCGATACGGTGAAGTTGATGGAAGAGCTACCCGATGGCCGTAAGCCCGAACTCCAAGTTCTCCTGAAGAAGGGGCAAAGGACCAAGACGATAGTCGAAAGAACCGCTTTGGAGAGCATTACTTTCGTCAGCGACCACGGGGTTTTGCGTGAGAACAAGAATGATCTCACCGATGCCGGCAAGACCTTTAGCGAGCCCGAGTGGTCGGAGCAGGACGGAAAGGTCACGAGCAACCCGATCAGCCAGACGAAAGGGACGAAGCTCAAAGTCGATCTGGCGCTGAACCTCATGCCCTTGGATGCGGGCCCGTCTCCCATCACCCTTCGGGGAGAAAGCGACAGCGGATTTCTTTCTTTTCAGTTTACGGGGACGAAGAGCGGGGGAGCCGGCCAAAGGGTTCAGGCACTTGAGGCCCGAGAGCCAACTCCAGATGGCATTCTGTCCCTGCCGGGCCGGGAGATCCGGTGGGTACTCACATGGCAAGGTCTCGACTACGAGGTCGCCCGGACCCGGCACACGATCTACTCCACGATGGGAATGCCGCTTGCGGGAGTGATTCCAACAGAAAAGCGGATGGCCACGGCCGTGAACCTAGCTATGCAGGAAGGACCTACGTTGTCTCCGTACCAACTGGTCCTGCGCCTGATGAACAAATTCAAGAATTACAACCTTAGGCGGCCCCGGCTGGCGAATCCCTGGGATCTTGCAGAGACTGGCTGGTACGGAGCCCAGTGCATTGATATCGCCGAGTTCGTGAAGGGCGTGCTGGGCGTCCTGGGGTGCCCTGGAGCGTTGGATGCCGTGATGATCTGGGCGCATCCCGACGCTCCGGACGATGTCAAGGCTGACGACGCGGCGACCGGGAGGGGGACGAACGGTATTCCTGGAAGACTGATGGACAGCGTTCAGGTTTACGCGGCACTACTCGACGGTGGCGGACTTTGGAACTCTTTCGAAGCCGCGATTAAATATGGCGATGGCAGCAGCACTCGTTACTTTCCCGGTGGGGCGGAGTCGAGGGATGGATACGCGACGCCACCCGAAGTCCTGAACGATGTCTTTGACTGTCTCGCTTGGATCGAAGCCAAGACTTTCCCAGGTTGTCAGATTCACAAGATCGCGCGCTCTTATGCCCGGGGAACTCTCCAGCAGGGGCAGAGTGTGAACTGCCAGACTCAACGTCCGAAATAGCCAGACTTGAACGATCAAGAAAGGGAGACCGTATGCTCCGGCGGACCCCAGGTAGAGCACCGCGGCAGGACGTGCCGCCGATCGCCGTCGGCATCTTGCAGCGGAAGTGCGCTTGCGGGCAGCATTCCGCCGGGGGAGAGTGCGAAGAGTGCCGAAAGAAAAACCAGACCCTACAGCGGAAGGAAGGGAACGGTTCTGCGTCTTTCGGCGTGCCACCCATTGTTCACGAGGTGCTGCATTCTCCTGGTCAACCGCTCGACCCGGCGACCCGCGAATTCATGGAACCTCACTTCGGGCACGCTTTCAGCCGAGTACGGGTGCATACGGATACGCGGGCCGCTGCTTCGGCGCAAGCGGTGGGCGCACTGGCCTATGCCGTGGGGCAAGACGTGGTTTTTGCCGAGGGCCGCTACCAGCCCTCCGATCGGGAGGGTCGCAGATTGCTCGCCCACGAGCTGGCTCACACCATTCAGCAGGGTGATGCTCAACCGACCGGTGGTCTGGCCGTTGCGGCGCCGGACCACCCGAGCGAGATCGAGGCGAACAGCGCGGCCGGTGCGGTGATTGCCGCAGGTCCGCCGGCCCCGCTTGCGGCCTCGGCGGGAACCCTCCTTCAGCGCCAGACCAAACCTTCCGCATCGACCTCGGCCTCCGCGGCTCCTCCCACGGCGGGACCACCCTTGTCGAACCAGATCTATCAGAAAGCGGTGCCCAAGGTGCAGTCCCTCGATCCGGCGATCTTCGCCCTTCTCTCCAAGGCCCAGCTCGGAGCCGGGCCACAGCTCGTGGTCAGCGAGACAACGCAAGGCCCGGCCGGAAGCCTGCCGATTGTCGTCGAGACCAAGCTCGATGTGAAGCTCGACGCTTTGGCGTCGAGCAAGGACGCGGAGATGCAGACGACATCCCGCAGCGTGCCGGATCCGACGGCGAACAAGTTCGAGCTTACGGGCACCATGACCGTCAACTCCACAATGCCGCAGGGGACGACGCCCGATGCGCTCGCCCAAGTGCTGGTCCACGAGGGAACTCACTTTCAGATCGCCTCGGACAAGCTGCTCTCCCCCCAGAACCAGTCGGCCCATGCGGGCTCTTTCGCCAAGTACGTCACAACAGCCGCGGGTCTCCCCTCACGGGCCAACTTGATGGCTCAGTTGGATCTTTACATGGAAAAAGTTCTGACCCAGAAGAAGTTGCCCACGGACTCGACCGCGAGGTTCAAGGACGCACGGAAGATCTTGGGCCTGGTCGTTGAAGAGAAATACGTATACGACCAGGACAAGAAGAGGTTCGGGGCGGCGCGGTCGAACCGCATCATCGCCAACGACTACATTGTCGACGGGCTGAATGCCGTGGGTATCTCCTCTTCCGCAAACATCCAGCCGGACCTTAGCAATCTCGTTACGCTGGCAGAAAAAGTCCTGGACGATCTCGACGCCCAGCTCAACCCGCCGCCCCAAGCCCCGGCGGCGCCCTCCGGCAGCAGCAAGCCTCCACCACCTCCCGGACAGAAATGAGTAGGGGAGTGAACCAAACAGGCTGCTTTGTAACGGATTCAGTCTGTCGGCGCCTACTTGAAGCGAGGGCCTGTTCGGCCATCGCAAGGGAGCTTCCGAATCCATGACCGCCTTCCCCCGCTCCCCCCGCATCCTCAAAGGCGGCCTCGTGCTGATCGACTCGGCGACGTCGGCCGTCCAGCGAATCCTCGTGCTTCAGTACAACCCGGACTCCCTCTCGCGGACCCTCCAGGTGCAGGCGGTGGGCGAGAGCGGCGACCGCTCGCAGGCGCTGCGGCTCAAGGGGCCGCCGGTCGAGACGATCAAGCTCGAAGCCGAGATCGACGTGACCGATCAACTGGAGCTGCCGGAGCAGGGGCAAAACAAGGTAGCGACCGAGCTCGGGCTCCACCCGCAGCTCGCCGCGCTCGAGACGATCGTCTACCCGTCGAGCCGGCAGGTGCTAGAGACCCATCGAATGGCGCAGTCGGGAACGCTCGAGATCGCGCCGATGGAGGCGCCGCTCACCCTGTTCGTCTGGAGCAAGAGCCGCATCCTGCCGGTGCGGGTGACCGAGCTCAGCGTCACCGAAGAGGCGTTCGATCCCAATCTCAACCCGATCCGGGCCAAGGTGAGCCTCGGCATGCGGGTGCTCAATATCAACGACCTGGGCTTCGCGCACAAGGGCGGGTCTCTGTTCATGGCTTACTTCCAGAACAAGGAGCAACTCGCCACGAAGATCGCCTCCGGCGGCTTCGGCGCTTTAGGCATCGGCGGGATTCTCTGAGCGGCGCGGGCGTTTCAAATCTGGTCGACAATCGATGAAACGCCGGGGGCCGTTCCGGCGCCTGTGAATGTCAGCGGAGGTGGCTCGTGAACAATCCCCTGGATCAGATGCTCCCTTTTTCGGCCACGCTCTTTCCTCCGAGCAGCCGGTATAGCGGAGTCGAGACGGCGAAGTTGGAGCGGGCGGACGGCCTAACGGTCATCTACTTGCGCCGCCGCTTCGTGCCGCAGCCGGAGCGGTTCGCTCTCGTGCGCGAGCACGTGGTGACCCAGGGCGACCGGCTGGACAACATCGCAGGACAGCACTTTGGCGACCCGGAGCTGTTCTGGCGGATCTGCGACGCCAACCGGGTGCTCTTGCCGGAGGAGCTGGAAGAGATCGGGCGGCGGCTGCGCATCACCCTCCCGGAGGGCCTGTAGAGGCCGCAAGCCATGGCCAAAGGTTTCTATTTGACGCTGATGGTGGGGCCGGTCGTGCCCTTGCCGGTGGGCCAAGAGATCATCGACGCTTTGACCGGTGTGCAGGTGACCGTCTCGTCCGGAAGCAAAGCCCAGAGCGGCTTCCAACTGACGTTCTCTTTGAGCAAGCGGTCGCCGCTCGAAACCCTGTTCCTGGTCGCGGGCGCGTCGCTGCCGCCGATCATCCGCGTCATCCTGATCGCCACGGTGAACGGTACCCCCGAGGTGCTGATCGACGGTGTGGTCACCCACACCGGGGTCGCGTCCGGTTCTGCGAGCGCCAGTTCGACCCTCACCGTGACGGGCAGCGACCTCTCCGCGGTGATGGCCTGGGCGCCGTTCAACCTGATCAGCAGCATTCCCTTTCCGGCCATGCCGGCCGAAGCGCGGGTGCTGCTGCTGCTCGCGAAATACGCGCTGTTCGGGGTCCTCCCGCTGGTGATCCCGAGCGTGCTGATCGACATCCCGATCCCGACCGACCGCATCCCCCGGCAACAGGGGAACGATCTGAAATACATCCGGAGTCTCGCCGACGAGGTGGGCTACGTCTTCTACCTCAAGCCCGGGCCGGTGGCGGGGACGAGCGTCGCTTACTGGGGGCCGGAGATCAAGGTGGGAGTGCCGCAGCCGGCCCTGAACGTGGACATGGATGCGCACACCAACGTCGAGTCGCTCTCCTTCAGCTACGACGCCGAGGCGGCGGTGCTGCCGCTGGTCTACGTCCAGAATCAGGAGACGAAGATCCCTTACGTGATCCCGATTCCCAGCATCACGCCGCTCAACCCGCCGCTCGGGCTCGTGCCGCCGATCCCCAAGAGGATCCAAGAGATCGACATGACGGCCAAGTACGGCCCGATCCGGGCGGTGTTGATCGGCCTCGCCAAGGCGGCCCAGACGGCGGACGTGGTGGGCGCCTCGGGCAGCCTCGACGTCCTGCGCTACGGCCGGCCGCTGCGCGCCCGCGAGTTGGTGGGAGTGCGCGGCGCCGGCACCGCCTTCGACGGCCTCTACTACGTCAAGAGCGTGACCCACAAAATCAAACGCGGCGAGTACAAACAGAGCTTCAATCTCAGCCGAAACGGTTTGATCTCGACGGTTCCCAAGGTGCCGGTATGAGCGAGGACAAGAAGTTCTACGGCAAGTATCGCGGCACGGTGATCAACAACATCGATCCCATGCAGATCGGTCGCATCCAGGCGATGGTGCCGGACGTCTCGGGGTTCATCCCCACCAGCTGGGCGATGCCGTGCGTGCCGATCGCGGGCAAGCAGATGGGGACGTTCATGCTGCCGCAGATCGGTGCCGGGGTCTGGATCGAGTTCGAGCAGGGCGATCCGGACTATCCCATTTGGGTCGGCGGCTTCTGGGGGATTTTCGCCGAGGTTCCGCCGGCCGCCCTCGTGCCGCCACCCGTTCCCCCCGGGGGGACGATCGTGCTGCAAACGACGCTGCAACATTCGATCGTGATCAGCGACGCGGTGCCGCTGCCGGCCATGGTGCCGGTCCCCGCTCCGGCTCCGCCGGGAACCGGGGGTGTGATCCTGCGCAGCCCGACGGGCGCGATGATCGTCGTCAACGACACCGGGATCTACATCAACAACGGCAAAGGCGCTTCGATCGACCTGGTGGGACCGAGCGTGATGATCAACAAAGTCGCCCTGGTGGTGATCTAGAAACGGAGTGAGCGATGCCCGGAACCCTTCTTCACGTCGGTGCCACCGTCCTGTGCGCGCACGCCGGGCAGGCGCAGCCGACGGTGCCCAACCCGCGGGTGACCGTCTCCGGCATGCCGACCGTGACCCTGGCCGCCCCTTACCTGGTCGCCGGTTGCGCGATGCCGCCGCCGCCCGCCGGCAACGGCCCGTGCGTCACCGCGCAGTGGATCACCGGCGCCCTCCGCATTACTTCGAACGGTCAGCCGCTGCTCCTGCTCGACAGCCAGGCGCTTTGCGTTCCCACGGGCACCCCGTTGATCATCGCCGTGACCCAGACCCGGGTCACCGGAATGTGAGGCCCGAGATGAACCTCGACTTTCCTTTCCATTTCGATCCTCTCGGGCGCACCGCCACGACCGGGACCGACGACCATATCCGGGACCTGATCGAGCAGCTCCTGTTCACCAATCCGGGGGAGCGGGTCAACCGGCCCGACTTCGGCAGCGGCCTGCTGCAACTGGTGTTCGCGCCGAACAGCCCGGAGCTGGCGGCCGCCCTCCAGTTCACCGTTCAAGCGTCCCTCCAACGCTGGCTGGGCGACCTGATCGACGTCCAGGCGCTGGAAGTCACCAGCGAGGATTCGACCCTGCGGGTCGCCGTGCAGTACGTCGTGCTCCAAAGCGGCGAGACGCGGGTCGAAACTTTTGCAAGGAGCGGGCTATGAATGGGGGTCTATCGAAGACGGAGCCCGCCCTCACCTGCCAAGACGAGCGGCGCCGCCACGAGGTGCGCGCGGCGAAGGGGTGGAACGGCCTGGATTATCTGGAGGTCGGAGAGGACCAGCGCACGCTCACCGTTTTCTTTCTCGGCAAGGCGCCGCTCGATCTGCTGCCGGACAACGTTTCGATCCGGGCGTGCGGCGGCGGCTGGGAGGTGCGGGTGGTGGAGCTGCGCCTGTGCGTTCTGGAAGATCCGGAGCGCGACGACTGCCTGCACGTCACCGTCGACCGGCCGGGCGGCTTCTCACCCTACGAGCTATGCCTGATCGAAGTGGTTGAGGGGCGGCCGACGGGCGGGCCGTACCCCGGGTTCGACCGTCGTTACGCCTGTCTGGAGTTCAGCTTCAAAGTCGATTGCCCGAGCGATCTCGACTGCAAGGACGAGCGGGCCTGCCCTGATAAGCCGCGCCAGGAGCCGACGATCCACTACCTCGCCAAGGACTATGTGAGCTTCCGGCAGCTCCTCTTCGACCGTCTGGCGCTCACCCTTCCCGATTGGCGGGAGCGCCACGTGCCGGATCTCGGCGTCGCCCTGGTGGAAGTCCTGGCCTACGCGGGCGACCATCTGAGCTACTACCAGGACACCGTGGCGACCGAGGCTTACCTCGACACCGCCCGGCGGCGGATCTCCGTGCGGCGTCACGTCCGGCTGGTCGACTACTCGATGCACGAGGGGTGCAACGCCCGCGCCTGGGTGTTCGTCGAGACTCTCGGGGGCGACCCACAGCTCGACGCCGAGGATTTCTATTGCATCACCCCAATCGACGCCGCTCCGCCAGGGGGAAAGCCGCTTGACGATGATGACCTGGTCAACGTTCCGGCGGACCGCTATCTCGTCTTCGCGCCGATGGCCGAAGCCGGCTCGATCAAGCTCCGCGAGGCGCACAACGAAATCGCGCTCTACGGCTGGGGCGACGGCGAGTGCTGCCTGCTGCGCGGGGCAACGGGGGCGACTTTGGTGGATGGGTGGGTGAAGGACGAAAAGGACCTAAAGGACGGCAAGGACCCAAAGGACGACAAGGACGGCGAGAACGGTTACGGCGGTGGTCACGAGGCCTGTGAGCCGCCGACGCCCGCTCCCGAGCCGAAGCGACGGCTTGCGCTCGAGGCGGGCGACCTGGTGTTGTTCGAAGAGGTGGTCGGTCCGAAGAGCCATGACCCGGCCGATGCCGATCCTTCCCACCGCCATGTCGTGCGGTTGACCCGGGCCGAACCCGGCGTCGACCGGCTGCGCAACGGGCCGATCGTCGAGATCGAATGGGCGCGGGAGGACGCGTTGCCGTTCCCGTTGTGCCTCTCCTCTCTGGGCGGCGAGGCGTGCCGGGTGCTGCCGGTGAGCGTCGCGCGGGGGAACGTTTTCCTGGCGGACCATGGACGATGGATCGATGAGAAGCTGGGAAGCGTGAAGCCGGCGGAGTCGGAGCCCCGGTGCGAGGGGGAGGGCCGGCTCTCGGAGGTGACGTTGATCGCGGACCGGTTCTATCCCCGGCTGGAGCGGGCGCCGCTCACCTTCCGCCAACCGCTGCCGGCGCACGCGAACCAGGTTCCCGCTTCGCGTCTGCCGGCCCAGGACCCGCGGCAGGCCGTGCCCGAGGTGAGCCTCACCGCAGATCCAGCCCCGCTCGAGGCGCCGGAATGGAGCGCGCGGCGCGACCTGCTCGCGAGCGGCCCCGACGATCAACACTTCGTGGCCGAGGTGGACGACGACGGCCGGGGCCACCTCCGTTTCGGCAACGATGAGACGGGCGAGGCGCCGCGGGCCGGCACGGCGTTTCGAGCCCGCTACCGCGTGGGCAACGGGCCGTCCGGCAATGTCGGAGCGGGGGCCATTCGCCATTTCGTGCTGAGAAAGAAAATCGATTCCGGGGTGAGCCTTAAACCGCGTAATCCGCTGTCGGCGCACGGCGGCACGCCCCCCGAGCCGCTGGCCGAGGTCCGCCTGCTGGCGCCACACGTCTTCCGCGAGCGGATGGAGCGGGCGGTCGTCGCCGACGACTACGCGCGCCTCGTCGAGCGCGAGTTTCCCGGCCGGGTACAGCGCACCGCCGCCACCCTGCGCTGGACGGGAAGCTGGGACGAGGTGCTGGTCGCCGTCGATCCGTTCGGCACCGAGGAGAACGTGGACCGCCTGCTCCGCGAGGTCCGCAAGGCGCTCCACCGCTACCGCCGGATCGGCCACGACGTGGTGGTTGCGCGGGCGGTCTCGGTAGCGCTCGACATCGAGCTGTGCGTTCGCGTGCGGCCCCACTTCTTGCGCGGCCACGTCGAGGCGGCCCTGCTGGAGGTGCTCGGCAACCTCGCGCTCCCGGACGGCCGGCGCGGCCTCTTCCACCCCGATAACCTGACCTTCGGCCAAGGGATCGCCCTCTCGCGGCTGCTCGCCGCGGCGCAGGCGGTCACCGGGGTGGAGAGTGTCGTGGCCAAGAGATTCGAGCGGCTCCATGAGGGGCCGAACCAGGAGATCGAAAACGGTTTCCTTCCCCTCGGACCGCTGGAGATCGCCCGGCTGGACAACGATCGCCGATTCCCCGACCAGGGCAAGCTCGTGCTGACGATGGGAGGTGGCCGATGAGAGGCGGAGAGATCATGAAACCCTGCTCGTGCGACTCGGGCTGCGCTTGCGGCGGCTGCTGCCTGGGCACGGAGCCCTCGACGCCGCAAACGATCGCGAACCGGCCCGGCCTGGACGCGCTCGCCTACCGGATCGGCACGCATTCCTCGTTTGTGGAGACGATGAAGGCGCGGCTGTCGAGCGGCAATCTGCCCGGGCTCGCCGGCCTGACCACCCGCGAGACGAACGACCCGGCGATCGCCCTGCTCGACGCCTGGGGCGTGGTGGCCGACGTGCTGACGTTCTATCAGGAGCGGATCGCCAACGAGGGATATCTGCGCACCGCGACCGAGCGGCGCTCCGTGCTGGTGCTGGCGCGGCTGGTGGGCTACGCCCCGCGACCGGGGGTGGCGGCCAGCACCTACCTTGCCTACACGCTCGACCCGGGACCCGAGACGGTGATCCCGGCCGGCGCCCGCGCCCAGAGCGTGCCCGGTCCCGGCGAGATGCCGCAGTCTTTCGAGATCTCCGAGGACCTGACCGCGCGGGCCTCCTGGAACCATCTTCCGGTGCGGCGCACCCGGCCGCAACAGCCCGAGATCCTCAAAGCGGACCCGCCGTTCGCCCTCTACTTCAAAGGGATCGCGACCCAGCTCAAGCCGAACGATCCGCTGCTGATCGAAACGTTTCCCAACTCGGTGCCCAAGCTCTACCGGACGCTCAAAGTCGAGCCGGTCGCGGCAGCGGACCGGACGCGCGTGGAGGTCGAGCCCTGGGTCGAGGACCAGAATCCCTTTGCGCTGTCCTCGGAGAAGGCTGCCTCCGCGGCCGTTCCCGGCGCCCTCGGCACCGGCCCGAGCGCCAAGGTCACCAGCGTGCCCAAGGTGCTGGAATCGCTCGGCAAGCGACCGACGGTGCAGCCGAATGGCGGCCGGCGCCTGGAGCGCGACGCCGGGGCGCTCTTGGCCCCCGGTTCCGACCTCGCGGCCCGGTTGGTGACGGTGGCCCGCCCGGAGCTGCGGGAGGTCTTCTACCAGACGCTTGCGAACGTGCCCGTCACCCCGGCTCCCACCCTGCGGGTCTGGGGGCTGCGCGCGAAAGCGTCCGTCTTCGGCCACAACGCGCCGCTCGAGCTCACGCGAACGGAGGACTCGAACCAAAAGGTCACCTTTTCTTCTGAAGAGTGGAAGAACCTGGCAGAAACTGAGCAGGAGGTCTGGCTGGACGCCGCCTATCCGCAGATCCTGCCGGCGAGCTGGATCGTCCTTCTGCGGCCCAACCCGATCGGCGAGATCCCGGAACGGGTGATCACCCGGGTGGTCAAAGCGGGGGAGTCATCCCGGGCGACTTACGGCATCTCGGCCAAAGCGACCCGCGTCGCGCTCGAAGACCGATGGCTCGAGCTCAATGAGAAAAACGTGGAGAACTTCGCCGTCATCCGCGGCACCGCCGTCTTCGCCCAGCCGGAAGAGCTGACCCTGGCGGAGGCGCCGATCGAGGAGCCGCTCTGCGGCCAGGAGATCGAGCTGGCCGGCCTGTACGACTCTTTAAGCCCCGGGCGCTGGTTGATTGCCAGCGGCGAGCGCACGGACGTTACCGGCGTTGGCGAAGGCGAGGATCAGGACGAGAAGGTGTCCGTGCCCGGGATTGCCGCCGCCGAGCTGGTCATGATCGCCGGAGTGCACCAGGGGGTGGCCCAAAGAAAGACCACCGAGACGGCGGCGGCGGTCGATCTCCCCGGCGAGCGCACCCACACCACGCTCACCCTGGCGACTCCCCTGGCCTACTGCTACAAGCGCGACACGTTCACCCTCTATGGCAACGTCGCCCACGCCACGCAAGGCGAAACCCGTTTCGAGGTGCTGGGCAGCGGCGAGAGTGCCCAGGCCTTCCAAACGTTTGCGCTCAAACAGCCGCCGCTCACCCATGTCTCGGCGCCCACCCCGTCCGGCATCGAGAGCACGCTCGGGGTGCGGGTCAACGACGTCCTCTGGCACGAGGCGCCGAGCCTCGCGGGCCTCGGTCCGGCCGACCGGAGCTATACCCTGCGCACCGACGACGGCGGCCAGACCACCGTGATCTTCGGCAACGGCGAACAGGGAGCGCGCCTGCCCACAGGGCGCGAGAACGTGCGGGCGGTCTACCGCAGCGGTATCGGCAAGGCGGGCAACGTCAAAGCGGATCAGATCAGCCAGCTCGCGACCCGGCCGCTCGGGGTCCGGGGCGTGACCAATCCGCTCCCCGCGAGCGGGGGCGCCGATCGCGAGAGCCGCGATCAGGCGCGCAAGAACGCTCCGCTCGCGTTGATGGCCCTCGACCGGTTGATCTCGGTCCAAGATTACGAGGACTTCGCCCGCACCTTCGCGGGAGTCGGCAAGGCGAGCGCGGTTCGGCTTCCGGACGGCCGCGTCCAGCTCGTCCACGTCACCATCGCGGGCGAGGACGACGTCCCGATCTTGGCGGACTCCGACACGTTTCGAAACCTCGATGCGGCGTTGCGCCGGTTCGGCGATCCGCGCCAGCCGCTGCGGCTGGAGCTGCGCGAGGCGTCGTTCCTGTTCCTCGAAGCCAAGGTGCGGCTGCTGCCGGATTTCGATTGGGAAAAAGTCGAGCCGAAGATCCGCGCCGCCCTGCTCGACACCTTCGGCTTCGTTCGCCGGAGCCTTGGCCAGGACGCCCGGTTGAGCGAGGTCTACGCCACGATCCAGGGCATCCGCGGCGTCGACTTCGCGGAGGTGGACCTCTTCGACACGGTGGCCGGCAGCGTCGATGCCGACGAGCTAAAAAAACAGGTCGCCAAGCTAGGGAAAGATCAGCCCAAGCCGCGGCTCCCGGCGCGACCGGCCGGAGCCGATGAGAAGGGAACGATTGAGCCCGCGCAGATCCTCTATCTCACACCCGAGGTCCCCGACACCCTGATCCTCAAGGAGCGGAAATAATGATCGGTTCCGAAACGGGCGGCAGGCAAGATCGCCTGTACGACCTCCTACCCGCCGTCTACCGCCAGCGCGACGAGGAGCAGGGCGGGCCGCTGCGCGATCTACTGCGGGTGATCGCCGAGCAGGTGAACGCCGTCGAGGACGATATCGCCCGGCTCTACGAGAACTGGTTCATCGAGACCTGTGAGACTTGGGTGGTGCCGTATCTCGGCGACCTGATCGGCTACCGGCCGGTCCACGAAGCGGGGGAGCCGGGCGAGGTGACGACAGAGGAGGGGGGCGCGCGCACCAAGATCCTGATCCCTCGCCGCGAGGTGGCGAACACGTTGCGCTACCGGCAGCGCAAGGGGACGCTCGCGCTGCTCGAGTCGCTCGCCGCGGACGTGGCGGGCTGGCCGGCGCGGGCCGTCGAGTTTTACCGGCTCGTGGGCTTCACCCAGCATCTCAAATCTCTCCGCCGCCACCGCGGCCGGACCGCCGACCTGCGCCGGGGCGACGCGCTGATCCGGCTGGGCGGAGCGTTCGACGAGATCGCCCGTACCGTAGACGTACGGCGCACCGGCTCGCACCGCACCCCGGGAAGGCCGAACCTGCCCGGCGTCGGCCTCTTCCTCTGGCGGCTGCGCTCCTATTCGGTCAGCGGCACGCCGGGTTACTGCAAGGAGCGGGGCGATCACCATTACACATTCAGCGTCCTGGGCAACGATGCGCCGCTGTTCGTCAAGCCGGAGCCGGAGACCGAGCCCACCCACATCGCAGAAGAGCTGAACCTGCCCGTTCCGATCGGGCGCCGGGCGTTTGCGGACCGCAAGGCGGACTATTACGGCCACGGCAAGAGCCTCCACATCTTCCGCGTCCTGCCCGGCAAGAAACCCGAACCGATCCCGGTCGAGGAGATCGTCGTCGCCGATTTGAACGGCTGGCACTACCAGCCCCGCAAGGGCCAGGTTGCGGTCGATCCGGAGCTGGGCCGCATCGCGTTCCCGCCGCGCCACGTGCCGAAGCACGGCATCCGGGTCTGTTATCACTACGGCTTCGGCGCCGACCTCGGCGGCGGCGAGTACGACCGCCCGATCTCCCAGCCGGCGGGTGCCACGATCTATCGGGTGGGGCAGGGCGGTTCGTTCCGGTCGATCGAAGAGGCGTTGCGGGCCTGGTCCGCCGAGGGGCATCGGCACGCGGTGGTCGAGATCACCGACAGCACGGATTACGTCGAACAGATCAACATCGCGCTGGCCAAAGACCAGACCCTGCAGATCCGCGCCGCCCGAAAGAAGCGCCCGGTGATCCGCCTGCTCGACCGGCAGACCTCCGCCCGCGACTCGCTCACCGTGGAGGGCCAGGCGGGCAGTGCCTTCACCCTCGACGGGCTGCTGATCACCGGCCGGGGCGTCAGGATCGAAGGTGACCTCGCCGCAGTCACCGTGCGCCACTCGACCCTTGTGCCCGGCTGGGGCCTGCACGGCGACTGCGCGCCCCGCGAGCCGGCCGAGCCAAGCCTGGAGCTGTGGAACCTCCACGCGCGGGTCGCCATCGAGCACTCGATCGTCGGCTCCATCCTGGTCAACCAGGACGAGGTGGCAACCGACCCTGTGCCGCTCCGGATCAGCGACAGCATCATCGATGCCACGAGCCGAAAGCTCGATGCGGTGGGCGGGCCGGACGGTAGGGTGGGTCAGGCGCGGCTCACCGTGCTCTCCAGCACGCTGTTCGGCGCAGTGCGGGTCCACGCCCTGGAGTTGGGAGAAAACAGCCTGTTTACCGGGCAGATGCAGGTGGCGCGGCGCCAGATCGGCTGCCTCCGTTTCTCCTCCTACCTCCCGGGCTCGCGCACGCCACGCCGGTTCGGGTGCCAGCCCGATCTCGTCGATCCGGACCTCCTCGATCCGAACGAGAGGGAGCGGGTTCGGCCGCGGTTCGCGAGTGAGCGCTACGGTGCGCCCGGCTATGCCCGCCTCGCCGACGACTGTGCCGAGGAGATCCGCCGCAGCGCCGACGACGAGTCGGAGATGGGCGTCTTTCACGATCTGTTCGAACCCCAGCGGGAGGCGAACCTGCGCGCCCGCCTCGACGAATTCACCCCGGCCGGCGCGGATGCGGGCCTGATCTTTGCCACCTAGGAGGGGTTATGAAAGCCGATATCTCACGAGCCACTTTCGATCCGGACAAGCACTATCTACGCGTCCTGATGCAGCAGGGCCGGGTGCAGCTCGACGCCGATTGGAACGAGCAGGTGGCCATTCTTCTGCACCATCTTCAGACGCTCGCGACCGATCTGATCGGCCCCTTCGGCGGGCCAGAGGAGGGCGCGGGATTCGAGATCACGAAGGGTGAGCAGGCGCGCCGCTATCACCTCGCGCCAGGGCGCTATTACGTCGAGGGGCTCCTCTGTGAAAACGGGGAAAAACTCGACAGCGGGGCCGAGGGGAGTCTGCTGCCGGCTTTGGCCGACGGCAAGCGCTCTCTGCTCTACCTGGACGTTTGGGAGCGGGAAATTCATCCCCTGGAGGACGGGGCGATTCGGGAGGTGGCGCTGGGCGGGGCCGACACCGCGCTGCGCTCCAAAATCGTCTGGCGGGTCCGCGCCATCGACAAGAGGGTGGATGGATCGAACATCCCGGCAACGAAAACCGTCGATGCCAGGGATTGGCAGGAGTGGGTGGCGCAGTGGCAACCGGAGAAGCGTGGCCGGCTCAAGGCGACGGCGAAAGCGGATGCGGCGGACACCGAACCCTGCCTCGCCGCGCCTGAAGCGCGCTACCGCGGCGCCGAGAACCAGCTCTATCGGGTCGAGGTCCACCGCGGCGGCACCGCCAACGGCGCCCTCGTGCCCACCTTCAAGTGGTCGCGGGACAACGGCTCGGTGGTCTTTCCCGTCCTCCACAGCGCCGGAGGCACTCTCACCCTGGAACACCTCGGGCGCGATTCCCGCTCCGGTCTCGCGCCCGGCGATTGGGTGGAGTTCCTGGACGACGATCTATCGGGGAAGGAAGCCGCCGATCCTCGCACCCTGTTCCAGGTCGCCGTCGTCGATTCGCGCCGGATGAGCGTCCAATTGAAGACCCCCAAGCCGGAGATCGACCTGCCGCAGCACGACGAGGAGAGCGCCCTGGCCCGGCACGCCTACCTCCGTCGCTGGGATCATCAGGAGACCAAGGCGGCCGGCAAGCCGCTCCAGAACGGCGCGCTGCCGATCGCCGAAGCAGCCGACGACGACCAGGGCTGGATCGCGCTCGAAGACGGAATCCGCATCCAATTTCAACCCGACGGAACCTACCGTGCCGGCGACTACTGGCTGATCCCCGCCCGCACCGCCACCGGCGACGTCGAGTGGCCCGGCCCGGTCGGCAAACCCGAGGCGCGCCCACCGTACGGTGTCGAGCATCGCTACGCGCCGCTCGCGTTCGCGACCCTCGGAACCGACGGCAAGGTCGCAGTGCCCACCGACCTGCGCAAGATCTTTTCGCCGCTCGCGGGTCCACCGACCTGACGTGCGTGGGGAAGGCGCATGAGTCGAGTCTAGGAATCGCTTGATCTTAAGCCGTCGCCTGCCGATCCGAGTCGGCCGATCCCGCCGCGATCGCCGCGTCGCGGAAGCGGTGGACGATTTCGCCCGTCGGTTCGATCGAGTCGATGCCCGCCACACTCCGGCCGGCTTGCAAATAGTCCTTCGAGGAGTAGGACTTGACCCCCTTCTTGAGCTTGGTGAACGCCCGGAGGGTGTAGATCAGGCGCATCCAGTGCTTGGTCTTGTGGCCGCGCAGCATCCAGCGGGCGAGCGGGCCGGCTTTGGTGCCGATTCGTTCGACGTAGGGGGTTCGGATCACCGCGACCGGTACGCCGGTCAGGCGCTCGGTGAGCACGATGTCGTCCTCGTCGGAATCGAGGATCGCCTGCTTGTAGGCGGCCGGCGCGCTGCATTCGGGGGTCGCGATGAAGCGGGTGCCCATCTGCACCGCGCCGTAGCCGAGTTGGAGCGCTTCGACGAAACCCGCCTCGTCGCCGATTCCGCCCGCGCAGACCAGCGGCACACCCAATCCCACCAGTTCGGCGTAGAGCGCCTCGGTGCTCCGCGGGCCGGCGTGGCCGCCCGCGCGGCGGTTGACGCCGATCAGGCCATCCACACCCGAATCGAGCCCTTTCTGCGCCCATTTGAGCTCGGTCGCGTCGTGGTAGACGACACCGCCGACCGCATGTGCCTTGTCGACCACCCAGCGTGGGTTGCCGAGCGAGGTGAGGAAGAAGCGGATCCCCTCCTCGATCGACTCATCGACGTAGCGCTCCATCCGCTCGCGGTAGGTCTTGGACGATTTCTCGACGATCACGTTCAGGCCAATCGGTTTGGCGGTCAGGCTCTTGATGAACCGCAAGCCGGCACGGAACTCGTGGCCATGGACATAGGTGAGCGAGAGCGGTTGGACCACCCCCATGGCGCCCGCTTCGGACGCAGCGGCGACCAGCTCCGGGTTGCTGCACGGGTACATCGGACCACAGATCAGAGGGACTTCGATACCGAGTTGGCGGGTGACCGGGGTGTCGAGAAGATTCATCGTGGCCGGAGGCTACAACGCCTGAGGGACGCCGGTCGAGAGTCGGAAGGCCCGAGGCGGCTATAATCAAACGATGAAGCCACCGGTCCGAACCCGCAGCTCCCGCGCCCGAACCCTTTTCGTCCTCGGGCTCCGAGCCGCGTGCGGCCTCGCCTTGGCGCTCGACGGGGTCGCTTGGGCGGCCGTCGGCGCGGCCGACACTGCGGGTGCACAGGTCCCTCTCGCCCCTGCCGCGGGCGGGGCGGGCGAGGTCGTTCTGCTCGACGCCTCGTCGATCGTCCACCCGGTGCTCTCCGAGTATCTCGTTCGAGGGATCGCGAAGGCGGATGCGGCGGGCGCCCGGGCGGTGGTGATCGAACTCGATACGCCGGGCGGACTGATGGACTCGACGCGCGAGATCACCGCCGCGATCTTGAGCGCCAAGACGCCGGTGATCGTCTGGGTCGGACCGGCCGGGGCGCGCGCCGCCTCCGCCGGGTTCTTCATCCTTGAGGCGGCCGACCTCGCGGCGATGGCGCCGGGCACCAACACCGGGGCCGCCCATCCGGTCGGCGGTGACGGCGAAGACATCCCCGGCGTGATGGGCAAGAAAGTCGAAGAGGACGCCGCAGCGCAGATTCGCGCGCTCGCTTTGAGGCGGGGGAGGAACGTGCCGCTCGCCGAGTCCGCGGTCCGGGAAAGCCGCTCGTTCACCGCGGACGAGGCGCTCTCGGGCAAGCTCATCGACCTGGTGGCTCCTGATCTCGCCGGGCTCCTTTTGGCCGTCGAGGGGCGCGAGATCGTGCGCGGGCAGACCCGGGTTCCGCTCCGCGTCGCGGGGGCCGCCCTCTCCGAGATCGAAATGCCTGCGTTCCGTCGTGCGCTCTCGGTGCTCGCGAACCCGAATATCGCACTCGCCCTGCTGGTGCTCGGTGGCTTGGGTCTCTATTTCGAATTCATGCACCCTGGTGCGGTGCTGCCCGGCGTAGTCGGCGCGATCAGCCTGGTGCTCGCTTTCTGGGGGCTGTCGGTGCTGCCGGTTCGCGCCGCCGGGGTGGCGCTCGTGCTGCTCGCCCTCCTGTTCTTCATCGCCGAGGTGAAAGTGATCAGCTACGGTCTGCTCTCGGTCGCCGGGATCGTCTCGCTCGCGCTCGGTTCGATGCTTCTGTTCGATTCGCCCGAGCCGGCGCTCCGCGCGAGCTTTGGGCTGATCGCGATGCTCTGCGGCTTTGCCGCGCTGCTCGTCTCGTTCCTCACCTGGATGGCGCTCCGGTTCGCGCGCTTGCCCGTGCGCTCCGGGCGAGAGGGGATGCTTAAGGAGCACGGCGTCGCGCGCACCGCGCTCGATCCTGGGGGTAAGATCTTCGTCCACGGCGAGATCTGGACGGCGATCGCCGACTCGGGTGCAGGGCCGATCGCCGCCGGGGACCAAGTCGAAATCGTGCGCATCGAGAACCTCACCTTACACGTCCGGCCGCTCCGGGAAACGCCCGTGGGCACCCCAACGTAGACGTTCGTCATCGCCTCATAACGGTAAGGAAGCGAAGAAATCATGGATAGCCTGGTCATCATCGGCGTCGGCGCGATCATCGCCCTGTTTTTGTTCTCCCGCTGGGTGAACGTATTGAACGAGTACGAGCGGGCGGTCAGCTTTTTCCTCGGCCGCCTGGGCGCAGCGCCCAAGGGTCCCGGGTTGGTGCTGATCTTCTGGCCGTTCGAGAAGATGGTGAAGGTGTCGCTGCGCACGGTCGTGCTCGACGTGCCGTCCCAAGACATCATCACCAAGGACAACGTCTCGGTGAAGGTGAACGCGGTGGTCTACTTCCGCGTCGTCGATCCGTCGCGCGCGATCGTCTCGGTCGAAAACTACCTCTATGCGACCAGCCAGCTGGCGCAGACCACCCTCCGCTCGGTGCTCGGCCAAGCCGAGCTCGACGAGCTGCTTTCGGAACGCGACAAACTGAACGCGCAGCTCCAAGAGATCATCGACCACCAGACCGATCCCTGGGGGATCAAAGTCACGATGGTCGAGGTCAAGCACGTCGACCTGCCGCAGGAGATGCAGCGGGCGATGGCGCGCCAAGCTGAAGCGGAACGCGAGAAGCGGGCGAAGTTCATTCACGCTCAAGGTGAGCTCGACGCATCGCTCGCGCTCAGCCAGGCCGCCGAAGTGGTGGCCAAGAACCCCGTGACCCTTCAGCTCCGCTACTTGCAGACGCTCACCGAGGTGGCGGCCGAAAAGAACTCGACGATCCTCTTCCCGCTGCCGCTCGACCTGTTCCGGCCGTTCCTCGAGGGCTTCCCAGGCAAGGGCGCCAAGGAATGATCGACCGCTCGCGGGGAGCGGTCGGACCGGGCGCGTTCGTTCCAACGGGCGCCAGAGGATCGAAGAATAGAAGGAGCACTGTTTGAGCTCAACGGATGAACCGAGCTATTACGAGATCGCGCTTACCAACCGGCAGGTGGTGACGGCGTTCGTAATTCTGTTGGTCTGCCTGCTGGTGGCGTTTCTGTCCGGCGTCTGGATCGGCAAGGGGCAGCTCGCCTCGGTCGAGGGCGCGAGGGTGGTGACGATTCCCCCGGACAACGCGACCGTCGAAGCGGGAGGCAAGGCCGAGCCGCTCGATTTCTTCGAGGATATCCAGTCGGGCGGCAGCGACCAGGGGCCCGAGCCCCAGCCGCCCCCCCGTCCGGGCTCGGAGCCGGAGGTGGTCGAGAAGCCGGCGCCGGCGCCCGACACGATGTTCGGCGGCGAAGGGGATTCGCCTGCGGCTGCGGCACCCGCCGTGCCGGCCGCGGCCGATCGCCAGGCGTCGCTGCCGAATAGCCCCCCGGGCAAGCCCGCCGGAAAACCGGAGGCCGGACGCCGCGGTTCTACAGCGGTGGCCGACGAACGCCCGGCCGACCGCGCGCGGCGCGAAGCGGCGGAGACGCCGCGGCCGGCCCAGCCGAAGGTGGCGGGAGGCGACCCGGAGCCCGCGGCGGGTTCGGTGATCATCCAGGTCTTCGCCAGCCCGAGCCGTGACGAGGCGGAGAAAGTTCGCGACCGGCTGCGCAAGGGGGGCGAGAAGGCGTATCTGTCGCCGACGTTGGTGAGCGGCAAGACGCTCTACCGCGTGCGGGTCGGCCCGTTCAAGAAGCGTGAGCGGGCGATCGTGGTGGCCGCCAAAATCGAACGCACCTATGAGCTCGACACCTGGGTGACCCAGTAGGGATGGGCTTGGGGGCTCGCCTCGGGCGCTTTGCGCCGCTGCTTAGCCCCATCCCAGTCGCGATCGTCGCCGGTGCGCTCTGGGGGATGGCCTTCGGGCGCACCCCCTGGATCGCATCCGGCTGGTTGGTGCTCGCGCCGCTGATCGTGCTGCTCGGCCACCGGCACGCGGGACGGCTCGCATTCCTCCACGGTCTCGCCGCCTGGACCGTCGGCCTCGCCTGGATTCCAGCCACCCTGATCGGTTTCGGCGGTCTGCCCCGGCCGGTCGCGATTCTTTGCTTGTTGCTGCTCGCGAGCTACCTCGCCCTCTACGAATGGGCGTTCGCCCGCCTCGGCCGAGCCCTTTGGCGCTCCGGCGGCGCCGCCGCGTTGCTCGGCCTGCCCGCCCTCTGGGTGGCACTCGAATGGCTGCGCGCCCATCTGATCGGCGGTTTCCCCTGGAATCTCGCCGCCTACGCCTGGGTGGATGTCCCCGGCGCGCTGCCGCTCTCGGCCTGGATCGGCGCGTACGGCGTCTCGTTCTTGGTTCTGTTCGCCAATGTCGGCGTCGCGATGGCTGTTCTCCCCTCTCCCTTTGGGAGAGGGGCCGGGGGTGAGGGCTGGGCCGGCTGGTTGCCCCGCCTCCGTATCGCCCCTCTCTCGCTCGCCCTCCTCCTGCCGCTCCTGCTGCTCGGAGTCGCCGGGCGGGCCGGGTACCGCGCGACGCTCGTTCACCACATCGCGCGGATGGAGGCGGGAGATTTCGGTCGGCCGGTGCGGATCATCCAGCCGAACCTGCCGATCCGAAAGGAGTGGGATCCGGCCGAGGCATACCGCGACTATAAGAAGGCGCTCGATCTGGCGTCCGAGAGCTGCGAGCCGGGCGCGCTCGTGGTGCTCCCCGAAAGCGCGCTCTGGCCGTTTTCCTACGATCGCGACCCGGCGGTCCGCGGCGATCTGGCCGCACTCGCCGCCCGCGGCTGTTCGGTGATCTGGAACGGCGAGACGCGCACGGCGGGGGAGGAGATTTTCAACTCCGCCTACTTGCTGGCCGGTGTGGACGGTGGGGGCGGGACCGCTCCCAACGCCCCCAACGCCCCCAACGCTCCCGACGCACCAAACGCTGCCGCCGCACCGATCGGGGGCGCGCTCAGCCGCTATGACAAGCGCCACCTGGTGCCGTTCGGCGAGTTCATTCCGTTCTCTTCCGTGCTCGGCTGGGTCGGCCGGATGGCGCGCGGGATCGGTGAGTACACACCCGGCACAGCGCCCACGCTGCTCCCCTGGGACGGGGAGGCGGCAGGCCCTGTGCCCGGTCTGCTGCCGCCGGTCCGAGATCGGATCGGCATGGCGATCTGCTACGAAGTGGTCTATCCGGAAGAGGTGGCGGAGCTGTCGCGCGCCGGAGCGACCCTGCTCGCGACGGTCACCAACGACGCCTGGTACGGCGACACGACCGCGCCGCACCAGCACCTGCGCGCCGCCCGCTTTCGCGCCGCGGAGAACCGGAAAGCGCTGTTGCGCGCCGCCCTCACCGGGATCTCCTCGCTGGTCGCCCCCGACGGCTCGGAGCGCCAACGGGTGGCGCTCGGCACGGTCGGCGTGATCCGCGCCCACGTTTGGGGCGATGCCGAGGTGACGCCCTACGCCCGCGCGCCTTGGCTGCCGCCGCTCCTCTGCTCGGTGGGCGCGCTGTTTGCTATCATCCGTCGCCGGATGGATCACATTGACCGCAGAAGCCGCTCGTTGCGGTAGCCAACCTTCCCCCCGAGGAGCCCCATCATGATCTCGTTCGACCTCCAGCAGCGCATCGACAAGCTCGCCCTCCAGCTCGGCAACCTCCGGGGGTATCTTTGAGGACGCCGGATACGAAACACGGATCGGCGAGATCGATCGCCAGATGGAAGAGCCTGGTTTCTGGGACAACCCGGCCAAGGGCGCACCGCTGCTCAAGGAACGCCGCGATCTAGACCGCAAGCTCGCGACGCTCAAGCAGCTGCGTTCCGACGGCTCGGACCTGGAAGCCTGGCGCGAGCTGATCGCCGAAGGGGAAGCCGACGCCGACCTGGTCACCTTCCTCGACCGACTGAGCGTCGATCTGGACAAGCTGGAGATCGAGCTCAAGCTCGCCGGTCCCGACGACGACAAGAGCGCGATCCTGGTCATCCACCCGGGCGCGGGCGGCACCGAGTCGCAGGATTGGGCCGAGATGCTGCTCCGCATCTACCTCCGGTTTGGCGAGCGCCACGGCTACGATGTCGAATTGATGGAACGGCAGGACGGCGAGGACGCCGGCATCAAGAGCGCGACAGTCGGCATCCGCGGCGAGTACGCCTACGGCTACCTCAAAAGCGAAAAGGGGGTCCACCGCCTGGTGCGAATCAGCCCGTTCGATTTCCAGGGGCGGCGCCACACCTCGTTCGCCTCGGTCGATGTCTATCCGGAAGTCGATGACGACATCAAGATCGAAATCAACGACAACGATCTGCGGATCGACACCTACCGCGCCTCCGGAGCGGGCGGCCAGCACGTCAACAAGACGGATTCCGCCGTGCGCATCACCCACCTGCCGACCAACACCGTGGTCGCCTGCCAGAACGAGCGGAGCCAGATCAAGAACCGCGCAATGGCGATGAAGGTCCTGCGCTCGCGCCTCTACGACCTCGAAGTCCGCAAACGCGAAGCCGAAAACGCCGAGCGCGAAGGCAAGAAGCTCGACAACGCCTGGGGCAGCCAGATCCGCAGCTACGTCCTCGCCCCCTACCGCCTGGTCAAAGACCACCGAACCGGCTGCGAAGTCGGAGACTCCGACAAAGTCCTAGACGGCGGCATCGACCCGTTCATCGAGGCGTTTCTGAAAGGCCAGATGTCGGCGGGGGCGGGGGAGGAGTTGGAGTAGGGGGGAGGCGGCGACACGTCGCCGATGGCCGACCTTCGCGCCGATATCACCTCGACTCTCGCCCGAGCAGGCTCCGGCTTCATGGATAGCCGCCATCCGCTTCCTATAGCCGCTATCCGCCGCGAGATCCGCTCTATCGCCCGCGGATAGCCGCTATCCGTCTCCGATAGCCGCTATCCACGGCCGGGTTCGCTGATACGCGGCCGAAAAACACTCTCCGCGACGGATGGCGGGGCTACGGCGAGGGTGGCGATTCTCGGCGTTCTCCCTTCGCTCCCTATCGCCCCGGCGTGACTGCTTCCGTCGCCGGCTCTTCAGTCGGGTGGGGAATCTCGGCCGCGATCCTGCGTCCCGCGTCGGTGGCGCGGAGGACGAACTCCTGGGCGAGCAGACGGTAGGCGGCGGCGCCTTTCGCTTTGGGGTCGAACTGAAAGATCGTCTGTCCGTGCTCGGGCGCTTCGGCGAGCCGGGTGTTGACCCGGATCTCGATCGCGAACACTTTGGAGCCCAGCTCGCCGCGCAAGCCCTCGACGTGGGTGCGGGTCGATTTGATCCGGTAATCGACCATCGTGAGCAGAACGCCTAAGAGCACGATCCGGCCGCCCGCGTCGTAGCTCGCGCGGTGCGCCGCGGCGATCAAATTCGTCACCCCGGTCAGCGACAGGAACTGCGGCATCGTGGGGATCACGAAAGCGTCCGCGGCGACGATTGCGTTGATCGGCACCAGTGAGAGCGACGACGGGCAGTCGAGGAAGATCAGGTCGTAGCGCGGGGAGATCGCGGCGAGCGCTCCTTTGAGCCGGCTCTCCCTTGAGCGATAGCGGCCAAGTTCCAAATCCGCGTGGAGCAGGTCGACCGAGGCGGTGATCAGATCGAGGCCGGGGATCTTCGTGGGCCGGATCGCCTCACTCGCGAGGAATCCGCCGAGCAACACGTCGGCGGACGAGGGGGCCAGCTCCTCGCGCGGCACGCCGAGCGAGAGCGACGCCGAGGCCTGGCTATCCAGATCGACCAGCAAAACCCGCCGCCCGGACAGGGCGAGCGCCGCCGCCAGATTCACTGACGTCGTGGTCTTGCCGACCCCACCCTTCCGGCTGATGACTGCGGTAATCATTGCCTGATGACGATTTATCCCACGATGAGCCCGGCGGAGCAAGCCGAGGCGCGTCGGCGGGCGGCGGCGGTCAATGGCCCGGGCGGTTTTCGAACCCCTCTTGTGAGTGGTAGCATTTCGCGCCATGGAGCCCCAAGATCCGAAATTCCGCCGACCGCAAAAGATCGCGGTCCTGCCCGGCGACGGCATCGGCGTGGACGTGACCGCGGAAGCGGTCAAGGTCCTCGAAGCCGCCGCCGCCGGCTGGAGCCTGCCCTTAGAGCTGGTCCACCTGCCCTATAGCGCCGACTACTACCTGGAGACCGGCGTGAGCCTGCCGCCGGGGACGCTCGACCTGTGGCGCGACCACTTCGCCGCCATCTACATCGGCGCGTTCGGTGACCCGCGCGTGCCGGACATGAAACACGCCGCGGACATCCTGCTCGGCACCCGCTTCGGCCTCGATCTCTACATCAACTTCCGGCCGGTGAAGCTCTACGATCCGCGCCTCTGCCCGCTCAAGGGCAAGACCGAAAAAGACATCGATTTCGTCGTCTTCCGCGAGAACACCGAAGGTGCCTACGTGGGTATCGGTGGTAATTTCAAGAAGGGGACGCCGGACGAGGTGGCGGTGCAGGACGAGATCCACACCCGCAAGGGGGTGGAGCGCATCCTCCGCGCCGCGTTCGAATACGCGGTCGCCCAGGGCAAGACGAAGGTGTGCATGAGCGACAAGGCGAACGTCATGCGCTACGGGCACGACCTCTGGCAGCGCGCGTTTGCGGAAGTCGCCCCCGACTATCCGAGTGTTACCCCGAGCCACCTCTATGTCGATGCGCTCACCATGATGATGGTGAAGCGGCCGGAGAGCTTCGAGGTGATCGTCACCAACAACATGTTCGGCGACATCGTCACGGACTTGGGCGCAGCCCTCCAAGGGGGGCTCGGCATGGCCGCTTCGGCGAACCTCCATCCCGGTCGGACCTCGATGTTCGAGCCGGTCCACGGCTCGGCGCCGAAATACGCCGGCACGGGGCAGGCGAACCCGATCGGCGCGATCCTCTCCGCCGCCCTGATGCTCGAAACACTCGGCCACACCGAGGCCGCCGAAGCACTCGACGCCGCGGTGCTGGCCGCGATCCGCGAGGACGCTACGACCGCCGATGTCGGCGGCACGATGACCACGTCCGAAGTGGGCAGCGGCATCGCAAAACGCGTCGAGCGTAGAGCGCTCACCCCCGTGCAGGTCTAAAGGGCGCAGTCAGCGATTTCCCCGGAGTCAACCGATGCCGCCGAGCCCCCCTTCCGACCGTGAGCTGATCTACGACTGGAACCGCGAGAGCGGTCAGGAGCTCAAACCGCTGCGCGGCAAGGTCGAGCTCGACGACGAGACGTTGCGCGACGGTCTCCAGTCGCCTTCGGTGAAAACGCCGCCGATCGAGCAGAAGCTCGAAATCCTCCATCTGATCGCGGCGCTCGGCATCGAAGCGGCCGACATCGGCCTGCCCGGCGCCGGGCCGCACGTGGTGCGCGATGTCGAGCGGCTGGCGCGGGAGATCGTCGAGCAGAAGCTGCCGATCTCGCCGAACTGTGCCGCTCGAACGCTCGAAGTGGACATCCGGCCGATCGTGGATGTTTCGCAACGGGTGGGGCTGCCGATCGAGGTCGCCTGCTTTCTCGGCTCGTCGCCGGTCCGCATCTACACCGAGGGGTGGACGCTCGACCAGATGCTTCATTGGACCACCAGCGCGGTCGAGTTCGGGGTGACCCACGGCCTGCCGGTCATGTACGTCACCGAGGACACGACCCGCGCCCAGCCGGAAGACCTGCGCCGCCTCTATACGGCGGCGGTCGAAGCGGGCGCGCGCCGGGTCTGCGTCTCGGACACGGTGGGACATGCGACCCCGGCCGGAGCGGCGGCGGTGATTCGCTTCATCCGCGGCGTAGTCGATGCGACGGGCGAGGAGGTGAAAGTCGATTGGCACGGCCACCGCGACCGCGACCTCGGTGTCGCGAACGCCCTAGCCGCCGCGTCGGCCGGCGCGGACCGCCTGCACGGCACGGCGCTCGGCATCGGCGAGCGGGTGGGCAACTGCCCGATCGACCTGCTGCTGGTCAACATGCAGCTGCTCGGCTGGATCGACCGCGATCTCACCCGCCTGGTCGAATACTGCCGACTGGTCGCGGAGACCACCGGCGTCCCCTGCCCGGACAACTATCCGGTGGTCGGCCGCGATGCCTTCCGCACGGCGACCGGCGTGCACGCCGCGGCGATCTTGAAGGCGCGCGCCCGGGGTGAGGATTGGCTGGCCGATCGGGTCTACTCCTCGATCCCGGCGAGCCTGATCGGTCGCCACCAGGTGATCGAAGTGGGGAACATGAGCGGTAAATCGAACGTCGTCTACTGGCTCGAAGAGCGCGGAATCGCACCTGAAGCCGGCTTGGTCGACGAGATCTTCCAGCGCGCCAAGGACTCCGGTCGCGTTCTCGAAGAAGGGGAGATTCTGGCGGTTTGCGGCGAGCGCGGAGTCGTGGCGAGAGAGAGATACAGCCGAGCGCTGCCCTGAGCCGCTACCCAGAGAAAGAATCGTCGGGTGTGAGAGGGTGCTGGCCGCCCAGTCGCGAGCGGCCCGCACCATTGGAACCCATGTGCGCAGCCTGCACACTCCACATGCGCTTCCACCCGAGCTCGCCGCTAGAGGACCTGCTCGCCGACCTCAACGCCCAGAAGCGCGCGGACGTTTTCGATCTGGTTGAGGATCGTGGCCGAGGCGGAGCCGGCGAAGAGCAGCCCCACCGCGACGTCGTCTAGCGTTGTCACCAGAGATCCGGAGTCTCCCCCGGCCGACATGGACGTCGTAATGATCTGGTCCTTGAACCGGGCGACCTTGCCGCCGCCGTAGTTGACGTCGATCGTGGCGTTGACTGCGGTGATCTTGCCGATCGTGTAGTTGGTCGTGTAGTTGGTCGTGCGTCCGGTCTTCTGGACAATCGTACCGACCGTAACGCCGGCTTTCTTCCGCCAGCCCCGCACGTAACCGGTCCAGTAGATCTCGCGGTCGAGGTCGTGGAACTGCCCCTCGGCGATCGCGGCGTCCACCATGTTGTTGTGGCTCGCCACGGGGACCGGCGGCTGGAAGGTAATAGGGATGAACTGGCTGAGCGTCGCGATGCGATCCGCCGGATCGACCCCGCCGTCGAAAGGACCCGGTTGCAGGATTGGGTCGCCCAGGCTCGCGGCATTGCTGTTGGCGAGCACATGGTTGTTGCTCAGGATGTAGAACTTCGGTGGGATACCGACGCCGTTTTGGAGGATCTTGTAGACGCAGGTGCCGAGAGTCCCGGCGGTGATCTTAAAATGGCCGACGCTGTAGCCGCCTTCGGCCGGACGAATCCGCTTCGCCAGGGTTTCGATGCCGACGCCACCTTCCAGAGGGTTGCCGCCAGCGAACGGATAGCCGACGGCCAGTACGTCGGTCTGCATTTCTTGGACTTTTGTCGGCACCAGGTCCGAGCGGGTCACCTGATCCTTGGGGAGCTTATGGGTCACGAGTACGAGAACCGCCGGTTCGCCGGTCGGTTTGCCGTCCTTCCACTTGACGCCCGCGGCGACGCCGACGACGTTGTTCTGCGGCTTGCCCGGATCGAGCAGGGATTCTTCGGCTTGGGTGCGGGCTTTCTCGAGCGAGGCCGCGTCGGCGGCGCTCAACACCATCTTCTTCTCATCAAGGCTGGCCATGGCTGTAGGGTCTCCTGGCAGGGCTTCCCAGCCCGGTTCGCCCGGACTTTTGCCCCTGTCGGAGGAGACGGACGCAGCCATTCAAATACGAGACATGTTGAAAAAATACGTAGCGCAGGTGCCGACGGGCGATCACTCCTCCGCTGAGACCGTGCCGATCACTTCGAGGTCGGTCGGCCAGCCGTCGAGAACCTCCGGAATGTCTCCCCGTGACGCGCTGCGCGCCGCGAGGTAGACCCTAATCACGGGTTCGCCGTCCTTTTCGCCGATGCCGACGCCGACGACGCCGGGCAGGGCCATCAGTCGATCTTCGTGTTTCGCCTTGGTGGATTCGATGCTCATTGCTCATCTCCTCGATCGGTGGGTTCAGTAGGTACAGCTTACTCCCGAGGTGGCAACCGAAACCACTACCCGGCGTCCGGCATCCCTTGCTGTTCGACCGGGCGGGAAACTAAACTGCCCCCTGGATGCCCCGGAGGCCGATCGACCCGGAGACCGCCGCTGCGGCGGCGAAAGAGAAGGCGACGCCCTGGCATCGGGCGCTCCGCCGCTATCTCGAATCGCTGGCGCTCGAACGGGGTCTGGCCGCCAACAGCGTCGAGAGCTACGGTCGCGACCTGCTGCGCACCGGCCGGGCGCTCGCGAAGAGCGGTGGCGATCTGCTCTCCGCCGACTCAGGCGCGCTCACCGCACACGTCCGGGATCTGCGGCGGGAGGGGCTCTCGCCCCGTTCGATCGCGCGCGGACTCGCCTCGATCCGCAGCTTTTTCCAGCACCTGATCGAGATCGGCGAGCGCGCCGACAACCCGGCCATCCACCTGGTCCAGCCGAAGCGGTTCCGCTCCCTACCGAAGGTGCTCACCGAGCAGGAGGTCGAAGCGCTGCTCGCGGCGCCCGATCTCGCGACCCCGCTCGGCCTGCGCGACCGGGCGATGATCGAGCTGCTCTACGCCGCGGGCCTCCGCGTCTCCGAGCTGGTCGGTCTCACCCTGCCGCAGCTGCGGCTCGATGTCGGCTTCCTGATCGCTTACGGCAAAGGGGACAAGGAGCGCGTGGTGCCGGTCGGCGAAGCGGCGGAGGATTGGGTCGGGCGCTATCTCCAAGAGGTCCGCCCGCTGCTCACCGAGGGGAAGCGGCACGGGTTCGTGTTCGCCAACTCCCATGGGGACGGTATGACCCGCCAAGGCTTCTGGAAGAACCTCGGCGCCTACGGCCGAAGCGTCGGGCTTCGCGCCCTCTCCCCCCACGTCCTGCGCCACAGCTTCGCCACCCACCTGCTCGAACATGGCGCGGATCTGCGCGCAGTCCAGATGATGCTCGGCCACGCCGACATCGCGACCACGCAGATTTACACGCACATCCATCAGCACCGCTTGAAGAGCTTGTACGACCGGTTTCATCCGCGGGCGTAAAGGCGGGCCGGAATCGCCGTTGGGATCTAGGGAACCGCCAAAGCTCGCACGAGAACCTCCGTTGGGCGCACAAGAACCCGCGTCGGGGACGAGAGAATCGCCGCCGGGATCGAGCCCATCGGCTTCGGGAACGAGTTCATCGCCGAAAGTCGCACGCGAATCTTCGGCGGGCGCACAAGAATCCGCGTTGGGGACGAGCCCATCGCCGCCGGGACCGAGCCCATCGACGTTGGGAACGAACCCATCGACGAAAGTCGCACAAGAATCTGCGGTGGACGCACGAGAATCCGCTCCGGGATCGGGGGAGGGCAGGCGATCGGGGTCATTGCTCTCCATCGCCCTCGGGTGTGCTTTTCCTGGGACCGCCGGCGTCCTCGCCGGCGTTTTCTCGCCGCGCTATAATCAACGCTCAATCAAGCCCTGAGCGCGACGCGGGAAGGATCAACAGTGGCAGACCGCTTTGCCTATGACGTATTCCTGAGCCACAACTCGCGGGACAAGCCGCGGGTGCGGCAGCTGGCCGAGCGGCTGAAGCAGGCCGGGCTCTCAGTCTGGTTCGACGACTGGGTGATCAAGCCGGGCGACGACATTTATCTCGCCATCGAACGCGGGCTGGAGGCGGCGCGGGTCCAGGTGCTCTGCCTGTCGCCCGCGGCGCTGGGGTCGGCCTGGGTGACGCTCGAACGGAGCACGGTCCTGTTCCGCGACCCGAGCAACCAAGGCCGCCGCTTCGTCCCGCTGCTGTTGACCGACTGTACGCTGCCCGACGCGCTGCGCCGCTACAAGTACCTGGACTTCCGGCAGGAAACGCCGGCCGCCTTCGACGAGCTGCTGGCCGCCTGCCGAGAGGAGGCGGAAGCCGAGCCGACCGCGCCGCAGCCGGAGCCCAAAAAGGAACCGGCGAAGCCGAAACCCAAGCCGGCGAAACCGCCGGAGCAAGCCGAGCCGCTGGCTGTGCTGGAACGCCAGCTCACCGGGCACGAGGGTTGGGTCCGCAGCGTGGCCGTCAGCCCGGATGGAACTTGGGCGGCGTCGGGCTCGAGCGACAAGACCGTCAAGATTTGGGACCTGGCGACCGGCCAGTGCCGGGCGACGCTGGAAGGGCATACAGGAGAAGTGAACTCCGTCGCGATTACGCCGGATAGGAAGCGGATTCTGTCGGCGTCGGATGACAAGAGCGTTCGAGTTTGGGATGCAGGATCGGGGCGGGAAGCGGCGAAGTTGGAGGGTCATACGGCGAGCGTCTGGTCCGTGGTCGCGTTGCGCGACAACGCCCGCGCGCTTTCCGGCGGATTCGACAAGACGCTCCGGCTGTGGGATTTGGCTTCGGGCCAGTGCCTGAAGACCATCGTTTGCGGCACGGACGAAGCAGACGACGTATTCAGCAGCGCCGTCAACCCGGCGGGGACGCAAGCGCTGTCGGGGCATGGCGACGGGCGGGTCCGGCTCTGGAACCTCGAAACGGGCCAGTGCCTGGCGACGCTAGCGGGCCATTCGGACATCGTGAAATCCGTTCAGACCACGCCGGACGGACGGTTTGCCGCTTCGGGTTCGGAAGACAAGACCGTCAAGATCTGGGACTTGGAATTGGGAGCCTGCGTCGGGACGCTGGAGGGCCATCAGAGCGGTGTGGATTCGGTCGCCATCTCCCCCGATGGCTCCTGGATCGCCTCCACGGGGTTTCTGGACAAGACGGTTCGTTTGTGGGATTGGAAATCGGGGCAGTGCTTGCAGGTGATCCAGTATGCCGGAAATTCATATCCGATTTCAGTCGCTTTCAGTCCCAAGGGTTCACGGCTTGTGGTCGGGACGGCTACCGATGCAAAGATCTACGCCTACCGCCTCACCGGCGTTCGCGTCGCACCGACTGCCGAACCCACACGCCGCTACGTGAACGCCAAGGTCGTGCTGCTCGGCGAAGCGACGGTAGGCAAGACCTCGCTGGCTCATCGGTTGATTGAGGACCAGTACGTCGTGAAGGATCGCACGCACGGCATGAACGTCTGGCCGCTGCCTTTGCCCCTGCCCCCCGACGCCACGATCGACCGCGAGGCCCTGCTGTGGGACCTGGCCGGGCAAGAGGATTACCGCCTGATCCACCGGCTGTTTCTCGACGAGACCGCTCTCGCCCTGCTGCTGATCAATCCGCAGAAGGACGATCCGTTTGCCGAGGCGGGCGACTGGCTCAAGGCGCTCGATACGGCCGCCGGTAACGATTCGGCCAGACGCCCTGCCGAGAAGCTGCTCATCTTCTCGCAGGTCGACGTTGGGTACATGAAACTCAGCGACGCCAAGATCGAGCGATTCCGCGAAGCACACGGTTTTTCGGGCTGGCTTCCTTCCAGCGCCCACACGGGCCTCAACTGCTCGGATGAGGCGAACGGTGGGCAACCATCGAAGCTGAAGCAGTTGATCGCAGACAGCATCCCCTGGGACAAGCTGCCGTGGACCGCCACGCCGCGGCTGCTGGCCGAGCTGAAGAGCGCCCTCTTCAAGATGCGCGACACAACCGACATTCGGCTGCTGCGATTCGCGGAGCTGGCGCAGCGTCTCGAGCAGACCCTGCCGGGGGAGCGGTTCGGCGAGTCCGACGTGCGCACGGCGGTGACGCTGCTGGCCAATCACGGCTTGGCCCGGCCGTTCAAGTTCGGCGACCTGGTGCTGCTCCAGCCCGAGCTGCTGAACGGCTACGCCGGGGCGATCATCCGCTCGGCCCGCGCCCACAAGGACGAGATCGGCTGCGTGCTGGAGGCGGACCTCTACGATCCGGGCTTCGACTTCACCGGCGTCGACCGGCTGCCGCGGCCGGACGAAGAGCTGCTGCTGCGGGGGCTGGTCCAGACCTTCCTCGACCACTCGCTCTGCATCGGCGAAGAGACGCCGCAGGGCCGGCAGTTGGTCTTCCCCTCGCAGTACCGCCGCGAGAAAGACATCCCGTGGGAGCCCGGCGTGTTCGTCTCGTACACCTTCGGCGGCGAGTGGCAGACGATCTGGACGACGCTGGTGGTGCGCCTCTGGTACAGCCAGGAGTTTGAGCACAAGGAACTGTGGCGGAACGCGGCCGAATTCAATTCCAGCCGCGGCCACCTGCTGGGTTTAAAGATCGACAACCGGCAGGGCGAAGGCGAGGCGACGATCAGCCTGTTCTTCGACTTGGCGACCCCCGACGAGCTGAAGGTGATCTTCATCGAGTACGTGCATCGGCACCTGGCTCGCTACGGCTGCGACGTGACGCGCGACCGGCGGTACGTGTGCGTCGCGTGCGCTACGCCGATTGCGGACCTCGCCGCGGTGCGGAAGAGATTCGAAGCCGGGAAGGGTTTCATCACCTGCCAGACGTGCGACGAGCGGGTGCCCCTGATCGACTTCATCGAACAGCGCTTGAAGAGCGACCCGGTGGCGCGAAAGATTCTGGCGATGGAGGAGTCCGCCACGCGGCAACTCGACGCACAGGCCCTGGAACAAATTCTGTTCGGCCACGTGCAGGCGATCACCGGCGAGGCGAACCAGATTTTCCGGATGCTGAATCAGTTCGACTACGGCATCGACGGCGAGGTCGAGTTCAAAGGCGACGCTGGCCAGCCCAGCGGGAAGAAGATCTACGTCCAGCTCAAGAGCGGCAATTCCTACCTGAGGACGCGTAAGAGCGACGGCCGGGAAGTCTTCGACGTGAAGAACGACCGCCACCTCGAATACTGGATCAGCCAGCCGGTCGACGTCTTTCTCGTCATCCGCCAGACCGACGAGAAAACCGGCGGGCAGGTCATCCGTTGGATGAACGTGACGCGCTACCTGAAGAACCGCAAGGACCCTCAGAGCCGCCAGATCCTCTTTGACGGCGAGCCCCTGACGATGGAAGCCGTGTGGAGGCTGCGCGACGATTTCTTCCCGCGGAGCGGCGCCCCCCTCCTGTCCTCCCCCCGCAAGGGGGGGAGGGACGCTCAAACTGGCGCGTGAGGTTTAAGTCGGCGGTGCTTGCCGCGCTTCCTCTTCCGGATCTAGACTTCTCAAGTATCTTTCCTTCGTCTCGAAGCATCACGCCCGACCCTGAACCCGGACGTTCGATCCCGGGACGCCCCCGGCGATCTTTGCGAGGAGAGCATCGTGGAAAAGAAGCGGCGCAAGCTTCATCTGGCCAAAGAGACCCT
>JANNIH010000152.1:0-79391 GCA_031404815.1 Holophagales bacterium | reverse complement strand
GCACCCCGCCTGGTGGGCCGCTTTGATGTACCGACGGACCGTCTTGCGGTCCACTCCCGTACGGCGAGAAATCGACCGCTGAGCCTCGCCCGCGCTCCACAACCGAAGAACCTCTTTCACTTCGACCACGTGGACCTCCCGATAGGCCATTTCCTCACCTCCTGCTAAGCAGATGGCAAGCGCCTACCACATTTGGACGGTCCCTTACCTGGCTAAATCGGCTCCTTCCTGGTCCCTAGCTCTGGCTAAAACCTACGCCTGCTGGGGGCATCCTCGTGGCTAACGACATTTGTCGCACGAGGATCAGTCTCGTCCTCAGGTTAGGCTGGCACCTATTCCGGCGCGCACCTATTCCGGCGCTCGGCGCCCGCAAAAGGATTGCGCGCCTGTCCAAATCTTTTGACACTTTGGTAAACCCCGCACAATCAATGCTTTCCACGCGATTTGGCAGAAATTACCCGGTTGCCCGCAAAATCTTTTGCCGGGTCGAGCCGTTACCGAGATCTTCAGCGCGCGAGCCCAAGTCGCACGTTTTCTGTAGGTTGGCTCGATACGCCCCGCCTGGCAGGGCTTTTGAGATGCCCGGCTGCCGAAATGGCCCGGCCCGGAAGATCCAGACAGGTGCCACCTTAACCTGCGGCGTGCCCCATCCCAGCGTTAGACGCCCGGCGGCCGCAATGCCGATCGTGCCTTGGAGTACACTTTGGCCATGGCTGTTCTCGTGTACTTGGAGACATCGGTCGTCAGTTATCTTACAGCTCGGCCTTCCCGGGACCTGATCGTGGCGGGGCGACAGCAGCTTACGCAGGAATGGTGGCGTCGCCGCCGCAGCTCTTTCGAAGTGGTGGTCTCGGAACTTGTACACCTGGAGTGCGCCGATGGCGATCCCGTGGCCGCTGCGCGACGAGCGGACTTTCTAGAGGAGCTGCGATCGCTCGCGACCACTACCGAGGCTGAGGTACTCGCCCTTTCGCTCTTGAGGGATGCCGCCCTTCCCTCAAAGGCTCGAGCGGATGCGCTGCACATCGCGATCGCCGCGACCCAGGGCGTGTCTTACCTTCTGACCTGGAATTCGGCGCATATCGCCAATGCGGAAAAGCGCCCGCTTGTCGAAGCAGCGTGTCGCTCGGCTGGCTACGAGGCGCCGATCCTATGCACACCCGACGAACTGATGGGAGAGGAATCCTCGTATGTCGATGCCCCTTGAAGATTTGCAAACCCCGTGGGTTGATCCGATCGTCGCCGAGGTCCGTGCCGCACGCGAACGGATCGTCGATGCCGTCGCTGGGGACCTTCATGCCTTGTGCGAGCAACTGCGCGCTCGCGAGGTGGCCGCTGGCAGGATCCCGGTGCGGCACACTCCACGCCTGCCCCGCTCCGAGACCGGTCAGGCAGCGTAGCGTGCCTGGTCGCAAAAAGCCCGGCACCGGGTGGCAGCACCTATTCCGGGGATCGCCCTGTGGAGTGCGCCGACGTGTCGGCGCTTTGGACGCCAGGCATGATGGTAAGAATCCTGGCAAAAGCGGCGACGCGTCGCCGCACTCCAAAATCTAGGTTGCTGGATTAGGCTCACCGGCGAGCCGATCGAGGGGACCTGGTTCGATCGCACACGGGAATGGGAGGCGCGCCAGCGCGGCAAAGAGTTCGGTGCTCGGCAGTTCGCGGAGACAGAGGTTGTGACTCTCTCTCCCTTGCCTTGCTGGTGAGATCTGGCGGGGGAGCAGTACCGCGAGCGGATCGCAGGGTTGATCGAGGCGATCATCGCCCAAGCCGCCGCTCGCCGAGCCGAAACGGGAATCGAGCCTCTTGGCGTCGCCGCGATCCTCCGGCAGCAGCCGTTCTCTCAGCCAGGGAAGACCAAGAAGTCACCCGCGCCGCTCGTCCACGCCGCCAGCAAGCGGGTCCGAACCGAGATGAAGAGCGCTTACGCCTGGTTTGTGAGGGCCTTTCGAGAAGCGGCCGAATACCTGAGGGCCGGCGATCGGCTGGCTCGGTTTCCTCGGGGAAGTTTTCCTCCTGGGTTGCCGTTTGTCCGAGCTGGGCGGTTGGCGATCAGCCCGGCCACGCAGGCAGGACTAGCCGCTTAAACCCAAAAGCCTTCAGATAGTTACGACCGCCTGGCCTGGTGGCTGCGGTTCCACGTTACGACCCTCCGATTCGACGCTCCGAAGGCCACAAAGGCTCCGGGAACGGCATGATTTCCGCCTAGGACCGGCCGTAGGTCGCTCTACCGGATGCCGTTTTCGGCCGGGAGCGGTCGTTCTGTCCTCGTTTGTCGCACGAGGATCCGTTTCGTCCTCAGGTTAGGCTGGCACCTATTCCCGGGTCTCGTCCTCGGGTTAGGCTGGCACCTATTCCGGCTGTCCATGACGACATGCGCTCCCTCCTTGGCGAAGACGGACCGCACTATCCTCGAGAAAACCAGTAAGATGGTCATCCTTGGTCTCCTCCCCAAGGCGGAAGCAACGCCAGTAGGGCCGAACTCTCGAACTGGGTGGCTTCTATTGGGGCACAATCTTCAGAAGAGGTGGAGATCGTCACTGTGGTGAAGGAGGGGATGAGGGGAAATGGGGGGGAGGTGGGGGGTATCATCCTGCGGCCTTCTGCGATACAATCGATAGCGTGTAGCAGAGTCTTGACGGTGTGAGAGTTCCGTCTACTGGCATACTGACCGACACATAGCTAGCTTCGCTAGTGCCAATCATCCGCCCATTATAACAAGAGTATTGACCCCGAACGGCGAAAATCAATGGCTTTCTTGTCGCGCGTCCTTCGGCTGCTCCCCAATAGAATCTCACCCACTCTTTACGTACTTTTAATCTGGCTCTTCGCTCTTTTTAGTATTGGCGCACAATTCCTGAACGCTGAGCGAATGGCGGGCTTGGATGTTCTCGACACCTCGGAAACAGCCGACCGTATCTATCTCCTTTCAGCAATTGTCGGGAGCGCTGCAGCTCTTTTGACTTCCGCAGTTCTCACCCTGGCTCCTCTTCTTTCGCTGGCTCTGCACCAAAGCTACGATGGCATCTTCAGCGTGCTACGCGAGTTGCTGTCACTTGAGAACAATCTCGGCGGCGCCGATGCCAAAAAGGCCGCACTCCACCTTCGCCGAACAAACGCCATCTACAACCACCTTGACCCTTGGTTCTACTCTATTTGGCTTTCATCTTGCATTCTTCTCTTGGTCGCAGGAGTCCGCCCGTTTCTTAGCTCGTGGGACGATCGGCGCCTTTACTTTGAGGCCATGGCCTTCTTTGGTCTTAGCTGCGTAAATGCCGTCTCCTTTGCACTTCTTGCTATCGTCTACTTTATCTCGACCAGGCCAGGCCTGACCAAGCTCGAGATAATCCTCAGCTACCTACAACACAAGAACGTCCTGGAGGCTACAGAAATGCCTACCCCACCGAAGATAACTCCACTCAAAGTGACGTTTGTGCTACTCATCGTCCTCGGCCTCTTGACTGCCGTTGGTCTTGCAATCTTCTGGCGACCGAGGCCAACCGAAGTTCCTACTGCCCGCGTTGCCATCAATTCACTCGCCATTGCCTCGGCACCGGTTTTCGTCTTAACCGGTTCCACTGCTAAACTCACGCCCCCACTGACTATCCAGACTCTCTCCTTCACTTCCGGAAGGCTCGCCCTCGATGCCCTCCTTGGTGGCGATGTCGATGCGGCAACTGTCGCCGAAACCCCCGTGGTAGTCGCCTCCCGCAATAGGCCCGACCTTCGAATTATTGCAACCCTGACCCTCTCGCAGTTCCGAATTATTGCGAGGCGGTCTGCTGGAATTGCATTGCCAGCGGACCTAAAGGGAAAGCGCATTGCCGCTCTCCTCGGAACTTCCTCCGAATTCTTCTTGGTCCGCTTTGCTGAACGAAATGGCATACCAACAGAGTTCCTGTCACCCATGAATCTTCAGCCACCTGACATGATCACTGCCCTTTCAAAGGGTGACATTGATGCTATCTCAATATGGGAGCCTCATGCCTGGAGAGCAACTCAAGTTCTTGGTAGCGATGCTATTTCCTTCTCGGATCCCGAAAGCTATCGCGAACATTTCAATCTCGTCACCACCCAGGCTCGCTTACAGGATCCCAAATCTCGTGAGGCCCTCCGACGTCTCGTGATAAACATCACTTCGGCGAACAAGTCAATCTCAGCTGATCCTTTAGTGTCCCAGAAGCTAGTAGCCGACAGACTCGGCTTAGGGCTCTCCGACCTCCTAAATATATGGAACGTTTTTTCCTTTCCAGGCGGAATTCCGACCGATACCCTCCTAAAGACGATGCAGGAAGTTGAGCGTTGGGACGCTAACCGCTCGAAGAATCCGGTTCGCAAGGCGAGTTCACTTGCCACTCTTGTCGACTCTAGCCTATTCCCCAAGGAATCTCATCCCTAGAATTCTCCTTCGAAAGGCTTCGGTTACGTACTCGCAATGCTTGCTTCAGTTCAGACTTCGTCACAGGGAAATCAAAGTCAGCTTGACCTCGTGACTGATTCGCTCCTCGACATCAGGAAAGATCGTGTCTTCCCTGTACTTTCCGATGAAGCCGGAGTTCTTGCTCCGCTCGTTGCGGCCATCGCACGGCCTGGTTCGCGAGTACTCGACGTCGGAACAGGTAGCGGCATACTGGGCATTACTGCGGCGCTCGCCGGTGCCGGCACCGTTCTCAGCGACATCAATAGCAAAGCTGTCTTATATTCTCAGAATAATGCTAGACTGCATGGCGTTCACGATAGAATTCAATTCTATCTGAGCGATGTTCTCACTAACATTCCAGAGACTGAATTCGACCTCGTAGTGTGCAATCCACCATTTGCACCACTCCCGCCAAACTGCCCATTCCATCTCTCTGGTGATGGAGGACCAATCGGATTTCGGGTGATTCTCCCTCTCCTGCTATCAGTGAACCGCTACCTTGCGCGAAATGGCATTTTCCTTCTTCTCTCACTCTCGCCAGTGGTCCAAGGAAAGCCACTTGTGCTTGAGGTAGCAAGGCAGCTGCTGTCGTGTGATCGCATATTTGCACTTCGCGTCTACCAGGACTTGATCTCCCTTAGCGACTATGGCTCGATCTTTGCCCATCTCGACACAACCGGTCCTTGGTACCGTGATCTTCGACGTAGAGGTATTCACGGACTTAGTTATGTCTTGCTTGTCGGCTGCCCTGAAAATCTCTATAGACCCATAACAGACATAGCCTGCTCTTCACTCCACATGGATCCAACTACTTTCGGTGGATCTTGGAACAGTCGCCTTTTTCGTTACAGTACTTGGCTTTCTACAATGCAATGAGCGGAGACCTTGCTCGCAAGATCCTCCTGCGCTGTCTTGCGCCATTTAGTCTGCTTCTCGCCTGGGAGGTCCTTGTCAGCACTGGCATTCTTGACCGAACCTTGTTACCACCGCCATCGCGAATAGCTTCTGCTATATTTCAGTTCGCTCGCAGTGGCCTTCTCCTGGGCGATGCGGTAGCTTCCTTCTCCCGAATTGGAAGAGGTGTAGTAGTAGGCGTCGGGCTCGGCTTGCTGATCGGATTCCTTACGGGAAGAACCACCATAGGCTACTTCCTTCTGGATCCGATTCTGCAAATTTTCAGACCAATCCCGGCCTTCTCGCTAATTCCTCTGGCAATAGTACTCTTTGGCGTGGGGAATACCGGCAAGCTTTTTATTGTGGCGTGGGCGTCATTTTTTCCGTGTTGGTTAAGCACCCATACATCCGTTTCTCAAGTACCTCGCGAGCTTGTCTGGACAGCGCAACTTCTCGGCGCGAGTCAGACGAGAATACTGACGACAGTAATCTTTCGAAGCGCCCTTCCTTATATAGCCGCTGGAATCAGACTTTCAATAGGCCTCGCATTTGCTGCTACTGTTGTAGTGGAAATGGCAGGAGCAGAGTCTGGCTTAGGTTATAGAATCACCGCTAGCCACCTCGCTTTTACCTATGACTCGATGTTTGCAGCTATATTCCTCGTTGGTCTTGCGGGCGCCGTTCTAGACCTCGGATTTCGTACACTTATCGACCGGATATCGTACCGATGATGTTACAGGTCAATGGCCTCTCCGCTTCGTATATTTCCGGCAATCAGAACTTGAGCGTGATTTCTGACGTGAGTCTTTCTCTGGGCTCAGGGGAAATGGTGGGTATAGTCGGCCCTAGTGGGTGCGGGAAGACTACACTTCTTCTTACTCTGGCAGGACTTTTAGACAGCTATCACGGGAGCATCTCTTTCTCGCCTCCACCAGGTTCGGAGAGACTTCCTCTTTTCCTCATGTTCCAATATAACACTCTATTTCCTTGGTTGAGCGTATTGGGCAATGTAATCTTTGGCCTGCACCATTTCTCACAGGATCCTGCTTATCGCCGACGCAAAGCTCTGGAAATGATTCATGCTGTTGGCCTCTCTCAGTTTGCAGACGCGAAGCCCAGCGAACTCTCCGGCGGAATGAACCAACGCGCCTCGCTCGCTCGCGCACTCGTCTTGTCCCCTAGCTTGTTGATGATGGATGAGCCTTTCGGCGCACTTGACAGCTTCTCCAAGGCCGAGCTGCACACCCTCCTTCTTGATTCCTGGACCCGCGACAATTTTGGGTGCTTGTTTGTTACCCACGATCTCGACGAGGCTGTTACGCTAGCCGACAGAGTGCTTATTATGTCAGCGCGACCAGGGTCGATTCGGGAGGAGTTCATCATTACGTTGCCACGCCCGCGCGTGAAGGACGGAATTCGCTCCAGTGGCTATGAGGAAGTGCGAAACAGGCTGGCACAAAAAGTCTCAGAGATTAGCGGATTATCCGTGATTGAGTCGAAAGCACACACCTTTCTTGGAGGCACCGGTGCGTAGAGCGGTGAGATTTCGTGGCGACACACACTACAGCTAAAATATCAAAACAACTCCAAGATCACCTTGGTTTAGTCTTCGATCTTCGGCAGCAGTCGTATGAAGGCATTCTTCAAAAGATCGGCGGAGGAATCCGCGGAAGTGATATTGCCAGGAGCGTCTCTAGGATTTGCATCCTCGCTTCGAGTTCCCGTGGTGGCACGAGCGTTACTGCCGAGATGTTGCAGTGGCAGGGCGCAAACTGCAATGACGCAACACGTAGGTTACTGGCATTTCCCGGTGAGGAGAAGCCGCATCTAATCCTCGCCGGACTAGCGTTCCCAGGACGTCAGGAGGTATTTGATGACCTTACTTTTGAAGATGCCGAGAGCTCCAGAAGGGTCGCACTGTTGTTTGAGGAGATGGCGTCCGAGATCGGCTACCCAATGGCACATTGTGACGATCTCGGGCTCTACGCGAGGCAGCTATGTCGCCGCCTGTTGCTGCAGTGGCCTCTTCATTTCGTTCAACTCGACCCAAAGAACTCCGTGCGCGTTCTTCAGAACTGCCTTGAGAGTTACTTTCCCTTGGGTTACTCTGATGGCATAGAAGGGCGACAAAGGGTATTGGCGGCCTGCGTTCGAGCCTTCCCCTTCATCCGCGCTTCTTTCTACGATTGTGGAGATTCCCACGACCAGAGCGATGTGGAACTGATGGACGATGGCACGTGGTCAGTTGAGGAAACGCCCTTTGTCGTTCCGCCACCCTGGCACAACGCGACGCTCGCGGAGTTCAGACAGGGTGTTTTGCTTCTCCGAGACCCTTCGAACGCCTGGCGGTTGCCCTTTTGGCGCGGGGTATTCAAGGATCACGTGATGGCAATCTTGCATTTAGCAAGAGATCCCCGAGAGTCCGTACAAGGCCTATGTGATGGTTGGAACTATCCTTTCGGCTTTCAGACGCTGCCGTGGGGATCTCCTCTTAGGATCTCCGGGTATACCACTCCCAAGGAGCGAGCCGCAAGCTGGAAATTTCATCGGCTGAACTTTTCTGTCGATCGAAGCCTGCATGGCTTACTCCTCAATCACGAACAGGTCAACCTGGTGGACATCTGTGCACATCAGTGGCGATCTGCGCACTCCTCGATACTCGCTGACTCGCGTCAGCTTTCACTTCATCGAATAGTTACCAACTTTTCACAATTGCGCTCTCAGCCCGAGCAATGCTTTGCGGCAATCTGTGCCGCCCTAGACCTGGAAATATCTAGGAGTGGCAACGATTACGCACGCACTTTCGCGTCTCGCCTCACCATGCCCACGGAAGGAAAATCAAGCCTGTACCGCCGTGACCGCTGGAGAATTTCTTGCTTCAATTCCAGGATCACAGAACTTTCCCTGAACGGATACTTTGACGAAGAGTGGCACGGTCTTGGGCAATTGCCGCTTCTTTCGCTTGATGCACCTCAAGCTGCAAGTGCCGTAGAGCGGCAGTTCGCGGTGTCTACTTTTTAGCCACCATGCGTAAGGTTCTGGCACCTTTTTTCATTGGCCGCGAGGAGCCCGGCCTGGAGCGAGGCACAGGCCCCTTTGATGTCGTTCTGCCCTCAACATTGGCTAGCGAAGAATTTAGCGCGACCTGCGCCATCAAGAACATAAACCGTGCGTTGAGGGAATTCGTAACGAGCACCATCTCTGAGGGCGAACGGCCACTGGTCGTTTCCGGAGATTGTATCAGCACCATCGGCTGCCTTGCAGGTGTTCAGAGGTTGGGTATTCGGCCCTACTTGGTCTGGCTCGACGCGCATGGGGACTTCCACACTTACGAGACGACCATCAGTGGTCACCTTGGCGGGATGCCTCTTGCCATGATTACGGGGCGAGGTGATGATTCGCTTCTGATGGCAGCCGAGATGGTCCCATTGAGAGACAGCCTCGTTTGCCAAGTCGGAGCAAGGGATCTCGAACCCGGCGAGAGCGCGGCCCTAGAAAGATCATCGATTCTCCGAGCAAACTCTATCGATGGCTCCCTGATCGAAGTATTGCGTGGCTGTCAAGTTTGGGTTCATCTAGATTCGGACTACATCGACCCGAATGAGGCTCCTGCTATGCGATATCCTGCACCGGGTGGCCCTTCGATCGCTGATGTCAAATCTAACCTAGTAGAGCTTTGGCGCGTAACCAGCATTGTGGGCGTTTCCGTTTCCGCATGGGCACCTCATTTGGATCGCGACCTACAAACAGCCACGGCCTGCTGGGATCTAATTGCACACTGGACAGACCGTTTGTAGAAGCGCTCGCCTTGCAGTCACTTTCCTCTACGCCGCCTCGCACCAGAACCTGGTGACGAGACAGGGCGAGCCTGCCGTATTGCTTGACTATGTGCTTCTCCTTCGAGTCCTCAGCTCAGAAGCCATAGACCGTCACCTCCTGAGGAGGGAATCCACTGGCGGCAGATGATGCTGTTAAAGAAATAGGCTGCGAGGAGGTAGACAACAAAGATTGTGGCACGCTCGGGTAGAGAGTGCTGTGGGGGGTTCATAGGATTCTAGCCTTTCTAGGTTCAAAGAGTTTGGTTCCTTCTATTTGGTTTCAGCTTAGGCATTTATATCCCGCCCCCCCCAACACCCCCGCCACCCACCCCTCCACCATCCCCCCCCGCCACTGAGCCTGGAAGTCCGTATTATCGAACGGCGTAGCCACCTTCCGCGCCAACCCCGCCGCTTCCGCGATCGACTCCTCGGTCAACTTCTTCCCGACGAGCGCCGCCCCCGCCTCCTCGGCAACACTCGGTGCCGAAGCCACCGCCCCCAAGACAATATTCGCCTTCGTCACGACACCGCCCCCGTCCATCCAAACCGCCACCGCCGCCGAAAGCACCGCGAAATCGATCGACCCCCGCCGCCGAAGCTTCCAGAACGCGCTTCTACAGTGCCCCGCATCCGCCTCCCCAGGCAGCAGGATCTCGGTCAAAATCTCCTCCGGCCGCTTCGTCAGATAGTCGATCCCATCGTTCCGATACAACTCGCCAATCGGAATCGTCCGCTCGCTGATCCCGTTCCCGCCACCCCCACCGCCCTCCCGAGACACCAGCCGAACCCGAGCCCCCAGCGCCTGCAAGATCGGCGCGGCATCCGACGCCGTATGCGCCAGGCACTTCGGCGAGCTGGTGGCCACCCAGCAGGTCTTTCCCTTTTCCTTGAGGCAGTAGTCGATGCCCCGGCGCCAGTCTTCGGTTTGGTTGTAGTAGGTGCAGCGGGTGTCGAGGCAGAGATTGCCGCCGATCGTTCCCATATTGCGGAGCGGGGGAGAGGAGATCGAATCGACGGCTTCGGCGAAGGCGGGGTAGCGGGCTCGGATTCCCGGGTGGGCGGCTACGTCCGAGAGGAGGGAGGTCGCTCCGATTCGGATTTCTCCTTGGGGATCTTCCGCCCGGATCTCCGCGAGACCGGGGATCTCCATCAGGCTCACGACCGTCTTCGCGCTCTGGTGGCGGCGCTTCATGTTGGGCCAGAGATCGGTCCCCCCGGCGACCAGGCGGACTGGGGCATCGTGGCCTTGGGCGGCGGCTTCGGCGGTTCCTTCTCCGGCGAGGATCGCGGCGGCTTCTTCGATCGATTTCGCCGCGATGTAGTCGAAGGCGGGCAAGCGCAGCATCTAGCGGTCCTCCAACTTCGTGGTCAGCGCCTTCTTCTGGCGGAGCGCCTCGTCGCGCGTGCTCATCGTGCCGGTCGCCACCCCGCGCATGCCGGAGCGGAGCTTCCCGCGGAACTCGTTGATCGCCGTGCCGTCCCCCCCTTCCGCGGGGGTTTTGACGAGCAGCGTCTCGCCGAAGTCCACTTCCGGGAAGCTCTTCGGGCCGTAGCGCGGCTCGGCGCCTTTTTTCTTCGCGTCGAGCGCTTTCATCACCATGTGCGGATGGATCGGTACCTGATCGACCCGGGCGCCCACCGCGTCGTAGATCGCGTTCGCGCAGGCCGGGAGGATCGGCAGCAGGGGGCCCTGGCCGACCTCCTTCGCTCCGTAGGGTCCTTGCGGGTCCGGGTCCTCGATCAGGTAGGTCGTAACCGGCGGCATGTCGAGGAAGGTCGGGCTCTTGTATTCGAGCATCGAGGGGAACTTGTGGACCAGCGCGTTCGAGAGGTGGCGGGGGAGGCGGCGGAACGCCTGCTCTTCCATCATCACCTCGCCGAGCCCCATGTAGACGCCCCCTTCGACCTGGCCGATCGCGAGCACCGGATTGAGCGCCCGGCCGATGTCGTGGGCGATCCAAACTTTGACCGGGTGCCAGAGGCCGGTCGCGGGATCGACCTCCACCTCCACCACTGAGGCCGAATAGGAATAGGTGGGGGAGGGGCCGACGCCCGCACCGCGGTACTTGCCCGGCGAGCGGGGGGGAATGTAGCTCCCCACCGTGCCGAGCGTGCCGAAGCGCGCTTCTGTCGCGATCACCGCGTCTTGGAAGGTGAGCCCCTTCTCCGGATCGCTCGCGTCGAACACCCGGCGCTCCGCGAACACCAGCCGGTCGGCCGGAACCTCCAACTGCTCGCCGACGGCTTTGGCGATCAGGTCGCGCGCCCGCTCTGCCGCTTGGAGCGCGGCGTTCCCCATCATCAGCGTCACGCGGGAGGAGTAGCTGCCGAGATCGACGGGTGTGAGATCGGTATCCGCGACGCAGAGGCGCAGATCGGAGAGATCGACGCCCAGCACCTCGGCCACGATCCCCGCGAGGATCGAGTCCGACCCCTGACCGATCTCCGCCTCGCCGCAGAAAACCGCGACGCAGCCCGAGCGGTCGATTTTGAGCTGCACGCCCGACTGCGGCATGTGGTTCCAATAGATCGGCAGGCCCGCGCCGCAGAGGTACGAGCCGCAGGCGAGCCCCAGGCCGCGACCTTCGGGGAGATTGCCCCACCGTTCCCGGTAGCCGCTGCCGGCCACCACCGCTTCAATACAGCGGTCGAGCGAGACCGAGTGGAGCTGGAGCCAGTTCGCGGTGATCGACTCAGGCGCCACCAGCATCTGCAGACGCAGGTCGGCTGGGTTTTTCCCTAAGGCCACGGCGATCTTGTCGAGCTGGACCTCCAGGCCGAAGCGCGGCTGGGGCGTGCCGTGCCCCCGCTTCGGCCCGCAGGGTGGCTTGTTGGTGAACGCGCGCAGGCCGTCGAACTGATAGGCCGGCATCTCGTAAGTCACCGTTTCGAGCGCGCCCGTGTAATAGGTCGAGGCCACCCCGTAGCTGCCGTAGGCGCCGCCGTCGAGCGCGGTCTCCAGATGGTGCGCGGTGATCTTCCCCTCTTTCGTGACTCCCGTCTTCATCCGCATCGTCACCGGGTGCCGGCCGCGGTGGCAGTAGAAGACCTCCTCGCGGTGGAGCACGATCTTCGCCGGCCGGCCGAGCCGGAGCGCCATCTTCGCCGCCACGATCTCGTGGTTGAACGGGTCGGACTTGCCGCCGAACCCTCCGCCGTTCGAGCAGGCGATCACCCGGATGCGCGATGCCGGCAACCCCAGCACCTTGGCGAGCGCGCGGTGGAGGTAGTGGGGGGTCTGGGTGGACGACCAGACGGTCACCCGGTCGTCGTCCTCGGGGACCGCCACCGTGGCGTGCTGCTCCATCGGCAGGTGGGTGTTCCCCTCGTAGAAGAAGAGATCCTCGAAGATTCGATCGGCTGCCGCGAAGCCCCCCTCGACATCGCCGAAGCGCATCGAGACCTTTTTATGCAGATTGCCGTCGTCGGCATAATCGTGAATCCGCGGCTCGGGCGTCGCGATCGCCTGCTCGACCGACGCGATGGTTAAGAGCGGGTCGTATTCGACGATCACCGCGAGGGCGGCCTCGTAGGCGGCATCTTCGGTAGTCGCTGCCACCGCCGCGACCGGATCGCCCACGAAGCGGACCCGATCGGGACAGAGCGCGTGCTCGTCCATCGAGACGGGCAAGATGCCGAACGGAATGGGGGTGTCGGCGCCGGTGAGGTGCCCCAAGTAACCGGGGATCTTCTCCGCCGCGGAGAAGTCGATGCTGCGAATCGTCCCATGCGGGATGCGCGAACGGACCAGCTTCACGTGGCACATGCGGGGAAACGTCAGGTCGTCCGCGAACTTCGTGGCGCCGGTCACCTTCGCGCGGCCGTCCACCCGGCGAAAGGGGGTGCCGATCCAGCGCAGGGGCCGCTCGGGGGCGGGCTCGGGGTCGAGGAGGGGATCCTCGATCGGATCTTCTTTTCGGAGCGGCTCGGCCATGGCTACCCCCCCTCCTGTCCTCCCCCCGCAAGGGGGGGAGGGACCACTTTGAGCGGCTTGGCCGGTCTGGAGACGGGGTTACCTTCCACAAAGTGAGGCTTTTCTTCCTCCCCCCTTGTGGGGGAGGATCGAGGAGGGGGGTACGCACCGATCGTCGCCGGTTCGACCGCCCCATACAACACCTCGCGCGGCGCCACCCAATCCTCACCCCTCATCAGCGCCGCAGCCCCCTCGATCGCTTCCACGATCTTGTGGTAGCCGGTGCAGCGGCAGAGATTGCCGGCGAGCGCGGCGCGGATTTCTCCGTCGGTGGGGGAGGGGTTTTCCGCCAACAGCGCCTTGGCGGTCATCAGGATGCCCGGAGTGCAGTAGCCGCACTGGGCGGCACCCAGGTCGGCCATCGTTTGCTGGAGCGGGTGGAGCGCGTTGCCGTTCTGGAGCCCTTCGACGGTCTCGATTCTCTTGCAGCCCATGTCGGCGGCGAGCGCCAGGCACGAGAGGATCGGCCGGCCATCGACCAATACCGCGCAGGTGCCGCATTCGCCGAGCTCACAGCCGTGCTTCGTGCCGGGGAGGGCCAGCTCCTCACGCAACACTTCGAGCAGGGTGTGATGGGTCGGAAAGACCGCGGCGCGCGGCTCGCCGTTCACCTCGAAGATCAGTGAGGTCCATCCCGGTTGCATCAGCCCTCCGCCAACACCACGATCCGATCCTCGGCGGTGAAGCTGAGCGTCTCGGATTTCTTCGGGTTCAACTTGACGCCATAGGAGCGGTCGGCGTTCTTCACGTCGGCTGCGATGCGGTAGCCGATCGCCGATTCGCCGCGGCGGCGGGCCGCTTCGATCACGGTGTAGAAATCGACCGGCGTGCCGGGGCGGACATACGATGCGGCGGGCTTCAAGTAGATCTCGCTGCCGGCCGGATCGAGCAGGTCGTCGAACACGGCGGCGAGCTGCTTGTTCTCGGAGATCTGGGCGAGCATCAAGCTGATCAGGCGGTCGCTCACGATGAAATCGTCCGCTTTCGTCACCTCGGCGAGCGCGCGGTTGCGCACGTCGAGCATCTCGCTCACGATCGAGAACGCCTTCCCTTTCCGCTCACCAATCTCGCGCAGGTGGAGGAGGGTGACCAGGGTCTTGGCGTCCGCCCGCTGCTCCTCCATGTCGTCGGCGTAGGAGAGGACGATGATGTGCTCGAACGTCTCGAGGCCGAGCCCGTCGAGCAGGCGGCGGTCGGAGGTGTCGCCCTCGATCAGCTCGATCGTCATGTTCGGCGTTTCGCCCAGATTTGTGCTCAACCTCGCGATCAGCTCGGCGATCCCGGGCACCTCGGCGACCACGATCGCGTGCGAGCCGGGGGCGACGTATTGGGCCAGCTCGCTCAAGATCTTCGCGGCCCGCCAGTTCCAGCCCAGGATCAGCGTTCGCTCCGGTTCCAAGACGACCTCCGCGCCGCTCTGGATCACCTCTTCGCGTACGGGAAAGGCCCGGCCCGAAAGCGCGATCGAGTCGTCGTCCAGGGCGACCAGGATCAACCGTTCGCCCGCGGCGAAGCGTTGATCCATGGGCGGGTTGAGCCGCGGTTTGCCGGCGACCGGCGCGATTCCCATCACGGCCGAGTCGTCGTAGGCGACCAGTACCTCGGCAAAGGTCTTGCCCACCAGGTTCGGCTCGTCGCGGAAGTAGATCTCGTCGCCGCCGAAATCGAACAGCTCGGTGTAGATCACCGACAGGCCGGACTGGCGGCAGGTCTGGGCGATGATGCGCGAGATCAGCTCGCCCACCAGCAGCAGCTCGACTTCGTCGCGGCCGACCATGCGCGCGACCTGGACGTTTTTCGGATCGCGGATCTCGGCCACCACGTGGTACGGCTCGGGGCGGCGGTCGGGCGCGTTGGTGATCGCGAGCAGGGTCTTGATCACGCTCGCGTCCGGATCGTCCCCTTCCGGCGACAGGACGATGATCGAGCGCGAGGTCTGAAGGCTCACGATCCTCAGGTCCGCGAGATCGATCGGGCTCCCTGCGCGGCAGACGATCCGGGTCTTGCCCGTCGGTCCGATCCGCTCTGCGATCTCGTCCTCCATCTCCGCTTTGTCGCCTTCGCCCATCACGACGATGCAAGCGCCCTTGCGGCTTTCATTCGCGAGCAACAGTTCGGAGAGGATCGGGAAGACCTGCTGCGACCAGCCGAGGATGATCGTGTGCTCCGACTCGATGATCCGCGATCGTCCCTTGCGCAGGGCGGAGAGCTTCCCCTCGAGGCCGTTGTTGAGCACGCCGATCAGGGTGCTGACCGTGAACACGCCACCCAAAGTGACCGCGAGCATGGCGCCCAAGAACCAGACGTTGCCGGTGTCGCCCCCCATGGTGCCGGTGTCGAGCGTGCGCAACAGGCCCATCCAGGCGAGCGCCATGAAGCCGAGCTGTTTGCCGTCGTCCCCTTCTGGGGCTACGTTGGCCAGGGCGACCACGCCGGCGATCGAGAGCACCATCAGGGCCGAGGCGACCGCGAGCGCGAGCAGCAGCGCTCCGGTGCCGCGGGCCATGAAATTGTCGAAACGGTAGCGCCAACGGTCGCGCCAAGTGACCTGATCCACGGCATACCCTCCTAAGGTGAAAAAAGAGGCATAAGCCTATGCTGCGGCGCGGTCGCGAGCAAGCGGGCGAAGTGGCGTGGCCCTCACCCCCGGCCCCTCTCCCACCCGCCCTCCCGTCCCCCGGGAGAGGGGAGCAAAGCAAAAGCGGCTCGCGGCTGTTCTCCCCTCTCCCTTTGGGCCCTTTGGGAGAGGGGCCGGGGGTGAGGGCTGCCGCGGGCAAGCCGCCGCTTACGGCCTCGCCTTCTTCTTCGCCTCTTTCTTCGCGGGCTTCCTCTCCGGTCCGAGCGCCGCGAGCCGCCGCTCCGCGAGTGCGAACGTGCTCACTCTGCCGTCTTCGTCCGACTCAAGGACGCGGGCGTAGTAAGTGCGCGCCTGGTCGGGGAGGGCGTAGCTCTCGGCGATCCGGCCGACCACGTACCAGTCGAAGTCCGCCGGCTTGCTGTCGCCCGCCTCGATCGACTGTAAGAGGACGCGGTACGCCTCGGCCGGCCGGTCGAGCTCGGCGTAGACCGACGCGAGCGTGTGCAGGACCGAGCGGCTGGCATGTTTGGCCAGCTCCGAAGCGCGCGCGGCGTCGCGCAGCGCAGTTAGAGCGACCGGCGGCGCGAACAGCTGGTTCCAGGCCAGGCGGTTCCAGTCGCCCGGCTCGGATTTGCCCCGCTCGACCAGCGCGCGGGTGAGGGTCAACGAGCGCGGGATGTCGTCCTCGATCTCGGCGAGATCGGCGAGCAGGCGAACCGCGGTCGGATCGTTTGGCGTCTTGGCGAGCCGCGCTTCGAGCCGCGGCGCGATGTCTCCGGCATGGCCGATCCTCCGTTCGGCGAAAAACAGATTGCCGAGCGCCAGGTCCGAAGTGGGCTCCGCCTCGACCAGACGTTCGAGCAGCGGGACCAGGTCGCTCCAGCGTTCGAGCGTAGAAAGCCCCTTCCAAGCCGCGAGATCGAGCGCCACGGCGGTGTCGCCGGTCGCGGTGGGGCGCAGCTCGGCGATCCCGGCGAGCGCCTGTTCGGTCGCGGCGCGCAGGGTGGGTTTGAGCTCGGTATCGTCGCTCTCCAGCAGGAGAACCGTCGCCGCCGCTCGGATCGCCGTCAGGTCGCCCGGCTGCCCGGCGGTCCACAGGCGCGCCAGCGGCGGCTTGGCGTAGGGATCGGCGCTTTCGACCTCCGTGACCTCGTCGCGCGCCCAATCCAACCAGCGGCGCGCGCCGTCGAGCTTGCCTTCGGTGGCGAACGCCAGGACCAGGCGGGCGACCGGCGCCCAATCCTTGTTGTCGCCGAGCAGGCGGTACTCACCCTCCTCGCGCACCACGAAGGCGGTGAACGAGGCGGCGGGAAAGCCTTCGAGTCGAGAGCGGACCCGATAGCCCAGCTCGTCATCGCCGTCCACCTCCGACTGGAGCAGATTGACCGCCATGTCGAGGCCGATTTGGACCGTGGCCGCATCGGCCGCGTCCGATCCTCGGGCGAAAGAATCGAGGAAGTCTTTCGCCTGGAACGATTTGACCTCGTGCTCGACCTCGATCGGAAGCAGCCGGTTCGACAGGTAGCCTTTCATCTCTTCGGCCGAAAGCTTGTCCTGTAACGCGAGCATGAGCAGCCGGACGAAGAGTGTGCCCGGAGCCCGGGCCGGAACGTCGATCTCTTCCCAAGGGCGGACCGACGCGATCTGTTGCATCAGCCCTAGCCGCGCCGCCCCGTTTGGGGCGAGGGAGGAGACGATCTGGAACAGCTTTGCGGCTTCCGCGTAGCGCCGCTTCTCCAGCAGCTGCTGTCCGGCGAGCGCCAGCATGGCGACCCGTTGGTCGCGGTCGCTCACCCCGCGGGCGAGCCGGGCTGCGGCGTCGGGTCCTTCGAGGAGCGCCAGGGCCGCCGCCAGGTACTGCTGCTGCGCCGCGGAGGCTTCGAGCTGGGTCGCGAACTTCTTGAGCTCTTGGACCTTGCCACGGCGCAGCAGGTTGATCATCAGGTTGACGTCGAGGCCGGTGATCCCCTGGTCGTGTAGTTCACGGTAGAGCGTTCCGGCCGCCTCCGGATCGGCGCCTTCGCCGAACGGTTTGCCGGCGTCATCGAACTCGAGCAGGATCGCGAGGTCGGCCTTCGCGACGTCGTTGTCGGGATCGAGCGCCACCGCCTTCCGGTAGGCGGCGACCGATCCCGCGCGGTCGAAGCCGCCCGCGCCGCGCAGCCGGCCGAGCGCATCGTGTTGCAGCACCCAGGCGAGGTTCTGTTGCGCATCGGCGAGCTGCGGCGCCAGGGCGACCGCCCGCGCGGCCTCCACCTTCGCCGCTTCCTGCAAACCGCCCGTGAGCAGCGCGCGCGAGATCTGGAGCGGATAGAGGCCCCGGTCGGGATATCGTGCCGCCAGCCGCCGAAACTCGGTCAGCGCTTCTGCGACCTTGCCCTGATTGAGCGCCACGGTGCCCACCTGATCGAAAGAGAGCAGGATCGGTTCGCCTAGGGAGAGGGCGAGGGTCTTTTCCCGCAGCGCTTCGAACTCCTCGGGCGACAGGCGGACTTTGCCGCTGTCGAAGCGGAAATAAGCTTCGAGCACCCCTTTGGGCAGATTGCGATAGCGCCGTTCGAGCGTCGCGGGGCCGAAGGCCTCTGTTTTCGATTCGGGGATCTCGCGGACGGCGTAGCCCGGCGGCGGATGGATCAAGTAGCGCCATTCGGTGATGAACGGTTGGCGAAAGACGTAGGGCTCTATTCTCTTGGTGGTTTTGGCCTCGGCCGGGGCCTCGGGGGTCTTCCGGGACTCGGGTGCCTCGGTCGCCGTGTCCGCCTCGCTGTCCCTAGCCTCCGTCTCGTCGGCTTCCTCGCCGTCCTCCGATTTCTCGGGGGAATCGGGGTGCAGAAACGTGTAGGGGAGCCGTTCGATCAGGTTCTCCAGCCGAATTCCCACGGCGGCTTCGTTCAGATCGGTCGAGCCGCGCGGCGAAGCGGGGATCTCCAGTCGGGTCGCAAAAGGGCGCCTGAGATCCTGGCCGCCCTCGAACCGGTAGGGGCCGATCGCGTCGGCGAGGAGGTCGGACTTGGCGTAGTTGGCCAGGAACTCCTTCCGCGTCTTCTCGTCGGCCTGCCCGAGGTTCCGCCGCGCCCAGATCTCAGGGTCGCCGTGGTAGACGATCTCGTCGATGATCCGGGCCGGCCCCAGCTCCGCGAGGGTGATCGTGCGGGTGCGGCTGAGCAGGTTTTCCGCGGCGACGGGCGGCGGGGTCTTCTGGAGCGCTTTCGTCCCCGGGGCCGCGACGAGCGCCCAGCGGTCGCGGTCGGACGACGGCAGCTCGCCCGCGCGGGCGAACTCCTCGGTGGCATCGATCCAGATCGGCGGCGAGGCCGGCACGTAGACGATCGCGTGATTGAACGTGCCCAAGCCCGGCAGCTCGGGGTCGATGTCGTCCCCCCAGCCGGCCGACAGGAGGGCGATATAGGCGGGAATGTCGGCGGCGCGCAAAAGTGCCACGAGCAGCGCCGATTTGTCCTTGCAGTCGCCGAACCGGCGGGCGAGCGTCTCGGTGGGGGAGCGCGGCACGATGCCCGCGTCGTCGAACTCGATCCCGGTGTAGCGCACTTGCCCCTGGAGATAGGCGAGCAGGCGGTCGATCACCTGGGCCTGGTCGGTCGCACCTTTGCTTGCCTTGGCGACCGCGGCGCGCACATCGGCGTCGGCGAGGGCCCGGTCGACCACCTCGGAATAGTTCTTGGCCACGTTTTGCCAGCTCGCCCCCGAACTGAACGCGAGGTACGGGTAGGAAGGGGTCTCGGGCGGCAGGCCGTCGATCGAGGACGCCGCGAGCGCAAGGTCTTTCCACTCGAAAGTAAGGCGCCGTCGCCCGCCGGCCGTGCGGTCGGTCGGGCCGGTTTCGGGGAGCAGGCGGCGCACCCAAGCAAGAGGAGCCTCGGCGGCGGCGTCCACCTCGACGTGCGCGATCCGAAAGCGATCGTTAGGGAAGGTCGTTTTACGCACGCTGCCGGCGGCGAACAGAACCCGCTGGTCGGTGACCGAAATTTCAATTTCGACGAGGGCGCCGACCTCGACCGCCGGCAGTGGCGCGCGCACCACCATGCCGTCGTCGAACATGATGGCCGAATCGTTGCCCGATGAAGCCTCGGAGATCGTCTTCGGGTCGAGCCAACGCTCGGTTCCGTCGAGGCCGATCACCCGGGCACGCAGCTCCGGCCGCAACTGATGCCAGGGCGACCAGACCTGTTCGATATAGGCCCAATCGTCGATCGCCGAGGCGTCGAGCACGCGATAGATCTGGTGTTGCCGTTCGCTCCAGAGGCCGTCTTTGTCGAGCGTGAGTCGCGACTTAAAGAGCAGGAAGTCGACCGATTGATCGGAGACCGGGGGGAGTGCTTTTGCCGCCGCGAGCAGTGCCGCCGGAGGGGTGGCAAACGCCGCGCCCGACCAGGGCGAAGCGGTAGGTACAGCCGGGGCGGCGGTTGCCGCGGCGGCGGAAAGGGTCATCGAGAGGACGGCGCCGAGCAGATTGAGCCGGCCGGGTCGAACGAGTGAGGCGCTACGCATGGAGATCTCCAAAAGCGCCATGCTATATCGGCATGGCTGCTCTCGGAGGATGCGTCTGGGACGGGAAGGTGTTATTTCGGGATCACGGTAGCTTTTCCCCCGGGAACGCCGAGCACCGGCTCGGCCCGGGCGCTGAGCGGCGGTCAGCGCAGGGCTCGGGTGTTCGGAGCCCCGCGGTGCCCTGCGAGCGGTTGAAACCGCTCGCTCTGTCACGACGTCCCTACCGGGACGTTGGACCGCCTCAATCCCGCCTCACGGCATCCGCCGCCGCCGGATTTCGAACAGGGCGACCGCGGCGGCGACCGCGACGTTCAACGATTCGACCGGGGGTGTGAGCGGGATGGTGAGGAGGAAACCTGCGCGCGCCACGAGCTGCTCGATTTCGCGCGACAACCCGGGGCCTTCGGCGCCGAGTGCGAGGATCAGCGCGCCCGGCGCGTCCTTTCCCCCCGGCAGCTCGGCGGCGTAGAGATCGTGCCCGCCCGCCGCGGCGAGCGCAGTCCAGGTGGGGGAGAGCGGTGCGAGATGCGCGGAAAGTTCCTCCGCGGTGACCCCTACCGCAACCACCAGACGGAGCAGGCTGCCGGCCGAGGCGCGCAGGGCGCGCGGGTGGTTCGGGTGGACGCTGCCGGGGGAGAGCGCCAGACCCGCAGCACCGGTCGCTTCGGCGACGCGGGCGATCGCGCCGAGGTTGCCCGGATCTTGAATGCCATCGAGATAGAGGTAGAGCCCGTCGGGGCGAAGCGGCAGAGCCGCCGCTCCGCCGCGCGGCAGATGGGCGATCGCGAGCAGCCCCTTGGGCGAATCGGCGTCGGCGAGCGAATCGAGCAGGTCGGCCGAAACGAGGGTCGGCTCAGCAGGGAGGCGGCGGGCGATCGCGCGCCCTTCCTCGGAGGTCAAGAACTCTTCGGTCGCGAGCACGGTTTCGAGCGCCAGCCCGGCGCCGAGCGCCTCGCCCACCAGATGGGGGCCTTCGAGTACGGCGTGGTCGCCTTTACTTCGCCTCAGGCGCCGAATATCCTTCGCGACACGGTTCTGCCGACTCTCGATCATGGCCCACGATCTTAAAGACTTCTGGCAGCGGCTCCAATCCGGAGTCGAAGTCGCCGTCGCGAACCCCTCGCTCGATCGAGAGGATCGGTCGGATCGCCTGCTCGGTGTGCGCGACGGGTTCTATCGCTATCTCCGCGACGGCTACGATCGCCACCTGAGCGTCGTGGTCGTGCCGCAGACGGTCGAAGAAACCCCGAGCGGCCTCGCGACTTCCGACGACGAGGTGCTCGGGATTCTCGGGGAGCGGACCGCGAAGATGCAGCGACTGCTCGGCGAGCAGTACCACTTCTATGCCGCGACCGAGGGGGGACTGCACTCCTTGACGATCGACGGCGAGCCGCGCCTATTCGTTCACAACTGGACCTCGATCCGCAGCCGGCTCGGCCAGGCGTGGGGAGCTTCCGGCTCGGTCCAACTGCCGGATCGAATCGTCGCCGGCCTCGACAGCGACCAGATCCGCTTCTCCGTCCCCGGCACCCGCAGGGCCGGCGGCCTGATCGCCTCGCTCACCGGCGGCTTCGAGACCCGCCGCCAGACGATCGCTCTCTCCACCTTCCACGCCCTCTCGACGCTGTTTTATGGGCTGATCGAAGGGCATCCGCGGGGGTAGGGCGCTTCGCGTCAACCTTTCGGGGGGCGTCTCTTCGCGGCCTTTGCCGGAGCTTTCGTCGCCGGTCGCGGCTTCTTGGGGCGTTCCTCCTCGCCCAGCTCCAGGCCGAAGAGTTCCGCGAGGCCATCGCTCGCCAGCACCTTTTGCGCCGCGGGCACTTTTCGGCCGACCGGCAGGGCCTTTCCCGCCTGGGCGATCAGCTCCTTCTCGTCCACCTGGCGTAGCGTGAACAGCAGTTCGGGCCGCTCGTCGAGCCGGGCGCCGATGCCGTAGAGCACCGCGGCGACGTGTTTGCACATCGAAGCCCAGTCGGAGCAGGAGCAGGCGAGCTTGATTTCGCTGGGAGCCGGAAACAGCCCCGTGTTCTTCACACAGAGCCGCTCCATCACCCCTTGTGAGAAGCGCCCTTGGAGAAGCTCGACGAGCGAGTCGATCGCCCCCGCGCAATCTCGGCAGAGCGAGCGCCAACGCTCGGTCGGCACCGGTGCCACCGTGACCTGCACCCGGTAGAGCTTCGAACCGCTGACCAGTGCCGTCACTCCATCGGCGGAGATCTTGAGGTCGACCACGGAGCCGTTCCTGACGTAGGTCCGGCCGCGCGGCAGGCGATTCGCATAGTCGCTGTAGCGTTCCAGGTTCTCGCACCAGGCCTTGCCCCAGAAGGTGCGGGCGATGGTGCGGCCTTCTATTGTCACCGGTGTCGCGGGTTGCCCCTTCTTGGCGAGCTTCGCCACCTCCAGGGCCGCTTTGCGCCGCCGTGTGGCGACCGGCACGTAGGGACGGCGCCAACCTTCATCGAACATGCGTCACTCCCCGCGCGCGGCCGTCAGGTCGAGCGCCACCAGTCGCAACAGCTCGGCGTCGTTCAGCTCGGTCAACTGCGGCCCGGTGTCGCCTTCCAGCAGGTCGCGCGCCAGGCCCCGCTTCGACTCGATGAGCTGGTCGATTTTCTCTTCGACGGTGCCGCGGCAGACGAATTTGTGCACCAACACGTTACGGGTCTGTCCGATGCGAAACGCGCGGTCGGTGGCCTGGTTCTCCACCGCGGGGTTCCACCAGCGGTCGAAGTGTACGACATGCTGCGCCGCGGTCAGGTTCAAACCGGTACCTCCCGCCTTGAGCGACAGGATGAAGAAGGGCACCGACTCATCCTCTTGGAAGCTCCGCACCAGCTCCCGCCGCTTCTTCACTTCGGTGGCGCCGGAGAGCACGAGACCCGGCCGGCCGAAGACCTGGCCGAGGAAAGCCGCGAGAGGTGCGGTCATTTCGCGGAACTGGGTGAAGACCAGGATTTTCTCCTGCTTGGCGGCGACCACCTCGGCGATTTCACGCAGCCGCGACCACTTCCCGCTATCGCCCTCTGCCCAAGAGCCATCGCCCAGCCACTGCGAGGGGTGGTTGCAGATCTGCTTGAAGCGCATCAGGAACGCGAGCACCACACCGCGACGCCGAATGCCATCGTCCGCGGTGTCCGCGAGCCGTTTGGCCAGCTCCAAGACGGACTCTTGGTAGAGCGCCGCCTGCTTCTTGCCGAGCGGGCAAAAGGCGGTGAGTTCGATCTTGTCGGGCAGATCGGCGATGACGCTCCGGTCGGTTTTGAGGCGGCGCAAAATGTAGGGCCGCACCAGCTCGCGCAAGGGGCCGAACGGCTCGTGCGGCCGCTCGGCGAGGCGCTTGGTGTAGGTCGCGAATTGTTTGGCCGAACCGAGCAGCCCGGGGTTCAAGAAGTCGAAGATCGACCAGAGGTCGCTCAACCGGTTCTCGATCGGGGTGCCGGTGAGGGCGATGCGGGCGCGCGCCGTGAGCTTTTTAGCTCCCCTCGTCTGCTGGGCGTTCGGGTTCTTGATCGCCTGCGCCTCGTCGAGGATCAGAAGGTGCCACTCTGTCGTCACCAACCAGGCCAGACGCAGGATCGAGCCGTAGCTCGTGATCACCAGGTCCTGGCCACGGAGCCGTTCGGGTGCCGGTTCCTTCAATTCCGCGAAGTCGGCGGACGGGAACGCCGAGGAGTGCGCGACGAAAACCTTGAGGCTCGGCGCGAAACGTTCGATTTCCGCCGCCCAGTTGGCGAGCAGCGAAGCCGGAGCGATCAGCAAGCTGGGGCGCGTCGGAGCTTCCCCTCGCGCCCGTTCGACCAGGAGCAACGCCAAGATTTGGATCGTCTTGCCGAGCCCCATGTCGTCGGCGAGGCAGGCGCCGAGGCCGAGCCGCGAAAGGAGGTGCAGCCAGCGGAGCCCCGCTTGCTGATAGGGGCGCAACGCGCCGACCAGCCCGCGCCCGGGCTCGACCACGCCCAAGCCCTCCGGAGAACGGAGCCCCGCGAGCGTTTCGGCGAGCCAGGCGCCGGCGACTACGCGCGACCCCTCCTCGTCGGTGCGGTCGGCCAACTCGTTCGGAGCGATGTCGGCACCCGCGAGCGCCCGCATCGCCCCGAGGAAGTTGAGCCCTTCCGCCGCCGCTAGACTTTCCGCCTGCCGGAAGCGATCCATCGTCCGGTCGAGCGCGGCGGAATCGATCTCCACCCAGCGCCCGCGCACCAGGGCGAGACCCTCCGTGGCGCCGAGCAAGGCACGGATCTCCGCGGGGGTGAGGACCTCGCCGTCCAGGGTGACCGCCATCCGGAAGTCGAGCAGCGCCTCCTGCCCCAGCCCGGATGGGGGCCGGCTCCCCAAAGTCGCGGTGACCTGCGGGCGCGGTGGCCGATGCGCCCGCCAGCCGGCCGGCATGCGCACCACCACGCCGGAGCTTTCGAGCGCCGGGACGTCGCGGAGCAGGCGCAGGGCTTCCCGCGGTGTCCAGCGCAGCGGGTGGTAGATCTCGCCGGCATCGACCATCTCGCGCAGCCAGTCGCAGCGCGCCGCGGCGCGCTGGACCGGCAGGAGCAGCGCGAGCAGCCGGTCCCGGTTCGCCGCGTCGGCGGATTCGCGCAGTGCCGCCCCGAGCGGCAGGTGCTGCGCCTTGCCCTGCGCCGACAGTCGGGTCGTGTAAGTCGCGAGGAATGCGAACGGCGCCGCCTCGTCGGCGCGATTCTCGGCCAGGTTGAAATGGACGCGGCCGACCAGATTCCACGCCGGATTGAGGCGCTGCAGAAACTCCGGCAACGAAGCCTTGGAGGCCGCGAGCTCGGCTGCGAAGGCCACGCCGATCTCGTCCCAGAGGGCGGCGAGGAGGGCGCCGGACAGGTACTCGGCGCCGGGCATCGGTGGTGCCGCCCGAGCGAAGCGATCCAGCTCTTCGGTCGGCGGCGCCGGCAGGCGAACGGGCGCGCGCCGGTTCTTTGCGTCGGCGGCGTCGGAGGCGTCGGAGGCAGTGGCGAGGTCTGAGGCGTCGGGCTCGGTGCACAGAGCGGTGATGAAGCGCCCTCCGAACTCGCGCCAGAAGGCGAAAACGGGGGGTAGTACAACGCCCACCTCGCACGCGCCGAGGCGAAACAGAGCCTGGCCCGAGCCCCGCGCGAAGGCCACGCCGAGACGCCGTGCGAGATCGGGTGCGAGCGCCGGAGCCTCGTGGGAAGCCCCCAGCACGAGGCGACCGTGCGGGGATAGGCAGGGGGTGAGACGAAGCTCGATCGGCGGCTCGGTCGGGCCTTCGGTTTCCTGGTGGGCGACGTTCATGAGAGCCGTATTCTGACGCAAGGGAGGGTGGGAGGTCTGCGGGAGATCCGGGGCCGCTGGCACCCGCTCGGCTCGATTTGGTACCATCGCCCGTCCGTTCTCGATCTCGCCGGTGTTCGCCGGGGGATCTTCCTTACCGTTCAACAGGCTCGAGGGCTCGAAATCGACCCTCGCGAGAAGGTGTCCGATGGCGCAACGCGACGTACATTTGTTCACTTCGGAATCGGTGACCGAGGGGCACCCCGACAAGGTCGCCGATCAGATTTCCGACGGCATTCTGGACGAGATCCTGCGCCACGACCCGACCGGGCGCGTGGCCGCCGAGACGCTGGTGACCACCGATCTGATCGTCCTCGCGGGCGAGATCACCAGCTCGGTGGAAGTCGATTTCGAGCGCGTCGCGCGCCAGGTGGTGCGCGAGATCGGGTATACCCGGTCCGACATCGGCTTCGACGCCGATACCTGCGAAGTGATCAACAGGATCCATTCGCAGTCGCCCGACATCGCGATGGGTGTAGACACCGGGGGCGCGGGCGACCAGGGGCTGATGTTCGGCTTCGCCTGCGGCGAAACTCCGGAGCTGATGCCGCTGCCGATCACGCTCGCCCACGCGCTCACCCTTCGCTTGGCGGAGGTCCGTCACTCGGGCCAGGTGGCCTGGCTACGCCCCGATGGCAAGAGCCAGGTGACGGTCGAATACGACGGCAAACGGCCGGTGCGGGTTCATACCGTCGTGATCTCGACCCAGCACACTCCCGAGGTTTCCCAGGAAGAGATCCGAGAGACCGTCATCGAGAGCGTGATCCGGCCGTCCATCCGGGCCGAGCTGCTCGACCGCGACACCATCTTCTATGTCAATCCCACCGGCCGCTTCGAGATCGGCGGCCCGCACGGCGATTGCGGTTTGACCGGTCGTAAGATCATCGTCGACACCTACGGCGGCTATGGCCGCCACGGTGGCGGCGCGTTCTCGGGCAAAGATCCCACCAAGGTCGACCGTTCGGCCTGCTACATGGCGCGCCACATCGCAAAGAACCTGGTGGCGGCCGGTCTCGCCGAGCGCGTCGAGGTGCAGCTCGCCTACGCGATCGGTGTCGCCGACCCGGTTTCCGTGCGGGTCGATTCGTTCGACACCGGCGCGATCGGAGACGACGCGATGGAGCGGCTGGTGCGTGCGGCGTTCCCACTCACCCCGAAGGCCCTGATCGAAAACCTCGACCTGCGGCGCCCGATCTATCGACCGACCGCCGCCTACGGGCACTTCGGTCGGCCCGGGTTCTCCTGGGAAAACACCAGCCGGGCCGCCGAGCTGCGCGCTTCGGCCGGCCTTGGGGAACTGATCGAAACCGGTGCCACCCACTGATTCCTAAAGCCGGAAGCGACCTAATAACGAATGTCAACGGGCGCGCCCGCCGGGTGCGCCCTAGAACCGGAGTTTTCAGAACATGAGCACGTCCACCGTTCCTTCCGACATCACCAACCCGCGCTTGGCCGCCGCCGGCAAGCTGCGCATCGAGTGGGCCGACCAGCACATGCCGGTGCTGGCCACGATCCGCAAGCGCTTCGCGCAGGAAAAGCCGCTCTCTGGCTTGCGCATCTCCGCCTGCCTGCACGTGACCTGTGAAACCGCCAACCTGATGCGCACGCTTCAGTCCGGCGGCGCCGAGGTCACGCTGGTCGCGAGCAACCCGCTCTCCACCCAGGACGATGTGGCCGCGAGCCTGGTCGATGACTACGGCATCTCGGTCTACGCCCGCCGGGGTGAGGACAACGATACCTACTACGACCACTTGAAATCGGCACTCGACGTCCATCCTCACATCACCATGGACGACGGCGCGGACCTGGTCTCGATGCTCCACAAGGATCGGCCGGAGTTGATCGCGGAGCTGAAAGGAAGCACCGAAGAGACGACCACCGGCGTCAACCGCCTGCGCGCGATGGCTAGAGACGGCGCGCTCAAGATGCCGGTGATCGCGGTCAACGAATCGGAGACCAAGCACCTGTTCGACAACCGGTACGGCACCGGCCAGAGCACGATCGACGGCATCATTCGCGCGACCAACTTGCTCCTCGCGGGCAAGAACCTGGTCGTCGTAGGCTACGGCTGGTGCGGCAAGGGTGTGTCGTCGCGGGCCAAAGGTTTAGGCGCCAACGTGATCGTGGTCGAGATCAACCCGGTGCGCGCGATCGAGGCGCTGATGGACGGCCACCGCGTCCACTCGATGAGCGAGGCGGCGCCGATCGGCGATATCTTCGTCACGGTCACCGGCAACAAGCACGTGATCCGCAAGAAGCACTTCAACTCGATGAAGGACGGCGCGATCGTCTGCAACAGCGGTCACTTCGATGTCGAGCTCGATCTGCCCGGCCTGCGCGAACTCGCCCGCGAGGACCGCGAGGTGCGGCCGTTCGTTCAGGAGTTCAAACTGCTCGACGGCCGGCGGATCAACGTCCTCGGCGAAGGGCGCCTGATCAACCTCGCCGCGGCCGAAGGGCATCCGGCCTCGGTGATGGACATGAGCTTCGCGAACCAGGCGCTCGCCGCCGAGATCCTCGCCAAGTCGCCGGAGCGGATGAGCAACGTCGTCCACCGCGTCCCCGAAGAGCTCGATCGCGAAGTCGCCCGCTTGAAGCTCGAATCGATGGGGGCGACGCTCGAAGTGCTGACGCCCGAGCAGGAAAAGTACATCAACAGCTGGGAAGAAGGAACGTAGGGCAATGGTCATCCACCGAGTGCTCGCCGCCGCGGAGCGGGGAGTCACGATCGATCCCGACGGCGTTCCGCGGCCGTAGGGCTTGAATCCGGTCTACCGCTTGCGCGAGAGCCCGGCGATCAGGCCGACGACGAACAGGATCGACCAGGCGTACCAGGGGGTGCCGGTGCTCGCGAGCACGGCGCCCGCCACCATGCAGAACCCACCGAAGATGGTGCCGCGCAGGCCGGCGAACGGATTTTCCGGTGCCCGGCGGGCCATCTGCTCGATCATCTTCGCCCCTTCCATCACCAGGCCGGGGGCTTTGCCCAGCGCTTCGAGCAGCTCGGGCACACCGCGTAGGAACTGGCGGCCGAGGGTGATCGGGCTGAACTGATCCATGAAGATCTTGTTGGCGTGGGCTTGCGAGACCGCGGCGACGTCGAGCCCCGGCTTCAAGATCTGCCCCACCCCTTCGAAGGTCACCAGCGCTTTGACCATCAGCACCATCTCGACGGGGAAGAACAGCCCGTGCTGGGCGCCCATGTTGACCGAGCGCAAGATCAGCTGGGCGAGCGAAAAGTCCTTGAAGTTTTTGCTCCGCCCCCAGCGCGCGAGAATTTCGGTCAGCTCGCGGCGGAAGCCGCCCGGGTCGGCGCCCGGGCCTTCCTGTGCCACGTTCACCAGATAGCGCGCGGCCCCCTCGGCATCGCCCATCACCAGCGAGTAGAAATAGTTGAGCAGGGTCTTCCTCAGCTCGGAATCGAATCGGCCGACCATGCCGAGATCGATGAAGCCGAGGCGCGAGCCCTTCGGGTCGGGCAGGATCAACAGGTTGCCCGGATGGAGGTCGGCGTGGAAGAAGCCGTCTTTGTAGATCATCCGGATGATCGCCGCGGCGCCGTAGTCGATCAGCCGGTCGCGGTCCCCTTCGGACAGCTCCAACGCTTGCCGGTCGCTCGGCTTGAAGCCGGAGAAGAACTCCATGCACAGCACGCGCGAGCCGCTGTGGGAGCGGTAGATCTTCGGGAACGCGACCCCGGGTAAATCGGCGAAGTTGGCGGCGAACGTCTCCGCGTTGTCCGCCTCGCGGCGGAGGTCCACCTCGCGGCGGGTGTATTCGACGAACTCGGCGATCACCCGTTTCGGCTGATAGCGGGGGAGGATCTTCTGGAGGATCACGCCGAGCCCTTTGAGCAGCCAGGCGTCGCGCGTGAGTGTGCCGCGAATACCGGGTTTGACCACCTTCAAGATGACCGAGTCGCCTTCGAGCGTCGTCGCCCGATGGGTCTGGGCGATCGACGCCGAGCCGAGCGGCTTGGGGTCGATCCAGGAGAACAGCTCGCCGATCGGGCGGCCGAGGTCGCCCTGGATCAGATCGCAATAGCGGTCGAACGTGACCACCGGCAGCCGGTCGAGCAGGTTTTTAAGCTCCTCGGTGATCGACTCGGGGAGAATGTCCTGGCGCAGCGCGAGCACCTGGCCGAGCTTGATGTAGGTGGGTCCCAAGATCTCCAAGCGGCGCCGCAGCTGCACGGGAAACGGCAGATCGCGCAGCTGTTTGTTCAAGAACGGCCGGACGATCCAGGCGGTCAGCTTCTCCAGCCGAAACAGAAACGCGAACCCCTGCCCCCGCCCGAACTGCGCGCCATGGCGCGCATGGGCGACCAGCCCGCCGTTCAACAACCCGAGGAAATGCTTGTGCGTGGTAAAGAACCGCCGCACCACCCCTTCAGGCGGCTCGTCCGGCATCAGCTCCCAACCGGCCGGAGCGACGCGCGGCAACGTCGAATCGTAGGGAGGAACCGGCGGCCAGGCCGGAGGCGGCACCTCTTCGACCCGGACCGTCTCGACCGTTTCGACCTCTACGGTCACCGGTTCGAAGTCAGGTCCGATCTCCAATTCGATCTCGGTCGGGAGAGCCGACGGCGCCGCCGCGGAAACGTTCGGGGGAGTCACGATGGGCATTCTACTCGCCCGGGAGGGTGGGGGGGGAATCGGACCGTTGCGCAAAGGGAGAGCCCCGGAGGAGAAGAGTCTCTTCCCCCTGGCCGGGGCTCGTTCAGCTCGATGCCGCCTTCAAAAAGGCGTCTTCAAGGGCAATTATAGTTGTTGCAGGCGTAGACCGGACCCGTGCAGTGCGTCTCGCCGCCGCTGATTTCGTGGCAGGACTCCGGCTCACAGAGGGTGCACCCGTACCGGTTGGTGACCAATCCGTTCGGGAGCCAGCCGGGGAAGAAATTCGAGCTTCCCGAGAAGCGGGTGTCGGGGACGAGATCGCCGTTGGTGTCGACGACCGCCGTCGTGACCTTCTTCGTGGTCGCGCCGGCCGAGAGGCTCCACGGCTTGGGCACCGCGGGGAAGCTGAAGCTCCCGGTCAGCACCAGCTTGGGCGCATTCTTGGTCGGCTTGACCGGGATGAAGGTCAGGCGGGCATCGATCGCGAGGGGGGCGGAAAAGGTGCCGCCGCCCGCTTCGGTACGGGAGAGGGTCATCTTCGTCACCCGCTGTGGGCCCGCGAGCGAGATATAGAGGTGGAACGCGCCGCAGGAGGTTTGAATCGGCTTGAGGCTGACCATCGACAGCGCGCGAACTTGGAGGCGCGTGACGGCGGTGTGATCAGCGGCGAAGGCAGCGTCATCCAGACGTTCGATCACCGTGTCGGCGCCGTGGAGCTGGCCGCGGACCCCAAGGGGCAGGCCGCGGAAGGCAACACGGCCGGTGAAGGCCGCCGAACTCGGGCAGAAGAAGCCGGCCGGGATCGGATGCTTGGCGAAATCGTAGAAGGTCTTGCCGTTGGCGGTGGTGGTGAAAGTGTCGATGCCGCGCTTGATCACGGGATCGGCTGCCTGCGAAGGAATGGCTGTCAGAAATACCACCGCCAAAAATACCACCGCGAGCGCCGCCGAGAACTGTCCTCTGTTTTTCACGCAAGCCTCCTTGTCTGGACAACGTTGGTTCCTGATCGCCAACCTAGCCCAGAACACTTCTCTCGCGCTTCTCTTGGATTGCGCCCTCCGCCCAATGGGACGCCCCGCCAATCTCGAAGTGAGGGAATCGCCTCCCGAGCTTCGTTCTCAACCTCCGACGGCGACTCAACGCCCTCCTGCCTCTTCGGAGATCGACCATGTACAAGAACGTTTCCTCTCTCGCGCTCGGCTTGGCTCTGCTGGCCGGCCTCTCTTCGTCCACCCTCGCGTCCGCCGCCCCGGCCGGTGCGTCCGCTGTGCGGGAGATCGCCCGCATCTCCAAAGCGCCGGGCGACTACATCGCTTGGCTGGAGACCGCCGACGGCGAAATCCAGATCGCGGTTGCTGCGACCTATCCGAATCAGCCTTTGGCCGCCACGGCGTTCATCAAGAAACACGATCCGGCGGAGCTGTTTTTGGCGGTTGCTTCGCCGCGCCGGGCGCTGCCGGCGGCCCTCGCGCGTCACATGAAATTCGCCGACGAACCGGCGGCTCGCCAGAGGCTACGGCAGGAAAACGCGGTGGCCTTGGCAGGCTTCTCGTCCGACCTGCCGGTTCTTGAAGCGCAGGCGGGCTCCTGCTCGGCATCGTTTCGCGCTTGGGCCGGATCGGTGTTCGGCGATTCCGCCTGCGGCCAGTCGGGACTCGCGGTGATCGATACGGTGTTTCCGACCGACACCTACTGCACGAGCGGCTGCGATTTTCAGTTGGGTGCCCTCGACAAGGGGAGCTGCACGCCCGCTCTCCAGTCTTGCGACATCGTGCGGGGACAGGCCACCACGGTCCGCCTGCGGACCACGGCCCAAGGCACGCCGGACCTCAACCACAATGGCCACCGCGCCCATTTCGGCGTGGCCAACTGTTCGGGCAACGGCCCGGTCGAGTTCAACCGGAAGCGCAATGCGACGACCACTACGGTCGACGTGCAGGTAGGCCACATGCTCCACTACTTCCAGGGGACCTCGATCATTCCGGCGACCGCAAAGGACCTCGTCACCTACGGGAGTTGGCTGGACGGCACGCCGCCGAGCGGTGGGACGTATCTCGCCAACCGGATGTGGGTCGACAACAACAACGGCACGAACGACCTGGTGATCGCCTGCGGCGACATCCAGACCCGCTACGACATGTCGGATATCTCGGCCGCCAGCTGCCACGGCCCGAACATCTCGCTCTGCACCGGCGGCGGCGACTGCGATAGCCCCTGCTTCGACTGCGCCGGCGGCACCTGCAACTGACGCTCGCCGGTTCCCCCCCGGAAGCGTAGGCGCCGGCCGCAAGGCCGGCGCTCTCGCCTCGCCTTACTCGAAATACCCCACCACGTCGAGGACGAAATGCACGGCGCCGCCGAACGACAGCGCGGCCGAGACGACCACATTGCCGTCGGCGCCGATCCCGACGATGCCGTTGTTCGACCGGGTCTGCCCGGGACCGAAGTTGATCTGGCTGACGGTTCCCGGCGAGGAACCTGAAGGGTAGGCGCGGAGGAACCCGAGCATGTTCGGCTGGACGGCGGTGAGGTTGAACGCCACCGCCTTGGCGGTCGCCGGAAGGCCGCAGACGCCCGCGAGGGGCACCGTTTGGGTAAAGCCATTCAAAAGCGGCGAGCCGTTCCGAGAGTCGAACGCCCGGCAGGGCGGGACGGTGTAGTACCCGAGGCCGACGCGGAAGCCGGTGGCGTCGTGTTCACCCGGTTGGTCGGGATCGTCGGTCGGCCGGTTGGTGTCGTCGATCAGGTCGGCGTCGGAATCGAAGTGGACGATCGCCTGATTCGCGATCAACGTTTCGGGTGCGGTGCCCGGCAACACCCGGCAGGTGATCGTGATCGTCACCTGCCCGCCCGCCGGAATCTCGCCCGACCAGTTGATCTGAGGGCCTGGAACCGCATGGGTGATGGTGCCGGAGGTCGCCGAGACGTTTTGGAGCGCCAGTCTCGGTGGAATCGGATCTTCGAGCTGGACGCCGGAATTGCGCAGCTGCGCCGCCGGGCCGCTGTTGGTGAGGACGATCGTGTAGGTGACCAGACCGCCGACCACGAACTGGCCGGAGACCCGCTTGAGGGCGCTGATCTGTGCGCCGAGGGCGGAGCGCGGCACGCGCCAGAGCTCGAAGCCCGAGAGCGCGTCGCTCGCGGCGAAAAAGAGGTCGCCGCCGACCGTGGTGAACAGATACGGGCTCGAAGGGAGCGGTCCGGAAGCGATATCCGCGAGCCGGCGCGTCCCCTGGGGCGTGCCGTCGGTCACCCAGGGCTCACGGCCATTCACGCCGTCGTCGGCCGAGAACAGAATGATCCCGCCGAAGCCGGTCAGATGCTGCGGCACGGACGAGGCTGGGCCGGGGGAGATGTCGGCGAGCAGCATCGCGGTTAAATTGTCCTGGGTCGCCACCCAGAGCTCGCGGCCATGGGCGCCGTCGTCGGCCGCGAAGACGATCCGTTGCGCGACCCGCGTCAGCTGGCGCGGCTGGGAACCGGTCGGTCCCGGATGGACGTCGGCCAGTCGGAACGTGCTGCTGGGAAACGAACCTCCGCCGCTCGCCCAGAGCTCTTCGTCGCCGGGGACGTCCGAGGCGGCGAAGACGGCGATGCCGGTCGGGAACGTGGCCATGGTGGCACCGCTCTCCGAGTTGAAGGACTCGGTGGGCGAAGCCTCGATCGAAGACGCCGGCCCGACAGCGAGGTCTCGCACCAGATGGGTGCCGGCGGCGGAGCCGTCCGAGATCCACAGCTCGCGCCCGTGAGTACCGTCGTCGGCGGCAAAGAAGATCGCGGGATTGGGCGGGTAGTTGGGCGACGGGGTGAGCTGAGTGGGAGGCCCGCTCGCGGACCCCGGACCGAGGTCGGCCACCCGGTTCGCGGTCGCACCGTCGGTGGTCCACAGCTCGTTGCTCACGGTGAAGTACAGTTTGCCGCCGAGCGGTGTGAAGTTCGCCGGGTTCGAGCCGCCGGTGCCGGGGACGAGATCGAACGCGAGGCCGGTGCCTCCCGGGGTGCCGTCGGTGCGCCACAACTCGGCACCATGTGCGGCTTCGGTGGCCACGAAGTACGCCTTGTCGAAGAAGGGCGTGATGTAACTCGGTTGTGAGAGGCCCAGGAAAAGGGGCACCGTGCCGGTCGGAGTGCCGTCGGTTGCCCAGAGCGTGAGATCGTGGTTCGCTCCGCCCTGGGTATGGAAGAGAACGCGCGCGCCGAGGGTGGTCATCTCGCTGGGAGTTGAAGCGTCGAGGCCCGGGTTCACGTCGGCGAGCAGGGTGGTCCCTTTCGGTGTGCCGTCGCTCGTCGCCGGCTCGCCGCCCGCGACACCGTCGTCGCCCGAAAAGATCAACCGGTTGCCCGCGGCGGCGGCGGGCCCCCTCTCGAGAGCACGGCCGAAATAGGGGAGCGTGACGCCGGAGCGTTGCTCGACCAGGCGCTTGATCCGCGCGGTCCCGGCGGCGGTTCCATCGGAGGAGTAGAGCTGCTTTCCCTCGCTGAACGGTCCGTCGTAGACCCGGAAGTACCAGCGCCCGCCGGAAACGACGCGGACCTCCCGTCCGCCGATGAAGCTACCGCCGTCCGCGGGAGCGGCCCCTGGGTTCAGGTCGGCCACCCGCGCCGTTCCCGCCGGAGTTCCGTCGGTGGCCCACAGCTCGTTGCCGGCGATCCCGTCATCGGCGAAGAAGAGCAGCCGGGAGCCGACCGGCGTGAGGCCGTGCGGACTCGAGAAGAGATCGAACGCCGAACCGCCTGGACGGATGTCTGCGACCATCGTCGTCCCGGTTTCGGTGCCGTCGCTTTTCCACAGCTCACGGCCATGCGCCCCGTCGTCGGCGTGGAAATAGACAGCCCCGCCGAACGGGACCAGCTCGAACGGGGTCCCGAAATCCGGGCCGGGAAAAATGTCGTTGACGAGCGCCGTTCCCGCCTCCGTGCCGTCGGTGGACCAGAGCTCGCCACCGTGTGCGACGTCGTGGGCGCGAAAGAAGAGTTTCGTACCCAGGCGCGCAAAATCGCGCGGCCCCGATCCGTCCGCACCGGCGTTGATTTCCGCTACCCGCGTGGTCCCCGCCGCGGTGCCGTCGCTCGCCCAAAGCTCGGACCCGGCCGTGCCGTCGTTCGCGGCGAAAAAGAGACGGGATCCAAGCACGCCGAATAACGCCGGACCGGGCACGGGTACCGAACCGCTCAAGGACCCGTCGGCTCCCGGGTTGATGTCGAGCACCAGCTGCGTCCCCGCCACCGTGCCATCGGTCGCCCAGAGCTCCGGGCCGTGGACGCTGTCAAACGCGGCGAAGAATAGAACCGAGCCGATCGCCTGCCAGGGCGTCGCCGAAGAGTCCGCGGGACCGGGCTCGATGTCGACCAGCCGACCCGTGCCGCCGGCCGTGCCGTCGGTCACCCAAAGCTCCGTGCCCGTTTCCAGATCGCGCCCGGAATAAAGCACCCGCCCGCCAACGGCGCGAAAGAATTCCGGAAAGCTGCCGCGGAGCCCGGGCACGGCATCCTTGATCATCCGAGTCCCCACTGCCGTGCCGTCGGTGATCCAAGGCTCGAAACCGTGCACGCCATCGTCCGCCGAAAAGTAGATCGAGGCGCCCACGACGGTCAGGTTGCGTGGCATCGAGTCGCACGAGCCGGGGCAGAGATCGGTTAGGCGAACCGTGCCCGCCTCCGTGCCGTCGGTCTGCCAGATCTCCAGGCCGTGCAGGATGTCCGACCCGGTGAAATAGACTGCGCCGGCCAGCTCGACGAACTCGCTCGCGAAGAGGAAGTTGTCGCCGCTGTCGTAGCGCGTCGTGTTCAGATCCGCGACCTGCACGGGAACCTGCGCCGCGAGCGGGGCCGACAGGACAGCCGAGGCGAGAGCAAACAGTACGAGTCGAACAAAAGACTGGCGCATGGGGAGTCTCCGGGAGGTCCGGTTCAGCCTAAACGAAACGGTAGGTACGCGGCTATCGAAGTCTTGATCGGAGCGCCCGAAGGGGCGAGAGACCTCCCCGAAAGTTTCGGCCGTTCGACGGACCTGCCGGAGCCGTCTCCGCCCCCTCCGAAGAGCTCTTCGGACGGTCCGAAAGCGACTCCGGGCCGACCGAAGAGATCTCCGGACCGTCCGGAAGGGTCCCGGGTGTCCGGGAATTCTCTTCCGGCCCTCCGGAGCGGACTCCGGAACGACCGTGAGCCTCTCCGGAAGGCCAGGAACTCCCTTCGGGTGGTGCGGAACGCGCTTCGGATCTCCGGTAGGGGTCTTCCGGAGACCGCTGGGGCTTACGACAACTCCGGTGAACCCTCCCGTCCGGCCGTGAAGATCTCCGGACGGACGGGTGAGTCTCTTCGGTCGGTCGGAAGATCTCTTCGGTCGGTCCGGAGATGTCTTCCGAATTGTGCGGCGCGTCGCCCCACAGGCTCCGGTCGGTAAGGTACCTTCACAGTAGGGTAATGGGGCGTGGTGCCCGCCGGCTCCTCGCCCCTTTTTTCATTCGGCGCGGTGAGGCGTCATAGAGGTATCATCTTGCTCGAACAGCGATATCCTCTTCAAAGGTAGATCCATTGGCCCGAGTCCCTTTCCGAGCCCGCGCAAGAACCGTAGATCATCTCGGTCGAGAGCAGATCGCAGACTGCCCGACGGCGGTGAGCGAGCTGTGGAAGAACGCCTACGATGCCTACGCCCGGACGGTCGGGTTGCACATCTTCGACGGCGAGATTCCGGTCGCCGCCGTCGTCGACGACGGGCACGGTATGTCGGCGGACGAGTTTATCGAGCGCTGGCTCATGCTCGGGACGGAAGCCAAGGCCGGCGACGACGAGGTGTCGGAGGCGGATCGCGACGGTCTTCCCTTGCGGCCGAGGCAAGGTCAGAAGGGTATCGGCCGGCTCTCGGTCGCCTACCTTGGTCCGACCGTCCTGGTTCTGACCAAGCGGAGCGGCGGCCCCTTCGTGGCGGCGCTCATCGACTGGCGCCTGTTTCAGAACCCGTATCTTGCTCTCGATGACGTGCAGGTCCCGGTCGAGGAATTCACCGAAACAGGTGAGCTGGCTCAAGTTGTCAGCCGGCTCTTCGATGGGCTCATCGACAATATCTGGGGGAGTTCGGATGACCCGGAACGGCGGGTTCGCTTGGAGCAGGCATGGGATCGCTTCTCTCAGGAGGAGAAAGCCCGTGGTGAGGACTGCTCGCGGGAGCGCATCGCGAACCTCGCGCTCGACGGCACTCTAGACGAACGACACGTTTCCGTCTGGCCGGCCTGGACCGGGACTAGAGATCGGGGAACCGCGCTGTTCGTTTTTGACGTAGTACGCGAACTCGGCGTCTGGGTTGAGCCCGGCTTGCCGACCGATGATCCAGAGGTCTCGGGGGTTCGGGACAAACTGCGGTTCACCCTCACCAGCTTCTATGATCCTTTCTCACAGTCCGAATCTTCCTTCAGGTATGAGGTGGTCGCTCACCTCGGATCTCGCCGGAACGCAATAGTTTCCTCAGGAGAGGTGTTCGACATTCACAACCTTCGGGACCTTGAACACGTTGTGGAGGGGCGTTTCGACGAAGGGGGTGTTTTTACCGGCAACGTTCGTGCGTGGGGCAAGGAACTGGGCGAAATCACGGTGGTACCGTCAAGGCCGCCGCCTCAAAGTCGTGGCTTTGTCGGCGGGTTTGATATCAGCTTCGGCACGTTCGAGCTGGAGGCGAAGAACAGTACGTTTCCGGCGGACGTGATCGGTCACCTGAAGGAGCAGGCCGAGCGTTTCGGTGGCCTCGCCGTGTATCGCGACGGTCTTCGCGTCCAGCCCTATGGGCGTCCTGAAGCGGACTTTTTCGGAATGGAGCAGAGAAGAAGCTTCCATGCCGGCCGTGAATTCTGGGCACATCGGCGCACCTTCGGCAGGGTGGCGATCACGCGGCAGGCGAACCCTCAGCTTCGTGACAAAGCGGGCCGAGAAGGCCTGATCGACAACCAGAGTGCAAGGGAGTTCCAGCTTCTCGTTGTCGAACTCCTTCAAACTCTCGCGCGGCGATACTTCGGCACGGACTCCGAGGTCAGACCGGCTGAGATCGCCGAAACGCAGGCGCGGTACTCGCGGGCACAGGAGGCTGAGAAGAAAGCCCGGGGGCGGCGAACCACGGCTTTACGCGCCTCGTTGAAGGAAAACGGCGAGGGTCTCCAACGAAGTCTCACCGAGGCTCGCGAAGTCCTAAAGACGCTCGAAGAGTCGGCAGAGCCACAGGCCCTGGAAGTCTCAGCCCAACGTCTCGATGCACTCCGGGTAGAGCGCGCAGCACTCGCCTTGCCCCCGCGACCGCGAAAGCTGACTCCCGCGGTCGAAGAGCGCTACCGAACCTACCGCGACGGCTACGTAGAACTCACGGCGACTCTCGAGCGGGCGAGCGCCCGCTGGACCGCTTTGGCCGAATCGAGCCGTCGAGAGTCGCCGGCGGATGCCGTTCGGAGCGCTCTCGGACGGCACCAGAAATTCATCACCGATGCCACCACCCGCTGGTCACGATCGATCCGTAGCCTTCTCTCGGCTGAAGCGACGCGCTGGTCGGAGAAAGTCGCAACAGACAACGCACGATACTATGCGCTGGCTTCTCCATTGGCTCACGACGCCTCCGAGGGGCGGCTGGCGCTTGGGGTGGCTCTTTCCGAGATGGAGGCGCTTCGGGAACGGGTTTTCGGCGACCTCGTCAAAGACTATGAGGGCTACATTCGATCCCTGGCCGCTCTTGGCGAAGGAATCGATCTCGACGAGGCTCTCGGTTGGGCGATGGATGAACGGAGCGACCTGCTCGACAAGGTCGAACAGTGGCAAATCCTCGCCCAACTCGGAATCACCGTCGAGATCATCGGCCATGACCTCAGCGAGAACGCGGCTCAGGTTTCAAGGAACCTTGGGCGTCTACCAGGCGCAGCTCGAGAAACCGAGGCGTACAAACTCGCATCCTCGGGATTCCGGTCACTTGTCCAGCGCTTGGAGTTTCTGGCGCCGCTCCGCCTTTCGGGTCCTCGACTTCGAGAGCCGATCTCAGGCGAGTCCATCGAGAAATATCTTCGGGAGTTCTTTGAGCGGCAGATCACCGACCGACGCATCGAGTTTGTCGTAGCTCCTGCCTTCCAGGCGATGACAGTAGTCGACTACCCACACCGGATCTTCCCTGTGTTCGTCAACTTGGTCAACAACGCCCTGTACTGGGTAACCTTTGGCCAGGAACGGAAGATCCTGCTCGATCGAGTTGGCTCAAAAGTATATGTGGCCGACTCTGGGCCGGGAGTTGATCCCGATGACATCCCGGAACTGTTCCACAAGATTTTCTTCACCCGCCGCACCGGGGGACACGGTGTTGGTCTCTACCTTTCTCGAATCAGCCTTGAGCAAGGGCGGCACCACATCCGTTACGCCGATCCTGACGAAGGAATCTTGCCGGGTGCCAACTTCATCATTGAGTTCCAGAGCCTCCAGGATGACTGACGCCGTGACAGAATTTGATCCTTGCGATCCTGTTGAAGCCTACGTCCGACCGATTCGGTCGGTCCTGTTCATCGACGACCAATTCCCGACGTTTGCAGATACGTCTGATTCGACCTTCAAGGAGGCAGACCGAGCTCGTGCGCTCTGGCTGGAGTGTACGAAACGGGGTTGGTTGTGCGACATCGACAACTCTCACGACTGGGCCTCTCCCGGACGTAAGCAGCGGCTCTCCGCTTGTGATCTGCTGGTCTTGGACCTCCACCTTCAGGGGCAAGACAGCCGGCCGGCGCTGTCAATAATCCGTGGGCTGGCTTGTGGAGACGCGCCGAATCTGGTGGTCGTCTACACGGCCGACCCGAAGCCCGATCAGGCGTTTCTCGCAGTTGCTGCATCTGCCCATGGCGTGTCGGCCGACGCATTTACGGCTGAGCTTGATACCGAAGTAGAGGAGATGGCGGTCCCCTGGTCGATAGACGATATCCTGAGCTTCCTTGAGGATCGACCGCGCTGGATGGGTACCTATACCGCCGCCTGCAAGGCGGCACGCCTCCCTGTCGATCGATCGTCAGGCAAAGTTCTTTTTGGGCGTTGGATCTCCAGAAACTTTGGCGTGTCACCTGATGAGCGCCTGCTCACGATCGAGAAGATCAGGTGTTCCGACAACCGCTGGTTCCAGTGTGGCAATTTATTCGTCGTGTTGATTTCTAAGACTTACGAGCAACCGGGGGACGAGGCGCGTTCTGTTCTGGCTGGTCTGGAATCGGCCATTGCCGACTGGTCGCCATCATGGCTCGCTTGCCTGGTCGCCTCCACTCGCCGGAGCGTCGAGAGCGGATCCTTTCGAGACGATGTGAATCTCCCACCTGAACCGCTTCAAGCCGGCCTACTCCGATATTTGAGGGAGAGCGAAGACGTAGAGGAGAGGGCGCGTAGAGCGCGAGAGGTTGCTTCCCATCTCTTGGCTCGGCGATTCGGAAACGCGACCAACGATATGTCGGCACAGTTGCTTCGCCGAGCCGAACCGAATCCAAATTCTTCGCTCTCAGGAGACGACGATCAAGCACAGATGCTCCACCTCAACGCGTTTCTGTGCTCTGAGGTTTTCACCCGCCACCACCTGCGGGTAGGCTCTGTCTTTAAAGCCAGAGACACGGAGACCTATTGGGTCTGCGTTACCCCTGGGTGTGACATGGTGCCCCGAACGCCCGTCGCTTCAGTGAATCCGTGGGTGGCGGAGCTTGACCCGATGCGTCCACTCACGGCACTTCGGCTGGAAGTCCGTCGGGGCAAGGGAATTACGGACTCGTTGGAGAAAGCTGAACGTGGCCGGCACATTTTCTTCGCGGATCCGATTCAGCCATCGAGTCAACCCATCGTCGCGGCCTGCTTCAACACAAGCACAGACGACCCGAATCCGCGACTGGAGCAGATGTTCGCGCTTGACCGAGCGCGAGTCAACGACGGGAAGGTTCGTTTGCAGCGATGTATTCGGGACCCTCTGAGCGGCAATGTCGTACTTGAGAGCGTGGACTGCGAGGTGGTTAGCCAGCTCCGCACGCCTTATGCGGAACGTCTCGCTCACGTAGTCGGTTATCACCTATCGAGGATCGGAGTGAACTTCCTGCAGTCGGGCGCCCATACTCCGGAAGAACAGGACTCGATTTTGTGACGCCGGTGAATCAATTCGGTGCGGAACCCAGGGCTTCCGCGATAGCCGTGGCGTGACGGCGGGCAAGTTCGGGAGGAAACGCATTCCCGATCATAGTTGCCACCGGATACTTCCCTCGTTTCATGGGAAACAGGTAGTCCGGTGGGAACGTCTGGAGGAGCGCGGCTTCTCGCGGAGTCACACACCGATCCTGTACCGGATGAAGGAAACGCCCTTTTGAGGGATTGACGAAACCGCCGGTGATCGTCGGTGAGACCTCGTCCCAATGCATCCTGCCGTACACATCGTGGAACCCGTCACACCGAATATGGCAGCCCAGTATGCGGTCGGGGCCAAGGTCTTCGCGACTCCCTCCGTCGTGAGGGACCAACCGGATGAGGTCGGCGATCCCCGGACTACGGGTTTCGGTCACATCGTGTGCCGGGTCGCCGCTTGTTCCAGGGGTGGGGAGTTTTCCAATGACGGATCGAACGGTTCGCCGATCCTCTGAGGGGATCTTGCGCGGCATCTCGACCCTTGCGCCACGGGCGGCCAGCAGGATCAGGCGGCGCCGACGTTGGGGAACACCGAAATCTGCTGCGTTATGCACCGCGTGCTTCCCGTTGTAGCCGAGGTCGCGGATCGCCGCCAAGAGGTCCAAAAACCTCGGATCGTTGGCCAAGCCGGGGACGTTCTCGAACATCAGGGCTCGGGGGAGAAGCTCACCGACGAGACGGAGGTACTCGCGCACCAGTTCGTTGCGTTCATCTTCGACAGCTTCCCTTCGGTTCAGCGTCCTCATCCGCGAGAAACCCTGACAGGGGGGGCATCCTGCGAGGAGATCGAGACCCCCTCGTTCGAGCCCGAGATCTTCGAGCACCTTGGCCCCGGCCACCTTCCGGATGTCCTGATCGTAGACGTGGAGGACTTCCGAATGATTCGCGCGGTAGGCTTCTAGTGCCCCGGCCTCGCATTCCACTGCGGCGAGTACGCGAAAGCCCGCACGCTTCAGCCCGGTGGTCAGGCCACCGCAGCCGGAAAAGAGGTCGATTGCCGTAGGTTGGGACGTGCCGTTCACGGCGTAAGTCTAACCTCTAACCAGGGCAGTCCGCCAGTATACTGGATGGGTCGGCCGTTCACTGTTTTTCACCCCTACCTGACGGGCCTTCCGTGGATCAGTTCACCAAAGAGAAGCGTAGCGAAATCATGCGGTCGGTCCGGAACCAGGACACGGCGCCCGAGATCCGGCTACGCCGGGCCTTATGGAAGGCCGGCCTGAGGTATCGAATTCGGAAGCGCGTTGAGAAGGCGAAGCCGGATCTCGCGTTTCTGGGAAAGCGGCTTCTTGTCTTCGTCGACGGCTGTTTCTGGCACGGCTGTCCCCGGCACTACACGAAGCCCGCCGAGAACGCGGCGTTCTGGGTCGCCAAGATCGAGAAAAACCGCGCAAGAGACGCGAGGAACAATCAGATGCTGGAAGCGAAAGGCTGGAAGGTTGTGCGCGTCTGGGAATGCGAGGTAGAGAAGGAACTCGATCGCGTCGTCGACGAGATCCAGAGGTGTTTGGTCGAAAATGCGCCCGATGATCTCAGGGGGGCTTGACCCGCCAGGCGTCCCCAGGTCACCGCGAAACCACCGCCAACCCCCGCTCGATCACCTCGTCTCGCCCTGCGAGCGCCCCTTTCAAGGTCCGTTCCGCCGGGATCGTCGGGACAATCCCCACGCCGTTCAACAGCGTGCCGTCGCGGCGCAGCGCGCGGCGGCCGGTCCAGGCGATCGTCCAGCCGCCGGGCAGCTCGCTCCAGTTGGGGTTGCCGACGTTGCCGGCGGTCGGCGCCCCGACGATTTCGCCGAGGCGGTGGGTGGCGATCGTTTCCAGCAGGCGTTCGCTATTCTGAAACGTGCGGGCGTCGGCCAGGAAGGCGATGTTGGCTTTGAGGCGCGGCGCTCGCGGTTCGACGCGGTTGACTGTATGGAGGAAGCGGGGGTCCTGTCGGTAGGGCAACTGGTAGACCGGGACCTCCCAGGTGAGGGCGTCGAGCGATTTGGCGGTGAGGTGGGAGACGAGCAGGATCGTGACCTCGCTCCAGCCGCGCAAGTCGAAGACGATGCCCTTCGCCGCGGCGAGCCGGGGGAGGGACTTCTCGAAATCCGCGTCCTTCATCCGCCGGAGATCAACGTAGAGAATGCCGGGGCGTGGCTCGGTGATCGGATTGGGCACCGGAGGAGCCGCGGCGCTTCCCCTTACGGGGCGGGTCAACGAAACCTTGCGCGCCGGTGTTGTGGAATCCTCGACGCGCAAGCTCACCGTGCTGCCGGGGTCGCCCGTCGCGAGGAGCTGGAGCGCCAGCGCGCGCCGAGCTTCCGGCGTGGGCGCGGAGACGAGTGCCTCGGCATCGGCGAGGGCCTCGGCCGCAGGGCGGCTGTTCACCTCCAGCACCACGTCTCCCCTGCGGAGGTCTCCAACCTCGCGGTAGATCGCATCGATGACCAGACGATTCTCGATCCACTCCCATTCGATCGGCAGCCAAGCCGGAGGCGGGTCGTCGCGTTGGACGACGTCGTTGGCCAGCGGATCGCGGAGCGGCACGAGCAGCCGCCGGAGCGCGCGGCGGAACGCCTCGCGGTCCGAGGCGGAAAGCGCTTCCGGCAGAGCCATCCGTAGGGCCGCGACCCATTCGGTCCCTGACAGATCGAGCGTCGGGTGGAAATGGGCGAGGTTGCCCCAACCGAGCAGTAGGGCGGCGAGCCGGGTCTCCCGGGTATCGAGGGTCGGATCGATCACGGCCCACGGGGGTGGAGGGTTCGCGGCGGCGTGAGGGAGCGTGCCCACCGCGTCGGCCCAGAGTGCGATGGGCACCCGGGCGGAGACGCCACCTCCAAGGTCGAGCTCGAGCGGCTCGTCGGGGCTGCCGAAGCGGGGCGCTGCGACCGCGTCGCTCGCCAGCTTCACGCAGCCGTCCAACGAGCAGGGGGCGCCGTGTAGGAGGTCGAGGTGGTAGCCCGCGCCAATCGACTCGTAAGGGAAGTACCAGCCGGCGGGCTCGGTGCCGGGCTCGCCCTCGTCGAAGCCGGCGTTGGCGAGCCTCTGGGTGGTTCGGCCGGTCCGCGGCTGGATCGAAACTTCGTCGAGCCAGACTCTCCCCAAGCCGGTCAAGACGGCGAGGACGACGATCCGCTCGGCGTCCGGAGCGACCTCTCCTTCGATCTCGACCGTGCGCCAGCCGGTGGTTCCCGCGATCGGGCGATCGGCCATGTTGTCGAGAAATCCCGCGCGGCCACCCGGGAGATCGATGCGCAGGCCGAGCTGGAATCGCCCTTGGGGTTGGATTTCGGTGCGCACCCGGGCGCGCAAGCGGATGCGTCGTCCGTGAAGGTCTCCCGGTGCGATCGCTTGTAGCAAGGTGCCAAACGGCGGACTCTGGTTGTCGATTCGCAGGCTGCGGAACGCCTTCGAGGTTCCCTCGAACTTGCCGCCGAAATGGCGCCAGACGACGATCCTCCGGCCCAAAGAGGGAGGTAGGGCAAAGGGCAGATCGGGCCGCGCGCCGGTGGGATAGACCCTCAACGTCGGCGCGAGCGGATGGAACAACGCTTCCAGCGAGCGGGCGAGCGTTGCCGCATCGGGCGCGGGTTCGATCGCGGCGACACCCGCCACAGCAAACCGGCTCCAGTCGGCGGTGGCGGCTTCGTCGCTCGGGTGGAAGAAGCGGACTACGCCGAGCAGCTGGGCGTAGGCGGAGAGGTTCTCGACCGCGCGGCTGGCGAGGGCCTGCGCCGGCAGCGGTGCTGAAACTGCGATCGCGACGAGCGCGAGACGTAGCGTCCTGGTGAAGAGTAGGCGCATGGAACTCTCCGAAACGATTGGCCAGAGTAGCGGAAAGCGCCACCTGCTTCTATCGGGATCTTGCAGGTCCCGGGTCAATCCTTGTACGGGTCGAATTCGTCGGCGCCGGCCATCACCACGATCAACGGCCGAAGGGTCGTTTGGACCTCGATCGTCTCCCCTTGCGCCGCGAGCACGTCGGGCAGACGCCGGTAGGCGTGAGGCGATTCGTCGAGCCCGCCGCCGCGCAGAACGACCCCCTTGGCGTCGAGCCATTCAGCCATCATTCGCGGCGTCACCAGGCCGGGCCGGATCACCTCGCCGGTCTTGCGGTTCCGCTTGCCCGCCGCCTGGGTGCGCGACATCACGCGTCCGGCGCCGTGGACGGTCGAGTAGAGCGAGTCTTCCTGGAGCGCGCGCACCGCAGGCGAGTCGCTCCGGCTCCCGGCGAGGATCACCGAGTCGTCCCCCATGCTGCCGCCGACGAAGCCGCGCTGGCCGGGAAACGCCGGGGTCGCCCCTTTGCGTACGACGATTCGCTCCTCGCCGCCGTGCTGCTCCCGCCAGGCGAAATTGTGGTGGTTGTGCACCAGGTCGGTCTCCTCCCCGCCGAGGATCGACACCACTTTGCGCGCCACCCACTCACGCCCGGCGTAGGCGTAGCGGCCGGCGAGTTCCATCAGGTGGTAGTAGGCGTCTCCCGCAGGGGAAAAGAGATCGAACAGCACCTCGGTCTCGGGCACCCGGGTGCCCCACGGCTCGCCCGCCCCGATCGCGAGGAAACCCGAGGCGACGGTATGGCCGAAGCCGCGTGACCCGAAGTGGACGCCGACCCAGAGGAAGCCGTCGTCATCTACGAGCACGTCCACGTAGTGGTTGCCGCTGCCGACTGTGCCGAGCTGGGTGCGCGCTTTTTCCCGCAGATTGCCGCGATGGTGCGCCGGAATCCCCTGCCAGGCCGCATCCTCGAACACGGAATGGTCGATCGGTGCGTCATCGGAGCGGTTCTTGCGCCCGACGCCGAACGAGATTTCGGCCGCGATCTCGTCGGCGAAACGGACCAGGTCGCGATGTTCGAACCGCGCGGCGAGCAGGTCGGTGCGGATCGCGCAGTTGCCGCACGCGATATCGAAACCGACCCCCACCACCGAGACCTGGTTCTTGTAGGCCGCGACGCCGCCGATCGGCATGACATAGCCGAGGTGGCCGTCGGCCATCAGGGCCACCCGCTCGGCGCGGACGGCGACCTCGCGCAGCTGGTTCAAGGTCTGTTCTTCGTGGCTGCCGAACACGGCGCCGATCTTTGGGTTGGCTGCGGACATTTTGGACCTCGGGTTCTCCGGTCGGCCTGGGGCGGCGCTGGTACGATAACAGTCCATGGCCCGCTCCCGTCCGCGCGAAACTCCGTCCGCATCGCCTGTGCCGGTGAAGGGTCCGCCGTCGCCGGGCGCACCGCGCGCTTCGCTGCGCCCCAACTGGCGGATCCTCGCTTGGGGTCTAGGTGCGGCGCTCGCGGTGGCCGGCGCGCTCGGTTGGCTGCTGTTCCACCGCGGAGGCGGGCTCCTCGGCGGCCTGCCGGGCGGCCTGGCGCCCGGCGACTTGAACGTTCTGCTGGTCACGCTCGACACCACGCGCTCCGACCGGCTCGGCTGCTATGGCGCCAAGGATGTGGCGACCCCGAACCTCGATGCGCTCGCCGCGCGCGGGGTGCTGTTCGAACGCGCGATCGTGCCGGTTGCCCTCACCCTGCCGTCGCACGCTTCGTTGATGACCGCCGAGCTGCCCGCGGCGCATGGTGTACGCGACAACGGCGGGTTTCGCCTCGACGCGGAGAAGACGACGCTCGCCGAACGGCTCGCGGCCCGCGGCTGGTCCACGGCCGGGTTCGTTTCGGCCTATGTTCTCGATCATCGGTGGGGGATCGCCCAGGGGTTCGAGACCTATTTCGACGACTTCGATCTGGCCAAATTCAAGACCATGAGCATGGGCGACATCCAGCGGCGCGGCGACGTCACGGTCGGCCACGCTCTCCAGTGGATCGAAGCGCGAAAACCCGACGAGAAGTTCTTCGCGTGGGTCCATCTCTACGACCCGCATGCGCCCTACGATCCGCCGGAGCCGTTCGCCACGCGCTACAAAGGGCGGCCCTACAACGGTGAAATCGCCTGGACCGACGAGCTGATCGGCCGGCTGGTCGCGGGCCTCGAAGCTCGCGGGCTCCAAGAGAAGACAATCGTCGCGGTGATCGCCGATCACGGCGAGAGCCTGGGCGAACATGGTGAGCATGGCCATGGATTTTTCATCTACGAGCCGACCACGCACGTGCCGTTCCTGCTCGCCGGGCCGTACGCCGAGCTGGCCGGCCGGCGAGTCGAGTCGGTGGTACGCAACGTCGACCTGGCGCCCACTCTGCTCGAGCTGCTCGGGTTGACCGGCGCGGACGACGCTCTGGGCGGCCAAGGGCGGAGCCTCGTCCCGCTTCTTACCGGCGGGAGCGCCGCGGCAGCGAAGAATCCGGAGGCGGGCTACAGCGAGGCGTTCTACCCGCGCTTTCACTACGGCTGGAGCGAGCTGCGCGCGATCCGGACCGAGCGCTGGCATTTCATCGAAGCGCCGCGCCCGGAGCTCTACGATCTGGCGGCCGATCCAGGCGAGCTGCGAAACGTGGCGGCGACCGAGCGGCGCACGGTGGCCGAGCTGCGCGGCCGGCTCGCCGCGCTCGACCGCGAGATCGATGCGGCGATCGAGCGGGAGCGCGCGGCAAACCCCAAGATCGCAAGGAGCGCCGCGCCGGTCGAAGAGGACGAGGAGACGCTGCGCAAACTCGCGGCTTTGGGCTACGTCGGCTCGATGGGCGACGTAGCCGCCGGCAAGAGCTTCCGCGAGCTGCCCGACCCCAAGGATCGGTTGGAGGTCTACAACCTGATGACCCGGGCGCGCGAGGAACTCTCCACGGGGCGGCTCAACGAATCGATCGCGACTTACGATCAGGTGCTCGCGCGCGATTCGGAGGTGATCGACGCCTGGTTCGGGCGTGGCAACGCGAAGTTTCAGCAACGCCAATGGGCGGCCGCGGCGGCGGATTTTCGCCAGACCCTCGCCCGGCGGGCGGATCACGACTACGCGATGATCGGGCTCGCCGATACCCTGGTCGCGACCGACCGGATCGACGACGCGGTGCTCGGCTATCGCAGATTCCTCGACCAGGATCCGAACAACGGCCAGATCGCCTACCGGTTGGCCCAGGTGCTCGCCGATGCCGGACGTGACGAGGATGCGGAACGCTGGTTCAAACGCACCTTGGAAATCGAACCGGCCACCGCGCGCGCCGAGGTCGGTCGGGCGGTGGTGGCGTTTCGCAAGCAGGATTTCGTCGGCTCCAAAGCGGCCCTCGATCGGGCGCTCGCGATCGATGCCAAGGCGCGCCACGCGCGCTACAACCAGGCGTTGGTGCTGGAAGCCGAAGGGGATGTCGCTGCCGCCGAGCGGGCCTACCGAGAGGAGGTGGCCAACTACCCCGATGCCTACAAGGCGTGGTTCAATCTCGGGCGCCTGCTCGCCCGCCGGGGTGAGCCGCGTGAGGCCGAAACCGCGTTTGGGCGCGCGGTGGGCGCCGACCCGAAATTCGCGGTCGGCCGCTTCTACCATGCCCAATCCCTACTTCAAGTGGGGGACATGGCGGGCGCCGCCGCCGAGGCGCGGCGCGGCTTGGCGCTCGATTCCGACTCCCCGTTCGCCGCGCTCGGGCACTATGTGCTCGCCGATGTGCTGAAGCGCTCGGGCCGATCGTCGGAGGCCGAAGCCGAGCTGCGACGGGGCCGAGCGCTCGAAGCGAAGGGTTCCGCCCGAAAGCGGATAGGATAAGTACCTCTGGCCTTGAGCTTTGGGTCTGGTGAGTGCCGATCTCGGCCGGCTCGGGTGCCCTCTAGAGGATGCGGCGAGGATTGATGATACGGAGTCGGGAAGCGGTGAATCGACCATTCGACGAGGGCCTGGACAGCACCGAAAGAGCTCCCGGTTCTGCGAACGCTTCGTTCGGCCTCGAAGGAGTAACGCCGAGTGCGTCTCCGATGCGGCGCATTCTCGCGGTCGATGACCATCCGGACATTCTGCTCCTGGTCGAGCTGACCCTCCGTCGCGCGGGCTTCGAGGTCGAGACCGCTTCGCATCCGGGCCGGGTCGAAGCGCTGCTCGACCGTCACGCGTTCGACGGCGTGATCCTCGACCTCTCGCTGCCCGAGATCTCTGGGCTCGAGCTGCTCCGACGGATGCGCGCTTCGCCCCGCCATCGCGACCTGCCGGTGATGATCCTGTCGGCGCATGGTGAGAGCTCGGATCGCGTGCGCGGTTTGAGGGAAGGCGCCAACGACTATCTGGCGAAGCCGTTCGAGCCCGAAGAGCTGCTGCTGCGGGTGCGCAACATGGTCGCCGATCGGCCCGGCGACACCCCGGCGGCTGTGGCCCCAACGCCCGCGCCGAGCCACCAGCTGTCGGGTTCGCTCTCGGCCTATCCGCTTTGGGACCTGCTTCAAGCTCTGGAGCGCGGCGGCCGATCCGGTCGGATCTCGATCGAGCGGGCGGCGGTGACGATTGACCTGTTCCTTCGCCAGGGGCATCTGATCCACGTCGAGATGAGCGAGCGGGGCGCTGTATCGCTGATCGGCGAAGAGGCGGCGCTCGTGGCGCTCACCAGCCCGGAAGGGACGTTCCGGTTCTTCGACGAGCTGCCGCGGGTACCTCCCGAGGCGCGACCGATGGAGGTGGCGAGTCTGTTGATGACGTCGGCCTGGCTCGCCGACGAGATGGCGCGCCGGGTCGGCCATCTGCCGGAGTGGGACGAATCGGTGAAGCTCAACGCAGGTGTCGCGATCGAGCTGCCGCCGGAGCTGCTCAGCCCCGGCGGTGAGCGCGCGCTCGGCGCATTGGCCGCAGTGGTGAGCACGACCCGGCGGGCGCTCCACGAGCGGGGGCTCGCGGCGCCGATCACGGTCGATCTGCTGCTTGCGACCCTCGCGGAGATGGGGCTGCTGACCTCGACGGATGCCGCCGCCGAGGCGCGCCGCGAGCAGGCGCGCTGCGTCGCCGCTCTCGATCGGCTCTACCCCAGGTCGAGGCAGATCGCGAGCACCCACATCCTGCTCCTCGCTTCGGCCGGCGCCTGGCATCGATTCATCGCCCGTTTGGGCGCCTGGGCGCCGCCGGTCGAGGGTTGGTGGGAGCGCTTGGAGTCGATCGCGCGCGAGCGCGGCGGCAGCGTCAAGTTGAATTGCGCGGGTGGTGAAGTCGCCCTCCACCTGCTCGCGTTCGACGGCAAGACGCAGGCCCGGGCCGAGAACGTCTTGCCGCTCTGCGTCGGCGCCGGAATCTGGTGGGATTCGACCGACGATCTCGCGCCCGCTCGGGGGCTGATTGAGCGCGCCGAGCAGACCGAGAAGTTCCTGGCCGGCCTTTGGATTCCAATCGAGTCGCCACCAGACTCTCCGGCGGAGATCGACACCGCGTCGGAGCTTCTAGAGGGGCGCGAGCGCTGGCGCCGGCTGGCCGATTCGCCGCAGAATCTGTCGTCCTTCTTGGAACGTTTGCGCTAACCGGGGCCTTGCCTCCCGGGCGCAAGGTTCGACCTCGCGAAGCTCCATTCACATTCACATAGGATATCGTTCGCGCGGCCGCGAACAGGAGTTCGGGCCCCGAAAGAAATCTGCATGGAGCCGCCCAACCGACCCCTGACCGATCCACCGGCTCGTCCCGCGTTCGACCGCGACGTGTGCGTGATCGGAGGGGGCGGTCATGTCGGCTTGCCGTTCGCCATGACCTGCGCCGAGAGCGGCTTGGCGACGGTGATCTACGATACCGATCGGGAAAAGGTCGCCCAGATCGCTTCGGGTCGCATGCCGTTCAAGGAGGAGGGGGCCGACGAGTTGTTGCCCCGCGTGCTCGCGAGCGGTCGGCTCGAAGTGACCGCCGAGCCGTCCTTTGAGCGCTGCCGTTTTCTCGTGTTGATCATCGGAACGCCGGTCGACGGACACTTGAACCCGAGCTTCTCGGCGCTCCAGCGGGCGATCGACTCCTGCCGCGATCAGCTCCGCCATGGCCAAATTCTGGTCGTCCGGAGCACCGTCTTCCCCGGCACCACCGAGCGCTTGGAGCGCCACCTGCGCGCTGACCTGGGACTCGATGTCCGCGTCGCCTGCTGCCCCGAGCGGGTGGCGCAGGGCAAGAGCCTCGAGGAGTTCCGCACCCTGCCACAGCTGGTCTCGGCGTTCGACGCGGAGACCCTCGAAGCGGTCAAAGGACTGTTCGGCCGCTTCTGCCCCGAGCTGGTCGAGATGACGCCGCTCGAAGCGGAGCTGTGCAAGCTGATGACCAACTCGTGGCGCTACCTCCAGTTTGCCGCGGTCAATCAGTTCTATATGTTGGCGTCGGATCATGACGTCGATTTCGAGCGCATTCTCCATGGCTGCCGCCACAACTACCCGCGGATGAACGGAATGCCCGGGCCGGGGCTCACCGCCGGACCCTGCCTGGTCAAGGACACCCTTCAGCTCACCGCGTTCAGCAACAACCAGTTCGTCCTCGGCCACGCCGCGATGCTGATCAACGAGGGGCTCCCGGCCCATCTGGTCAAGCTCGCGCGACAGCACACCGACCTGGCAGGTAAGACCGTGGGCATCCTCGGCATGGCGTTCAAGGCGGAGAGCGACGATCCGCGCGATTCGCTTTCCTACAAGCTCAAGCATCTGCTCGCGATGGAAGCGCGGTCCGTGCTCTGCCACGATCCGTACGTGGTCGATGCCCGGCTCGTGCCAATCGAGCGCCTGCTCGCCGAGTCCCAGGTGATTTTCGTCGGCACGCCGCATCGCATGTATCGGTCGCTCGCGATCCCGCAGGAAAAGATCGTGATCGACGTCTGGAACTGCCTGCCTCCGCCTGAGCCCGCGTAACGTTTGAGCCTCACCCCAAAAAGGAGTGCCGGATGAAAGTATTGGTCACCGGGGCCGCCGGCTTCATCGCCGGCTACCTGATCGAAGAGCTGCTAGGGCAGGGGTTCGAGGTGAACGGCCTCGACAACTTCTCGAAATACGGTCCGATCGAAAAGAGCTACAGCGGTCACCCCAACTATTCGTTCGTAGAAGGGGACGCCAAGGATGTCGATTTGGTGGCGGGGCTGCTCGTCGGCTGCGATCATTTCGTTGCGGGCGCCGCGATGATCGGCGGCATCGCCTATTTCCACACCTTCGCTTACGACTTGATCGCGGAGAACGAACGGATCACCGCGGCGAGCTTCGACGCCGCGATCCGCGCTCATCGGACCGGGAGCTTGCAGAAGATCACCGTTCTGTCGAGCAGCATGGTGTTCGAGAACGCCACGCTCTTTCCGACCCCTGAATCGCATCTCGCGAACTGCCCGCCGCCGACCAGCACCTATGGTTTCCAAAAGCTCGCCTGCGAATATTTCGCCCGCGGAGCGAACCTTCAATACGGTTTGCCCTACACGATCTGCCGGCCCTTCAACTGCGTCGGCACCGGCGAGCGGCGCGCGCTCTCGGACGAGGAGGTCCTGTCCGGCAACGTCAAACTCGCGATGAGCCACGTCCTGCCAGATCTGATCCAGAAGGTGTTGAAAGGGCAGGATCCCTTGCACATCCTCGGCGCGGGCGATCAGGTCCGTTGCTACACCTACGGCGGCGACCTGGCGAAGGGGATCGCGACCGCGATGCTCCACCCGGCCGCTCAAAATCAGGACTTCAATCTTTCGATCCGCCAATCGACCACCGTGCTCGAATTGGCCGAAGCGGTCTGGAGAAAGATCCATGGCGACGAGAAGCCGTTCCGCTATGTCTCGGACGCGCCGTTCACCTACGACGTCCAGCTGCGCGTGCCTGACGTCACCAAGGCGAAAGAGATCCTCGGCTTCGAGGCGTCAACCGCGCTCGACAGCGTGCTCGACCAGGTGATCCCCTGGATAGTTGAGGAGTTGAAGTGGGGCCGGATCTAGGCGCCGAGAGCGCCCGGGGCGCTTGGAGCCAGACGCCGCGCGCCTCGATCGTGGTACCGGTCTGGAACGAAGGGGCCAACATCGCCGCGTTCTGCCGACGGGCGCTCGAGATCTTCCCCGCGGATGCCGAGATCTTGATCGCCTACGATTTCGACGGCGACGACACGCTCCCCGCGCTCGCGGCGCTTGCGGACGAGGAGAAGCCGCGCGGCCTGCGATTGGTGAAAAACGATCTCGGCCGCGGCGTCCGCTACGCGATCGAAGCGGGCATGCGCGCCGCGCGCTCGCCCATAGTCGTGGTCTCGATGGCGGACCTTTCGGACGACTACGCAAAGCTCGACGAGATGATTCGCCGCGCCACCGCGGGAGCCGCCGTGGTGGTCGCCAGCCGCTACGCGAAAGGGGGCGCACAGCACGGCGGCCCTTGGCTCAAAGGGCAGTTGAGCCGCGCGGCGGGTGTTTCCCTCCATTTCCTCGCCGGCCTGCCGACCCGCGATCCGACCAACAGTTTCAAGGCCTACCGCAAGGATTTTCTCGACCGCACACCGATCGAAAGCCCCGCCGGCTTCTGCCTCGCGTTGGAGCTGACCGCCAAGGCGCATTTTGCCGGCGAACGGGTGGAAGAGATCCCGGCCGAGTGGTGGGACCGCCCGGCAGGGAAGAGCCGCTTTCAACTGCGTAAATGGCTGCCGCTCTACCTGCGCTGGTACTTTTGGGCGATCCGTCAGCGGTGGCTTCTGAAACGCGGCTGATTCTCCGAACATCAAGCATGTTTCCGGATCTACCCGGGAGCGTTGCCACCACGAACCTGCCGGGTCTACTGAGCCGCAAGGGGCGTCTCCTCCGCCCTCCCTATTCAAACCACCCCGCCACATCCACGATCACCTCGACCGTCCCCGAGCCGAGTACGAAGGCCGAGGCGGCGTAGGTTCCTGAGCCGTCGATGGCCAAGCGGACGAGGGCGTTGTTGGTGCGAGTTTGGCCGGCTCCGAAGTTGAGGGTGGCGACTCCTGGTTGCGGCGCGTCGCCGGAGTAGAGGGTGAGAAAGCCGAGTGCGGTGGGTGCGGTGACGGTGACGTTCGCGGCGATCGCGGTCGCGGTGGTCGGCACGCCGCATAGGGAATGGGCGGCGCGGAGGCGGGGGACTCCGGAGGCGAGCGGACCGGCGCCGTCGCTTCGGCTGTCGTACAGGCGGCAGGGGGTGAGCGTGAAGTAGCGACCGATTGCAGTGTTGCGGAAGGCGAAGACGTCGAGCGCTCGGTTGCGATCGTCGGCGACCAGATCGTCACCGGTCGAGGCGAAGACCACGAGCCCGCCGTCTGCGCTCACCTGCGGGTTGAGGCACAGGCCGTTTTGCCCCTGGGTGGGAGCGGTCGCCGCGCGGCTGGCGAGCGTATTGGTACCGCTCGCGCGATCGAACAGGAAGATATTGGTGCCGGCCGGGCCGGTCTGGCCGGGGCTGAGCGCCGCGTCGCTCGCGTAGGCCACGAACCGGCCGTTCCGGCTGATCGATGGGGGGCTCGCGGCGTCGATGCCGAGTGCCGAGAACGGGTTTCCGCTCGCATGGCTCGCGAGGGCGGAAGTGCCGGTGTTCCGGTCGAAAACGAACAGGTCGGGGATGGCGTTGGTGTCGGTGGCACCCGCCACCAGGTCGCTCGCCCGGCAGGCGAAAGCGATATAGCGCCCATCGCCGCTCGGTCGCGCCTCGTGGCACGAGGCGTTGCCGGTGGTCGCGGTGGTGCCCGCCTGGCGGCTGACCAGGAGGTTGGTCGTCGCGATGCGATCGAACAGGAAGACGTCCTCGCCGACGTTGCCTTCGATTTGGGAGGGGACGAGGTCGAACGCTTCGCTCCGGAACGCGATCCACCGCCCGTTGGCGCTGATCTCCGGCGCGTGCGAGGGGCCGACCGCCGGGCCGTTCGGGGTGTCGAACGCGCGGCTCACCAGGTCGGCGACGCCGGTTGTGCGATCCCAGACGAAGACATCGAGAAACCCTTGGTTGTCGAACTGCCCCGGCGACACGTTTGAGCCGAGACTCTCGAACGCGAGGAAGCGCCCCGCCGCGTCGAGCGATACGTAGCCGGATGGGGCGTTCGCCGCGGTCGTCGGCGCGCCGCTCGCGTGGCTCACCAGCACGGTGGTGCCGGCCACTCGATCGAACAGAAAGACATCGGTGCCGCCGTTGCCATCCACCTGGCCGGGGACCAAGTTGGTGGCGGCGCTCACGAACGCGAGGTAGCGCCCATCGGCCGAGAGCGCGTGCGGCGACGGGTCGTCGAACAGCGCCTTGCCCGATGGCGCGGTGGCGACCCGCAGGAGCGAACCGTCGAGCCGATCTTCGAGATAGAGCCCGACCGTGCCGACCGGGAGTTGCGCCGCCACCAGATCGGCCGCGGCGCTCCAGAACGCGACATAGCGTCCATCCGCGCTCGCCACCCCGGCGTCCGAGAGGTCGTTGCCGCCCGCGAGCAGCGACGCCGACGTGTGGCTTGCGATCGCGGTCGTCGCGGTCGAGCGGTCGCGGCTGTAGACCTGGGCGAATCCGGCGAATCCAGTCTGTCCGGCCACCTGCCCGATCGCGGTGCCGGTAAACGCGACGTAGCGGCCTTCGGCGTCGAGTGCGGCGGTCGGCCGGCCGAGCACGAAGCTGATGCCGCCGCCCGTCACGGAGGGCCGGTCGATCGCGCGGCGGGTGATCAGGCGGTTGGTCACCTGATCCCAATGGAACAGATCGGAGTCGCCGTTCGTGTCGGTGACCCCCGCGACGAGATCGACCGCCGGGCTCGAATAGACGACCCTCGTGGCGACGCCGGAGATCGCGAGCGCCCGTTCCCCGAACTGGGGGAGGCCGGAGCGGTTCGCCGCGCCGTCGGCGTGAGAGACCAGGGTCACCTCCCCGGGAAGTCGGTCGTACAGGAAGACGTCGAGGCCGGCGCCGGTGTCGATCTGACCCGCCGCGAGCCCGGGATCGGGACTCGCAAACGCCACCCACCGGCCGTCGCGTGAAATCGCCGGGCGCGTGGCGTTGGCCCCTCCCGCGGCGAAGTTGCCGCTCTTGTGGCTCGCGAGCGCGATTTGACCGCTCTGTTCGGAGAAGAGGAAGATGTCGCTGGTCGTCGGATCCGGATCGCCCGCCCCCCCGATGTGATTGCGCCCGAACCCCGCGAACGCCACCCAGAGGAACGCACCGTCGCCGGCCATCGCAAGCTCGGTGACGCCGCTGTCACCGGCCTGGGTTTGCGAGCCGGCGGTGTGGCTCACCAGAATCGTCGTTCCGCCCGGCCGCCGCCAGAAGAACGCGTCGGCCGCGCCGTTGGTGTCGCTCGCCCCTAGAACCAGGTTGGTCGCGGTCGAGATAAAGGCGACAGCATCGTCGGTGATCGCGAGCCGGCCGGTAGCGCCGCCATTGCCCGCGGCAACCGCCGAGCCCGCGGCGTGGCTGACCAGCGCCATCGTGTCGGTCGCCCGGTCCCAGTGGAAGACATCCGCCTCGCCGTTGGTGTCGATCTGGCCCGCCACCAGGTCGGCGGCGAAACTCAAGAGAGCGATCTTGCCGCCGTCGGCGCTGATCGCCGGGCCGAAGGACGGGCCGGCGCCGGTCATGGCGGAGTTGCCGCTGATGTGGCTCACGAGCGTGACGGTTCCGGTGTCTCGGCTCCAGAGGAAGATGTCCGCCTCGCCGTTGGTATCGGTCTGGCCGGCGGCCAGGTTGGTGGCTGAGCTGGCGAACGCGACCCAAGCTCCGTCGCCGGAGAGCGCGGTGGCGAAAACGCCTCCGTTGCCGGTCGTGGTGGCGGAGCCGGCGGCGTGGCTTACCAGGACGGTCGTGCCGGAGATGCGATCCCACAGATAGGCGTCGTTGCCGCCGTTGGCGTCGGTGACCCCGACCATCAGATCGCTCGCGGAGGAGAGGAACGCGACATACCGGCCGTCGTCGGAGATCTCAGGATTGCCCGATGCCCCTGCTGCAGTCGTCGTCGCGCCGCCCGCCGTATGGCTCACCAAGGTCGACGCGCCGAGCGCCTGATCCCAAAGAAAGACATCGGCGCCATCGTTGCCGTCGATCTGCCCGGCCGCGAGGCTCAAAGAAGCGCTCGAATAGGCGACGAACCGGCCGTCTACGCTGACCCCGAACCTCAAAGCGAAGCCAGCCCCCGGCAGCTCGCCGATCGCGGTGTCCGAAATCGTCGCCGCGCGCGAGATCAGCTCGACCTGGGCGGAGATCGTCGGCGCGAGGGGGGCGGCGAGGCCTGCGGCACACAGGAAGGCAACGGCGTAGGGCATCGGGTTTTTCATCGGGGCTCGCAGTCCGGAAGAGGGGGTGGTCGGTGCCCGATCTTATCCGTGCAGGCCATTCGAGGGGTGGGCAGATCTCACCTCTACGCTATTCTTGGCGTTAAATCTCTCGTGGGAGCACCGACCGATGGCCCAGATCAGCCGCTTTCTCTTTCTCCGCCACCTGCGGGCGGAGCCGAACCAGACGATCCTGCATTTCCGGCGCGGCAAGTTGGCGCGCAGCGGACCGGGCATCGCATACTGGTTCCATCCGCTGTCGGCCGCGGTGCTGCAAGTGCCGGTCGAGGACATCGCGAGCACGTTCATGCTGCGCGAGCGCTCGGCCGACCTGCAAGAGATCGCGGTGCAGATCACCCTCGCCTATCGCGTGGTCGATGCCGAGAAGGCCGGCCGGCGGATCAACTTCACGATCGGCTTGGGCAACGGCGCCTGGCTCGAACAGCCGCTCGAACGGCTCGCCGGCCTCTGGTCGCGTTGGGCGCAAGAGCCGGTGCGCGAGACGTTGATGCGCCAGCCTCTGGTCGACGCGGTGCGCGCGGGCGCCGCCTCGATCCGTGCCGCGCTCGATCCGGCATTGCGCGGCAACGTCGAAGCCGCGGAGATGGGGCTCGCGCTGGTCAGCGTCCAGGTCGATCAGGTGGTGCCGAATGCGGAGATCGAAAAGGCACTGCAGACGCCGACCCGCGAGGCGATCCAGCAGAAGGCCGACGAGGCGACGTTCCAGCGCCGCGCGATGGCGGTTGAAAAAGAGCGCGCGATCAAAGAGAACGAGCTGGCGACCGAAGTCGAGCTGGCGCGCCGCCAGGAAGAGCTGATCCGCCAAGAGGCGTCGAACCGACTGCTCTCGGTGCGCGAGGACGCCGGGGCGCAGCGGCTCGCCATCGAGTCCCAAGCCGAGCGCGACGGGATCGCCGCCGAGGCGGCCGCGCGCGACGCCAAGACCCGCGCGGTGGGCGAGACCGAAGCGAAGCGCCTGCTGCTCGACACGGAGCTCGCCGCCGAGGCGCGGCGGGCCGAGATCTGGTCGGGCGCGCCGCCCTCCGTCCTGCTCGGTTTCGCGCTCCAGGAGTTTGCGGGAAAGATCGAGTCGATCGAGCACCTGAACATCACGCCCGACCTGCTCGGCGATCTGGTCCAGCGCTTCGCTCTGGGCAAGTCCGGGGATTAGCCCGCCCGTGGCCAAAACGGCAGCCCGCAGCCGGCCGCGCGTCGTGCTGGTGACCCGCAAGACCTCGCTCGAAGGGTTGCGCGAATCGCGCGGCACGCTCGACCAGGTACGCTTCTACCTCCGTTCGCGCGGCCAGGAGATCGGCTATCACCAAGAGGCGCACGACCGCTTTGTCGCCGCCTACGGAGCGGTCGAAGGGGCGATCCCCGCCGACCAGCGCCGGCTGCGCATCGATCGCGACGATCTCGACCGGTTTCTCTTCGCGCCCGACGATCTGATCCTGGTGGTCGGTCAAGATGGCCTGGTCGCCAACGTCGCCAAGTACCTCTCGGGCCAACGGGTGATCGGCATCAACTCCGACCCCGAGCGGTTCGACGGCGTGCTCTGCCGCCATCCGCCCGGCGCGGCCAAGAAGCTGCTCGATTGGGCCTCGGCCGGAACCGACGGCCCAGGCACCGGCTTCGCGGTCGAGGCGCGCACGATGGCGCTCGCCGAGCGGGAAGACGGCCAGCGGCTGCTGGCGCTCAACGAGGTGTTCGTGGGGCACCGCACCCACCAGTCGGCGCGCTACCGGATCGAGGTCGGCCGCCAAACCGAGCGCCATTCCTCTTCCGGGGTCCTCTGTGCCACCGGCACCGGCGCGACCGGCTGGGCGCGCTCGATCTGCGAGCAGCGCAAGGTCAACAAGAAGCTGCCCAAAGCCACCGACCCGCGCCTCGCCTGGATGGTCCGCGAACCCTTCCCCTCGGTCTCGACCGGCGCCACGCTCGACTTCGGCCTGCTTGCCCCGGGCGACCGGCTGGTTCTCCACTCCGAGATGGCCGAAGGGGGGGCGATCTTCGCCGACGGCATCGAAAGTGACGCGCTCGAATTCTTGGGCGGCCACAGCGTCACGCTCCGCCGGGCGGAGCAGGCGCTGCAGCTGGTCGTGCCGGCCCGTTCACCCGATCGAGGTGGAGCGCCGGTCTCGGGAACGTCGAGCCCCGGCTCGGCCGAATCCGCCGAGCGCCGGAGGGATGAATAGGGCGTTTCTTCCCCTACGGTAGGTGTAGGGCCGCCACGACCGCCGTTGTTTTCACCCGTGGGCGAAAACACTCGCGACTTTTTTTGACCCTGGGTGAAAAAACTGGCAGCATTTTGCCGTGAGTCTCTTGGAACATCGGTATCTGGCCGAGCAGGTGGAACGCGATCTGGCGCGGAAGATGGTCTTCGTGGCGGGGCCGCGCCAGGTCGGGAAGACCACGCTCGCGCGGTCGCTTCCCGGGGCGGCGGCGGGGTATTTGAACTGGGACATTCCGGAGCAGCGGGAGCGGATCTTGAAGCGCGAGCTGCCTCCAGGCGAGCTCTGGGCGTTCGACGAGATCCATAAATACCGGCTCTGGCGCAATTTGCTGAAAGGTCTCTGGGACGGCCGGCGAGAGGGGCAGCGGATTCTCGTCACGGGGAGTGCGCGGCTCGACCTCTACCGGTACTCGGGCGATTCGCTCCAGGGGCGTTACCACCTGCTGCATCTCCATCCGCTGTCGGTGGCCGAGCTGGGTTTGACCACGGCGGCGGAGCTCGGCGAGCTGCTCACCCTCGGAGGGTTCCCCGAGCCCTACTTCGGTGGCTCCGAGGTCGAGGCGAAGCGTTGGTCGCGGGAGTATCGGAACCTCTTGATCCGCGAGGAGATCGGGGCGCTCGAACGGGTCCAGGACCTCGGCCGCCTGGAGCAGATGGCGCTCCGTTTGCCGGAGCTGGTCGGTTCGCCGCTGTCGGTCAATGCGCTGCGCGAAGATCTTGAGGTCAGCCACAAAACGGCGACCCATTGGCTCGCGATCCTGGAGCGGTTGTTTGCGATCTTCCGCCTGTCGCCGCTCGGGCTGCCGAAGATTCGGGCGGTCAAGAAGGAGCAGAAGCATTACCAGTTCGACTGGACCTTGGTGCGCGAGCTGCCGCAACGGTTCGAGAACCTGGTCGCCAGCCACTTGCTCAAGTGGGTGCAGTTCGAGCAAGACGCCCGGGGTCGCGAGTTGGAGCTGCGCTTCTTTCGCGATGTCGATGGGCGCGAAGTCGACTTCGTGGTCACCGAAGAGCGGCGCCCCATCTTGCTCGTCGAGTGCAAATGGGCGGATGCCGAGATCGACCGCGGCTTGCGCTACCTCCGCGCGCGCGCGCCGGGTTGCGCCGCCTGGCAGATCTCCGCTACAGGGACCAAAGACTACGTTTCCGCCGAAGGCATCCGGGTGGCTCCGGCGACGCTCTTCTTGTCCGGTTTGATCTGACGCTATCGGCAGGCGTTGCACCACCGGATGCTACAGAAGGCGCCGTTTGCTGTTGAAGCGGCCCCCGGGTTCTGTGCAAGATTCTGTTCAGGGCGTGCGGAGTGCTCCGCTGGGAACGAGACGATCTCCGTCGGGCGCACAAGAACCGCAGGAAGTCGCACGAGAATCTCCGGCGGGGATGAGGTGGTCGACGCCGGGCGGATCGGAATCTTCGATGGGCAAGCAAGAATCTTCACCGGGGCCGAGAAAAACCTCGTCAGGTTCGGGTTCATCTCCGAACTTTGCACATCCAGCTACGTTGGGCACACAAGAATCTCGGGACGACCCAGGGGCTCCGATCGGATGCAAAGACCCGCCGGGCCACGGCTCCACCGCGCCCGGCGACCTTGAGGCTCAACCCGAACAGGGGATCAGCCAATACAGCCCGTGGCCGTCACGCAAGGGAACACGACGGTGGCGCACAGGTTCGCGCTCTTGCACGGGAAAGCGCGAGTCGCGCAGCCCGTGGTGACACAGCCGGGGACCGTCGATCCTCCGACGGCGCCCTCGATGCCGCCTTCGAGGGTCCGGACCGTCTCTCGGCTGAGGCTGAGCTTCTTCAGTGATTTGCGCATAGAGATCTCCTTCTTCCGTAGGACGGCGCCGACCGAAGCGGGCCGGATGCTCGCGGGTTGAGCGCCGCAATTCCTATGGGAGAAGCGGAGAATGGAGACGAAAGGGGCCACGCGCCTGCCGAGCGCGACGACCGCCCGCGCCAGGGAGGGGCGCCCCGCGCCTTCCGGCGAAGGCACGAAGGGCGAGTCGATATGTTCCGGATTCCCGATTCGCCCTTCTCGATTCCCTACTGGAAGTACCCCAACACGTCGAGCACCAGATGGGGGGAGCCCGAGCGGAGGGCGGTGAAGACGTCGAAGCTGCCAGCGGCCGACAGGGTGACCACGGCGTGGCGAAGCCCTCGACCGTCACCGACCGCCGGAGCGTGGGGGGCAGCGCGGCGGTCCGGACATCCGTGCGCTCCACACGGTTGGAGCGGTCGTGATAGGGATGCTAGAGTTTCGATGCGAGGTAGATCTATGGTCCTACAAATCGAGCTGACCGAAGCGCAAAGGGTTGCCCTGGAACAGATCGCCGGATCCCAAGGCATTTCGGTAGCCGACCTGGTGCTGTCCAGCGTCGATGATCTGGCTCGCCGCGGCGAAGAGCGTCGTCGGGCATTGAACCTGAGCGGTCGTTTTCGCTCGGGCCTTGGCGATCTTTCGACCCAACACGATCGCCACCTGGCGGATGCTTTCGGGGAGTGACGGTCTTCCTCGACACCTCCGCACTGCTCGCCGTGCTCGACGCGGACGACCTGAACCACTCCACGGCGGATGTAGTTTGGCGGAAGCTCATCGAGTCGGACGAACAGCTGGTGACGTCAAGCTTCGTTCTGGTCGAAGTGATGCGGCGAAGGAAGATCGATCGAGCCTTCGCTTCGACGGCCACTTTGCGGAACAGGGGTTTGCAACGGTTCCACCATCCCTGCGGTAAGAAAGCGGTTCTGCCCGGGGCGGGAGGGGTACCCCCCCTCCGTTGCCCCCCCTCCCGCCGCTGTTGTGCAGGCGCCGCCTACTCGAAGTACCCCAACACGTCGAGCACCAGATGGGTGGAGCCGGAGACGAGCGCGGTGAAGACGTCGAAGCTGCCGCCGGCCGACAGGGTGACCACGGCGTTGTTGGTGCGCAGCTGATTGGCCGCGAAGTTGATCGCCGAGACGCTCGAGACCGGCGTGCCGGAGGGGCCGAGGCTCAAGCCGCCGAGGTTCGTCGGAGAGACCACGGTCAGATTGACGGCGATCGCTTTGGCTTGGGCGGGGACGCCGCATTGTCCCGTCGCCAGAAAGGAGCGTGTGCTGTTCGCGGCGAGCGCCGGTCCGCCATAGGTACCGTTCGCGTTCCGCGTGTCGAGCAACCGGCAGGGGGTGAGCGTGAAGTAGTTGAGGGCCGCCGGGCCGAGCGCGGTGAAATTCGCGGTGAAGGTGGCCGGTGTCGCCGAGGTCACGATCGCGTGCGACTGCGCTCCGGCGTCGGACCAGGAGGTGAAGCCGTAGCTGGTGGCACCGAGCGTCTGCGGCGAGGTGGCGTCGACGTTCATCGTCCAGGCCTGCCACGCGTTGATCGTCGTGGGACCCGTGAGCGCAACGCCGTTCACCGTGGTCTGCAGGCCGGCCGGGTTGGTCGCAAACGTGGTCGCGACCCGGTTCGGCTGGAAATCGAGGTGGGCCGTGCCGGAGAGGCCGCCGGAGTCGGTGACGACCAGATCGATCTCGACGAAGCTGGTGTCGAGCGCCGGCACGTCCTCCGGGGACGGCGCGGTGAATTGGATGTTGTTGCCGGTCACCGGCCCGAGCAGCGGGTGGGTGTGCTCGTTGTGGTGCAGCCGTACGGTCCAGGAGAGCGAACCGGCCGGCAGCGTGCCGTCCTGGGTGTCGGTGCCGGAGCCGTTGAGCGTGATGGTCTGGCCGACGAAGAAGCGATTGGCCGCTGTGGGCGACACGATCGTTGCCACAGGCGGCGTGTTGCCGACCTGGATCTGTTGGGTGATCGGCCCGGAGAACGCGAAGTTGTTGTCGCGCACGCGCAGGCTCGCGGTGTAGACGCCGTTCACGGCGTAGCTGTGCGAGGTGGTCGGAATCGCGGTCGAGGTCTCTAGGCTCCCGTCACCGAAGGTCCAGAAGTAGGTCAACGTATTGCCCGCGTCCGGATCGGTCGAGGCCGAGCCGTCGAAGTTCACCAGCAGCGGCGCAGGTCCGCCGAGCGGATTCGCGGTGAAGCTCGCGTTCGGTGGGTTGTTGCCCGCGGGGGAGTAGCGCACCCGCCGCACCTGGCCGCCGCCCGCAAACGTCGTGTAATAGAGCGCCTGGGTAGTCTGGTACGGGCCGAAGCGGAGCGCCACGGCCGAGGAGCCGCCGAGGTTGGTGGCAAAATCGCTCGCCATGGTGAACGGTCCGTTCGTATTCGCCCCGGCGACCCGGAAGATCCAGCCGCAGACGAAGTCGGAGAACAGATAGGCGTTGTCGAAGCTCGCCGGCCAAATGCCGTTCGGCACGAAGGCGCCGCCGGTGATCGAGTTGCAGCTCGTCGAGCTGGTCGAACCCGGCACCTGGACGCCGTGGGTGTATTCGAAGATCGGTGGAATCATGTTCGGCGGCGTCGGATTGCACGGGCCGCCCGTATTGTTGACCCGCGTGCCCTCCCGGCAGTTCCAGCCGTAATCGACGCCGGGAGCCCCGAGGTCGATCTCCTCGCGCACGTTCTGGCCGACGTCGTTGATGAAGAAGCGGGTGGCTGCGGCGTTCGGATCGAACGCGATACGGAACGGGTTTCGGAGGCCCCAGGAGTAGGTCTCCTGACACCTGTTGCCCGCGGTGGTGCGGCCGGTCACGTTGCAGCGCGCGGTGCCCGCCCCTTGGAACGGGTTGTCCGGCGGGATGCCGCCGTCCTTGGTGATGCGCAGCAGCTTGCCGGTCAAGGTGAACTCGTCGCGCGCGGCGTCGTTGGCTCCCGCGCTGCCGCCCCCCGCATAGTCGGTTCCGCCATCGCCGATCGTGATGTAGAGGTAGCCGTCCTTGCCGAACTGCACGTCGCCCGCGTTGTGGTTGCCGCCGGCCGAAGGCATGTTATTGACCAGGACGGTCTCGCTCGCGAGATCGACCGTGTTGTTGTTGGCGAGGACGAAGCGCGAGACCCGGTTGACCGGCACAGTAGACCCGCTGCACGTGGCGGCGCCGTTGCGAAAGGTGTAAAAGATATAGATGAAGCGATTCTGCCCGGCGCCCGGGCCGAAGTTCGGATCGACCGCCACCCCGAGCAGGCCGCGCTCGAAGTCGGTGCAGATCTGGGTTCCAGGGAAGGTGAGCGCCGTGGTGTTGGTCGACTTCTGGCGCACGATCAAGACGCCCGCCTGGCGAGTGATCAGCAGCCGTCCGTCCGGAGTGAAATCGATCGCGGTCGGCCCGGTGGCCGCGGTCACCAGCTCATCGACGAAACTGGCGGGCAGAGCCGCAAAGCCGGCCCGCGGTGTGAAGGTGAGGCCGGCGGCCCCGAGGGAGACGGCGAGAACGAGGGACGCCGTACATTTCATGGTTCGAACCTCCAAGATAGCGAATCGTGCATAGGCTACCAGGCGCGCGCGATCGGGGGAAGGGGAGGCTGGCCGATCGACGCTGCTGCCCTCCGGGTGTGCTCGTCCTCTAACCGTCGGCGTCTCGGCGGCCCCAGGGGAGGTTGGACTCGGAAATCACATGCGTGTACCCTTTGGACGTCGCACAGGAGGACACCCGATGAAATTCCTTTCCGTCCGAGATCTCAGTAGCAAGTCGGCCGAGGTGTGGAAAGGCCTCACGGCGGAGCGGGAGATGGTTGTGACCTCCAACGGTCGGCCGATCGCCATCCTCTCGGCGGTGACGGAAGCGACCCTCGAGGAAACCTTGGCCGCGATCCGCCGGGCGAGGGCGGTGGCCGCGCTGTCGGAGATCCAGCGGCGATCGGTCCGGCTAGGTACCGACGCCATCACCCCGGCCGAGATCGATGCCGAGGTCGCGGCGGTCCGGCGCGCCCGTCGGCAGCAGAGCAAACCCCCGCAATGAAGATCGTTCTGGACACGAACGTCCTCGTGTCCGGTCTGCTGCAACCCCTCGGTCCTTCTGGCCAGATCGTGCGCCGGGTGGTTGTCGGCGAACTGGTCCTTTGTCACGACGTAAGGATCCTGGCCGAGTACAGGGAAGTCCTGCATCGCGAGAAATTCCGCTTCGACTCCGAGCGCGTCGAATCCCTGTTGGAGGAGATCAGCGCCGGTGGGACACCGGTCGCAGCCGGCTCTCTCGCGATCAGCCTGCCCGACCCCGATGACGAGCCCTTTCTGGAGATCGCCTTGGCAGGCGGCGTTCAGTGTCTGGTCACGGGCAACATCAAGCACTACCCCGCCGAGGCACGGAGTGGCATGGAAGTGCTCTCTCCCCGGTCGTTCATCGAGTTCTATCCGGCACCGGGTTCTGGGCTCTGAAGCCGGCCCTCCGCGCTTTGCTAAACTGAGGCTCCACACGTGCTACCTCGGAGAAACGCTCGCGATGGATATGGTCGACCTGAAGAAGATCCTCGCCGCCGACCCGGCGCTCGCGGCGGAGGTCGAAGCGCTCCTTCGGCATACTCCCGTAGGCAGCTTGATGATCGGCACGGCGAGCGGTGGCAGCGCGATCGCCCAAGCCCAGGGATCGGGCCGGGCGGTGGCCGCCGCGGAACGCGGCATAGCGGTCGGCAACAACCTGGTCCTCAACGACCAACGGGTTCAGGTCGACGTGTTTCAATTCGTCGCCCGCGAATTCGTCGCCGTAGCGCCCGCCCCCGACCTTGAGAAGGGCATGGCGCGCTATCAGTCCTACCTGCTGGAGCGGCACACGCACCTCGAATTCCGCGGCATGGGCGTGGACCGTCTGGCACTCCACCTGCCGCTGCGCGAGGTTTACGTCCCGGGCCGGGCGCGGGTGCGCGCGCCGGAGGGGGACTCTTGGACCCGCGATGCCGTCCGCCTCGGCGGCCGGGAGCCGAGTGCGGAAGAGGTCGCCGCGATCGGCGAGCGCGGGCGGCCGATGCCGGTGCTCGATCTCCTGCGGCAGCAGAGCGGCCTCGTGCTGTAGGGCGATCCGGGCTCGGGCAAATCGACGTTCCTCAAATACCTGGCGCTTTCCGCCGCGCGCGGCGAAACCGAAGCGCTCGGCCTCGGCCTGCGCCTCCCCCTGCTCGCGCCGCTCGCGGCCTACGCGGCGCGGCTCAGCGACGAGCCGGGGCTCGGGCTTCAGGCGTTCCTCGCCGAGCAGCTCGCGGAGCAGGGGGTCGAGGTCGATGCCGAGCGTCTGCTCGCCGAAGGGCTGCGCCACGGTCGCCTGTTGATTCTGCTCGACGGCCTCGACGAGGTGGCGGCCGAGCCGCTCCGTCACAAGGTGGCCACCCGGGTGAAGGACTTCTACTGCGCGATCCGCCCGGACGGCAATCAGCTGGTCGCCACCAGCCGGATCGTCGGCTACGCCGAGGTTCGTCTCCAAGCGGAGGGTCTGGGGGAGGGGACGTTGGTCGATTTCGACCGGCAGGAGATCGAGACCTTCGTCGGCTCGTGGACCACGGCGGTCGAGCGCTCGGCGCGCGGGCAGGGGGACGCGGCGGCGTTCGATGCCGAGCGCGAGAAGAAAGGGCTGCTCGCCGCGATCGGGCGCGACGCGGGCGTCGAACGCCTGGCGGCGAACCCGCTTCTCCTGACCATTCTGGCGCTGATGAAGCGGCAAGGGGTGGAGCTGCCCGAGAGAAGGGCAGAGCTTTACGCCACCTATGTGCGCGTCCTGATCCACCAATGGAATCTCGCGCGCTCGATCTCGGGCGAAGCGGTCGCCGGTCTCGATGTCGCCGAGACGCTCGACCTGCTCGCGCCCCTCGCGCTCTGGATGCAAGAGACCTCCGGCGCGCGCGGCATGGTGCCGGAAGAGGCGCTGCGCGATGAGCTGGTGCGCCTGCTGGTCGCGCGCGGCGAGCCGGCACCGGCGGCGGCCGCCACCAAATTCCTGGCCGACGTGCGGCGCCACACCGCGCTGCTGATCGATCGCGGCGGCAACGTCTTCGGCTTCATCCACCTGACCTTTCAGGAGTACCTGGCGGCGGTCGCCCTGGTGCGCACCGCGCAGATCGAGCTGGCGCCGTTGATCGAAGCGCTCGCCGCCCGCGTGGGCAAACCCGAATGGCTCGAAGTGATCCGCCTCGCCCTCGGCGACCTCGCCCGCGAGCGGCCGGAGGCGGCAGGGCGGGTGCTCCAGACGCTCCTCGAACGCCAACCCGGCGCGCCGGGAGAGGCCGAGATCTTCGCGGGCCTGGCGGCACAGGACATCGGTCGCAAAGGGCTCCCCTTGGAATCGCGGGAGCGCACCGTCAACGCCTTGCTCGCGGCGTTGCGGGACGATTCTCGAATTCCGGCCGCAAGCCGGGCGCGGGCGGGCGAGGTCCTGGCGGACCTGGGCGACCCGCGCCCCGGGGTGACCACGCTCGCCGGCATGGAATTCTGCCAGGTGCCGGCGGGACCGTTCCGGATGGGGAGTGGAAAAGCCGACGAAGAGAGGCCGCAGCACGAGCTGACCCTGGAACACCCGTTCGCGATCGGCCGCTATCCGGTGACGGTGGCTCAGTACGCGGAGTACGTAGAACTGAGCGGTGAGCAACCCGGCGATCCGGATGCACTGCGCGGCCCGGCCAACGCGCCGGTCGTTTGGGTTAGCTGGCACGAAGCGTTGGGGTTCTGCCGCTGGCTGACCGAAACCTGGCGCCGCGAGGGAAAGCTGCAGGCCGGATGGGTGGTGGCACTCCCCTCGGAGGCGGAATGGGAGAAAGCGGCGCGCGGAGGCCTGGCGATCCCCGGCGCCCCGAGTTTTTCCCTTCCTGGAGCTTTTTCGGAGGAGCAACCACGACAGCGCAACCCGGCGCCGGAGCGGATCTACCCTTGGAAAGGCCCCTTTGGCGGGTCCGCTGGTCGGCGGAGGTTTCCTGGGACCGCCGGCGGCTCGCCGGCGTTTTCGTTCGATCGAGCACCGGCGCCGGCGAGGCCGCCGGCGGTCCCAGGAAACGAGATGGGCAGGTATACTCCGCGGGCACATGGGGCTGCCCCAAGGAGACCGGCATGGCCATCAAGGATCTCGAACCGATCGCACCGATACCGCCTGTCGCGCCGATTGCGCGGGCTCAAGAGACCTCTCCGGCCGCCGCGCCGGTCTACCGCGAGGAGGCGCTCGAAACCATGGGCGAGTCGCGCGTCCGGTGGGAGGCGGCGCGGGCGAAGTCCGAGAGCCGGTCGCCTTATTGGAAGACGGATTTCACCACCGTCTCCGGTATGGACATCCCGCTGCTGGTGACCCCTGAGCAGACCGCCGATATCGATCCCCTGACCGAGATCGGCATTCCGGGCGAGTTTCCTTACACCCGCGGCATCCACCCGACGGGTTACCGGGGCAAGCTCTGGACGATGCGCCAGTTCGCCGGCTTCGGCACCGCGGCGGACACCAACCAGCGCTTCAAGTACCTCCTCTCGCAGGGGCAGACCGGGCTGTCGGTGGCGTTTCATCTGCCGACGCTCTACGGCTACGACTCGGATCACCACATGTCCAAAGGGGAGGTCGGCAAGTGCGGCGTCGCGGTCGATTCGCTCGCCGACATGGAGGTCCTGTTCGCGGGCATCCCGTTGGGCGAAGTCACGACCTCGATGACCATCAACTCGACCGCGCCGATCCTGTTCGCGATGTATCTGGCGGTCGCCGAGCAGCAGGGCGTGGACATCGCCCGGCAGGTCTCCGGCACGCTTCAGAACGACATCTTGAAGGAGTACATCGCGCAGAAGGAGTACATCTTCCCGCCGCGCCCCTCGATGCGGTTGATCACCGACCAGTTCGCGTTCGCGGCCGAACACGTGCCGCGCTGGAACACGATCTCGATCTCGGGCTACCACATCCGCGAAGCCGGCTCGACTGCGCTCCAGGAGCTCGCGTTCACCCTGCGCGACGGCATGGAGTACGTCCAATACGGCATGGATGCTGGCTTAGACGTCGACGACTTCGCGCCGCGCCTCTCCTTCTTCTTCAACAGCCACAACGACTTCTTCGAGGAGATTGCGAAGTTCCGCGCGGCGAGGAAGATCTGGGCGACCGTCATGCGCGAGCGCTACGGTGCCAAGAACCCGCGCTCGCTCATGCTCCGCTTCCACACCCAGACGGCGGGCTGTTCGCTCACGGCACAGCAGCCGGTCAACAACGTGGTGCGCACGACCGTCCAGGCGCTCGCCGCGGTGCTCGGCGGCACCAACTCGCTCCACACCAACTCGCTCGACGAGACGCTCGCCCTGCCGACCGAAGAGAACGCCCGGACGGCGCTGCGCACGCAGCAGATCCTGGCGCATGAATCGGGCGTCATCTCGTCGATCGATCCGCTCGGCGGCAGCTGGTTCGTCGAAGAGCTGACCCGCCGGATGGTCGACGGCACATACGACTACTTCCGCCGGATCGACGACTTCGGCGGCATGGTCGAGGCGATCGAAGCGGGCTTCCCGCAGCGCGAGATCATGGACGCGGCGTTCGCCCACCAGCGCGCGTTCGAGAGCGGCGAGAAGGTGATCGTGGGCGTCAATGCATTCCAGATCGAAAACGAGCCGCCGATCGAGATCCTACAGATCGGCGACGAGCTCGCCGATCGCCAGATCGCGGATCTAAACGCGGTCAAGGACCGGCGCGACGCCGGAGCGGTCGCCCGCACGCTCGATGCGCTCAAAGTAGGAGCCGCCGGCCAAAGGAACACCATGCCGCTCATCCTCGCCTGCGTAAAGGCGTACGCCACGGTCGGCGAGATCAGCGACGCGCTGCGCGACGTCTACAGCACCTGGGAAGAGCCGGCGGTCTTTTAGCTCGTGGCCACCGGCGTCGGACCGGTTTTTGCGCAGAGAATGCACTAGAGAGGGAAAGGGGAGGACGCGGATGATTGGACCGGCCGCCATCGCCAGACAGATGTTGATCTACATGCTCTGGGCGGATCGCGTGATGGTGCGCGCGCTGCGCGAGGTGACGCCGGAGGATCTGACCCGGGAAACAGGTTCAAGCTTCCCGTCGCTGCTCCAGACCGTCAACCACATCGCCGGGGCCGAGAAGATCTGGCTCGCCCGCTTCCTGGGCACCGCGCTCGATCCGTTCCCGACCGAGCACGACTACATCGAGCTGATCCCGCTGCTGATCGCCTGGGAAGAGACCGCGGCGGGGATCGAAGCGTTCTTGGCCGGCTTGACCGACGAGCAATTCGAAGCGTCCCTCGCCTGGGCCAACTCCCGCGGCGAGACCTTCAACCGCCCGCTCTGGCATCCGGTCTTCCACCTGGTCAACCACTCGACCTACCACCGCGGCCAGGTCGTCGCCATGCTCCGCCAGATGGGCTACGCCGCCCCCGGCACGGATTTGATCTACTACTTGCAGGAGCCGGTGGGGTAGAAGACGTGGAATTCGGAGGGTTGCCCCGCCGGTTCGTCGTAGACAGCTCGCCGCTCATCCATCTCGACCTCGTCAAAGCGTTTGAAGTGTGCGATCCGGAGGGTCGATAGCACGTCGGCTCCCCCTCCTACCGCCCCGGGCCGCTCGGCGGGGGCGCCGCGGGCGCGGGTAGGGCCGTCGGCGGCGCAGGGGCCGGTGCCTCCTCCGCCACCCCTTCAAGCCCCGGCGGAGCGGCGACCGCTCCGGGTTCGGGCGGGCGCAGGGTCATCACTTCGCCCTCTTTCGGGACGTAGAACGACTTCTGTTGAAACCAGGGGAGGGTCATCACGGTCGACCATTTCGGGTCGTAGTCCTTGAACGGCTCGGTGCCGGTCACGAACGCCTCGTCGATCGTCTTCGTGCTCCCTTCGCTCGGGCGGAGCCCCGAGTAGTACTCGACCGGCCGCTGGGCGACCCCGGCGGGAACGGCGAAGGTCTCCCCTTTTTGAATCCAGCCGTCGGCGAGCCCCGATTTGACGATCGAGATCCAAGGGGGGAGCGAAGCGACCGCGCCGCTCATCCCCGAACCGAGCGAGCGCTTGGCGTCGTAGCCGGTCCAGGTGAGGATCGTGTAGTTGGGCGTGAAGCCGACGAACCAGGCGTCGGAATAGTCGTCGGTCGTGCCGGTCTTGCCCGCGAGATCGAGCGGCAGGTCGTGCGCCTCGTACGCGGTGCCGTGGTCGATCACCCCTTCGAGCATGTGGGTGAGCACGAACGCGACCGCCGGCGCCATCGCGCTCTGGGCGTTCGGCACATGGCTTTCGAGCGCAGCCCCCTGGCGGCTCGCGATCTTCTCGATCAGGTAGGGCTCGACGTGGGTGCCGAGGTTCGCGACCGTGGCATACGCCGTCGCAAGCTCCATCGGCGTGATCTCAGCGGAACCGAGCGCGAGGCTCGGGTAAGGGGGTAGCGGCGCCTGAACGCCACAGCGGCGGGTGAAATCGATCACCCGTTGGACCCCGACCAGATCCATCAGCTTGACGGTCGCCACGTTGACCGACTGCTCGAGCGCGCGGCGCAGCGTGATGATCCCGTAATATTTCTTGTAGTAGTTGTGTGGCGTGTAGCTCAGTTTGCCGTCTGCGCCTTTGAAGGCGGTCGGCGCGTCGAGCAGCGTATCCGCCGGGGTCCAGCCGTTCTCGATCGCGGCGCCGTAGACGAACGGTTTGAACGCCGAGCCGACCTGGCGTTTGGCCTGAGTGATCCGGTTGAACTTGTTGCGATCGAAATCCCAACCGCCGACCAGGGCGCGGATCGCGCCGGTGCGCGACTCGATGACCACCGCGGCGGCCTCCATCCGGGGCTCCTGTTCGAGGGTGAGAATCGGCTCTCCGACCTCCTCGCCCTCCTTGGGTATGGCCGGCGGCACCAGGCGGAACCAGGCGACCGCGCCTTTCGGCAGCACCGAGGAAATGAAGGTCCGGCCGGTCCACTCGATCCCCTTCTTGCCGAGAATGTACACCTTCTCGCCGATCTTCACCTGTGCCTGCACCTTGTCGCTGTCGAGCACGACGCCTTGATACCAGCGCCCGATCTCCGGATCGCCTTGCCCCCAGGTCGGCCGTGTCTGCTCTTCCAGATTCTCCGCGTCGAGCTGGGCGATCGGCCCGCGCCAGCCGCGGCGGCGATCGATCCGGCGAAGCCCTTCGTCCACGGCCTTCTCCGCTGCCGCCTGGATCTTCGGGTCGAGCGTTGTGGTGACTTCCAGCCCCTGCTCGTAGAGCGCGGTCGCGCCGTACTTGGCCTCCAGGTATTTACGGACCTCCTCGGTAAAATATGGGGCCGCCTGCTCCTCCGTGCGGCGGGGCGCCAGGCGGAGCGGCTCTGCGGTCGCGAGGTCGAATTGAGCCTGGGTGATGGAGCGCTCTTCGAGCATCCCGCGCAGCACCCGGTTGCGCTGAGAGAGCACTTTGTCGGGCGTGCGGTACGGGCTGTAGCGGCTGGGCGCGGGGATGATCCCGATCAGTGTGGCCGCCTCGGCGAGGGTGAGGTCCTTCGCCGGTTTCGCGAAATAGTAGCGGGAGCCGGCTTCGACTCCGTAGTTGCCGTGCCCGAGGTTGACCAGGTTGAGGTAGAGCGTCAACAGCTGCTGCTTGCTGTACTTTTTCTCCAGTTCGACCGAGATCAACGCCTCTTCGACTTTGCGTCGCCAGGTCTTCTCGCGCGACAGGAACAGCGTGCGGGCGAGCTGCATGGTGATCGTCGAGGCGCCCTCGACGATCCGGCCGGAGCGGAGGTTCTTGAGCTCGGCGCGCAGAATTCCTTGCAGGTCGATGCCGCCGTGGCTGAGGAAGTTGCGGTCTTCAGAAGCGATCACCGCCATACGCAGCACCGCGGGCATCTGCGCTTGCGAGAGCATCATCCGGCGTTCGCGCGCGAAGGTCGCGAACGGCGCGCCGTTCCGGTCGTACAGATTGGTGACCAGGCGCGGCGTGTAGGTTGCGACTTCTCCGACCTGCGGTCTGCGGATCACCGCGGCGATGCCGACGCCTCCCGCCGCACCGAGCACGGCGGCCAGGGCGAGCGGAGCGAGCCAGCGGAGCAGGCGCTTGCCCGGACGGGGGCGCATGGGGGAACCGAGAGAGGGGCCGATCGTACGCGGGGGGAGAGGATCGTATTCCACGGGGGTGAGTCTACAAACAAAAGGGCCCCGCAGAGGGACCCAACAGAAACACGTTCAGGATAGCACCCGGAGCCGTTTGTTTCAACCTCAACCAGCTCCGCTACGCCGAGGCGCAAGTCGCCCGCTTGCCGCTCTCACCGGCCGGGTGATACAACCCGTCGCATCTCATCTTTGCTTCCTCGACCGCCGCGGAGGGTCTTCATGTCCGAACCCAACGAGTTTCCACCGCCGCCGTTTACCCCCGCGCCCTTGGAGCTCAAGGAGCGCTCGGGTTGCCGGAAGGCGCTGCTGTTCGGCTGTGGCGGGCTGTTCCTGATCCTCGCGCTGGGGCTGGGCGGCATGATCGTCAAGGCACCGGAGCTGATGCGCGCCCTGCTCGTCTATCTGGAAGACGACACGACGGCCAAGATCGCACCGGCGGTGCCCGCGGCGGAGCGGGAGCGGCTGCACCAGGCGTTCGTGGCAGCGCGCGCCCACCCGATGCGGATCGAGGACCCGGAAGGGCTCAAGGCACTCCAGACCAAGATTCTGGAACTTAGTGCCAAAACCGAGCTGTCGCGCGAGGATGTGGCCGGGCTGACCGCGGCGCTAGAACGGTTTGCCGCCGTCGCGCCGAAGGGCGCTCCGGTGCCGGCGCCCGGAGCGGGCGCCCCGAGTTCACCTTTAAGTCCGCCCCCGAGCCCGACCACGCCGAATGCGGCTCCTGCGCCGCCAAGGGCGCAACCCCCCGCGCCAAGGGCGCCCGCCACGGCCTGATCGCTCAGGTCCAGGGTTCGGTGTGAGTCCGGCGCTCGGCTTCGAGCCGCGGTACCACGATCGCCAATGCCCGGAAGAGCGCGTCGGCCCCCTTGAGATAGAACCAGTAGCGACGGCGAGGCGCCGGGATCATCAGCCAACAACCCTCGGGACATGAGTGGGCATTGAGCCGAGCGGAGAAACCCTCGAACTGCGCGGGCAAGGGAGAATGCTCCAATCCCACGAGGCGGCTCGCCAGATCGGTCAGCCTCAACAGCCGATCCTGATCTTCCGGAGCCACGAGCGCCAGGGGGTAGTAGGCGCCGTCGGTCTCCTGTTCGAGGATCAGCGCCAGATCGAACGAAGGGGCCAGCTCTTCAAACAGCGACGAGGCGCGGTCCGGTGGCCTGAGGTTGAGCGTCTGCACCGCGCGCAGATAGACCTCCAGCGGGAAGAAGCTCAGCTCGGAGTCGAATGAGCCCGAATAGTGCGCCGTCGGGCGCAGCTCGATCGTCGTTCCGGCGGCTTCCCAAGCGAGACCGAGAATCGCTCGGACTGCGTGCGAGAGGAGGTATTCGCGAACCCGACCGCGCAGGGCGTGAGGAAGGTCGTGGAGCAGGGACGAGAGTGTTGTGAAGCGGCCCTGTGCGGCGTGGGTGAGGCGGCCGATCAACGCCGGGACCTGCGGGTCTTCTTGTGCGAGGAGCGCGGTCGCCTCGGCGCCGACCAGCGAGCGTTCGACGTAGCAGATCTTGCCGCTCTCTATCAGCAGCGCCGCGAGTTCGTTGCCGTTCGGATGGAGGAGCGCCACCCGGGTGGCGCCGCGCAGAGCCTCGACCTGGGTCATCAGGCGCATCAGGAACGCCGGCAACGGCTCGGGAAGAAGCGTCTTGCTCCCCGGCTCCGCCGCCCGCGGAGGGGAGTCCATCGGCATCAGGTACGACGGCAGGGAAACGGGGGGGGCGACCATTCTTTCGACTCCGCTCGAAGACTTAGAACAGGAGTATCGCGTATCTTCGGGATCGATCAATAGTCCCAGAATGGAGCGGGTGCTTTTGTCCTGGGGCGGATGGGATGCCGCGCCGACTTGTTGCCAAGAGCCCCGCCCCAGTCCGAACCCACTACAATCCCCGGCCATGGGCAACTTCCAAGTCGTGTCACGATTCGAGCCGCAAGGGGATCAACCGGAAGCGATCCGCCAGCTCGCCCTTGGGATTCTCGCGGGTGAGCGAGAGCAGGTCCTGCTCGGGGTCACCGGTTCGGGCAAGACCTTCACGATCGCCAAGGTGATCGAGCAGGTGAACCGCCCGACTCTCGTGCTGTCGCACAACAAGATCCTCGCCGCCCAGCTGTTCCAGGAGTTCCGGAGCTTCTTTCCCCACAATGCGGTCGAGTATTTCGTTTCCTACTACGACTACTACCAGCCGGAGGCGTACGTTCCGCAGTCGGACACCTACATCGAGAAAGAGACCAACATCAACGAGGAGATCGAGCGCCTGCGCCTGCGCGCCACCAAAGCGCTGTTCGAGCGGCGCGACGTGCTGATCGTCACCTCGGTTTCGTGCATCTACGGCCTCGGCTCGCCCGAGTCGTTTTTCGGCATGCTCCAATTCTTCGAGCGTGGCGCCGAGGAGGGGATGGACCTGGTGCTCCGTCGGCTGGTCGACATGCAGTACCAGCGCACCCAGATGGATCTCTACCCCGGCACCTTCCGGGTGCGCGGCGATGTGCTGGAGATCTTCCCCTCTTACGACGAGGTTGGCCTGCGCATCGAATACTTCGGCGACCAGATCGAGCGGATCTGCCGCTTCGACCTGCTGCGCGGCGAGGCGTTCGAAGAGGTCGAGCGGATCGCGGTCTTCCCGAAGACCCACTACGTGACACCCAAGGATCGAATGGAGCGCGCGATCGAGACGATCAAAGTCGAACTCCAAGAGCGGCTCGCCGAATTGGAATCGGTGGGCAAGCTCTTGGAGCGCCAGCGCCTCGAACAGCGCACGATGTTCGATCTCGAAATGCTCACGGAAGTAGGCTCCTGCCACGGGATCGAGAACTACTCCCGCCACCTCTCCGGTCGCGCTCCAGGCGAGGCGCCGCCGACCCTGCTCGACTACTTTCCGGACGACTTTCTGCTCGTCGCCGACGAGAGCCACCAGACGATCCCGCAGGTGCGCGGCATGTACCACGGCGACCGGTCGAGGAAGCAGACGCTGGTCGATTACGGATTTCGCCTCCCCTCAGCGCTCGACAACCGGCCGCTCCAGTTCACTGAGTTCGATGCCCGGATCGGCCAGCGGATCTACGTCTCGGCCACCCCGGCCCCCTGGGAGCTCGAACGGACCCACGGCGTGATCGCCGAGCAGCTGATCCGGCCGACCGGTCTGCTCGATCCGGTGATCGAGGTCCGCCCAGCCAAGGGCCAAGTGGACGATCTGGTCGCCGAGATCCGCCTCACCATCGCCCGCGGCGAGCGCGTGCTGGTGACCACGCTCACCAAGCGGATGTCGGAAGAGCTCTCCCAGTACCTCAAAGACATCGGGATCAAGGTGCGCTATCTACACAGCGACATCGAGACGCTCGAACGGGTGGAGATCATCACAGGGTTGAGGCGCGGAGAGTTCGACGTCCTGGTCGGGATCAACCTGTTGCGTGAAGGGCTTGATCTCCCCGAGGTCTCGCTTGTGGCGATCCTCGATGCGGACAAAGAGGGATTCCTACGCAGCGAAACCTCGCTGATCCAGACCTCCGGGCGCGCCGCCCGCAACCTCCACGGCCGGGTGATCTTCTACGCCGATGCGATGACTCAATCGATGCAGCGCGCCCTCTCCGAGACCGCCCGACGGCGAATCAAGCAAGAGGCGCACAACGTCCTCTACGGCATCGAGCCGCAATCGATCTTGAAGGACATCCACAGCCCGCTGGTGCAGATGGCGAACCTCGATCTCTACTCGACCGGTGTGGCCCGCCTCTCCGAACTCTCCGAGCGCTCCGACCTGCCGCTCGGGGAACAGATCGCCCTGCTCGAAAAGCAGATGCGCGCCGCGGCCAAGAGGCTCGAGTTCGAAGAGGCCGCGGCGCTCCGCGATCAGCTCAAAGAGCTGCGCGACGCGCAGGTGTTTGCCGGGTAGGGAGGAGCCCGGGCCACCGATCGTAGGGGCGCACCTATGTGTGCGCCCGGTCGGTCCTACCCCCGCGGATCGGGGAGGATCTGGCGCAGGTAGGGTTCGATCCCGAGTTCGGAATCCCAGTTCTGCGGGTAGCCGAGCGAGACCTCTTCGAAGCGGACACCGTCGCGGAAGTGGGTGGCGCGGATGTGCAGGTGGCCGAAGATCACGCATTGGGCGTTGAATCGGACGTGCCAATCTTCCGTCCGGCGGGTGCCGCACCAGACCGAGAAGCGGGGGACCCGCGGCAGGATCGCGAGGTCCTGCTTGAGCGGCCAGTGGTTGATCAGAATGGTCGGCCCGCGCTCGGCCGCCGCGGTCAAGCGGTGCTCCGCGTCGGCGCAGCGGGCGGCGCACCAGGCCGAGCGGGAGGGGTAAGGATCGGGGTGGAGCAGCACTTCGTCCGAGCAGAGGATGTCCTCTTCGGCCGCCCATTGGACCGCCTCTTCAATGGGAATGTGGTCGGGGCGAAACGAGTAGTCGTAGAGCAGGAAGAGCGGCGCGAGCACCGGCGCCGGGCCGGCCGCGGCCGAACCGCCGGGCCAGGTGATGTACGGGTCCTCGGGGGTGAGCACGCCGAACGAGCGGCAGATTTCGACCATGCGCCGGTATTTCGGTTCGCCGCGCGGCTCGTCCGGATGAGGAGGGACGGTCCACAGATCGTGGTTGCCCGGCACCCAGAGCAGACGGGCGAAGCGGCGCGAGAGCACCGTGAGCGCGAAGCGCAGATGCTCTTCGGTCTCGCCCACGTCGCCCGCGACGATCAGCCAGTCCTCCGGGTGGGGTGCTAGATCGAGCAGCGCCTTACGGTTCGATTCGTGGCGCAGATGGAGATCGCCGAGCGCGAACAGCTTCATGCGGAGAGATGCCGCCTGGAGTTCTCTGGGATCAATTGACCGACTCGGGTTCGAGGGGGCCGCGCGCCGCCGCCTCGATCTCTTGCAGGTAGTCCGGCCGCTCCGGCGGCGCTTGCCCTTCAGCCGGCCCTTCGCCCGGGAGCAGGAGAGTCTGGACGAGCTTCCCTTCGGCGTTGACGAAGACCTCGGTCGCCGGGTGGCGGATCGGCTCCAACGAATAGTCGGGGTGGTAGATCAGCCCACCGCCGGTCGGAATGCCGATCCCTTTGACGTGTTCGCCCGCTCGCGGCACCACGCGATGGAGCGTCGGCCAGTCGGGCTCGGCGTGGGCGTCGATCACGAACGGAACGACGCGGAACGTGTCGAACAGGCGGTCGCGCCCCTCGTCCCAACCTTTGAGGCCGAGCTGGACCGCACCGGCCGAGATGCCGACCAGGAGCGCCCCGGCGTAGTAGCGGGCGAAGATCTTCGCGCCCAAGTCGTTCGCGTCGAACGCGTCCCAGCCGCGGCGGACATCGCCCCCGGCGAACAGGAGCAGGTCGGCCTGGTCGATGAACGCGAGGTCGTCCGAACCCAAGCGGGCGGGGATGTGGCGGCAGTCGCGGATGCCGATGCTGTCCATCGCGGCCAGGAACAGCTCGTAAAACTCCGGCGCATCGCCATTCGAAGCGCCGAAATAGGCGGCTTGAAACGGCCGGGCGGGTTCTTCCACATCCTGGACCAGCAGGTCGCGCAACTGTTCGAGAAACTGGCGCTCGCCGTCGCGCCAGAAGAGGAGCTGAGAGTCGGAGAAGAGAAAGACCGGTTTGATCGTAGCCATAGAGGCTTGAAGGATATCAGCTGCGCCAATCGATCTGCCCGAGTGGTAACCTGATGGCGAGGTTGGACCTCCCTGATGCCGCCGCTCGCACATCGTTCCTTCGCTTTCGTCCTTGGACTCTGCGGCCTTTTTGCAGCGAACGCCTGCGCCGCATCGACCCTTGACGACGGACGGCGGTTGATCCGCAGTTATCCGGATCGAATCGAGCTTCCGGCGGTGGTCGAACGCGCGCGGTTCGAACGCGATCTGCTCGGCTTCGGGATGCCTGGGTACCACTTCCTGGTCTGGAACGACGGCGGGGCGGCCGGGGCTGCGCTGTTTCGTTCTCGGGTCTCCGATCGGGCG
>JANNIH010000151.1:0-2237 GCA_031404815.1 Holophagales bacterium | reverse complement strand
CCGTTGGCCGTCAACGGCAGTTCCGCCAGCACCACGAACGCCGACGGCACCATGTGCCCTGGAAGCCGATGCGCAGCGAACGCGCGCAGCTCTTCGACCTCGAGAGTCGCTTCGGATCGAGCCACGACGTAGGCCACGATGCGGCGCTCCTCCGACTCCGAGACCGGCGCCACAACGACCGTCGATCCAACCCCCGGGAAGCTGCCGAGCACCGCTTCGATCTCCCCCAACTCGATGCGGAAGCCACGAATCTTCACCTGGTGGTCGCGCCGTCCCAGAAAATCGAGCTCGCCGTCCGCACGCGTCCGCACCAGGTCCCCCGTCGCGTAGAGCCGACCGCCCGGCTCCCCCGAGAACGGATCGGGCACAAACTTCGCCGCGGTCAGCTCCGGCCGGCCAAAGTAGCCGCGCGCCAACCCCCGCCCAGCAAGGTGCAGCTCGCCCGGGGCGCCTTGCGGCAGCAGGTTGCCGTATCGATCCAGCACGTACACCGAGCTGCCCGCTACCGCACGGCCGATCGACGGGCTCCCCTCCTCGCCCGGCGCCATCTCCGCCCAGGTCGAATAGGTGGTGTCTTCCGAAGGGCCGTACAGGTTGAGCAAGCGCACCCCCGGCTGCCAACGTTCGATCTCACGCACCAGAGCCCGTGGCAACGCCTCTCCCGCCAGGTTCACCGTGAGCAGGCCGAACGGCGCCGGTATCACTCGCGCGAGGGCCGCAATCGCCGAAGGGACCGTGTTGATCAGCGTGATCTCTGCCAACGACGCCAGATCGGGTAGCGCGAGGGCGTCGGCGGCGAGGTGCACCGCACCCCCGCAGCCGAGCGGCACGAACAGCTCGAAGATTGAGAGGTCGAAGCAGATCGAGGTCGAAGCGAGCACCCCACCCAACTCCGCCGAGGAGTAATGCGTCAACGCCCAGCGCACCAGCGCCACCGCGCTCCGATGTGCGATCGCCACCCCTTTCGGCCGTCCCGTCGAGCCCGAGGTGTAGATCAGATAGGCGAGCTGACCCGGGTCGGTCGGGGGCCAAGGTTCGACCGCGGCGCAGCCCGCCGAGGCCACATCAAAAGCTCCATCTACCAGGACCTGAGTGCCCACCGTGGCGAACCGAGCCGCCAAAGCGCCCTCGGTGACCAGCACCGACACCCCAGCGTCCGCAAGCAGAAAATCCAGCCGCTCCTGCGGATACGCCGGATCGAGCGGCACGTAGGTGCCACCGGCCGTCAGGATGCCGAGCAGGGTGGGCAGCAGCTCCGGGCCGCGCTCCAGGCAAACCCCCACCGGCATCTCGGCACCCACACCCAAGGTCCTCAAGTGACGGGCCAGACGATGCGCCCGCCGCTCGATGTCGCCGTAGCTCAACCGGGTTTCTCCAGAGACCAGGGCGGTCGCCTCGGGCGTCCGCGCCGCCTGCGCCGCGAACAGCTCATGCAGACACGAATCATCCGCCGACGCCACGGCGCTCTTAAGGTCGGTCGTCCCGGCCGTGACCAGCTGGCTCGACTCGGCGGCCGACAGGAGAGGCAGCGTCGATAGCCGCAACTCGTCCCCTTCGGCGGCAGCCAACCCTCCGAGCAACCGCTCGAAATGAGCCAGCAGGCGCAACCCGGTCGCCTCGTCGAACAGATCGGCCGCCAGCTCTAAAGTGCCGGAGAGGCCCTCCCCCTCTGGATCGAGGCTCAAGGTCACGTCCAGCTTCGCCGTCTTGCCGGCCGCCGGCAGCGGCTCGACGATCAAATCCGGCAGCGTAAGTTTCGGCAGCTTCAGGTTCTGCAACACCAGCATCACCCGGATCAGCGGCGAGCGACCCAGATCGCGCTCCGGCGCCAGCTCTTGCACCAGCTTCTCGAACGGCAGATCCTGGTGGGCATAGGCGTCCAGCGTCACCTCGCGCAGCCGCCGCAGAAGCTCGCCCCGATCGGGATCTCCCGACAGGTCGGTGCGCAGGACGAGCGTGTTGACGAAGAACCCGATCAGCCCCTCCACCTCGGCGCGGTTGCGGTTCGCGATCGCGGTGCCGATCGCGACGTCTTCCTGGTCCGCCCAACGCGACAGGAGCGCCTGGAATCCGGCCGCCAGAACCATGAACAGAGTCGCTCGCTGCCGGTGGGCATACGCTTGAAGCTCGCCCTTCTGCTCGGCGGAGAGCTGGACCGAAAGACTCAAACCCCGCGCACTCCGCACTTTGCCCGGCGCACGGTCGCTCGGCAGCTCGAGCGTCGAGATCCCCGCCAG
>JANNIH010000150.1:0-17182 GCA_031404815.1 Holophagales bacterium | reverse complement strand
CGATTTCGTGCCGGGCCGGGTGCTCGGCGGGCAGGTCGAGTTTGCTCGGGGTGACCTCGGCGCGGTCTTGCGCCGCTTGCTCCCCGGCGCCCCGACCGCGCCCGCGATCTGCGCCCCCGGTTACACCGCCTGCCAGCTGCTGATCGGGCGCGCGGCGGAGCGCAGCGGCAATCTTCCTCTCGCCTATGGCGCCTATCGGGGCATCGCGGCCAAGAGCCCGACGGCGTTCGCCCGCACCGGCGCGCTCCACGCCCCGGCGCTCACGGAGACGAGGAATAGGGTCGACCGCGAGGTTGCGCAAGGCGAGATCGACGTGGCCAAGGAGTATCTGCGCCTACTCGAGAGTTGGGGGCCGTCGGAGATCTCGACCTTCGAGGCGGCGGCCGCGGTGGCCCAGGCCGCCAAGGAGCCCAAGGTCGAGCTGGCCGCAATGCGCAAGCTGACCGAACGCAAGCCCGACGACCGGGGGCTGCTCGAACGGCGCGCCGACCTCGAGATGGAGGTCGGTGAACCGAGCGCGGGGCTCGATATCGTTCAGAAGCTCACCCTGCGCTTCCCGAAAGATCCGACCCTGGCGGCCCGCCTCGAGGTCACCAAGTTCCGCTGGCGGCTCTCCTTCTTGCCGCCCGACGTCCGTGGTTTGGCCCAGAGCGACGGCCTCTCGCGCGGCGACCTCGCGGTCTTGGTCTATTGGCTGATTCCCAACGTCCGTTACGCCAAACCGACGGCGGGACGGATCGCCGCCGACGTGCTCGATTCCGCCCGCCAGGAGGAGATCGTCCGGGTGCTCAACCTCGGGTTGATGGATGTCGACGGCGACCTCCATCGGTTCTTTCCCGGCAGCCCGGCGCGTCGGGCCGCGGCGCTCGGGGCATTGGTCCGCGCGCTCTCCCGCTTCGGCGGCGGGCTCGCCTGTCTGCGCGACGGTGGCGGCGCTTGCGTCACCGCGGCGCGCTGTGGCCTGGTGGCTTCGACGGACGACTGCCGCCCACGCGACCCGGTCACCGGGCGGGAGGCGGTCGAGATGATCCGGCGCGTGCTCAAGGCGTTAGGCGCGCCATGAGCTTCACCATCCCGAACCTGCTCTCGCTCCTGCGCATGGCGCTGGTGCCGATCTTCATCATCGCGGTGCGCTACGGCGAGCCGAAGAAAGCGCTCCTGGTCTTCGTGGTCGCCGGAATCACCGATGCGCTCGATGGGTTCATCGCCCGCATCTACAAGCAGCAGTCGTTGCTCGGCACCTACCTCGACCCGATCGCCGACAAGCTACTGCTCACCTCGGCCTGGGTGGTGCTCGCGATCCCCAACTTCGCCCAGGCGGCACCGGTGCCGGTCTGGGTGACCATCCTGGTGCTCTCGCGCGACATCCTGATCGTGATCGTTGCGCTGATCCTCTACCTGACGCTCGACGTGCGCAAGTTTCCGCCGACCGTGATCAGCAAGGTGACCACCGTCGTCCAAGTCACCACGGTTGTCGTCGTGCTGATCGCCGGCATCGCCGCCAAAGATCTCTCCCGTTTCGCGGTGGCGCTCGATTTTCTCGCCGATTTCTTCATCTACCTGACGGCGGCGTTCACCCTGGCCTCCGGCCTCTACTACGTCTACCGCGCGAGCCGACTGGTCGGCGAGAAGGACCGCGCCGCGGATCCGCAGTGAGTGACTCATGAGCACAACCTGGGACTGGCCGGGCTCCCGATGGTGGCGTGTCGATCTCCACACGCACTCTCCTGCGTCGTACGACTTCATGCCGGAAGCCGACCGAGTCGCAAAGGACTGGGAGGCGTGGCTGGCTGCAGCCAAGGATGCTGGGCTGGATGCGGTTGCTGTGACCGACCACAATACGGCAGAGGGGATCGATGCCCTTCAGAAGGCAGCTGTGAAGGTGCCAGACGCACCCGTCATCTTTCCGGGCGTGGAGATCACGGCGAGCGATGGAACCCACCTCCTCTTGGTGGTCGACGCTACCTGCACGCAACAGCACGTGGACGAGCTTCTCGGGTTGGCTCGTGTTCCAGTCGATCAGAGAGGGAAAAAGACAGCTCGTTCACCGCTGAGCATCGAACAGATCTTGAGCCTTGAATGCGAAAGAGGAGTCATTTTTTTGGGTGCACATGTCAATCGCGCGGCCGGCCTCCTTCAACATGACGGGCAGCAGCGAATTGCCGAGCTGCGCCATCCGCGATTGGCCGCGGTCGAGATCGATTCCGCCCACCCCATTGATGGCACCTGGCTCGATGGGAGTCGTCGTGAGATTGCGCGAGTCATCCAACAGATAGGGTGTTCCGACAGCCACACCTTAAAAGATGTTGGACGGTGCTTCACGTGGATGAAAATGACGCAGCCCGATGCCGAAGGGCTTCGCCTCGCTCTTCTGGATGGACGAGGATCGCTGAAACCCGCAGTGATCGCAAATCCCGGCGATCCCAACCAGCACGCGGATTATGCCATCGAGGGCATCACCGTCCGCCAAGCGAGACACATGGGGCGCTGGAATCAGGCCGAGACAGCCAAACCATTCGAGATGAAGTTCAACCCCTGGCTGAATGCCTTGATCGGTGGGCGCGGTACCGGAAAGTCGACTCTCGTCGACTTTTGCCGTGCCACCTTTCGGCGTGAAGACGAGTTGGGCGGCGGGGGAGAGTCTTCCTTACGGGATGCGTTCGATAGACGAATGCGGGTCCCTCCTAACCGCGCCGAAGAGGGCCTTCTCACGGCCGACACCGTGGTGGAAGTGACTTACCGCAAGGACGGCGAGTTGTTTGTTCTCTCCTGGGACGAGAAGAAACGTACGCCGGCGATCTCGCATCTCGAAGACGATCGGCGTGTCGTCGAGCAGGGCGATATCCGCGAACGCTTCCCGGTACGCATTTATAGCCAGAAACAGCTCTTTGATCTCGCCAGAGATCCGAATGCACTACTGACGGTCATCGACGATAGCGGAGATGTACGAGGAGCGGAGCTCATGCGGCTTCGCGAGGAAGCCGAAGCCAGGTACCTCGCTCTTGGCGCCGAGGCGCGCGCGCTGCGGGCGCAGGCAGCCGATTTGCCGTCCCGAAAGGCAACGCTGGTCGATGTGAGAAGGAAACAGCAGATTCTTGAGAAGGGTGGTCATGCGGAAGCACTAAATGACTACCGTGCCCGCCGCCGACAAAATGGCACCTGGGAATCCATTCTGGGGAGCGCAGCCGACGCCGTGGACGCCGTGGGTCAGGCCGCAGAGGACCACCTCGCTGTCGCCGACCTCGACTTCGGGCCTGAAGCAGAGGGTGACTCGGCCACCACCGCACTCAAACGTGAGCACGGGCGGATCAACGAGGTCGTGGCGAACCTGCGGAGAACCGTCCTCGAAGCCGTCGATCGCGCACGAAACGAGATCGCAGGCGTTCGGACTGGCCACGACGCGTTGGCATGGCGGGAAGCAGTCAATGTAAGCGAACAGAAGTACCAGACGATCACCCAAAGCCTCGCGGAGGCGGGGATCGCGAATCCCGACGAGTATCGCGACCTTCTCCAGCGCGCAGCTACTTTAGAGCAGGAAATAGCCAAGCTCGAGAGGCAACGTGTGGAAGCAGCCGAGCGCGAGAGGGAAGCTGTCGTTGCACTGCGCAACTACCGTGACTTTCGGGGCGAGCTCACGAAGCGGCGCAAAGATTTCGCGAGCCTTACTTCCAACAACCTGATCAAAATCGAGATACAAACCCGCGCGGTGCGCGAAGGCCTCGAAGATTTCCTTCACGATGCTTTTGGTATTCAGCGCTTTGAGGATGACTACCGAGCGCTCTCAGAGCAAATCCTCCCCGAAGCGGACCAGCCCTGGAAGTTCGAGTACCTCGACGACCAAGTTGCGCGCCTTCGCGCGGTTCTCGGCGATCCGCAGGAACAATGGAACACCAAGGACCGTCGCTTCGAAACTGCGCTTCGCAAGCTTCAACCGGAGCGTATCGATCGCGTCGCTCTTTACCTTCCGGACGATGCTGTGGAAGTCAGCTTCAGTGATCCCCTGGGTACGAAAGCTGGATGGCAGCCGCTGGTACAAGGATCTCCTGGCCAGAAGACCGCGGCGCTGCTCGCGTTCGTACTTGGCTATGGGCACGAGCCGATCATCCTCGACCAACCCGAAGACGATCTCGACAACACGCTCATCTACAAACTGGTCGTGGGTCGGCTGCGCGAGATGAAGCCAACGCGCCAGGTCATCGTAGTGACCCACAACCCGAACATCGTGGTGCATGGCGATGCTGAGCTCGTGCTCTCTCTGGAGGCGCGCGGGGGCCAGACGACCATAGCCGTCTCCGGAGGGCTTCAGGAGCAGAAAGTGCGCGACGAGATCTGCCGTGTCATGGAAGGCGGCCCCGCCGCGTTCGAGGAGCGGTATCGTCGCATCAAACTTTCCGGAGAGCGATGAGATGAATAGCTTCGACGATCTCGCGCGGCGAATTCGGCTTGGAGAGGACTCCGAGCTGGAGCTCAAGCTGGTGCTACTGGCGGGTTCTCACGTCACCGATCCGAAGCGAAATGACTTCGCCGCCGAGCTGGCGGCTTTTGCGAACGGTCGCGGCGGCACGCTCGTGTTGGGCGTCCATGACAAGACCCGCGAGATCTTGGGCCTACCCCTCGAACACCTGGATGTCGTAGAGAGTTGGGTTCGCGAGATCTGCAACGACTCCGTACAGCCTTCAATCGACGCCGTGATTCGGAAGATCGAGTTGCCAGACTCTTTGGGCAAACTCGTGCCTCTGGTTCGAGTAGACGTACCTCGTAGCCTGTTCGTCCACAAGACTCCCGGCGGCTACTTTCGCCGGATCGGCAGCTCGAAGAGAGAGATGCCTTCGGATGTCCTGGCACGGCTTTTTCAGGAGCGTAGCCAGAGTCGCGTGATTCGATTCGATGAGTCGCCCGTTCCCGGTACGTCACCGGCCGAGCTCGATCTTCCGCTCTCACGTCGATTCGTTCGGGACGGCGCAGAGCTAACCGATGCGTGGCTGCGAAAACTCAGAGTCGTCGCAGACGATGGCGATGGTGTCGCGCGGATTACCGTTGCCGGCGCGTTGCTCTGTACGAAAGAGCCAGAGCGCTGGCTGCCGCACGCGCAGATCCAGGCCGTTAGCTACGCTGGTGATCGCAAGGATGTGAACTACCAGAACGATGCGCGCGATCTGGCTGGTCCGCTCGACGCGCAGGTGATAGGGGCACTCCACTTCGTCCGGCGCAACATGCGGGTCCAGGCGACGAAGACCACCGCGCGGGTCGAATACGATCAGTTCAGCGAGCGCGCGCTGTTCGAAGCGATGGTCAATGCGGTTGCCCATCGAGATTACTCGATGTCGGGTGCCAGAATACGCCTTCATATGTTCCGGGACCGCTTAGAGCTTTACGTTCCAGGTGCCCTCGCCAACACTTTGACTCCGGACAGTATGTCCTTGCGCCAGTACAGCAGAAACGAGCTGATCGTATCTCTCCTGGCGCGCTGCCCGGTCGGTGTTGGAGAGGGTCTAGGGCGATCAAACCTGATGGACCGGCGCGGCGATGGAGTTCCGATCATTCTCGAGGAGAGCGCCAGACTGTCCGGGCGCGCCCCGGAATACAGCCTGATCGACGATAGCGAGCTTCGACTCGTGATCTGGGCGGCCGGCGCGCCAGAGGGATAAGGGCAACGATCTCCCGATAGGATCTCCACGCGCAACCAGCCGCGTTGCCGATCAACTTTCGGCGCCCTGTGGCATCCTTCTCGAATGCCGCCCCGCCCGCTGTACCGGTCCCTCCTGGTTTTCGTCCTGGCGCTCTTGGCGAGCCCAGCCGGTTCGGCCCAGCCGCCCCTTCCCTTTTCCGGCACTTCGGCCCAGACGATCGCTCAGCCGATCGCGATCGAGCCCCGGGCGCTCGACGCGGCGAAGGGGTATCTGCGGCTCGATGTTCGCGGTACGAAGGAGTACGCGGCGGGGCACCTGCCGGGTGCTGTGCGGCTCGATCTCGGTGAGCTTTCGCGGCTCTGCCCCGAGCGCGATCCGGCCGAGGCGTTTTGCCTGCGCGCGGCGCTCGGCGAGTTGGGAGTGAGCGGCGATCTCCCCGCCGTCGTCTACGGGGCCGACCTCGAATTCGCCGCGCGGGCTTTTCTGCGGCTGGAGAGTGCCGGCTGGCGCACCGTTCGCGTGCTCGACGGGGGGTGGGGTGCGTGGCTCGCCGCGGGCCTGCCCGTCGCGCGCAAGGTAAAGGCGCTACCCGCGCGGTCGTTTGGTGCGGGGGCAGAGCGGGAGGTTTTGCTCGAACCCAGGCTCGCGTTCGATCGGCTGGTCGCGAACGGCGGGCCGGGTGTGCAGTTGCTCGATCTGCGTGATGGCGGCGATTGGGCCCTCGACGACTACGAGGCGCCCCCTGCTTTTCGGGCCGGGCATGCGCCGGGAAGTCTGCCGTGGGATCCGCGCGGGGGGCTCCCTTCGAGCGGTCGGCTGCCCGAGGCGCTCGCCGACCGGGCGGCTTTCGAGCGGATCGGCCCGCCACCGGGCTTCTGGGTCGATCCCGCTACGACGTTTCTGCTCTTGGACGAAGGGACCTCCGCCCCCCGGCAAGCGATCGCCTACCTGCGCCTCCGCGCGATGGGCCTCCCCGTGCGCGTCGTCCGGGGGGGCTTTGCCGCATGGCAGGCGGCCAGGTTGGCGTTGGTTCGGATTGTCGACGGGAGGGACGTCCTTGCCCTGATCGATCCGGCCGCCCTCGCCGGCAATCGGCCGGCGCCGTTTCCGATCCTCGATCTGCGCGAGCTGGCCGACTACGATGCGGGGCACATTCCAGGTGCCGCGCCGCTGCCGCTCGCCCTGCTTTCGACCGGATCGAGAGCGATCGAGGCGGCGGTCGCCGCTCGCTGGTCGAAGCTCGACCGGGCGCGGACTCCGTTGGTTCTCGTGGGCTACGACCGCACCTGCGACCTGGGTCGGCAAGCCGCCGTCGCTGCGGCGGGCGCGGGGTTTCGCGACATCGTCTGGTTGCGCGACGGCATGGAGGCCTGGCGCACCGAGGGTCTGCCCATCGCGCGGTAGGGGCCTCTCTTGGAGGGAAGAGAGTTGTGCCTCGTGGGGCTAGATTCCCCGGCCGATTTTCTCGGCCACCCGATCGGCCACCCAGTCTTCCGGCGCGTAGCGGAGGAGCAGCTCGGCAAAACGGCGGCACGCGGCACCCAGCTCCGCATCCGCGAGCGCCGCTTCGACCTGCGGCGCAAGTTCCGAAAGATCGCGAAGCCGCCGGGCCACACCGGCCACTTCGAGGCGGGCGGCGTGGTCGAACTGGTCGTAGTCGATCGGCACGACCAGCGCGGGCGTGCCGTGGGCGAGCGTGTGGTACTGGACCCCCGCGCCTCCATGGTGGACGACCAGCGCATAGCGGGAAAGGTCGCGGGCATACGAGACGTAGCCGAGGCGGTGGAAGTTGCCCGAGGATTCGAATCGGTCGCTTAGGGCGCGGCCGTCGGTGAAATGGAAATCGATCTCCGGCAGTGCGCGAGCCGCCCTGCGGACCGCATCGGCCATCGCGTCCTTTTTCCACGGCAGGTGGGTGCCGAGGGTGACCAACACCGTCGGGCGGCCTTCCCGGAACGGCGGCTCCGGCGCGGCGGTGGGAGGTGTGTAAAGCACCGGGCCGATCAGTCGAACCGCGGCGGGCAGGCGGCGGGGGAACTCCAGCTCGGGGAGGCCGAGAGCGAGCACCCGTTCGGGGGAATAGAGCGCCTCGGAGCCGTCTGCGCGGTAGATCGCAGGAAAGCCGAGCGCGCGGATCGGCTCGCGGTAGAGGCGATGGACGCCGCGCTTGAACCCGCGGATGAGCGCGCGCCCGCCCAAATCGCGCAGGCGGCCGAACGGGCCGCGCCCGGGGCGCCAACCGCCGAGATAGGCGGGTGGACCGTCGGGGGTTTCGATCACGCAAGGCGAGGGGTGGCTGGTCCACCAGGGAATCCCGAGGTCGCGCGCGACGGCGCCGGCCACCGGCAGGGTGAAATCGGCGATCACCAGATCGGGCCTGGCTCCTTCCGTCCAGAGGGCCGCGATCTCGTCGCGGAACGCGATTAGGAGCGCGAGGTTCGCGCGCAGCTGGGCATGCAGGCGCAAGGGGTGGCTCCCCACCGCGTGGGGCGGCTCGACGATCGCGCGGATCTCGCCATCTCGGCCAGGGAGCAGCGTGCGCGCGATCAGGCCTGCCGCTTCGATCGGGGCTCGGGCCTCTTCGGTACTGATCACCCGGACGTCGTGGTCGCGGGCCAGCCGGCGGCCGATCCCGAGCAGCGGATGGAGGTGGCCGGCAAACGGCGGGGCGACGAGATCGATGCGCGCGCGGTTCACGCGAGCGCTCCGGCGGGCGCTACTTCCCGGAGATACTCGACGCAGAGGGCGTAGACCGCCGGGTCGCGCAGGTAGTCGAGATGGTCGCATTCTACCGTTGAGATGCGCCCTTCGGCCCGGCCGCCGCGGAAGAAGAGGCGGGAGATCGAGTCGCGCCCCTGGACGATGGCGGCATCGCAATCGGCTAAGCGGCGCGCGACCGGTCCATAGGCGAAGACGTGAAGGCGGGCGAGCACGGCGGTGGGGAGATCGAGATTGCCGAGCAGCTCGAGCCCCGAGCTGCCGGCCAGGAAGAGCGTCCGCTCGGCGCGCTCGATTTGCGCGAGGACCGGCGGGCGGTGGTGCGCGGCGAACGCCGGACGGCGCGAGCGGAGGTAGAGCGCCAGGTTGTGGAAGCTTGCGAGCGGCAGCGGAGTCCTCCGGAAGGTTTGTGGAGTGTCCGGGTAGGGGAAATTGACCCGCACCTTCCACTCGTTCGGGGCCGGTAGCGCGTCGAGAAACGCGTTTTGAAGAGGGCTGAGGGCGGCGTTGCCGGGATTGCTTTGACCGGTCAGGAACGCGATCTGAAGGGGTGGCTTCATGGCCGGCTTCATTCGATCGCGGTGAAGTGGCGGTCGTCGCGCACTCTGTAGCGCCGGGTGCGCCAGACGATCCGCCGCCAGAAGAGCGCATGCAGAAGGTGGAGCGGCTGGAGCAGCTCGCTCGCGATCGACGTGGCCGGTGCTTCGAGCCTCCTGCCGTAGACCGCGCGCTGAAGGGAGGCGAGACCGAGCGCGCGCAGCGCGAGCGTAGCGGCCAGAACGCCCAGACCTACCGGGCTCGGGGCGAGGGCGGCGGTCCCGACGAGAGCGACGAGAAGCAGCGGTGGCAGGGCATGGAGGAGGCCGATCGCGGCGCGGATTTGGAACGGCTGTTTGCGCAGCAGGAGGAGCGCGAACAAGAACCAGCGGTGCATCAGCTGGGCGTAGTGCCTGCCGTCGCGCACGGTCGTCTCCACCCAATGCGGCCGGGCGCTCTGGAAGATCGTGCCGCCCGCTGCGAGCACGGTTTCCGCGACGGCGAGGTCGTCGGTCAGATGGCCGAGCAGTTGACCGAAGCCGCCCATTTCGTCGAGCTTTTTACGCTGCAACGCATAGGCCATGCCGTTGATCGTGAGTGGCGGCAGGAAGGGGAGGAGCGGCAGATAGGTGAGCGCGGCGTTGTTGTCGACGAACTGAGCGAGCAGGCGGGATGGGAAGCGCCCGTCGTCCAGATAGCCCGGAAGGCTGGTCGCGAGCGGATGATGTTCGAGCGCCTGGAGCAGTGCGGCGAGGGTTCCGCCCGGCATGCGCGTGTCGTCGTCGAGCGCCAGGAAGACCGGCTCGGCAGTGTTCGCCGGGTGTGCCGCGCGCGCCGCTTCCAGTTTCCAGAGCTTCGGGTTTTTGCCGTCGGGCGGCTGGGCATGGAGAGAGATCTCGATCTTCGTTTCCGGATGCCGGGCGGCGAGCTCGTTGCAGACTCGTTGCCCTTCCAAGTCGTCCAGATCGACCAGCCAGAGAAATCGCGCAGCCGGCAGCTCGCGCAGGTTGTCCGCGAGCACCGTGGCGAGTGTCGGGTCTCCCGAGAGGATCGGCTGTGCGATGGCGACCCCCGCGCCGTCCGAAGGGGGAAGCCGTGGCTCGCTTCGCGCGACCTGTTTGGCGAGCCCCGCTTTCTTGCCCAAGAGCAGCAGATAGAGAAGAGCGAGTCCGACGATCCAAGTCACGGGCGGCGCTCCGGCTCCAGCCACCAGCGGACGAACGCCTCGATCCCCGCTTCGAGCGCGACGGAGGGAGGGCCGAGATCGGCGAGCGCCTTGCTCACATCGAACGTTTTCGACCAGGCGAATACGCCGACCCCGAAGCGGGTGATCGGCGGCTCGCCGCGCAGGCGGAGGAGACTCCAAACCGCTTCGAGTAGGGTGGCGGCGATCATCGCCTTGCCCACCGAGACCCGGCGCGCGGGCGCGGGCAGTCCCAGTCGTGCGAACAGGTCGAGCAGCAGCGCTTGAATCTCCACCGGCTGCGCGTTGGTCAGATTGTAGGTGCCGGACAGATCGGTGCGCAGCGCGGCGGCGAGCAAGTAGTCGGCGAGCGTATCGATATAGATCAGATCGCCGATCGCGGGACCGGATCGGCCGGAGATGAACAGCGGCAGCTTGCCCGCCTTCGCCGCGGCCAGGATGCGCGGGAAGAGCACGGTGTCGCCCGGGCCGAACACCGCGCGCGGCCGGGCGATCAACCAGGTGCCGGCATAGGCCTGCACGAGCCGCTCGCCCGCGGCTTTCGTGGCGGCGTAGCGGTTGACGAACTTCGGCCCAACCGGCGACCCCTCGGTGAGCCCCAACTGCGGCCCGTCGCGATAGAGCACGGAACTCGACGACACGTAGACCAAACGCGGCCGGTTGTTGCGCAGGCAGTAGTCGATCACCTGGCGGGTGGCGTCCACGTTGTCGCGGCGGTATTCGGCTTCGGTTCCCCAGGGGGTCGCGCGCGCCGCGGCATGGATCACCACGTCGGGCCGGAACTCCGGATCGGACAGATCATCGAACGGCTGCGACAGATCGATCGAACTGTAGGCCGGATCGGGCAGCGCCCGCCTGCCGATACCGTGGATCGCGAGATCCGGCCGGTTCCGGAATCGCGCCACGAATCGGCCGCCGACGAAGCCAGACGCCCCCGTCACCAGGATGCGGGTGACGCTCATTTAAGCTCCCTCCGGCCGGCGCAGGCAACGAATCCGGCGCCTCTTCTCACCGAGAGGCAGATCCGTCCAGGGCTCGAACGTCACCACCGACCGCCGTATCCCCAGCCGGTCGGCCAGCGCACTCAGCTCGCGCTCGATGGCCTCGGCGGCTCCGGTAGTTGGCGTCGCGAACCGCCAACGCATCCCCTCCTGCGCCAGCCGATACTCCCCGAGTCCTTCGACCCGCGTCATCGCGTTGCGCACCAAGTCGGGAAAGACGGCGACCGGCGCTCCGCCTTCTTTGGCCTCGCCCCAGAGCACGTCGTCCGCCCGCCCTTCGATCGCGGCCAAACTCAAGCTGGGCCGGCCGCAGGGGCAGGGACCTTCGGCCAGGCGCAGCACGTCATCCAGGCGATAGCGGATCACGAGCTGGGTGGTGCGCGAGAAATCCGTCACGATCGGGTGAAACCGGCGGTGCTCGGTGTCCAGCCATTCGGGCTCGATGTGGATCTGCTCTTCGTTCAAATGCACGCGGCCCTCCGGGCAGCTCGCGCCTAAGAACCCCTCGGTGGCTTGATAGACCTGCTGAACAGGCACACCCCACGCGTCGACGATCGCCTGCTCGTCATCCGGCTCCAGCACCTCCGCGACTGAGATGACCTGACGTGGCGCGATGTGGAGAGTGCCGTCTCTCCTCTCTTCGGTGAGCTTTTTGAGGACGGTAGGAGGCGCGGCCAGCACATCCGGCGGATGCGCGTTGAGCTTCTCCAGCTGTTCCGCCCACGGCGCCCAGAGATCGTGGAATCGGAAATCGATCCGGCGGCTGCCGAGGGTCGAGTAGAGGTTGCTGTTGGCTCGGAGGAAAAAAGCTATCCGTAAGGGAGGGAGCCTCGGATGGAGTACCTGGCGCAACCCATCTCGCGCAAGCAGGCGACCGAGCAAAAGGCCGGCCCAGCGGGCGCGCTCCTGGGCGGAGACCAGGAAGACGCCTCGGGTGCCCGAGGTTCCGCTCGACAGGCCGACGGTCAGCTCTTCGGAGCCTAGTTTAAGCGTTGGGCAAAAATTGCGGCTTTGCTCGGCCGCGAGCGCCACGCCGAGCGCCTGATCGAGCGTGACGCCGAAGGTGTTGAAGCCGGCGAAATCGCCAAGCATCGTGGCTTTGTCCACGATCGGCAGCGCGCTGAGCCGCCAGCCTGCGAATCCGCGATAAAACGGCGCTCTCGGCAGGGTTCGGGAGAAGAAGCGCGCGAGGCGCCGCTCCTGGGTGCGCAGGAGGGCGGCGCGGTCGGTGAAGCTCGTTCCCCAGCGGGCGCCTGCGAACGCGGCGATCGAAGTGAGGCTGCTCATGAGGTCAAGGCTTCGAACGTCTCGGTGCAATGCGACGGGACGATTCGTAGATCCGGATTCTGCCTCGCGACCGCTCCAAGCCCGGCGAGGGTGGCCCGGTAATCGGTCCAATCGGCGAACAGCGGCCGAGCGAGAAACGACGGCAGACGTTGTTCGCGCCAGGCTCGGGCCGACCAGCAGGAGTCGGCTGCAAGAAGGATTTGTTGGTCGTCGAGGGTTCGGAGCAGCACTCCGAGCTGTGCCGGGCTGTGGCCGGGGAGCGGAATGCCGATCAGGCTGCCGTCGCCGATCAGGTCGAAGGCGCGTGAGAACGGCGCCCAGGCGGGGCCGAGATCGATCGTCGGCCGCGCATCGGCGAGATCGAGCCGGGCTGCGAAATCGTTGGGAAGGAGGGCCGGGAGCACGCCGCGCCGGAGCGCCGCGAAGCCTTGGACTGCGTTCGGCCCGAGGTGGGCCTCGACATCCTTTTCGAGCGCCACGAAACGCGCACGGGGAAGATCGTGTAGGCCCGCGACGTGATCGGCGTGGAGGTGCGAGATCAACACGCGGGAGACCTCGCCGGGCGCGACACCGAAGCCGCGGAGCTGCGCGGTCAGCTGTTCGGCCTCCGGCAGCCGGACGGGGGTGAGCCAGCGGTAGAGCCGTCCGGGGAAGCGTTCGGTCGCCGCGGCGAAGTGATCGGCGTAGCCCGTGTCGTAGAGGATCGGCCCGGCGCTCGGATGGACGATCAGCGCGGCGAGCGCGGGAAAATCGATGGGGGAGAACCGGCCGCCGCGAATCGTCACCCACTCCGGGTGGCGGCAACGGCCGACCCGCATCAAATGGAGCGTCACCCGCGGCTGCGAGAGAGGGCTCAATAGCGGATCACCAGGCCGCCGAGCTGGACGCCCGCGCCAGTGCCGATCAGTAAGGCGGGATCGCCGCGACGCAGGCGGCCCGAACGAATCGCCTCGTTGAGTGCGCTCGGGAGCGATGCCCCGACCTGATTGCCGCGCTCGGCGAAGATGTCGATCACCTGCTCCGGGCGGAAGCCGAACCGACGGCGCAGGTACTGGAGTGCGTGCAAACTCGCCTGGTGCGGCACCACGATGGGAATCTCCGCCAGGGACAGCCCGGTCGCCGCGAGCAGCGCGTCGAGAAAACCGGGGAGATTTTCTGCCGCGAGGCGGAACACCGCTTTGCCGTCCATGCGGAACAGGGTGAGCGGCAGGTAGGGTCCGTCGATCCGACCCGGATGATGGCGCGAGCCGCCACCCGGAATCTCGCAGGTGTGCGCACCTTCCGAGAGGGTCGCAAACGAGCTCGCGAGCAGGGCGGAGCGGTCGCCCGGTGCGGCCGGCCCGACGACCGCGGCGGCCGCGCCGTCGCCGAAGATGCCGCTCGCTTCGAGCTTGCCCCAGTCGAGCCCGCAGGAGGCGATGTCGGAAGAGACGATCAGAATGCGGGCGTAGCGCCCCGCGTCGATCAGGCAGGCGGCGGTATCGAGCGCCACCAGGAACGACAGGCAGCTCGCGCCGATATCGAACGCGGGGGTATTGGACATTCCGAGCTCTCGATGGAGGAGCGCGGCGTTACAGGGCATCGCCTGATCCGGCGTGCCGTAGGCGGCGATCAGGCAATCGAGGTCGGAAAGGGCGAGGCCGGCGGCTTCGAGCGCCTGGTGCGCCGCTTCGGCGCCCAGCGCTGCGGCGCTCCGGGTTTCGACAAACCGCCGCCGCACGCCGGTCTTCTTGAACACAGTTCCGGGGGAAAGCCCCAGGCGCCGGTCGAGCTCTTCGCTGGTCAGCTCTTCCGCAGGGAGCGCCACCCCGGTGCCGAGCAGGCGGATCGCCCGCGGTCGAGACGTAGGGCGAGGAAGAGAGGCGGTGGTGCTCATGTCGGATCAAAGTTGAGCCCGCAAATTAACACGGGTCGTGCCCCCTTCCCCAAAAGCTCTCGCCGCCCTACCATCGCGAGCGATGGAACCGATCAGCGACGCCGCACGCCTCGAATCGTTGGCGGAGCGCGTCCGCGAGCTGCCCGACCGGGCGGGGATTTACATCTGGAAGGACGGCGCGGGGCGCGTGCTCTACGTCGGCAAGGCGAAATCGCTTCGGAAACGCGTGACCTCCTACCTCGCGCGCGACCAAGAGCCGCGTCTGGCCCAGATGGTTTTCGAAGCGGTGGACATCGAGCACATCATCACCGACTCCGAAGCCGAGGCGCTGCTGCTCGAAAACAACTGGATCAAAGAGCGAAAGCCGCGCTACAACATTCTCTTACGCGACGACAAGACCTATCCGTATTTGAAGCTCACGATGCGCGACCCGTTTCCGCGCATCGCGTTCACCCGCCGGATCAGCAACGACGGCGCAGAGTATTTCGGTCCTTATCTGCCCGGCGGCCTGGCGCGCAAGGCGATCAAGCTGGTTCAGAAATTGTTCCAAGTCCGCGTCTGCCGGATCGAGATCGACGGCGGCCTCGAACGGCCCTGCCTCTACCACGCCATGCACCGCTGCCTGGGTCCGTGCGTCGCGCGCTTGACGACCCAGGCGCTTTACGCCGAGGCGGTGGCCCAGGCGCGGCTGTTCCTCGGGGGAAAGAACGAACTGCTGCAGAAGCGGCTGAAGAGCGAGATGTGGGAGGCCGCCGAAGCGTTCGACTACGAGCGCGCCGGTGCGTTGCGCGACACGGTCGCCGAAATCGAGTCGATCGGCCAGCGGCGCAAGATGTCTACGGTGTCGGGCGAGGATCTCGACATCTACGGCGTGCACGTCTCGGGGGGGAACGCCGCGGTCGCGATCCTGGTCATGCGCGGCGGCCAGGTGCTCGACCGGCGCGAGCTGTTCTGGGAGAGCGTCGGCCAGATCACGCCGGAGGGCCTGCTCTCCGAGCTGCTGCCGCAGGTCTACGACCGGACCACGTTCGTGCCGAAAGAGATCCACCTGCCGGCGCCGATCGAGGGGGAGGAGGTGCTGCTCGACTGGCTCTCGGAGCGCAAAGGAGAGCGGGTCTACCTCCGCCTGCCCACACGCGGCCCGAAAGCGGAGCGGATGGCACTCGCCGGCCACAACGCTCAAGCGGCGCACCGCAGGCGCTTCCGCACCGGCGCGATCGCCGCGGGCGCGGTGGCGCTCGAAAAGCATCTCGAGCTGGCCGATCCGCCGCGCCGGATCGAAGGGTTCGACATCTCGCACTTCCAAGGGGGGGAGACGGTCGCCTCCATGGTGGTCTGGGAAGAGGGGAAAATCCGGAAGGGAGAGTACCGGAGCTTCAACATCAAGAGCGTCACCGGACCGGACGATTTCGCCTCAATGCGCGAAGTGGTCGAGCGGCGCTACCGCCGGGTGCTCGAAGAGGTGGGCGCGATGCCGGATCTGATCCTGATCGACGGCGGGCGCGGCCAGCTGAACGCCGCGCTCGAAGCGCTCGCGATCTTAGGGGTGGAAGATACGCCGATCTTGGGGCTCGCGAAGCGGGAGGAGGAGATCTACCTCCCCGAGCTGCCCGATCCGCTCCGTCTGCCGCGCGACGATGCGGGCCTCCAGCTGCTGCAACAGATCCGCGACGAGGCGCACCGCTTCGCGGTCTCCCGCCACCGCGCCCGCCGCTCGGCGAACCGGCTGAAGAGCCGGCTCGACGATCTTCCCGGCATCGGTCCGCGCCGGAGGAAGCTGCTGCTCACCCGCTTCGGCAGCCTCGCCGGGGTGAAGCGCGCAACGCTCCCCGAGCTGGAAGAGGCGATCGGGCCGCAGCTCGCCCGGCGGCTGGTCGAGATGTTGCGAGAAGGGGAAGCGGAAGTGTCCGCGAGTGTCGCGGAGAGGTGATCGTTTGGTCTTCACGTTTCCAAGGGCGGACACGTATCCAGACGCTCCGGAGCCAGCTCCCGTCCGACCGAAGGGAACTCCGGAACGTCCGGAAGGCGTCACAGGGCAACGGGAGAGATCTCCCGGCCGACCGTAGGCTGCTCCGGTGCCTCCGTGAACCTCTCCGGAGCGTCCGGAACTCCCTACGGTCCGACGGAAGCTCTCTCCGGTCGGACGGTGAGGACTTCCGGAAGCCCGGGTAGTACTCCGGACGACCGGTGAAGAACTCCGGTCCGACCGGAGAGCCCTTCGGTCGGTCGGGAGTTCCCTACGGTCGAAGCGGAGCGCCCTTCGGTCCGACGGAAGCTCTCTCCGGTTGGAAGGTGAGGACTTCCGGACGACCGGGTAACACTCCGGTCGACCGGTGAAGAACTCCGGTCCGACCGGAGCGCCCTACGGTCGGTTGGGAACTCCCTACGGTCGACGCGGAGCTCGCTTCGGTCCGACGGGAGTTCTCTTCGGACGGCCGGGAGTTTCCTTCCGACGGCCCCGGCACAAGCCGTTCGGCCTCCGGGCCAAGAGAAATTCATCGACTTTGGCCCAAAACTCTCGATTTCTCGGAGGTCCATGGCATACAAGGAGGGTCGCGCTCGAAACGGCGTGGCCGGTCGGCGATTCCGCCGCATCCGTGCCGACCCACAGAAAGTAGGGTAGCGACATGAAGAGCACCCGTAGTCTTGCCGACGTGGTCCGCGACTGGGAGGAGCTACTGGAAGCGGTCAACGACAACGCCGAGGTTCTCGCCTCGGCGGCACCCCAGCGCGCCGCGATGGAAGCGTCCCTCGCGGCATTCCGGGCCAAGCGGGCACACCAACAGTCCTGCGCCGCGAGCCGCCAGGAGGCGACGCAAGACCTCACCGCCCTGATCGACCAGGGCAACGAGAACGCGCGCCGTCTGCGCGGGCTCGCAAAAGCGGTCCTCGGCACCAAGAGCGAGCGGCTGGTCCAGTTCCGGGTCGC
>JANNIH010000149.1:0-26575 GCA_031404815.1 Holophagales bacterium | reverse complement strand
GAAGAGCCGGCCGAGGAGGATGTCGCTGCGGCCGCGGCGCGGGAAGCGGCGGAAGTCACGGAGCTGGCGGCGCTGTCGGCGGCGGCGGAACCTGCGGTCGGCGACGCGGAGGGGTGGTGGCCGCGGGAAGAGACCTCGACGGCGCGGCGGCTGCGGGGGTTTTTGGCGGCCAGGATGGAGGAGAAGGCCCCTACTCCACGAAAGAAACCGCCCGTGGTCGCGCACGGTCCCGAGCGGACGATTCTGTTCGATCTCGAAACGCTCCGCTCGGCGGCGGAGGTGGGGGGGTGGAACCGGGCGGACCGGATGGGGGTGGCGGTCGGCGTGCTCTATTTCCTTGAAGAGGATCGCTTCGAGTCGTACCGAGAGAATCGGGTGGGCGACCTGGTGGCGGCGCTGCGTAGCGCGACGAAAGTGGTCGGCTTCAACAGCCGGCGGTTCGACTACAAGGTGCTCGAAGGGTACGCCGGGCGCGGGCTTTCCCGCGAGTTGCCCACCCTCGATCTGCTCGAAGAGGTACGCCGGGTCGCGGGTTTCCGCATGAAGCTCGATCACCTGGCGCAAGAGACGCTCGGTGCGTCGAAATCGGCCGACGGGCTGCAATCGCTCGCCTGGGTCGCCGAGGGGCGGCTCGACGAGGTGGAGGAGTACTGCCGCCACGACGTGGAAATCTTGCGCGACCTCTTCCTGTTCGGCCGTCGCGAAGGGTACCTGATGTTCCGCGACAAGCGGCGCGACGTTCGGCTGCGCCTGCCGGTCAGCTGGTAAAGTTCCAGGAGAGCGGCCTGCTGCCGCGTGCCTTCCTGAGGAGCGAACCCCAAGATGCGAGCGAAGTTGTGTTGCAGAGGAATCGGAATCGCAGCCCTGGCTCTGCTGTCCTTGCCGAGCGCCGCTCCGGCGGCAGAGGCGAGGAAGATCACCCTCCAGGCGAAGAAGTACGAGTGGATTCCGGCGTCGATCCAGGTCAAAGTCGGCCAGCCGGTCGAGTTGACGTTGATTTCGCTCGATGTCGACCACGGTATCTCCTCCCGCGAGGCCGGGATTCCGCCGACCAACTTCAAGAAGGGCAAGCCGGTCACCGTGACGTTTGTGCCGGCCGAAACGGGTACTTTTCGCTTCAAGTGTTCGAAATACTGCGGCGGTGGCCACCGGAAGATGCTCGGTCAGATCGTCGTCGTGCCGTAGGCGGTGGAACGAATCTGGTGAAGGTATGCAACCTTGGCTCGGCAAACGCATACATTAGAGGCATGACGACCGCCCGGATTCCGCTCGCCACCCTCGCCCTCGCCCTCGCGTTTTCCGCCGTCTCGTTCTCACCGATCGCCGCCGCCGAGGAGGCGGCAGAACAAGAGAGCCGTTGGACTCTACAGATCCAAGGGCGCGTGGCCGGCGGCCAAACGGTGCGCCGTCTGCCCGACGGCAGCTTCGAGGCCCACTACTCCTTCACCGATCGGGGCCGCGGCCCCGACCAGACCGCGCGTTACGCCCTCTCGTCCGACGGCTGCTTGACCAAGTACGACCTCTCGGGTGTGGACTACCTGAAGGCTCCGGTCGCCGTCTATTTCGAGCGCACCGGCAAGAAAGCCTCGTGGCAGAGCGCGAGCGAGAGCGGCAAGGAGCAGGTGGAGGGCTCGGCGTTCTATTTCCCGCTCGAAGGGCCGCCCGAAGTGTTCGCCCTCCTCGTCCGCGCCCTGCTCACCGCCCCGGGCGGCAAGCTCCGTCTGCTGCCGGTAGGAGAGGTGTCGATCGAGAAGCTGGGCACGCTCGAACTGGAGCAGAACGGCACGTCGATCACCGTGCGCCAGGTCGTGATCACCGGTCTCGGCTTCAATCCCGATCGAATCTGGATCGACGAGAAGGACGGCTCGGCGTTCGCCACCGATAGTGGCTGGTCGACGATGGTCCGCGCCGGCTGGGAAGGGGCGTTGCAGAAGATCGCCGCGGCGCAGCAGGAGTCGATCGAGGCGCGTGAGAGAGGCCTTGCGGCAAAGCTTGCGCGCCATCCGAAAAATGGCATCGCGATCGTCGGCGCCCGTCTGTTCGACAGCGAAACGGGGAAGGTGACGCCCAAGTCGACGGTGGTGGTGACCGGCAACCGGATCGCGGCGGTCGGGCCGGACGGCCAGGTGGAGATTCCCGTCGGCGCCGAGGTGATCGAAGCGAAGGGCAAAACCCTGTTGCCCGGCCTGTGGGATCTCCACACCCACCTGGGCGGCGACCAGGGCATTCCTTATATCGCCTCCGGGATCACCAGCGTGCGCGATTTGGCGAACGACATCGACCAGCTCCAAGCGCTCGACAAGAGGTGGCAGAGCGGAGCGGCGATCGGTCCGCGCGTGGTCAAAGCCGGCTTCATGGATGGCCCCGGGCCGTTCGCCGGTCCGACCAAGATCCTGGTTTCGACCGAAGAGGAAGTGAACCGAGCGGTCGATCGCTACGCCGAACTCGGCTACGTCCAGATCAAGATGTACAGCTCGATCGTGCCGGAGCTGGTGCCGTCGATCATCGCTCGCGCGAAGCTGCGCGGCCTACGGGTCTCCGGCCACATCCCTGCGTTCATGACCGCGGAGCAGGCGGTGAACCTCGGGTTCGACGAGATCCAGCACATCAACTTCATCGCGCTCAACTTTCTGTTCGACAAGGTGCAGGACACGCGCACCCCCGCCCGCTTCACCGCGGTCGCCGAGCACGCGGCGGGGATCGACGTGAAGTCCGAGCGTTTCCAGGCGTTCGTCCGCCTGTTGAAGGAAAAAGGGGTCGCGGTTGACCCGACGGTCAACGTCTTCGAGGAGATGTTTCTCTCCCGCCCGGGTAAACCGACGGCGGCCTGGGATCGGGTGCTCGATCGCCTACCCGCCACCGTGCGGAGGGCCACCGCGGCGGGTGGCGGCGGCCTGGACGTGCCGGCCGGGATGGAAAAGCGTTACCTCGAGTCGTATCAGCGGCTTCTCCAGATGATCAAAGCGCTCTGGGACGGCGGCGTCGCTCTCGAAGCCGGGACCGACGCGTCCCCTGGGTTCTCGCTCGATCGCGAGCTCGAGCTCTACGTCGAAGCCGGGATTCCTGCGCCCGCGGTGCTCCAGATCGCGACCTTGAACGCCGCGCGCATCCTCGGCCAGGGCGAAGAGCTCGGCTCGATCGCAGTCGGCAAGTTCGCCGACCTGGTCCTGATCGATGGCGACCCGACGACCAAGATCTCGGACATCCGAAAGGCCGTCCTCACCATCAAAGGGGGAGCGCTCTACGACACCGCGAAACTCTGGCGCGAGGTGGGGGTGCTGCCGGTTTCGGGCCGATAGGGAAGGGGCTGCCGAAGCTGAGCCCTTACGGCATAGGCAGCCTAGGTTACGTATCCAGCGGTTTGATCCACGAAGCGCGAGACGAACTGCACCTGTTCGACAGCGCGGATCTGCTTGACGAGGAATGGGTTTAGACCGAACCTCTGGTATCCGGCTTTGATCGCGTCGTCATAGCTGCTGAACGTGTCAACAACTTCCAGGCCGTGGATCAGAACAAATTTGCCCTCGTGCTCTGCCTTCAGCTCTTGAAGTTTGGACCTGTAAGTCCCCAGCTCTTCCTCTAGTGGCATGGGATACCTCTACGGGGAAAACTAGACGCCAGGATGAACTAGGCGATGCAAACCACTGACGCCTAAGCGGCGATCTCAACGTATTCGACCTGGCTCGCCGGTCCTGGCACTGGCAGGCCGTCCTCCCGCAGTCCTTCCAGGTGGAACACGATCGCATCGCGAATCTCGGATTCAACCTCCGCTACGGTTGCTCCGGTGGCGACACAGCCGGGCAAGTCGGGAACGTACGCCGAGTAGTTGCCGGGAGCCTTCTCGATCACGATCGCGTAGCGCATAGGAACTCCTCACTTCAGACCTGCTTGCTTGAGGATACTGTTCAAAGTGCCCGGTGCCAAGTCGTCACTGGGCTTTCCGGGGACAGTCACCCGTCCGGGTTTGCTGGCGTGCTTGAACTGGCGATGGCTGCCGCGGGTGGCTGCGAGTTGCCAGCCATCGCCCTGCAGCTTGCGGAGGATTTCGCCGACCTTCACTGCTCAGAGGATATCAGGTACCCCCCACTGACATTTCGAGCGTTCTGTTCCAAGCCCGATTACCGGACCCCCCCTACGCCGTAGCCCGCTCCGGTTGCAGCACTTGCATCTGGACCGAGACGAGCTTCGAGACGCCTTTTTCTTCCATGGTCACGCCGTAGAGGTTCTCGGCGATCTCCATCGTGAGCTTGTTGTGGGTGATCACGATGAACTGGGTGTCCTGCTTTGCCATGCCGTGGAGGAGATCGGCGAAGCGGGCGGTGTTGGTGTCGTCGAGCGGCGCGTCGACCTCGTCGAGGATGCAGAACGGCGAGGGCTTCGAGCGGAAGAGCGCGAACAGAAGCGCGATCGCGGTGAGCGCCTTTTCGCCGCCGGAGAGGAGCATCAGGTTCTGCAAGCGCTTGCCTGGCGGGCGGGCGACGATCTCGATGCCGCTTTCGAGCGGGTCGTCCTCGTCGAGCAGGCGCATCTCGGCTTCGCCGCCCCGGAACAGGTGTTGGAACACCTCGCCGAATGCCTGGTTGACCACCACGAAGGTTTCGCGGAACCGTTCGGCGGAGGTCTGGTTGATCTCCTTGATCGTCTGGCGGAGGCTCTCGACCGATTTGACCACGTCGGCGCGCTGGGTGGTGAGGAAGGTAAAGCGCTCTTCCTGCTCGTCGTGCTCCTGGAGCGCGAGGACATTGACCGGACCCAAGCGATCGAGCGTCGCCTTGCAGCGCGACAGCTCTACGTCCAGCTCGGCGAGCGCTCCGGTGGGTGTGGGGGCCGGGTCGGGCAGCTCGCGCTCGAACTCTTGGGCGTAGGTTTCACCCAGGTGTTGGACATCGTGTTCGAGCCCGACCTTGCGGATGCGCAGCTCTTCGACTTCGGAGCGCACGCCGTCGCGCTGTTCGCGGCAACTTGCGATCCGCTCTTCGAGCAGGCGCAACGCCTGGCGGTGGTCGTCGAGCCCGGCCTGATCGGCAAGCACCTGCTCTTCGACCCCGATCCGCTCTTCGAGCGCGGCTTGAAGCTCCACTTCGGCGCGCGCGACCTCCTGTTCGATCTGCGCGCGGCGCTCGGTCAATCGATCGCTCTCCTCGCTCCAGGACGCGATCTGGCGGCGCCCGGTTTCGAGCTCGCCCGCCAAGCGGTTGATCTCCCGGTTGACCGATTCGAGCCGCTCTTCGAGCAGATCGAGCCGGCCGCGGCGTCCGGCGCTCTCGGCGCGCAGACTCTCTCTCGCACCTTTCGCAGCATCGAGCTCCGCCTGCGCGCGATCGAGGCGCTCGGCGAGGCCCGTCTGTTTGTCTTCCGCCAGGCCGAGCTCGGAAGCCAGCTCGCGCCCCTTCACTCCCACCTTGTCCAGCTCGGCGGCGATCGTCGTCCGCTGGGTCGCGAGCTTTTCACCCTCGGTCGCGAGCCGCCGCTCGCGCTGCACTGCGTCTTCGGCGCGGGCGCGACCGACCGCCACCTCTTGGCGGAGTTGGCCCACTTCCGTCTGCAGCCGGTTCGAATCCTTCGCCATCAAAGAGCGATTGGCGAGCAGCTGTTCAAGCTCCGACTTGGCGCGGGTGAGGCGCGCATCGAGGTCCGGGATCGCGCGGGCCAGTTCGGCGAGATCGCGTTCCCGTTCGAGCACGCCGGGGGTCGCCCGCTCACCCTCGACGCGGAGCGTGCCGTTCTCGATCCAGAGCCCTTCGCGGCAGAGGAAAGCGACACCGGAGTGCGCGGTGGCGAGGCGGCGGGCGTCTTCCGGGCTTTTGACCAGGAACGCCGGGGGGAGCGCCGCGGCGAGATCCTCAGGCAATCCGAGCGCTTCGCCCACCGAGAGATGGACGCCTGAGTCGGCGGCGATTCCGGCGGCGATGCCGGTGAACCGCGCGAGGGTGGTTCCCGCGTCTCCCTCCTGCCCCAGCGAGGGGCGAGTCTCGATCGGAGCGATCAGCGCCGCTTCGGCCCGACCGGCGAGCGCGTGGGCCAGCGCCAACGGGTCGTGGCCGGGGGCGAGCAGGACCGCGTCGGCCAACTCGCCGAGGTAGAAGTCGAGCGCGCGCTCCCAGCCTTCGAGCGGATCGGCGCGTTCGGCGAGGAACGACGGTTCGGTGTGCCCGGCCGCTTGGAGGGCCGCGACCAGGTTCCGGCGCCGTTCGGCGTCGGCCCGCGACAGCTCGGCCAAGATGCGCTGCCGGTTGCGGCACTGCGACAGCTCGTCTTCGAGCTTTCTCCGGCCGTCGGTCGCCTCGGCTTCGCGGCGCATCAGCGCTTCGAGCGCCGCGATCGTCCGCTCGGACTCCGCCGCGCGTTCGGTGAGCTTCGCTTCGGAGACGAGGACCTTCTCGCGCGCGAGGTCGAGCCCCTCGCGCGCCTGGGCGAGCTCCGCGCCCTGCTCTTCGATCTCGCGCTCCAAGTGGTGCAGGCGGTAGTTCCCTTTTTCGAGCTCGATCTGCGCCTGCTGGGCGCGTTGCCGCACGGCGTTGATCTCGGAGGTGGCGGTGAGCGTTTCGCGGCGTAGCGATTCGAGCCGGGCGTGCGCCTGCTGCAGCTCGCGGTCGGCCGAGGCGACCTGCCGCTCGTCGGACTCGACGGCGGTCGCCGCGTCGTCGCGTTCGGCGATCTGTTCGGCGCGCCGGTTCTCCAGGGCGACGAGCGCCTCTTCGTGATGGCTGATCTCGGCCTGGCGCCGCTCGGCGAGCCCGCGCGCCTGGGCGCTTCGCTCGCCGATCTCGGAGATTGTCTCGCGGCTCCCCTTGATCAGTTGCTGGCGCCCCTCGACGCGGGTGCCGAGTTCGGCGTGGCGCTGGTGGCGCGCGGCGACCGCGCGGCCCAGCTCGTCCAACCGTTCGCGCCCGGCGGTGAGGTCCGCCTCGTCGCGGTGGAGGTTGGCGGCCAGCTCGGCTTCGCGGCCGACCGCGCCGTCGAGCCGGGTCTGCAACTCGATCAGGCGGGCGGCGAGCAGGGCCCAGCGCTCGATCAGGACTTTTTCCAGCAGTTCGCGGTACTCGACCTCTTTTTCCTGGAAGCGCTTGGCGGCCGAGGCCTGGCGCTTGAGCGTGCGCACCGAGCGCTCGACTTCGGAGACCACGTCGTCGAGGCGCAGCAGGTTCGCGGTCGCCTCTTCGAGCTTCACCTCGGCGATGGCCTTCCTCGCCTTGTAGCGGGTGACGCCGGCCGCCTCTTCGAGCAGCTTCCGGCGCTCTTGCGGCTTGCCCGAGAGGATCATGCCGATCTTCCCCTGCTCGATCACCGAATAGGCGCGTAAACCCAGCCCCGTGTCCATCAGCAGGTCGCGGATCTCTTTGAGTCGAACCGTCTTGCCGTTCAGCTTGTATTGGCTCTCGCCGCCCCGGAAGACCCGCCGCGCGATCGTCAGGCGGCCATCGTTGGCGTGCGGAAAGCTCGGATCGGTGCGCAGGGTGAGCGTGGCCTCGGCCATGCCCAGCGGTTTCCGGCTGTCGGTGCCGTTGAAGATGACGTCTTCCATCGTGCCGCCGCGCAGCGATTTGGCGCTCTGCTCGCCGAGCACCCAGGTCATCGCCTCGGAGAGGTTCGACTTGCCGCAACCGTTCGGGCCGACGATCGCGGTGACGCCGCCGGCGAAGTCGACCGTGACCGGGTCGACGAAGGATTTGAACCCGGAGATCTGGAGGCGTTCGACTTTCAGCATGGCGGTCTGGAAGCGTACCAGACGCCCGCGCCAAGCTACAAGGAGTAGGGGAGGGGATTGCGGGCCACCACTAGATAAGGTAGGCCATCGCCACGGGAGACGGAACGGGAGCGACGCGCGGCGAGAGCGAAGACAGCATAGGATTTGCCCCAAACAAGGTCCTTCCGATGCTCTCGATCCTGGCTCCTCTCATCGATCTCGCCCACCCGCTGGTAGCGGCGGCGGCGCTTGGCGGAGCCGCCTGGGCCCTCGGGGCGCTCGCCCGGCGGGCTCTCCGGACGGAGATTTCGGGCGACGAGCCTGTGGGTTGTGCCGGGGTGGACGTGGCGCTCGGGCTCGCGCTGCTCGCCGCGCTCGGGTTTTGGTTGGGGATCGCGGGCTGGCTGACGCTTTGGGGGCTGGTGGGTGGAGTGGTGGTGATGGCCGGGATGTTCTGGCGGTTCGAACAACGCCGCGCTCTGGGCGGGGGCGTCATCGCCACCCGTGGGGGAGGATCTGGATGGGGAGGTTTCGTCGTCGTCGCCTCGATCGTTGTCCCGCTCGTCGCCCTCGCGCTCTATCCGCCGACCGGGTTCGACGCCACGATGTATCACCTGCCGTTCGCCAAGGCGTTCGTGGCGACCGGCGCCCTGCCGTTCCTGCCCGATCTCCGATTTCCGGTGTTCCCGCAAGGGAGCGAGGTGCTGTTCGCGGAGGCGATGCTGCTCGATGGCGACCGTGCGGCGCAGCTCGTGTCGCTGCTCGCGACACTCGCGACCGCGGCGATCCTGTTCGGCTGGGCGCGGCGGGTGGCCCCCGCGGGTACTTCGGCGGACGGCGCCGGTGCACTCGCCGCTGCGCTGTTCCTTGGTGGGCCGGTCGTCGCCTACCTCTCCGGAACGGGGTATTGCGAACCGGTCCTGGTGCTGTTCTCTGCCGCCGCTTTCGATCGGATCGATCGCGCAACGAGGAATCGCCCCCGCTGGGGCCTGGCCGGTCTGTTCGCCGGGTCGGCCGCAGGGGTCAAATACTTCGGCTTGTTTCCGGTCGGAGTGGTTCTCACCGTGGCGTTTCTTGCCCGCGCGGAGACTTGGGCTGAGCGGTGGCGCCGCTTCGGTTGGAGCCTTTGCGGCGTCGCGCTGTTTGCCTTCCCCTGGTATGTCCGCAACGCGATCTATACCGGCAATCCGCTGATTCCGCTCTTTCCGCGGCTATTCGGCCCGTCGCCCTGGGGGGGACCCGCCGAGCTGGCCCCCTGGTCGCAAGGGCATGGTCTGGCACAGCTCGGCGGATTGGTCCGGCTCCCCTGGACGCTCACCTTCGACCGGCCCGAACTCGGCCGCATGCCCCCCTGGTCGCCGGTCTTGATGATCGTGCTCGCGGTAGCTCTATTCGTTCTTCGCCGCGATCGACGGGTGAGGTTGTTGCTCGGCGCTTCTCTTCTCTACCTGGGCGCTTTTTTCTTCCTGCCTCTCGACGGGCGCTACCTGCTGCCGATTTTGCCGCTGCTGGCAGTGGCCGGGGCTTTGAGCGTCGCGCCACACCTCGTCCGGCACCGGCTCCTCCTTCCCGCGGTCGTGCTTCTGGCGCTCGCTCCGACGGGGGCTTGGAGCCTCTACCAGCTGCATCGCCTGGGGCCGATTCCTCTTTCGTCCGCGGCGCGCGAGGAGTTTTTGGTCGCGCGCCTTCCGGCCTATTCGGCGCTTCGGTTCCTGGCGCGAACCCGCGGGGCCGCGGCTTCGGTGTATGGGCTCTACGCCGAGAACCACGTCTACTACGCGCCGGGGCGCTTTCAAGGCGATTGGGAGGGCCAGGCGCCGTTCCGGGAGATCTTGAAGCACACAACCTCAGGCGACGCTCTGTCCGACGAACTCGCCAGGCGTGGCGTCACGCACCTGCTCACGGCGGTCCCCAATGAATCCCAGCTGCCGCACGACCCGAGCTTCGCGCGCCGGTTCCACCTCGTCTATGACGACGGGAAGGCCAAAATTTGGGAGCTGTTGTGAGGAGAAGGGTGATGGTGCGAAAGGGGGGACTCGAACCCCCACGGCCTTGCGACCACAAGATCCTGAATCTTGCGCGTCTACCAAATTCCGCCACTTTCGCGTGACGGCCGAATTGTAGCCGCAAGCGGGGTAGGGGTGTCAAACCTGGGTAGTGTCATCGGCCAGGGATCGGCAACGCGGTACACTGCTCTTGCCCATATGACCGAAACCGAACCTCTCGCCTCGAATTCCGATCCTCGCCCCTCCTCCTTACGTGCCGGCGCCGAGCGCGCCGAGTCGCGTCGCCTGCTCGAACGGCTCGCCGCCGCTGGAGCGGAGGGTCTCGCCGCCGCCGATCTCGCGCATGAGCCGCGGGCCGTCCTCTCCGACCTCGCCCGCCACGCCCGCGCCGTCCGGCTCGATGAACGCTGGTACGCGATCGCCCACGCGCCCGCCCCGATCGGCCTGGTCGATCGCCTGGAGCGCGGCGACGCCATGCTCCGCCGCCTGGCGCCCCCCGTTGCCGGTGGGGCGGCCGGAGGACCGCGCGGTCGGCTCTGGGTGGCGCGCCAGCGACTTCGGCGTGCCGACTCGGGTGATGTCGTCCTCTACGAGGAGATGCCGCCGCGCGGCGAGCCGCGCCCCGGCCGCCTGGCCGAAGCGCGGGTGCTGCGCGTGCTCGCCCACGGTCCGACCGAACGGGTTGGAGCGCTGATCACCGTCAACCCAAGCGGCGGGAGCGGGCCGGTCGAGCGCCGGCTCGATCCGTTCGATGCTCAGAAACCGGCCGACTTCACGGTGCTCGGCGCCGAGGAGATCCCGGACGGCACCTGGGTCCGGGTCGAGATCGAACGGCCGGAGCGACCAGACCGTTTCGGCGGGGCCGCCGAAGCGTCCGAGCCGTCGTCCAAGAAGAGCATCGCCCGGGTGATCGAGGTGCTCGGTTCCGAGGGCGATCCCCAGGCCGAGATCCGCGCGGTGATCGCCCATTTCGGAATCCCCGCGGTCGCCCCGGCCGAAGCGCTCGCCGAAGCCGCGGAGATGCCGGTGGCACCGCGCAACGTCGATCTCGCCGGCCGCGAAAACTGGACCGGCAAGACGATCGTGACGATCGATGGCGCGAGCACGAAGGACTTCGACGACGCGATCACCGCCGAGGCGCTCCCCGGCGGCGGCTTCCGGATCGCCGTTCATGTGGCGGACGTCGGCCACTACGTGGCCGAAGGGAGCGCGCTCGATCTCGAAGCGTTCCGCCGCTCGACCAGCGTCTACTACCCCGGCCGCACGGTGCCGATGCTCCCCGAATCGCTCAGCAACGGTCTCTGCTCGCTCAGCCCGAACGAGTTGCGGTTGAGCATGGCGGCGGTGCTCGATCTCGCCCCCTCCGGCCGGGTGCTCTCCGCCCGCTTCGCCGAGACCGCGATCCGGAGCGCCCGCAGGCTCACCTACACCGAGGTCCGCCGGCTGCTCGAAGAGCCCGCGCCCACCGACGAGGCCGACTACGGCCCCGTGCTGCCGATGCTCCGAGTCGCCCGTTCCGCCATGCAGGCGCTGCTCTCCGCCCGCCTGGCGCGCGGTTCGCTCGATTTCGATCTGCCGGAAGGGGATGTCGAACTCGACTCGGCCGGCGCCTTGGTGGGCATTGCCGCCGGTGAGCGTCACGTCGGCCACCGGATCGTCGAGGAATTCATGATCGCGGCGAACGAAGCGGTCGCCTCCGAGCTGCTCGCGGCAGGGCGCCCGGCGATCTACCGGATTCATGATGGACCGACCGGAGAGCGGCTGCGTGAGCTGGCGACCTCGCTCGAAGCGCTCGGCCTACCGCTCGCGGTGCCGGAAGGGGTCCTGCTCGACCCCGCAGTCGATGTTTCGTCGCCCGAAGCCCAGACGGATGCCGCCACCAAGGTTGCCGCCGCGGCGCTCCCCACGGCGGAGCTTCAGTCCGTGCTGCGGCGCGCTGCGGGGCGACCGGACGAGGCGTTCATCTCGGCGCTGGTGCTGCGCGCGCTCCCCGGCGCCCGCTACGGCGCCCAGAACCAGGGGCACGCAGCACTCGCGGCTCCGCGCTACGCGCACTTCACCTCGCCGATCCGGCGCTATCCCGACCTGGTCGTCCACCGCAGCCTGAAGGCCCGTCTGCGCGGCGAAGTCGCCGCCGCGCCGGACGATCCCGAGACGCTCGACCGCTACGCCGCGATCGCCGAACACGCGACCGAAGCCGACCGCCGCGGCGAGCGTTCGGAGCGCGAGCTGCTTCAGTGGTGGAAGGTGCGCTTCCTCGCCTCGCGGATCGGCGATCAATTTACCGGCCGGATCTCCGGCATCCAGCCGTTCGGGGTGTTCGTGGTCCTCGACGGCTACCATTGTGACGGGCTGGTCCCGGTCAAAACTCTGGGTGAACCGGGCGACGAGCGCTTCCGCTACGATGCGGTGGCCCTGCGCCTGATCGGTGAGACTTCGGGGCGGTCGCTCCGGCTCGCCGACCCGGTTTTGGTCGAGCTGGTTGGCGTCGACCTCCGCCACCGCGGGTTGGACCTGCGCCTGCTCGCAACCCGCTAGAAAGTAGAGTTCGATGACTCTTACACCTACCGTCGCGATCGTAGGCCGGCCCAACGTCGGCAAATCCACCCTGTTCAACCGGCTGGTCGGCAAGCGCCATTCGATCGTCCACGACATGCCCGGCGTCACCCGCGACCGGATCGTCGCGCTCTGCGATGTCGAAAGCACGAGTGGGCCCGATGGGGAGCAGATCGACCGGAAGATTCAGCTCGTCGATACCGGCGGCCTGATGCTCGGCGACGATCCGCTGGGCCTGTCGGCGCAGGTCTTTCTGGCCGTCGAGGAGAGCGACCTGCTGGTCTTCGTGGTCGATGGCAAGCAGGGCCTGACCGCGGCGGACGAGGCGGTCTGGCAGCGCTTCCGCCGCTACGGCAAGCCGGCGATCCTGGCGGTCAACAAAGGGGACACCAAAGAGGCCGATCGCCGCTTCTCGGAATTCTACGCCCTCGGCATCGAGCGCCAGATCCTGCTCTCAGCGGAGCATGGCGCCGGGGTCGCCGATCTGCGCGAAGCGATCGGCCATGCCCTGCCGGAAATCCCCGACCACGTCGTGCCGGACGCCCCGGCGATCGCGATCGTCGGCCGGCCGAACGTCGGTAAGTCGTCTCTACTGAACAAGATCGTCGGCTCGGAGCGGGCTCTTGTGTCGCCGGTGGCCGGGACCACCCGCGACCCCGTCGATACCCTGCTCACCCGCGGCGACCGCTCCTACCTGTTGATCGATACCGCCGGCATGCGCCGTCGGAGCCAGGTGACGGGGGAGGCCGAGGAGCTGGCGGTCATGATGGCGCGCCGTCAGATCGAGCGCTGCAAGATCGCGATCCTGGTGATCGACGCGGCGCAGGGGGTTTCAAGCGGCGACCTCGCCATCGCCGGCCTCGCCTGGGAACTCGGCAAAGCGGCGGTGATCGCGGTCAACAAGTGGGACCTCCTGGACGAAGAGTCGAGGAAGCGCCTGGAACTCTCCTGGGAGCGCCTCGACCAGATGCTCGCCGGACCGGAGCGGGTGAACGTCTCGGCGCTTTCGGGGCGCGGGGTGGAGAAGCTGTTTCCGGCGCTCGACCGGACGATTGAAGCGTACGGGCTGCGGCTCGGCACCGGCGAGGTGAACCGGTTGTTCGAGAAGGCGATCGAGCGCTTCCACCCGCCGGCCGACCATGGCCGGATGTGGAAGCTCTACTACTCGACCCAGGTCTCGACCTCGCCGCCGACCTTCATGCTGTTCGCCAACCGTACGCTCGCCCGGGCCAACACCTACCGCCGTTACCTCGAAAACCGCCTGCGCGAAGAGCTGGGGCTGCCGGGGGTGCCGATTCGCCTGGTGATCCGCAAGCGGACGGAGAAAGCGGAAGAGTGAGTTCGTCGGCCGATCTGGTTTTGGGCTCCGATTGCCAACCGCCATGCCGCCGGGCGGCTTGCTCCGTTCCCGGCCCGCTTCTATACTGGTCGTTCGATTCCTTTGACCGTTGGATGACATTTCGGGGACATCTTTTTCGAACCGTGGCGACCAAAAGCAAACAAGACCGTCTGGGCATGACCAAGGCCGACCTGGTGGACGTCGTCTACCAGCGGCATGGGGGCTTGACCAAAGACGAAGCGGTCGAGGTCGTCGAGGCGATCTTTACGACGGTCAAATCGACGCTCGGTGACGGCCGCTCGGTGCGGATCAAAAACTTCGGGACGTTCGAGATCACCGCGCGCCCCGGGCGCCTAGGGGTGAGCCCGACCTCTGGCGAGAAGATCTTCATCCGTCCGCACAAGGGGCTGGCGTTCCGCCCCGCCCGGCGGCTCAAGGACGAGATCACCGAACCGGGCGGCGAAGAGTCGTAGCCGATGCCGCCGAAGGCTCGCGTGCAGAAACGGCTCTACTACAAGATCGGTGAGGCTTGTAAGGCGCTCGACATCCAGCCCTACGTGCTGCGCTATTGGGAAACCGAGTTCCCCGCCCTCTCGCCGTCCAAGAGCCGCTCCGGTCAGCGCGTCTACAGCGAGAAAGAGTTGGGCGTCATCCGCCGGATCAAGGAACTCCTCTACGGCGAGGGATACACGATCGCCGGTGCCAAGAAGCGGCTCGAAGCGGAGCTCCTAAGCGGCGCGCTGGACGAAGCCGAAGAGCAGGAGGTTTCCGATGCCGATTCGCCTGAGGCGCCCGATCCGGAGTTGCCGCTACGCCCGTCGCCACGTGGTGCCAGGGCGCGCCCCGCACCGGTGGCGTTGGAGCCCGAAGAAGAGCCGCAAGGGGCGGAAGTTTTCACCCCGTCGCTTGACACCCAGGGCACCCAACGGATACAAACCCTCCGTTCGGGGATACGCCAAGCGCTCGCCGAAGCTCGCGAGATCCTGGCTTTCCTTGAAAGCAGTTCCCCGTAGTCGTTTCCCCGCAGTTCCGGTCGGGACGTAGCGCAGTCTGGTAGCGTACCTGAATGGGGTTCAGGGGGTCCCGGGTTCAAATCCCGGCGTCCCGACCAATCTCTTCTCTCTAATATCCCAATCCTCGAGGCACGCGGCTTCTCCGCGCCTCCCTCCTTCCCCGCCCTAACGGGTGAGGCCCTTGTCCCTGCCCCCGTGTTAACCTCGCCTTCGTGAACCGTGAATCCATCCAACGGGGAGGCTAGGGCCCGATGACGATGCTGGGAATCGAGCGGCGGCAAGAGGTCGAGGGGCGGCTCGTCGAGCACGAGCATTTAGAGGACGTGGTCATCCGTTTTGCCGGCGACTCAGGGGACGGCATGCAGATGACCGGCAGCCAGTTCACCAACACCTCCGCGATGTTCGGCAATGATCTGTCCACGTTGCCCGACTTTCCGGCCGAGATCCGCGCGCCTGCGGGGACCCTGCCGGGGGTCTCGGCGTTTCAGGTCCGGATCGCCGACTATGACATCCACACCCCCGGTGACGCGCCGGACGTGCTGGTCGCGATGAACCCGGCGGCGCTCAAGAAAGAGCTGCCGGACTTGAAGGCGAACGGCATCATCATCGCGAACACCGACGAGTTCGGCGAGCGCAACCTGGCCAAGGCCGGTTATTCCGTGAACCCGCTGGAGGATGGCTCGCTCGAAGGCTTCCGGGTCTTCGCGGTGCCGATCGCCACCCTTACCAAGCGGGCGCTCGAAGGGTCCGGGCTCGACAACAAGACCGCCGAGCGGTCGAAGAACATGTTCGCGCTCGGCATGTGCTACTGGCTCTTCTCGCGGAGTCTTGAGAACACCGCCGCTTTCCTCCGCAAGCAGTTCGCCAAGAAACCCGATCTCGCCGAAGGCAACGTCAAGGTGCTCAAGGCGGGGTGGAACTACTGCGACATCACCGAGGCGTTCCACACCCGCTACGAGATCGATCCGGCTCCCATGGAGCCGGGGCTCTATCGCAACATCATGGGCAACACCGCTTTGGCGCTCGGCCTGATCGCGGCGAGCCGACGCAGCGGCCTGCCGCTCTTCCTCGGCGCCTATCCGATCACCCCGGCTTCGGACGTGCTCCACGAGCTGTCGAAGTACAAGAGCTTCGGCGTCACCACGTTCCAGGCCGAAGACGAGATCGCCGCGGTCTGTTCCGCGATCGGTGCCTCGTTCGGCGGCGCGCTCGGGGTGACCGTTTCGTCGGGTCCCGGCATCGCGCTCAAGACCGAGGCGATGAACCTTGCGGTGATGACCGAGCTGCCGCTGATCGTCTGCAACATCCAGCGCGGCGGCCCGTCCACCGGTCTGCCGACCAAGACCGAGCAGGCCGACCTGCTCCAGGTCATGTTCGGAAGGAACGGCGAGTCGCCGCTGCCGATCCTCGCTCCCACCTCACCCAAAGACTGCTTCGACATCGCGCTTGAAGCGGTGCGGATCGCAACCCAGTACATGGTGCCGGTGGTGATCCTCTCCGACGGCTACCTCGCGAACGGTTCGGAACCGTGGAAGCTGCCGAAGGTCGAAGAGCTGCCCGATTTGCGGATCGAGTTTCGCACCGACCCGGAAGGGTTCCATCCGTACGAACGCGACGAGAAAACCCTGGGTCGGCCGTGGGCGATCCCGGGCACGCCGGGGCTCGAACATCGGATCGGCGGAATCGAGAAGGAGGCCGTGACCGGCAATATCTCCTACGATCCGGAAAATCACGAGCGGATGGTCCACCTGCGCGCGGAGAAAGTCGAGCGCGTCGCGTTGAGCATCCCGCCGCTCGAGGTGGTGGGCGATGACGACGCGCAGCTGCTCGTTCTCGGTTGGGGGAGTACGGCGGGTGCGATCACCGGCGCGGTCAACACCGCGCGCCGCCAGGGGCTCAAAGTCTGTCGCGCCCATCTGCGTTACCTGAATCCGATGCCGAGCAACCTGGGCGAAGTGCTCGCTCGCTTCCCGCGGGTGCTGGTGCCCGAGATGAACATGGGGCAGCTCGCCCTCCTGCTGCGCGCCAAGTACCTCAAAAACCTCATCTCGTACACCAAAGTGCAGGGCAAGCCGTTCACCCGCCAAGAGATCTTCAACAAGGTCCACTCGTTGCTCGTCGGAACGCTTGGCACAGAGGAGGCTCCCCATGCCTGAGGCCCCGGTTCTTACCCGGAAGGATTTCCAGACCGACCAAGAAGTGCGCTGGTGCCCCGGTTGCGGCGACTACGCGATCCTGAACGCGGTGCAGCAGGTGTTTCCCGAACTCGGCATTCCGCGCGAGAAGTTCGTCGTGGTCTCCGGCATCGGCTGCTCGTCGCGCTTCCCGTACTACATGAACACGTACGGCTTCCACTCGATCCACGGCCGGGCGCCCGCGGTGGCCACGGGTTTGAAGCTGTCGCGGCCGGAGCTGGAGGTATGGATCGCGACCGGCGACGGTGACGCGCTGTCGATCGGCGGCAATCACCTGATCCACACGCTGCGGCGCAATGTCGGAGTGAAGATCCTGATGTTCAACAACCGGATCTACGGCCTGACGAAGGGTCAGTATTCGCCCACCAGCGAGCTGGGCAAACGGACCAAATCGACCCCCATGGGTTCGACCGACTACCCGTTCAATCCGCTCTCCTTGGCGCTCGGCGCCGGGGCGACGTTCGTGGCGCGGACGGTCGATGTCTACATGCAGCACCAGAAAGAGATCCTCCGCCGCGCCGCCGCGCACAAGGGTACGGCGTTCGTCGAGATCTACCAGAACTGCAACATTTTCAACGACAAGGCCTTCGACTACATGACCGATCGCCCGGTGCGCGACGATGCGGCGATTTATCTGGAGCAGGGCAAGCCCTTGGTCTTCGGCAAGAACAAAGATCGCGGTATCCGCATGCGCGGCACCGAGATGGAAGTGATCGAACTCGGAGGCGAGTATTCGGTCGACGACTGCCTGGTCTGGAACGAGAGCCTCGACAATCCGGCCACCGCCTTCCTTGCCGCCCAGCTGCTGCCGCCCGATTTCCCGACCGCGCTCGGCGTCTTCCGCGCGGTCGATGCCCCGACCTACGAACAGCGCGTGGTCGGCCAGATCGACGAAGCGATCGCCAAACAGGGGGTGGGCAAGCTCGAAGATCTGCTGCGCCAGGGCGATACCTGGACGGTGGGGGAGCCGGCGGCGCACTGAGGGAAAGCTCGGCCGCAGCGCGGGAGGATCGACACCAAGCGCCGGAACGAGAGGTGCGAGAAAATCGAATGCGGGCGTTTAGGCTGCTAAAGTGATCGTCCGATGCCCGATCTGTTCATCTTGGCCCACGGGGGCTCGTGGGACCTGCGCTTCCAAATCTCTTCCCTCGCCGCGAGCGCCGTCGCCGCCGGGGAGACGGTCGAGATCGCGCTCTTCTTCGGCGCGCTCGACGCTTGGGTCCGTGGCCGCTGGGATGATCTCGACCCGGCGCCACCGGTGACGACCGAGCGGCTCGAAGCGCTCGACCTACCGCCGCTCTCCTCAATGCTCGCGGAAGGGCGCGCGGCGGGAACCCTCCGCCTGTTCGCCTGTAGCGCGTCCGCCCGCTTTCTCGGGCTGGAGCTCAAGCTGGTGCAGGAGCGGGTCGACGCGATTCTCGGCTGGCAGAGCTTCGCGCAGCGGATTCGCGAGGCGGGGGTGGTGGTGACGCTGTGAGAGGGGTAACCGAACGCTGACCGGGCGCGGCGGGAAAGGCGGCTGGCGGTGTTCGGGTGAAGTTAGAGCGGCAGCAGGCTTTCGATGAGCTGATGGACTCCAGTCGAAGGATTCTGTAGTCCCTGCTCTCCTTTGAGTGCCAAAGCCTTGGCTCTCGCGAGTGCCTCGGAAACCCTCGAAGCAAGCGAGTCGAACGGCAGCCGTTTCTCATAGGCGGGAAGATACTTTTGTAACCGCCTTTTCGCCTGCTCTTTGGTCAGGAACCCCTGGCATGCCTCAAAATGGAGCAGAGCCCATAGCTCGAAGCATGGGTTGGAGATCGCCAGGGCGATCTTGGAAACGGGTGCGGCGCGTTCAACGGCCTGCCGGACCTGATCGGGCGTGAAGTCGTCGACATCTGCGATGCACCAGACTCTATCGGGAGCGTTGGATCGGGAGAGCCGCCGCCGCGCTTCTTCGACCAGCTTCGGAAGGCCGCCGGGGCAGTGCTCGATGCGGATGCTGGCTCGCAGGTTTCCCATCCTTCGGATCGCGTGGAAGTAGTCGTGCTCCGTCACTCGGCCTTCGCAGAGGAGCAGCCAGACGGGAAGCGGTTCGCGGGTTGGCCTACGACGACGGAGGGGCGACAAGATTGAGCCTCAGGCGGCGAAGTCTAGGATTGGCACGCCGCGGTATCGTCCGAGCAGGTAGCCGCGTTCGAGGTTTTCATCATTGCGCGGCTTGTAGTCCGAAAGGGGGACGAGTTGAGAACCCCCTTCCGGCAGCCTCTCGGTCACCCAGACCTCATCGCGAGCGAGCGGAGAATCGTCGGGAAGATCGCCCAGAAGCGTCGCGTCATGCGTGGTGAACAGGAGCTGCGCCCCCTTAGGGTTCCGGACGGGATCTTGGAAAATTCGGACGACTTCGCGCACCAGGTAGGGATGCAGACTGGCATCGATCTCGTCGAAGCTCAGGATCGAGCCCTGGTCGAGGCTGTTGAGTACCGGCGCAGCGAGTGCAAACCAGGCTCTTGTTCCTTCAGACTCCTGTTCAAATGGGAGCGAGAACACTTGGGGGCCGCTCAGGTGTCGAAGCTCGATCCTGAACCCCGAGGATCCGTCCTCTTCGAGAAAGAGGCCGGAGATTCCGAGGTCGGCTTTTCGAAGGAACTCGAGAACCCGCGCTCTATCTCCAGAGGTCTGAATGACTCTGAGGGTGTGCACGAAGCGATCGACCAGGTCCCGGTTCCCCGAGAAACGCAGCTTGCTCTCGAACCAGGAGTAGGCCGGTCCGAGCATCGGGTGGTTGTTCGCTGCGGCTGCCGAAAGAAAGAGGCTGTTCGGTCGTGTCAGTCGGGCGATCGCGCGGTTCTCGCCGCGCAACGCCTTGCCAAAGATGAACGGCTCGTCGCGGTTTGCCAGTCGCTCGAACCAGAGATGTCGTCGCCCTCTCGATGCAGTGAGCCGCTCTTCAACGACCTGTCCTCTATCGACCTCAAAGGTGTATTCGAAGAGCGTCTCCGAAACGACAAACGTAACCTCGAAGCGCGAGGTGCTTCTTAGGGCGGGGCGGTGGGGGTCGACAGGGACGCCGGAACCTGGGAGCCATTTCTGGTGGGAATTGACGACTGCGCTTTGGACGAATTGCAGCGCCTCAAGGATGGTGCTTTTGCCGGACGCATTGGCGCCGTAGATCGCGGCCACGCGGAGAAGGTGAAGTTCGGGCGCCTCCGAGCGCAAAAGATGGGGGCGGTTCTTGTGGGAGGACGCGAGCAGAGAGAGAGTCTGCGCCTCGCGGAAACACCGGAAGTTGGAGAATCGGAACTGGACGAGCATCGGTTCCTCCTCGGATAAGTCGAGTATAGCTCCGTTTGACGCGGAAATTCTCGGAAAATCCTAGAAAAACCTCCGTAAATAGATTGGTCGCTCGATCAGCCGACGATCACGAAAGCCTCGAGGCGGCGGCCAAGAGGGCGACGAGCGGCCCCGTATCGACGAGCATTACCGACTGCCTTTCCGACGCAGCGCCTCTTGCATTCCTCGGTCCACTTCGGTTGCCGGAGCGATGGCGTAGCCTCCGGGGCCCAGATCGAGCTGGCGGAGGATCTCGTAGGGCGTGGATTTCGCGCTCTGCTCCATTTGCTCGTGCAGGACCGCGATGCCCTTTTTCAGGGTGGCCGAGATGGACATTCCGGTCTGACGGGTGATGGCATCGAGCAGTCGCTCGCTTTCGTCGTTCAAACGCACTGATCTGGCGGCCATGGCGCCTTCCCCAATTGTCGAACGTATTGTCTGACGCCCGATCTCGTATGTCCAGCTGCGACCTGTGGCGTTGCTCACCTCTTCTTGAAGGTCGGATCGATCCTACCGCTTTGGACCGAGCATGAGCTGCGCCCCCTTGGGGTTCCGGACGGGATCCTTGAAGTGGCGGACGACTTCGCGCACCAGGTAGGGGTGGCCCCCGACTATCCGAGCAAGGAGCCGATCCACCTCTACGTCGACGCCCTCACCATGATGATGGTGAAGCGGCCGGAGAGCTTCGAAGTGCCGGACATGAAGCATGGCGCGGACATCCAGCTCGGCACCCACTTCCGCCCCGATCTCTACGTCAATTTCCGGCTCGTCAAGGCTCTACGACCCGCGGCTTTGCCCGCTCAAGGGGAAACCGAAAAGGACGTCGATTTCGTCTTCTTCCGCGAGAACACCGAAGGCGCCAACGTGGGCGTCGGCGGCAACTTCAAGGAGGGAATGTCGGACGAGGTCGCGGTCCAGGACGAGATTCACAACTGGAAGGGGGGCGACGTACCTTGCGCGCGGCGCTCGAGTACGCGGTGGCCAAGGGCAAGGCGAAGAGTCTGCATGAGCGACAAGGCGAACGTCATGCCCTTCGGGTACGACCTCTGGCAGCGCATGTTCGGCGGAGGTGGCCCTCGCCTATCCGAGCATCGAGCCGAGCCATCTCTACGTCGATGCGCACCAACAACATGTTCGGCGACATCGTGACGGGCTTAGGGGCCGCCCTCCAAGGGGGGCTCGGCATGGCCGCTTCGGCTGCCGCAGGGTAGAAGGGTAGAATTGCTGGGTGGAGATCAAGGTCGCCTCCGTTCCGGCTCGCGACCACGCAGGCACGTGGGGCGGCTTGGCTTGGCCGATCTGCGACAGAGGTGGAGCGGAGTAGAATTACTTTTGAGAGGAGGTGATGAGACGTGACGACAGCAGCAGAGAAAATTGAGAGGGTGGGTTACTGGTTGGCGCTTTCGATCTTGGGGATTGCAACGCTCGCCATGGCAACGATGCTCGCAAAAGCCATCGCTTCCGTGTAGCCCACCACTCTCTTCCCACAACCTACCTTGCGAGGGGCCGGTTCCAGCCAGCCTCTCGCCCTCCTAGTCTACCAAGGACTTACTTCCAAGGCCACCAGAGCCAGATTCACTTTTGTTTACTTGAAGATCGGTGGATTCGATCCAACCGCCTTGGACCGAGCTAGAATGATTTTTATGAGCCCCACCGCACCCGCCGTCCTCGCCGCCCCCACCCTCCACCTGCCGCGCACCGTCCGCGCCCCTCGGGGGACGGAGATTTCCTGTTTGGGTTGGCAGCAGGAGGCGGCCTTGCGGATGCTGATGAACAACCTCGACCCTGAGGTGGCGGAGCGGCCGGACGATCTGGTGGTCTATGGCGGGTCGGGCAAGGCGGCGCGCAACTGGGAGTGTTTCGATGCGATCGTCGCGACGTTGCGCCGGTTGAAGAGCGACGAGACGTTGCTCGTTCAGTCGGGCAAGCCGGTGGCGGTGTTCCGTTCGCACGAAGAGGCGCCGCGGGTCCTGATCGCGAACTCGAACCTGGTGCCGCATTGGGCGACCGCGGACGAGTTTCGCCGCCTCGAAGGGCTCGGGCTCACCATGTATGGCCAGATGACCGCCGGCTCGTGGATCTACATCGGCACCCAGGGAATCTTGCAGGGGACCTTCGAGACGCTCGCTGAAGCGGCGCGGCAGCACTTCGGCGGCACCCTCGCCGGGCGGTTGACGGTGACCGCCGGGCTCGGGGGGATGGGCGGCGCCCAGCCGCTCGCCGTAACCATGAACGAAGGGACCTGCCTGGTGGCCGAGGTCGATCGGTCGCGGATTGAGCGCCGGCTCGCGACCCGCTACCTGGACGAGGTGGCGCCGGATCTCGAAAGCGGCATCCGCCGCGCGTTGGAGGCACGCGACCGGCGTGAGGCGGTGTCGATCGCGGTCGCGGCGAACGCGGTCGATCTGCTGGAGCGTCTACTCGCCTTAGGGATAGTGCCCGACGCGCTCACCGATCAGACCTCGGCGCACGACGCGTTGCTCGGCTATGTGCCGCAGGGGATGACGTTCGACGAGGCGGTCGAGCGCCGCAAAGCCGAGCCGGAGGCGTTTGTCGCCCGCTCGCTCGCCACGATGGTCGCCCACGTCCGGGCGATGCTCGCGCTTCAGGAGCGCGGCGCCGTCACCTTCGATTACGGCAACAACCTGCGCGGCCAGGCGCTCGCGGCCGGGGAGACGCGGGCCTTCGAGATCGGTGGCTTCGTGCCGATGTTCATCCGGCCGCTGTTCTGCGAAGGGAAGGGGCCGTTCCGCTGGGTGGTGCTGTCGGGCGACCCGGAAGACCTCGCGGTGACGGATGAGGCGATCCTCGCGACCTTCCCCAAGGACGCGGCGCTCGCGCGGTGGATTACCCTCGCGCGGGAGCGCGTGGCGTTCCAAGGGCTGCCGGCGCGGATCTGTTGGCTGGGCTACGGCGAACGGGCAAAAGCGGGCAAAGTGTTCAACGACCTGGTCGCCTCGGGGAAGGTGAAAGCGCCGATCGTGATCGGTCGCGATCATCTCGACTGCGGGTCGGTGGCGTCGCCCAATCGCGAGACCGAAGGGATGCTCGACGGCTCGGACGCGATCGCCGACTGGCCGATCTTGAACGCCATGATCAACGCGGTGAACGGCGCCACCTGGGTGTCGCTCCATCATGGCGGTGGCGTCGGCATCGGCTATTCGCAGCACGCGGGCATGGTGATCGTCGCCGACGGCACCGAGGCCGCCGGGCGCCGGATCGAGCGCGTGCTCACCAGCGATCCCGGCATGGGGGTCGTCCGCCACGCCGACGCGGGATATCCGGAAGCGCTCCGGATCGCCCGTGAGCGCGGCGTCGACCTGCCGATGTCGTGACGCGCTCGCGCGGTCGCGCGGTTCGGTTTCTCCTCCTGATCGGAGGCCTTTCGGCCCCTTGGCTGCCACCGTTTTGGGCCGCCTTGGCGCTCGCAGGAGTGGCCGCCGTCGGCCTGCTCGGGCTCAAACCGCCGGGGCGCGAGCGGTGGATCGCGCTCGCGGCTTCGACGATCGCGGTTGTGGCGCTCGCCCGCCAGGGTTGGGTCGATCGCGGGGCCGCGGCCTCGGTCGAGGAGGTGCGCGCGCGGGCGGGTCAGGCGTTCGCCGTGCTTTGGGACGATCTCGAACGCGAAGCCGAAGCAGCGGTGTTGCAACTGGCTGGCGCCCGAACGGATGCGCGGCGCTTCGAGGTGCTCGCCGCGCTCGCCGAGCGCGAAGCGGGTTGGCGCGGGGAGTTCGAGCGCGCCTGGGGCGGCTGGGACAAGGGGCGCCGCTCGATCCTGCTGCTCGATCCCGATGGCCAGGCGGTCGCTTGGGCGGGCGAGGGGGTGCTCCACGAGCTGGCGCCCGAAGGGTATCCACGGCAGGGCCGGCGCGCGGCGGCGAGCTTCGGGGCTGCGACGCTGTTCGCGATCCGACCGCTCGGGGCGGGGGAGCGCCCATGGAGAGTCGTGGTCGGTGCGAGCTATCCGACCGACGAGCTGCCGTTTCGACGGGCCTGGCGGCATCGTCGTTGGGCGGTGGTCGAACGGCCGCTCGAAGTTCGGGAGGCACTCCTCCTCGACTCTTCGGCGGTTCCTGATCTGGCAGGAACGCCGAAGATCGCGATCGCGAATCACCTCCCTCCGGAGCGCACCCTTGCGGTCGGGGTGAGCGCGGGTGCCCGAGTCGCTTGGGGGGCGATCGGCCTCGCGATCCTGGCGCTCGCCGTGCTCCGCAGCTCGGGGCGCGCGCTGCCGAGCGCCACGACGGCGATCGAGATCGCCAGGAAGCCGGTCCTTCCGTTGGCCGTGGGCGGGGCGCTCGCCTTGGCAGTGGCGGCAGGCGCCGAAGGGGCTGCTCTCGCCGTGCTCGCCGGGGGGCTCGGAATTGCCGCGCTCTGTTTCCCCCCCAGGTTCAGCTTGAGTCGCCGCCGGTCGCTCGGAGCGCGCATCTCGCAGGCTGCCGGACCGCTGTGTGGCGCGGCGAGCCTGCTAATCCTCGTCGCGGTCGCTCTGCTCGCGCAACGGTTCGCCGGACCGGTCGATCTCGGTGCCGATCTCTTGGGCGGCGCAGATGTCACCGCTTGGCGGGTCGGCTTTGCGCTCGCCACCTTCGGACTGTTGTTTGCTTCGAGCCGTTTTTCCGGCGGGCTGGCAGCGGAAGCGCGAGAGCCGGAGCCTTGGGGGTGGGCCGCGTTCGGTCTGGCGCTCGCGAGCGGCGCCGCTGCGGACTTCGGGGGCCTGGCGATCCCCTGCCTCGCTGCGGCCGGTGGTGCGGCGGCGCGCTGGGCCGGCCCTCGGACCATTCCTGATGACGCAGCGAGCGCGGACGATCTCGCCCACGAAGGTCGCCATCAGATCGCGGCCATCGCCGGCCTGCTCGCCCTCTCGTCTCTATTGTCCGGGGGAGTGGTCGAGGTCGCCTACCGGGCGCGGCTGCGCGGCGTGGTCACCACCGAGCTGCCGGCGCGCCTCGCGCCGCCCTTGGCGCGCGAAGTCGCAGCTTTGAGGCAGCAGATCGAGAGCCACCTGGCTGCGGACGATCTCGATCGCCTGGCGCTCTCGGCTCCTTCGAATTTCGAGCGCGAAGACCTGGCGTTCGCGCTCTGGCGCCGCTCGCCGCTAGCCCGGCGTGGTGCGCTCTCCGCCCTTTGGGTGCGGCCGCTCGACGGCACGACAGGCTCGGTCTTCTCGTTCGGCCTGCCGCTCGATGCGGAGCAGCGTCTCGACCGGGGTAGCGAGCGTTGGCGCGCACTCGACCTGCCCCCCTGGCGGGCGGGGTTGATCGAAGCGGAGGTGCCGCTCTCCTGGGCTGGAAAGCCCTGGGCGGTGGCCCGTTTCTTCTTTCTGCCGCGCCCGGGCTTTCGGCTGGCCGACCCGCGCCCCTTGGAGGAGATCGACACCGGTCTGCTGCGCGGCGGACCTGCGGCGGTGGCCGTTGCGGACCTGCCCGCGCCGGTCGAGTTTGCGCTCTACGGCGACGACGGCAAGGCGCTGGTCTCCCCTTGGGATTCGTCGCCGCCGTTGCCGCCCGCCCTTAGGCAGGTTTCTGCGGGGGCGGAAACGTTCGTCTCGACGCCGAGCGGTGCCGCGCTCGCCGTAGTTCGCCAGGCGGGTGACGGCTGGTCGGTGCTCTACCTGCCGCGGCTCGATGCCGGCGCAGCGCTCGAACGGGTGGGCAACGCGGCGGTCGGGGTCGTCCTCCTGTTCGCCTTCGCCGCAATGCTCGCGCTGGTGGTCGTCTTGCCCCGGGCGGCGGTGCGCGAGTTGCTCGCGCGCACCGTACGCTCCTACTCACGCCGGCTGCTGCTGGTCTATGGCGTGCTGCTCCTGCTGCCGCTCGCGCTGCTCAACGCGGTGTTGGTTCGCGGTGTCGAGCGTCGACTGGCCGATCAGCAGCGGGCGGCCGGGCAGGCGGCGCTCGCCTCGGCGCAGAGCCTGCTTTCCGAGGTGTTGAGCACGCTCAAGACCGGCTTCAGTGTCCAGACCACGCTCGACGACGCGCAGCTCGGCCGGATCGCCGGCTTGGTGCACCACGAGGTCAACCTCTACTGGATCGCCAAGGTCTACGCGTCGAGCAAGCACGAGCTGTTCACCGCCGGGTTGCTCCCTGAGCGGATTCCAGGCGATATCTACGCGCCGCTCTCGCTCGGCGGAGAATGGGTTTCGTCGCGGATCAATCGCGCCTCCAGCGGGTCGGAGTACCTCGAAATCTACGCTCCGGTCCGGCCTCCCGGCGGGACGGCCGGACCCCCGCGGATCTTTCTTTCGGCACCGCTCCTCGCCCAGCAGGAAGAGGCGGCGGTCGAGGTGGCGCGTCTGCGCCGCCGCGCGCTCCTGGTGACCGCGGCGCTGATCGCCTTGATGATCGCGGTCGGCGGTCGCTTGGCGCGCAGCTTCACCCACCCGATTCGCGAGCTGGTCGCCGGTACGGCGCGCATCGCGGCGGGCGCGCCCACTCTCGGCTATGCCCCGGCGGAGCTCGAGCTCGCGG
>JANNIH010000148.1:0-50789 GCA_031404815.1 Holophagales bacterium | reverse complement strand
GAAGCCGCATGAGGCTCCCGCCACCCTGAAAGGAGCCCTCTGCACTCCCCGCCGCGCCGCCCGGCCGCCTCCGGCCACCGAAAAAGTCGGATTTTGGCGCTGACGATCCGGCCCGCTCGGTCTAGCCGGTGGATTTGGGATCGTGGATCCCGATCGCCAGCCGCCCCCCAGTCTGCTAAACTGCGCCGAAAGGAGAATCGCCCGGTGACGCTCACTTCTCAACCGTCTCGCGAGGACATCGCCGATCGTGGCGATGAGATTTACGACCGCGTGATCCTGCCAAGGCTCGGCCCGAGCGATCAGGGCAAGCTTGTCCTCATCGACGTTCGAACCACCGACTACGAAGTTGACCAGGATGAGATTGCGGCGTCGGATCGTCTCTTGGCCCGCCGGCCCGACGCCGAAGTTTGGATGCGCCAAGTAGGCTCGCCCTACGCTCGCCGCTTCGGACCCAGATTCGAAAAAGCGGCGGCCTGACGCTACCCCGCCCCCCTCCGATAAAACGACAGCGCAATCTCCCCATACCGCCGCACGTCCGTCCTGACCAGCCCCCCCGCGTCCGCCGCCAACTGCACCCGGGCCGAGTGCTCGATCACCGCTTCTCCTTCTTCGGCGAGCAGGGGGGCGATCCCTTCGAGCAGGCCGGTGTAGGCGTTAAAGGCGTAGGGAGGATCGGCGAAAATGAGGTCGAAGTGCTCTCCGGTTTCGGCGAGGCGGGCGAGACCGGAGGGGAGGGTGAGTTTGCGGATCTCGATCAGGGCTTGGCCCAGTTTGGCGGCGTTGGCTTCGAGGGTTTCGAGCGCTTGGGGGTTTCCTTCGACCGCGACGGCGCGGAGGGCTCCGCGGCCGATGCTTTCAAGCGCCACGGCGCCGCTGCCGGCGAAGAGATCGAGCAGGCGCGCTCCGTCCAGGCGTTGGCCCCAGATGGAATAGAGCGCTTCGCGCACTTTGGCTTCGCTCGGCCGGGCGCCTTTCGGCACGGCGAGGACGCGACCGCGGAACTCTCCGCCGGAGAGGCGCACGCCGGGGGCGCGGGCGCCCTTCATGGATTGCGGCTGCCAAAGCGCGGTTCGAGCGCGATGAACAGTTGGCGCAGCTGCTCGCGCAGGACGTACATGGCGAGTGGTTGGTCGACCGCGCGCAGCTCCACTCCTTTGCCGTCATCGGTCAGGTTTTGGACCTCGAACAGCACGCCGTCCGATCGGCGCAGCCGGTCGAAACGCGCGGGCTCGTAGCCGTCGGGCAGGCGCTCGTCCCCTTCGATCAGGGTGACTTCCGTGGCGGCGCTCGTCGTCACCGCCAGGACGCGCGAGAGGGCGAGCGGCAGGGCGTCCTCTTTGCCGAAACGAAACTCCTGGACCGGCCGGCCGGGAATGGCGAGGGTGAGGGCGCAATGCTGTATCCACGCCCCCGTGAGGGTCGGATTCAGGGTACCGATCCGCGACAGATCCTCCTCTTCCAACCGGTGGATCGCCCCGGCGAGCCGGTCGGGGCCGAGCTCGGCGAGCCCCATCCGCTCGCGCCCCGGGGGACCGATGCGCAGACGGACGGTGCCACTGGCAAAGAGTGTTACCTCCCGCCGTTCGAGGTCGCTCGCGCAGTCGTAACGGAAGATTTGGACCGCGCGCGGGTCGCCCTCGACCACCGGGGCCGGTGCGTGCTCCGTCGCCTGGGCGGGAGCGTCTGCCGGCTCGATGCGGACCGGATCGAGCGGGATGGAGACTTGGGGTTCGGTGGATTGGGCGAGGGTGGGAGAAACGGCAAACAGCATCAGGGAGGAAAAAAGAAGGGCGAAAGCGAGACGCATGGGACGTCTCATAGTATCTCCCCCACTTCCGCCGCCGGCATCAGCCCCAACGCAAACGCCATCTCCGTCTCCCGCCCCGGCCTCAGCTCGCCATCTTGCAACGCGCTCTTGACCGCCCGCAGCGCCGATCCCAACGCCGGCCCTTCGGGCAACCCTGCCGCGATCAGGTCGGCGCCGCGGATCGAGGGCTCTCGGTTGCGCAGCTCTGAGAGATCGCGCCGAATCCATGCTCGCCCCGTATCATCCGTGGCGGCGAAGGCGAGCAGCAGCTCTTCGCCGGGGAGGCCGGACAGCGCCGCCGAGATTTCGCTCGGTCGCTTCTCCGGTCCCAGCTCGGCCAGCGCGTCGTCTACGACTTTCGCCACGGCGAGCGTTCGGGTGCGTGCCGGTCCTTGGCGCGCCAGCCGATCGGCGAATCGTCGCCGGGCGTCTTCCGGCAACCCCAAGGCCAGCGCGAGCCCGAGCAGCTCGGCGAGATCGACCGCCGGATCGATCAGGCCCTCCAAGCGGTACCAGCCCCAAGCGGCGAGGGCGCCGCGCAGGTGGGTTTCGACCTCCGGGGCGAGTGTTCGATCGTTGGCGAGGCGCGGCTCGATCGCGCCGAGCACGCCGAGCGCGGCGAGCCGTTCGAGGCCGGGAAGGGCGACCGCCTCTTCGCCGAGCAGCAGATCGAGCTCGGAGAGCAGACGCGTGCCCGAGAGGCGATCGAACGCCCCCTCTTCGAGCGCGATCCCGATCAGCCGCTCGGTCTCGAGCGCGAGGTGGAGCCCAAGCCGACGCTCCAGGCGGACGGCGCGCAGGGCACGGGTCGGATCGTCGAGAAAGGAGAGGCTGTGGAGGACGCGCAGACGTCGGAGTTCCAGATCGCGCCGGCCGCCGAATGGATCGATCAGCTCGGGCGGACCTTCGGGGCCTAATCGGATCGCCAGGGTGTTGACCGTGAAGTCGCGGCGGTAGAGATCCTGGCGAAGGGCCGAGCCGGCGACCTCCGGCAGGGCCGCAGGGGCGCGGTAGAACTCGCTCCGCGCGGTTGCGACGTCGATCTCCCCCGCTTCGGTGCGGACCACCGCGGTCAGGAACGCCTCGTGAACGCGAACGGGTGCATCGAGCGCGCGCCCCAGCGCCTGGGCAAACGCGGGACCGTCTCCCTCGACCACCAGATCGAGATCGCGGCTAGGGCGACCGAGTGCCAGATCGCGGACGAAGCCGCCGACCAGGTAGACCGGCAGCCGCTCGGCGCGGGCGACGACGGCGATCCGCCCGATCGTCTCGCGAACCGCCGGGTCGTGGGTACGCCCGAGCAGATCGGCCGCTTCGCGTTGCGCTGCGCGGTGGCGTTCCGGATTCCCTTCTCTCGCTCCCACGACCCGCAGGGCTCCAGCCGGGTCCCCCGTTTCACTTTCGAGGTCGAGCCGCGCGCCCAGGTAGTGGAGCAGCTGCATGCGGGTGACCAATCCGAGCGGCCGGCCGTCTTTTGAGTCGCCCACCAGAACGAAGCGGGGCTGCAAGTCCAGCATGCGCCGCCCGACCTCGTCGGCCGGGGCGTCGGCCGCCACCCACGCTAGATCCTTCGTCATCGCCGTCTCGATCGGCCGGCTCCCTAGCCCGTGTTGGATCGCCGCGTCGAGCAGTTGCCGGGTGGCGGCGCCGATCGCACGCCCCTCGCCGTCCAGCACCGGAGCGGCGTTCACTCCCCCGATGCGCAGGCGCTCTTTCGCCTGCTCGATCGTCACCCCGGGATCGAGCGCAACACTCGCCGCAACCATCAGGTCGCGCGCCCGGGCCGCCGGGGGGAGCTGCCGCTCCAGCCCTTCGAGCAGCCGTTCGCGCACCTCGACCAGGGTCCCGGCAACGCGCGCCGAAGCGGCGGTTGCGTGCCCGCCACCGCCCAAAGCCTTGAGGATCTGGCCGACCTCGACTCCCGGCGCGTCGCTCCTGCCGATCACCAGCACGCGCTCTCCCCAGGCGAACAGGACGAACAGGGTTGGCAAGCCGAATAGATCGAGGCTCTTGGAGACCAGCGGCGCCAGCTCTTCGAGGTAGCTCGGAAGATCGATCTCGGCGAGCCCCACGCGGTGGCCGTGGATGCGGTGTACTTCGAGCGCGCGGGCGATTTGGTGCAACAGGTCGAGGCGCTCCGGGTCGAGCGCCGCGCTCGCGAAGCGGCGCACGAGAGCGAGATCACCCCCCAGGCGCAGCAGCCGGGCCGCGGCGTCCAGATCGCGCGGCACGGTCGTGGCGTAGGTGAGCGCCCCGGTGTCCTCGTAGATCCCGAGCAGCAGGAGCGTCGCCTCGGAGGGTGTGGGCACCTCGCCCCGCTCGGCGAGCAGCTCGGCGAGGATCGTCGAGGTCGAACCGACGGTCGAATCGACCCGACCGCCGGAGATCTCCAGATCCCCTTCGACGTGGTGGTCGTAGGCCCAGATCTCGATCTGGGGACGTTCCGCCAACCACTCCCCCAGCCGGCCGATCCGGTGGCGCTGGCGCACATCGCAGAGGATCACCCGCTCGATGCGCTCCGGATCGATCTGGCGCTGGCGCAGCTCAGCGAACTCGACGAACCGAGTGGCGAGCAGGCGGCGCACCGACGCCTCGCGCGAGCCGGGAAAGAAGATCTCGGCCTGCGGATGCAGACGCCGGGCCACCAGTACGGAGGCCAGGGCGTCGAAATCGGCACCGACGTGCGTCGAGATCAGCTCCACACCGGAGATTCTACGCGGTGAATGCGTCCCAGGGCGTTGCCCTGGGCTGGTGCGCCTGCAAACGTACTCACACAGAGAGGTGAAAGTCCTCTTCGGGCAAGCGCTCTCCGGCCTGTAACCAAAGGAAACTGCGTCGCCGCGAGGCGGGGTGGGGAGCAACCGGAGGTGAAGGACCAGTCCGCAGGATGACGAACTTGATTCGGCCGGACGTGCCGGCGAGCCTGCCAGCCAGTGGCGAAGCCTGGACCCGCAAGGGAGACCTGTCACGCTGAGGGGTAGCGTGCAAAAGCGATGGCCACCGCTGGCGCAACGCCTTCTTTGCTGAGCTTGGGTTGTTCTCTTTTGCCGCAGCCTATGCCCAGATCCGTCAATCCTCTCCGAGGTAAAACCACCAACCGGAGAGCCGGATGCGGGAGATCCGCCAGTCCGGTTCGGAGGGAGGGGGGCTCGGGAACTCAACCGAGCCTTCCTACCCCTTTACTTGAGTCGCGCCGTTGGCGCTCTAACAGCACCTTGGCGAGGCTGAGCGCGCCGAGGATCACCTCGTTCGGCGGCGGTGCGTAGCGCCGTCCACTGCAATCGGTTGTTACCCAGCAAATATCGGTAGATAGTTCGATTGTTCAGACTCACTATTTTGTTGATCCAGGTCGGGCGGCCCCCGCCGCGCGGCGATGACCGCCGCTCAACCCGCCTTGATCGCGAGCGACTTGCGGATCGCCTGCACGGTCTCGGTCTGCACGAAGTAGTTGAGGTGGTGCACGCGGTCCGTGGTGCCGAAGTCTTGGGCGATCGTGACCAGCCGATCGTCGGCGACTTCGCGCATCGAGCCGGTATCGACGACCAGATCGTTCGGGCCGTCGAAGACGAGGTCGGCGCCCCAGTCGCCCAGGCGCTGCATCGGCTTGGAGAAGAGGCGCAGGAAGTTCCAGCCGATGTCCTTGGGTTCGAAGTTCGACTGGACGGCGAAGTAGCGGATCTGCCCGGCGGCAAAGTCGCCGCTACCGGTGTTGGCGCGCAGGCGCAGCAGCTCTTGGTTGTTGCCCACGCGCGACTGGCCGTCGAGCCCCGGCACCAGGGCGATCGCGGCATCGAGGATCGGCGTCTTGGCGGCCAGGCCGGTGACCGTGCTAACCACCCGGAGCAGGCCACTCGCGGCCAGGAAGAGCGGGTTGGCCGAGGCGAGATCGCTGCCCATTCGCAGAGCGTCGGCGATGTTGGTGAGCAGGTCGAGCGTGTTCTTGAGCTTGGGCGCTGCGGCCAGGCTGGTGCCGGCGAGCGGCGCGCCGACGAACACCACGCGCCTTTCAAGCGCGGCGTCCGAGAACGCCTCGCAGAGCCAGCGCGCCACCAACCCGCCCCGGCTGTGGCAGACGATGTCGAGGCTCGCCGGGCTCGGCCGCAAGAGTGCTGCGAGGTCGAAGGCGTTGAGCATCGGGCTCACGCTCAGCGTCGGGTGATCGAACACCAGGACGAGGTCGTAGCTCTTCTCGGCGTCGGCGAGCAGCTTATTGCCCGCCGGGGTCTTTTGGAGGCCGTTCGTGATCAGCGACTCGGAATTGCTGAACGTGCCATGGACGATCAACAGGACCGTCTTGCCCGCGGCTTTCAGCCCCTCGGGAAACGGTTCGAGCGCCCCTTTGCGGAAACGGCGCAGGCCGTTGATACCCACCGTCCCGGAGTAGGCGGCGGCGGGGGTGAGCGTCCGGTCCAGACCGACCAGCGCGGTGTAGACCTGTGAGCTTGGGAGACGCTCGAACGCGAACTGCTTGACCACCTCGCCCGCGGGGAGCGCCGCCCGTCCGCCGGCGCGCGAACGGGGCACCATGGTCGAAGCAGCCCCCGCGCGCCAACGGAGGACGCCCCCCTCGCGCACCAGGGAATAGATCTCCTGCAGGGGCGCCGAGGGAATCGCCTCGCCCGGCGGGCGCTGCCGACGATAGGTCGGGCGCTGCAACGGAATGCGCGCCGTCGTGGGCATCCGATCGACCGGGCGCACGCCGTCGATAGGTGGAAGCGAAGAGAGCCAGGCACCGAGGTCGGTCGGAGCGGGAGGGGTGGCGGCCATGGCGATTTCCTCAGGAGAACTTGTCGAACAGCGGCAGCGGCGTGACGCCGGCGGCCCGCGCCGATTGGATGTCGATCATCGAATCGAAGGTATCCGGATGAAGGCGCGCCGAGCCCTCTTCGAGCGCTCCGAAGAACCCGCGCCGGGCGGCGACGTACGTGCTTTCAAACGGCGCGAGCGTCCCGTCCTGGACGTAGCGCAACAGCTCGACCAGGTTGCCGACACCGTCGAACATCCAACTCTCGGATTGCCCCCGGGCCGAGGGCACCGGGGCCATCGCGGTCGGCGGGGCGAGCGCCGTACCCGCCTCGGGATCGCCCGCCTGGTCGAAGCGGAACTGCTTCATCCGCCACCACGCCTTGTCGCTGCGCCAGTAACCGGGAAACGCATGGCCCGAGATCAAGAACACCACCGGATAGATGCCGACGAACTCCAGGCACGAGGCGAACAGGAGCGCCAAGTCGATGCAGGTGGCGGCGTGGCCGCGGAACACTTCGCTCGGGTTGCGCAGCCGCTGCGACCGGCTGGTGTACGAAGGGGGCGGATTGATGTAACTGATCGGCAGATCGTGCTGCAACGCCGCCCAAATCGCCTGCACTTGAGGATCGATCACGGCGGCCGCGTTCGAATCGTCGTCGAACAGCTGCTGGTAGCCGTCGAACCCGGCGGCGCAATCGTCGAGCAGCGTGCGCAGGTAGCGCTGCGCCGCGTCGATCACCTTGAGCACCGCGGGGTCGCGTGGCAGCACGAAGCTCGGCAGCCAGCGGTGGTCTTCGCCGTCGTCCCGCCATTCGTCGGCCGGCAGCACCGTCACCCCTTCGCTCGATTCGCGCAACAGGCGCTCGCCACAGCTCACTTTGACGTAGAGGTTGGTGCGCAGACTCTCGGTGCACAGGCGCAGCAGCCCGGCCACCAACGGCAGGCGGATGCGCTGCGCGAGTTCAATCGACGAGGCCGCCTCGGGGAGTTCTTCGGAAAAGCGGCAGCGGCAGAACTCGCCGCCTACTTCGAGCGCGACCTCGACCTGCAACGGGGGCAATCGGCCCGGCAGCGGCTTCTCGATGAAGAACGTTCGGAACGGCGTGCGGTCGTTGTGCAGCAGCGAGTAGTTCAGGCTCGTCCGCTGGCTCGGCAGGCCGCCGGGTCCCTTATCGCGCACCAGATCGACCTGGAGCTTCAAGTCGGCGACGGTCGCTTGGGGTGGCGCTTTGACCTCTGCACCCAGGGCCAAGGCGACGCTCGGGGTGCCTTCTGCCGGCTCGAGCAGGGACAGCCGGCTCCAGAGCACGACGCCGGTGCTCTGGGTCGGCGAGTGCGCCCCCCACGCCTCGCGCGCTTCGGTGAAGGCCGCGAGCAGGTTCCAGTCGCGCGCCCAGGCGCGGTAGAAGGTGCCGAAGAAGAGCATCGCGTCGGCGTCGGTGATCGTGTCGAAAAAGCCGATCGCGTGGCGCGCCCCCTCGGCCACCGCGAGGGCGGCGAGGCGCGAGGCGCTGAAACAAGAGGTCGCGGCGACCAGCAGCGGCTTCGGCGATCCGCTCGTCAGAATCTGCGCCAGCTCGCCCGGGGAGACCGCATCGAACCCGCGCTCCGCTTTGCGCAACACGAAGCCGTCGGTGTTTTCCGGGTCGGCCTCTTGGAGACCCTGGGCCTCCAACGCGTAAGGGTCCACTCCGGCGAGATGGATGATCGACGGCGCTTGGCGGCTCACCCGTTCCGCCAGGGCGCGGCGATCGGGCTCGCGCAGGAACGGCGCCTCGCCGGTCGGTCGAGCCGATGCCAACGCCTCGACCACCATCTGGCATTCGCGCTCGAGGTCGTAGAGGCTCCCCAATTCGCCCGGGCCGCTGCGCACCACCAGCAGCGAATGCGCTCGGGAGTCGTGCCAGGGCGCCTTTTTGGCCGCCAGGTGGCGCACCACGGTAAACGGCGCCGTCTCTTCGCGGAACGGCCGGGTCAGCAATCCCAGCGCGTTCTCCCACGGAAACAGGCGCGCCGCCCAGCCGACGCTCTCCGTGCCGTAGGGGATCGAGACCTCGACCACCTCGGCGCGAGCGATCGCTTTCGTCTGTGCTTCGAAGGCTTCGCCGTCGAGCCGGCAGAGATCGGCCAGCCAGGCCCCGATGTCGGCGGCGAGCGAGTCGCGCGTGGCGCGCGTGATCCGACGTCGGTTGGCCACGACGTAGCGCCAGCGCTGCACGTAGGGGTAAAACGACCGGTCGTCGAGGGTGAACTCCAGAGCCTTGACCTGCCCCTCGTCGCGGTAGCGGATCGCCACTGTGTAGGGCACCGTTTCGGACTTCGGGCCGGCCGCCAGGCGCTTGGCGGCCGGTTTTCGCACGGTTGGGCGCGCGGCTGGCCGAGCGGTTGGCCGAGCGGTTGGGGGCTTGGGTTTCGGTTTCGATTGGACCGGCATCGCTCCCCTCCAGAACGGCAACTTGAGCTTACCCGACGAACGGCCGGGCGAGGAACTCTTTGGCGCGGTCGCGGGCGTCGCCCCCGCCCTTCATGGTGAGGACCTCGCGGTAACAGCGGAGCGCGTCGTCGCGGCGGCCGAGAGCATCGTAGGCCATGCCGCGGCGGAGCCGGCCGACCGCCTGGTAGTAGGCGTCGTAGGTCCGCTCGGCGGCCAGGAACTCCAGGCGATCGAGGTATTCGAGCGCGCCGTCGTACTGCCGCTGACCCATCTCCACCCGCGCGAGCCAATAGAGCGCCTCTTGGGCCACCGCGCCGCTGTAGCCGGGGGCGCCGTCGACCTGCCGCGCGGCGACTTCCTGAAGGATCAATCCCGCCTCGGCCCAACGCCCCCAGCGGGCGTACATCCGCCCTTCGGCGACATGGAACAGCGAGTTTGTGGGGTACGCCTGGCGCAGTTGGGCGAGCTCACCGGAGGCGCGGGGCAAGTCCCCTTCGAACTGATCGAGAATTTGGTAGAGCGCGTAGCGCGCCTCGACCCCCGCGAACCGGCCGCGCTCCGCGGCGCGCCGGAGCGACGCGAGCCCGCGCGCCTTGTCGCCGCGCGGGAAGAGGCGGGCGACCGGCTTCAACCAGGGGTGGCGCTCGGGCACCGCTTCGACCAGGTAGTCGAACAGGCCGACGCCGAACGCGAGGTCGTCGTTGCCCGGATCGCGCTTCGCCAAGCGGCGCATGTTTTTGAGCGCCCGGCGCCCATCGAGCCCCGCGCGCATCCAGCTCTGGCGGAAGGTCGCGAGCCGGGCGCGGAACGCCCTGGCGCCGGCCTCGAAGAACAGGCCGTCGAGATCGTCCCGGTTCTTGCGCATTCGGCGCTTCGACAGTTCGAGCGAGCGCTCGATATGGCGGAGAAAATCGGCGTCGAGCGAGCTGTTTTCGGGGTCGATCAGCAGCCGCCACCAGGGGACCAGCGCGAGCAGCAGCGGCCCGGCCGGGTGCTCGGGGAAGCGCCGTTCTACCTCGGCGAACTTGGCCTCCGCCGCGGGAAAATCCATCGCATACAACGAATCGAGCCCACCGCTCACCCGCTCGCGAAAGGCTGAATCGTCGAAGATCGAAACGGAACGCCGCACGGGCGGCTTCGTGGTGGCGGCGCAGAGGAGGCCGACGGCACAGAAAAGGGCGAAGGTGGCGCGCGGTAGGGCTCGATTCACAACCAAAATCTTACTCCCGTTCGCGCTTCGGCATGCAACCGCCCTCTCGGACCTATTCGCTCCTGCATCCTCTTGTTGTCGCTTGACCGCGCGTGACCCCAGGGTGTAATTTCACCACAGCTACCTCAACTGCGCCATCTACGTCGCCGGGCTCTGCCGCAACGCACAGACCGACGGCCTTGGGAGGACCTGAACCGTGATCGAACGCTTCCGCCCATTCGCCGCTCTCACCTTGCTTCCGCTCGCCCTGCTGACCGGGGCCAACGCGTACGCCCAGACCTGTGGTCCGCCAGACCTGCAGCCCCTGAAGCAACCCGCGGAGCTGACCGCCGTCGGCGGCGTGCTCTCCACCACGCTGGTGGCCCAGATGAGAGCGAACCCCTGCGTGCCGGTGTTCAACAGCACCACCAACACTTGGACCCAAGTGCCGATGACGCTGCGCACCTACGGTTTTCCGACCACGCCGGGGAGCAGCCAACTGACGTTTGCCACCCCGGGCCCGACGTTCCGCGTGCGCCGCGCCACCACTTCGACTTCCGGCGACGGCGATGCCTTGAGAATCCTCCTGGTCAACCAGCTGCCGGTGCTGCCCGGGCCGAATGATCAGTGCGATCCGGCCTGCTCTTCGAGCAACCCGCAGTGCTGCCCGGCACCGGGGCAACCCTGCCCCTCCACCTGTGCCAACGGCTGTCCGCAAGAGACCTTCCCCGAGTGCTTCCACGGCGCCAACAACACCAATCTGCACTTCCACGGCACCCATGTCTCGCCCCAGGCACCGCAGGACTATGTACTGCTCGATCTGGCGCCGGTCGGCACGCCGGCCAACAGCGGTGCCCACGCGCACAGCCGCGGCCTCGCCGCCACGGGTCAGTTCCAGTACGCGATCAACCCCTTCCCCTGGAACCAGGCCGAGGGCACACACTGGTACCATCCGCACAAGCACGGCTCGGTGGCGGTCCAACTGCTGAACGGCATGGGCGGCGCCCTGCTGATCAAAGGACCGTTCGACGATTGGCTGAACGGCTTTTTCAAACCCGCAGGCGGCCTCGGCGACAAGGTGTTGGTGATCCAGCAGCTCGACCGCGAGCTGAATTACTTCGATAAGACCACCGGCTACAACCCGCCAACGCCTCTGATCAACGGCCAAGCCAACCCGGTGGTCACCATGCAACCGGGCGAGATCCAGCGTTGGCGACTGATCAACGAGACGATGCAGTCTTCGGCCCAGCTCACGATCGGCTTCGAGTCCGCCTCGGCGAAGACGCCGACCCTGAAGCAGATCGCCCAAGACGGCGTGCAGTTCGCACCCGCGAACTACGGCAGCCAGCCGCTGCTCACCCAGGGGACGCAGAACCTCATCCTGTCGCCCGGCAACCGGATCGACCTCCTGGTTCAGGCGCCCACGACACCGGGCCTACACCTCCTCACCTACGACGTGATCGGCCATTTGGACCCAAACCTCAAAGCTCGGGTCGATGCCCAACGCAAGGGCCTGTTGCAACACCTCAAAGGAAAAAACCTCAAAGGGAACAAACTGCTCCAAGGTGCGGCGACCGCCTTCGCCGCCGCCGCCGCAGCAGCGACCAAACCGCCGCTTTTAACCGTCAACGTGGTCGGCACCCCGAAGCCGATGACCTTCCCCACCCAGGCCCAGTGGCCGGCGACCCCCTCGTTCCTCGCCGACATTCAGACCGCCGAAATCCAGACCGACCGGACGCTCCTGTTCAGCATGACCGGAGTGCCGGCCAAGCAGCAGAACGCCTTCTTCATCAACAACAAGCAGTTCGACCCAACCTGCGTGGACGAAACGATGACCTTGGGTAAGGCCGAACAGTGGACGGTGCAGAACAGCTCGGCCCCCAAGCACCCGTTCCACATCCACACCAACCCCTACCAGATCATCGCCCAGAACGGTGTGGCCTTGCCGGCCCCTTGGATCTGGTGGGACACCTTCCCGCTGCCGCCGGTCGCGACCACGCCGGTCGATGTCAACGCCGGCCCGATCTGGAACAACGCCGACGCACAGGGGAAGTGCCCGACCGTCTGCACCAATGCGGCCGGAACCTGGAACGGCCAATGGACGACCACGGTGCCGGGCTCGCAGTCGGTCTGCGGCTGCCTCACCTGGGGCTCGATCACCACCCGCAGCCGGTTCCTCGATTACACCGGCGAGTACGTGATCCACTGCCACTTCCTCGGCCATGAAGATCGCGGCATGATGGTGAGCGTACAGACGGTCTGCCCGAACACATCCAACCCGCTCTGGGGCGCCACGGTGACCGCGGGGAGTTCGGACAACTGCGCGGTGAACCTGCCCGCCTCACCCCAGTGCTCGAACTAGGAACGGCCGCCTTCGGTTGAGGAGCCACCCCGTACTCTTCGATGCCCAGGCTCCCCATTTCGACCGCCGCGCCGGCTTGCCCGACGCGGCGGTCGTCGCAATCGCCCACCATCTCGCCGCACTCGCCGGAACCGGCCGAATCGTCGAGATCGGCTGCGGCACCGGGCAGATCGGAGCGGCATTCCTCGCTCGGCCGGAGGTGAGCTACGTCGGGCTCGACCTGTCGGTCGGCATGCTCGCCGTATTCGGACGGCGATCGGTCGCCCAGAAGTTCGCTGCCGATGCTTCCCAGACCTGGCCGCTCACCTCGGGCACGGCACGGCTGATCTTTCTCTCGCGCGCCGCGCACCTGCTCGACCCGGAAACTCTCGGGCGCGAGGTCGTGCGCCTCGCCGACCGCACCGGCGCGGTCTTGGCACTCGGCCGGGTCGAACGGCCGGACGAGAGCGTCCGCCGCACGCTCCGGCGAGAGCTACAGCGCCGGCTCGGCCGGCAGGGGATCGCGGCGCGCGGTGGCCGGGCGGGGCAGCGCGCGGCGCTCGACGCGGTGGGCGCGCAGATTCCGGGCGGCGCCGAAGAGCTGCCGACTCAAACCGTCGCCACCTGGGAGGTCGAGGAGCACCCCGCTACGATCCTCGATGCCTGGCGCGGCAAATCCGGGCTCGGCGGCCAGCCGGTAACCCCGGAGCTCCAGCGCGAGCTGCTCGATGGGCTAGAAACTTTCGCGCGCGAACGCTTCGGCGCGCTCGACTCCGTATATCCTTCGACCGAATCCTACGAGATCGCGGCGGTTCGTCTACCTCCGCGCGGAGATGCAACATGATGGAAGGAATGAGCGGAGATCTGCTCACCGAGTTGGGGAAGAACCTGGTCTCAGGATCGCTTTCGGACCGCGACCTGATGCGCCAGACCGTTGGTCCGGTCGAGCGCATCTTGCCCGAAGCGAACGTGGTCAAAATCGGCGGCCAGAGTCTGATCGACCGCGGTCGCGCCGCAGTGTTTCCGGTCCTCGATGAGATCGTGGCGAATCTGCCGCGCCACCGGATGATCCTCGGCACGGGGGCCGGCACCCGCGCCCGCCATGCCTATAGTGTAGCCATCGACTTGGGACTCCCGACGGGAGTGATGAGCGTGCTCGGCACGTTCGTCAGCATGCAGAACGCACGGATGATCCACTACCTGCTCGCCCGCCACGGCATCCCGTTCATCGAGCCGGCACAGTTTCCCCAACTGCCGCTCTTTCTCGCCGAGCGGCGCGCCGCGGTCTTCTTCGGCATGCCCCCCTACACCTTCTGGCAGCAGAACCCGGCGATCGGCCGCATCCCGCCGCACCGCACCGACACCGGCTCCTATCTGGTGAGCGAAGTGTTCGGCACGCGCTCCATGATCTACATCAAAGACGAGGACGGTCTCTACACGGCCGACCCGAAGAAGGACCGTCACGCGAAATTCATTCCGAAGATCACGGTGGCTGAGCTCAAAGCAAAAGACCTCGGCGACCTGGTGGTCGAGCGCGCCGTGCTCGACTTAATGGAGCGCGCGGTCCACCAGCGCTCGATCCGCGTGATCAACGGCCTGGTCCCCGGCAACCTCACCCGCGCCCTCAATGGCGAAGACGTCGGCACCCTGATCTCGGCGGACTGACCGTTCCGTGGAACCCAAGAGGCGAACCCGATATGTACGATGAAACCACCCACCCGCCCGACGCCCGCCACCACCTCGCCTCGCTGCTGATGCGCGAGAGTTTGATCGACAAGCAAGTCGTCGCCGCGACCGAGACGCGAACCCCGCTGTTGCGCATGCTGCCCGAAGCCCACGTGGTCAAAATCGGCGGGCGCTCGATCGTCGATCAGGGCGCCACGGCGCTCCCTGCCCTGGTGACCGTGCTCGGCGAGGTGCTCAAAACCCAAAAGCTGATCCTCTCGACCGGCGGCGGCGTGCGCACCCGCCACGTCTTTTCAATCGGCATAGATCTGGGGCTCCCAACCGGCGTGCTCGCCCAGCTCGCGCTCGCCGATGCGCTCGGCAACGCGCACATCCTCGGCGCGCTGCTTTCGCCACTCGGCGTGGTCGCGATCCCGCCCGAGATGTTCGGCCATCTGCTGCCGCTCTTCCTCCATTCCGCCCCCGGCGTGATCTTCAACGGCGATCCCCCCTATTCGCTCTGGGAGCATCCGCCGGAGATTGGCCGCATCCCGCCGCACCGGACCGACGCCGGCTCGTACCTTCTCGCCGAATGTTTCGGCTGCGCGAACGTGATTCTGGTCAAGGACGTGGACGGCCTCTACGACGCCGACCCGAAGACCCACGCCGATGCGCGATTCATCCCCGAGATCGGCGTCGCCGAGCTGCGCGCGATGAACTTGGAGACTCTGCCGTTCGACGAGGTGCTGCTCGACCTACTCGAACGCTCGCGCCTGGTGCGCCGTTTCCAGCTGATCAACGGCCTCCACCCCGAGCGTCTCGCCCGGGCGATCGCGGGCGAGAACGTCGGCACGATTATCCATGCAGACTGAAGTCCATGCCGATTGAAGGCGGCGCGCCGAACCGTTCCGACCTCGCGGCCTCTTGCCGCGGAGTCGGAAAGGACTTCGGCGCCGTCGCCGCCCTAGCCGATCTCGATCTCGATCTACCGCGCGGCACGGTGACCGCCCTGCTCGGGCCGAACGGCGCGGGCAAGAGCACGCTGCTGCGCCTGCTCGCCGGGCGCCTTCCCTCGAGCGCCGGAACGGTCGAGGTGCTCGGGGTCGCCGACCCGGCGAAGGCAGGCCGCAATGAACGCAACGCCCTGCGCCGCGACCTCGGGTTCGTCCCCCAGGACCTGGCGCTCGATCCGGAGATGACCGGCCGCGAGACGCTCGACCTGCTCGCGGCGCTTCACGGCGTGCCGCGCAGCCACCGTCCCGCGCGGATCGCTGAGCTCGCCGCCAACTTCGGCATCGAAAAGCCGCTCGACCGACCCGTCGCCACCTGGTCGGGTGGGCAGAAGCGCCGGCTCCACCTGGCGGCCGGAATGATCCACGACCCAGCCCTCCTGTTGCTCGACGAGCCGACCGCCGGGCTCGACGAGGAAGGCTCGGCAAGGCTCTGGGCGGAGTTGGGGCGACGGGCGGCGCGTGGAGCGACGGTGGTGATCGCGACGCATGATCACGTGGCGGCTGAAGGGGCGGATCGGGTGGTGGTTCTGGAAAAAGGGGGCCTGGTGCGGCTCTCAGCCCTCACCCCCGGTGAGGGCTGGACCGGTAGGCCCTCGCCCAGTTCCTCAAAGTCCAGAATCCTCCCGCTCGATGCCATCCGCGCCGTCGCCCGCCGCACCACCCGCGGGGTCCTGCGCCGCCCGGTGCTGCTCACCTTCTCGCTCGGCCAACCGCTGATCTGGATGCTCTTCTTCGGCTTCCTCTTCCACCGCTTCGAGCTCGACCCGGGCGGCCAGACGACCTATCTCGACTATCTGGCACCCGGAGTGAGCGTGATGACCCTCCTGTTCGGTGCCTCGCAAGCCGGCATCGGCTGGATTCGCGACCTCCAGACGGGATTCCTCCCCCGCCTGCTCGCCGCCCCGGCCGGACCTGCTCCGATCCTCGCCGGCAAACTGCTCGCCGACTTAGGCCGCCTGCTCCTCCAGGCCATCGTGGTCTTGGCTCTCGCCCGCCTGCTCGGAGCCCATCTGGTCTGGGCACCGGCCGCCTCCGCCATCGCCCTGCTCTACCTCGCCCTCTTCGCCGCCGCCTTCGCCGCGCTCTCCTCGATCCTCGCCTTCGCCACCCGCTCGCAAGAAGGGATGGCGACTTTCGTCCACCTGGTCAACATGCCGCTCTTTTTCACCAGCACCGCGCTCGTCCCCCATCGCGCGATGCCCGATTGGCTCGCTGCGATCGCGCGGTTCAACCCGCTCTCGGTGACGGTGGACGCGTGGCGGGGCGCGCTGCTCGCGGGTGAACGGCCGGGGGTGGTCGGGGTGCTGCCGCTGCTTGCGCTCGCAGGGATAAGTTGCGCGGTTGCGCTGGTCTTGATGAGGCGGGTGGTGGGGCGGGTTTGACCGCGGTCAAACTGGGCCTGACTCCGGCAGGGGGAATAACCCAGGGGGAATCGTCCGGACTTCCTCCTGGTCCAAGTTCAAGGCGAGTAGGCGCTCCAAGATTTCTTCGTCCGACAGGTCGGCCGGCCAGCCGTAGGCGGCGAAGACGGCCTCATCGAGCTTCTTGTGCACGAGGTCGAGCCAGGCGGGGCGTTGGTTGTAGAGGTTGGTGAGAGTCCGCACCTTGAGCTTCGCGGCGTGCTCCTCGTCCTTCGCCACGACCCGCGGCCAGCGAACGGTGCCGATGCCGCGTGAGTCTGAATCGTGAACGTAGCGAGCCCATGGCCCTTTCGTTGAACCGGGAAACTCGAGCACCTCGGTCTTCGTCCACTCCGGGGGATTCAACCAACGCGATCGCAGCTCATCGAGCTCCTTCGCCGCCGCCGCGATTGCGGATTCCTGTTCCGGGGTTGGCCGGGGGAACGGGAAGGTCTCAAAGCAACTGGTGGGGTTATAGGTTACGTCGTCGCCTATCCCGTGCCGACCTGACATCGCCACTGTCCAAAGCGAGTGAATTTCAGACTGAAGGATTCCGAGCGCCTCATAGCTACTGAGGGCGATGGCGATAACCTTCGAGTCGGGGAAAACGACGGAATCGAGCCGCAGGAAGATCCTATGCTTCGCAACACGGGGGGTGGCGATATAGGCATCGCAGTTGCGCACGGCCGAACGAAAAACGGGGAGTGTGCGCCCGAGTAGCCACCACCTCTGTGCGCGGACCTTGTCGTTGTTCTTCTCCCTCTTTGGTCGGACCTCCTTCTCAAGGTAGGAAAAGGGCGCGTCATAGAGAGCGGCAAACTGTTCGCCTGTGCCTACGCCAAAGTCGATGACCCATCGATTGGAGGGGTGGCGAACGAGATCGCGCCCATTCCGAAAAGGGCGAACGACGTCGCTGTTTGGGCGTCCGTGGGGGTTCGGCACCATCAGGATCGCATGAGCCAATTCTGAGGGAATGTCGAACGCTCCGACTTTGGTGGTGCCCATGAAGCAAAGTGCATGGTTCGCTGCGAGATCGCGTGGTTGACTTGGATCGAACCCGCTGGTCAGCGCTGCCGATATCTCTCCTACCTCGGCCCCGTCGAAGCTTGGGTGCTCGCCCGGAATCGCCGCGCCGAAGCCAATTATGCTAATTCGGACCGAAGCTCCATCGAGGATCCATGCTGCGTCCGAGACCGCGAAGAAAATCGGTGTGCTCTCTCTTATGCGGTCGAGCACTTTTCGGGAACCCACTTGGCGAATGGTGGACGTGGCCAGGAGGCCGGCGCGTGCACACTCACCCTTTTCGATTTGGTGCCTGGCGCGCTCAAACCAGTAGCAGCAGAGGTCCGACATCGCAGGAAGCCGGTCGCCATAGAGTTTCCAGAGGCTCTCGGTGTACTCCGACCCCAGGAGGGCGCGCATCGACTTGTTCCCCAAAAACGGCGGATTCCCGACGATGAAGTCCACCGCCGGCCACTCCGGCTCCTTGGGGTTCTCCGGGTCACTCAGATCCAGGATCGCGTCCATGTTTCGGAACGTGTCCATCGGCTTCAAGACCGGATCGTCCGGCTCTCCGAAACCGTTGTTCTTCGTCCACTGGAGATAACCGATCCAGACGCTCATCTGCGCCAGCTCGAAGGCGTACGGATTCACCTCGATGCCATAGAGCTGGAGCGGCCCGACGCGCGGAAACAGGCCCGGAAAGCCCAGGTCCATCAGGTAGACGAGGACCTCCTTCTCGAGGTCCTTGAGCTTCTGGAGCGTGACGAAGAGGAAGTTTCCCGAGCCGCACGCGGGGTCGAGCACCTTCACTTCACAGAGCCGCTCGTGGAAAGCACGCAGGACCGCGAGCGCCTCCGCACGGGCCTTCTTCTGCGCAGCCCCTTCGAGCGCCTTGCCCGCATCGCTCGGCTTCGGTTCTTTCTTGCCCGTCGCGAGCAGATTCCCTGCGATCCGTTGCGCTTCCTCCCACTCGCGACGCAACGGCTGCATCACCACCGGATCGACCAGGGTTAGGATGTCCTCGCGGCTCGTGTAGTGGGCGCCGAGCTGGGAGCGCTTGTCCGGGTCCATGCCGCGCTCGAACAGCGTCCCGAGGATCGAGGGGTCCACCGCGCTCCAATCCAGTTTCGCGGCCGCGGTGAGATGGTCGATTTCCCCGCGCAGGAGGGCGAGCACCGGTCCGTTCGCGAACAGGTTGCCGTTGAAGCGGCGGATGCGGTCGTTGCCGAAGAAGCCGCCGCTCGTCATCTTCGCGAACAGATCGCCCGCGAGCTGGGAAAAGTGCTTCGGCTCGTCGCGGCAGTGGCCGAGGAGTCGGCTGAACAGGCCGGGAGTCAAGAGGCCGATGTCCTCGGCGAACAGGGCGAAGACCACACGGTCGAGAAACTGCGCGACCTCGAGGGCTGGCAGTCCGCGCCCGCGCAACGCCAGGGCGATCGTCGCCACCCGGCTCGCCGCCTCGGCCGTGATCGCTTCGCTGGTCGCGCCGGGCCGGAGCTTCTCGGGCGCGAAAAAAACCGAACGCAAGATCTCCAGGTTGCGCGGCGCGCCGAGGTCGGCGAGCGGGATCTCATACCGGTCATGACGGGTGTTGGTGAAGTTGGTGTGAATTACGATCCGCTCCATGTCGCAGACCACCAGGAGCGGCGGATTCTCGATCGCCTCGCGGTACATAAGAAGCTGGTCGTAGGCCGCGGCCAGGTCTTTGTGCTTCCCCTTGTACTCCCAGCCAAAGAAGCCGCGCTTCCAGACATCCGCCCAACCGTCGCCGCCGCCATGCTTGGCACCCCCCTTTTCGAACGTAAACTCCTCCCCCGTCGGGTCCGTAGCCGCGGGCTTCGGATGCCCGACCAACTCGCACAGGTCGAGGAAGTGCTGTTGGGCGGCCGACCTTTCCCCGAGGGTTGACCGCGACCACTTGACGACGAACTCCGCGACATTCATGCCCAAGCACGACTCCTTAGCCAGAAGGCGCGAAGTCTATCGCGATGCGCACCGCGGCCGGCGGCCGAGCGCCGAGGTTCCCTTGAGGTTCCCGCCCCCCCCCACCTTGCACTTTCTGCAACTCCGCGGCATCCTTTGCGTAGCATGACCGACCCAGCGCTCAACGCCCGAGGAGGCGCCTTATGGCCGACGCCCACGATTCCGATTCTTCCACCGCCGCCGGCATGTCGCGGCGTGCGTTCTTGCGCGGTGCGGGGATTACCGCCGCAGGGTCCGCGCTGATGGAGAGCGGACTGCTCCAGGAAGCCCACGCCGCGGCGACGGGTGGCCGGACGGCGGCGAGCCGCGGCCCGGGCGCTGTGCCGATCTCGCTCAAGGTGAACGGCACCGCCCGCGCGGTGCAGGTCGAGCCGCGCGCAACGCTCGCCGAGGTGCTGCGCGATGGCCTCCAGCTGACCGGCACCAAGGTGATCTGCGATCGCGGCGCCTGTTCCGGCTGCACGGTCTGGCTCGATGGCGCGCCGTGCAATTCGTGCATGACCTTCGCGCTCGATGTCGGCGCCCGCGAGGTGACCACGATCGAGGGGTTGAGCCCTACGGGCCAGCTCCATCCGGTTCAGGCCGCGTTCGTCGAGCACGACGCGCTCCAATGCGGCTATTGCACACCGGGCATGGTGATGAGCTGCGCCGCGCTTCTCGCCAGAAATCCGAACCCCACCCTCGCCGAGGTGAAAGAGGCGGTGCGCGGCAACCTCTGCCGCTGCGGCACCTATCCGAAAGTCTTCTCGGCAACACTCGAAGCCGCCCAGACCATGCGGACCGGGAGGTCCTGAGCAATGAGCGCCGAAGAGACCCCTCCGGCAGCCGCGAAGACCCGCAAAGAGCGCTTCCTCCATGGCGTTGGCGTCAACGCGTTCGTCGAGCGCAACGTGCCCATCGACGAGCCGCCGCCGTGGCCCGCCAACGAGCAGCTCGCCCGGGTCGGCAAGCCGACCGCGCGGGTCGACGGCCGCTCGAAAGCGACCGGTGCCGCGCGCTTTCCGAGCGACATCCAGCTCCCCGGCATGCTCTACGCCCGGATGGTCGTTTCGCCGCATCCGCACGCAAAAGTCCTGTCGATCGACACCGCGGCGGCCGAGCGCCATCCGGGGGTGCGCGCCGTCCACGTGCTCGACCGGGTGCTCGGCAACGCCGAACTGACCGATCCCACGAAGGAGATTGCGTCCAAGTTCCCGATCGTCCGTTTCGCCGGCCAACCGGTGGCGGCGGTCGCCGCGACCACGCCGGCCGCCGCGCTCGAAGCGGCGGCGAAGATCGCGATCGAGTACGAGCCGATGCCGTTCGTGGTCGATCTCGACGAAGCGCGGGCGGCGAACGCGCCGCGCGTCTTCCCCGGCGATGCCACCGCAGAAGAGTCCGAAGGTGGCGGCGGGGGTGGCGGCGGGGTGGCGCAGATCGGCAACGTCCGCGGGCCGATGCTCGGGCGGGGTGCCGCACCTGAGGGGAAGAAGGCGACCGAGGACGCTCTCGCGGCGTGCGACGCGGTGGTCGATGCGACGTTTCGCACCCAGGTGCAGACCCACTCGGCACTCGAAACGCACGGTGTGGTCGCCGACTGGCGCGACGACGGCCTGACGGTCTACGCCTCGACCCAATCGACCCTTTCGGTGCGCGACGAGCTGGCCGCGATCTTCAACCTGCCGAAAGCGAAGGTTCGGGTGCTCACCGAGTTCATGGGCGGCGGCTTCGGCGCGAAATTCGGCGCCGGCACGTTCGGCCTGGTCGCGGCCACCCTGTCGAAGAAGTGCGGCGCGCCGGTCCGCCTGTTCTACGACCGGAAAGAAGAGCACCTCTCAACCGGCAACCGGCCCGACTCGCTCCAACACATCCGGCTCGGCGGCAACCGCGACGGCAAGCTCCGCGCGCTCGCCTTCGAGAGTTTCGGCACCGCCGGTGTGGGCACCGGCGCCGGGACCGCCGGTCCGGCCCAGGCGCTCTACCGCATCCCCTCGATCTGGACGGAAGAGAGCGACGTGTTCACCCACGCCGGCCCGGGCGCCGCGTTTCGCGCCCCCGGTCATCCGCAGGGCTGTTTCGCGCTCGAACAGGCGATCGACGAGCTGGCCGAAAAACTCGGGCTCGACACGCTCACCCTGATGGACAACAACGACGACCACCCCGCGCGGCGCGAGGAGCGCCGGCTCGGCGCCCAGAAGATCGGCTGGCATCGACGCCGACGGGCGGGAAGCGACCCGGACGAACCCGGCCCGATCCGCCGCGGCATCGGCGTCGCCCAAGCGGTCTGGTACCGGATCAACAGTATGGATTCCGGCTGCGAGGTGCGGATCTCGCAGGATGGCTCGGTCGAGGCGCTCTCGGCGGTGCAGGATATCGGCGGCGGAATCAAAACCGTGATCGCCCAGGTGGTCGCCGAAGAGCTCGGCCTCGCCCCCAAGGACATCGTGGTCCGAGTGGGCGATACCGCCTACCCGCCCGGTCCGCCGTCCGGCGGCAGCATGACCACCAGCTCGCTCACGCCCGCCGTCCGCAACGCGGCGTATCAGGCCAAGCTTCGCTTCCTCGAAGAGGTCGCCGGAGCGCTTGGGCTTCCGGCCGATGAGGTCGCCCTCGACGGGGGGAACATCCAGGTCCGCACTCCCCCGGCCCGCACGTTGACGTTTCAACAGGCCGCGGCGCGCCTGCGCACCGACGTGATCGCGGCGCGCGCGATGCGCAGCCCGGAGTATGGCGATCGGGAGATGGACTTCCTCGGCGGCGTGCAGTTCGCCGAGGTCGCGGTGGATATCGAGACCGGCATTGTAAAGGTCGAGCGGGTGGTCGCGGTCCACGACTGCGGCCGACCGATGAACCCGCTCGCGATCGAAAGCCAGATCAACGGCGGCATCCTCCAGGGGATCTCCTACGCGCTCTACGAGAACCGGCGGCTCGACCGCGCTACGGGTAAGATGGTGAATCCGAACCTCGAGCAGTACAAGATCCTCGGCGCGATGGAGACCCCGGAGATCGAGGTCGTCCTGATCGACAATTACCTCGCCCGCAGCTCGACCGACGCAGGGGGCATCGGCGAGCCATCGACCATCCCGACCGCCGCCGCGGTCGCGAACGCGATCTACAACGCGATCGGCGTCCGCCTGCGCGAGCTGCCGATCACCCCGGCGCGCGTGCTCCAAGCACTCGGCAAGATCCCGGGCCGGGGAACCACCGCAAACTCGACGACCGGAGCCGCGCGATGATCGCCCGATTCGAATGGTTGGACCCGTTGAGTCTGGACGAGGCGTTCGCTGCGCTCTCGCCCGAGCCCGGTGCCGCGCTGCTCAAAGCCGGCGGCGTCGATGTGATCGATCGGCTGAAGGAGGGGCTCGACACGCCATCGCGGCTGGTCAACCTCCGCGGCATCCCCGGCCTCGATTTAATTGAGGAGCTGCCCGGCGGCGGTCTCGCGATCGGTCCGCTCGCGACACTCGCCCGGATCGATGCCGACGCGGCGGTCCGCGCGCGCTATCCGGCGCTCGCCGATGCGGCGGGGCACGCCGCGACACCGAACGTCCGCCAGGCCGCGACGATCGGCGGCAACCTACTGCAACGGCCGCGCTGCTGGTATTTCCGCAACGCCGAGTTCCACTGCCTGAAGAAGGGCGGCGGGCGCTGCTACGCGCAGGATGGGGAGAACGAATACCACGCGGTGTTCGGCAACCGGGTCTGCGCGATCGTCCACCCCTCAGGGCTGGCGACCGCGCTCACCGCGATCGGCGCCCAACTGGAAGTGGCGAGCGGGAAGAAACGACGCACGATCGCGATCGACGATTTCTTCGTCCGGCCGGACGCCGATGTCCAGCGCGAGCACGTCCTCGCGTCGAACGAGATCCTGATCGGCATCCGGCTCCCCGCGCCTGGTCCCGGCATGCGCACCGCTTATCTCAAGCTCGGCGAGAAAGAATCGTTCGACTGGCCGATCGCCGAAGCGGCGGTCCGGCTCGACCTCGAAGGGGGCCTGGTGACCGGCGCGCGGATCGTGCTCGGCGCCGCCGCCCCCGTGCCGTGGCGCGCAACCCAAGCCGAGGCCTTACTGGTCGGCAAGCCGATCACCGAGGAGACCGCCGCCCAAGCCGCGGCGGCAGCGATCGAAGGCGCCACCCCGCTCGCGCAGAACGCCCACAAGCTGCCGATCCTCGCCGCCATCGTGCGCCGGGCGATCTTGGCGGCCGGCGCCGGCGGCACGTTCGGTGCTTGAACCCTTCCCCCTTCTGAGGAGCACCCGCATGATGCGCCCCCTTGTTTTGATCCTGCTGCTCTTCTGGCCTTGGGCGACGGTTGCGGTTTCCGCCCAGACGCCGGAAAGAATCAAAGCCCTGCGCGCCGATGCGGAATCCGGTGACGCCCGCGCCCAATATTCCATGGGTAAGTTTCTTACTGAGAGCGACCCGGCGGAGGCGACGCGCTGGTTCCGCAAAGCGGCTGAACAGGGCCAACGCAACGCACAGACCTCCATGGGATTCGCCTACCTCGAAGGGCGAGGCGTGGCGAAAGACGAAGCCGAAGCGGCGCGCTGGTACCGCAAAGCGGCAGAACAGGGTGAAGGGCTGGCGCAATGGCAGCTCGCGTGGATGTCCCAAGAAGGCCGCGGCGTGCCGGCCAACCAAGACGAAGCGCTGAAGTGGTTCGAGGCCGTGATCGCGACCGAAGCGGCGGAGGCCAAGCCGGGAGAAGCGACTCCAATGGCGAACATGGCCAAGCCCCGCATCGCTTACATCTACAGCAGCAGGTCGATGGTGTATGACTTGGGTTTCGAGGTTCCAGAGGATCCGGCGCTCGGCTTCTACTGGCTGAGCCGCGCCGCGCAGCTCAATCCTGTCCATATCGACAGCCTCACCTCGCGGGCCCGCAACTTAAGCGCCGAGCAGAGAACCGACGCCGAGCGGCACATCCTCGAATGGGCGACCGCTCCGGGCCACGGCGGAATCGAAAGCTTCGCGCCCGCGCTCGCGGCCCTCCACGCGGCGGCCAAGCTCCCCCAGGTTCCGGATCCGAAGAAAGACGACTGAGCCGATGAGCCGAGAGTTCATGGACGAGCTCGACCTGCCCCCCTCGCCCGAGGCCGAGCGCGAGGTCTGCCGCGACCTCCGCACCAAGACCGCCTTCGGTCACCTGGTCGGTCACCGCCCCTGGCAATCCGGAGGCTCCTCCACCGCGGTTTACTGGTGCTTGAAGACGATGGAGACGATCGGCCCCGACGACGCGATCGCGCACCCCCACAGCTGCAAGGCGGGGCGGGGGTGTTGGCGGGAGCGGGAGTAGGGCGCTACTTTTCTCGAAAGTCTGGAGAGTGCAATACGCCCATAGCGACCGTTGCGACGAACCCGAAAACTTTGGCTGGAATAGGTACTCCGACCGCATTCGCTGCAGCTTCCGCGGCCAAGTGAAGCGCGGCAAGAAACCCAGGCTGCTGCATCTCCGCTTCAGTCACCGCTCTCAACTTATTGATTCCGAGGCAGTATCGTTGGTTCGGCGACAACGGCGGCATCGAGCTCAAGGCGAGAGCTGCCCGAAACGGACGATCGGCCGAGGCGGAGCACCGTGAGATCCTGCGTTCGGCGCTCGCCGACAGGCCTCGAAGCCGATCCTTCAAGGAGGCTCTTCTCGCAATGCCAGATGTAGGCGAAGATGCGGACGTCGCCAGGCAGCGGCTCTTTCCTTGACTGCGGCGGGTGGGCGGCCCCATCATAAGGGGCGTTCAGGGACCGACCTTGAGCATCGCACCCGAGAAGCAGCGCGACGTTCCCGGGAATCGACGTACCGGCCCTCGGCCTAAGGCTCTTGTTTCCTGTTCTTTGCACGCAGGTTCCCGGATCCGGTTCGCCGCGTTCCGGCAGCGGGGCTCGGGCCGCGGGAGGTAGGTGCACAGCGCTGTGCACAGGTGCACTGGCGGATTGCACCGGTGCAAAATGCCGGCGCACCAGTGCAAAATCGCAGCGCACAGGTGCACTGGCGGATTGCACATGTGCAAAACTCTGGCGCACCACTGCAAAATCCCAGCGCACATCTGCACTGCCGGATTGCACCGGTGCACTGCGGCTGTGCACAGGTGCGCTGGCGGATTGCACAAGTGCAAAATGCTGGTGCACCTCTGCAATTCTCCAGCGCACCTGTGCAAAATGGCGGCGCACCACTGCAAAACTCCGTTGCACCGGTGCAATCTCCAGCGATAGGACGGGCCTTCAGCCCTTTCGACAGGTACGGCTTCGTGTCCTGGGGCTTCGCCCCAGGCTTTCATTGGGCGCGCCTTTGGCGCTTGAAAACAACACCGGCAGGAACGTCGTAACTGAGCGAATCGCTCACGCGCTCGGCTTGCGGGCTCCTACACGTCTCGCGCGCCTCACTCGCGGCTCTCGCGGCGGGCGCATGCTCCGGTCAACCACGGGTGCCGTCGCCGGTCAACGGCTGATCGAGATTCGCCAAGCGGCATGGGAAGTCGCGGCGAGAATTCGTTGGGCGGCGTCGCCGGAGAGAGCTTCTGCCACGTAGACATTGGTGTCGAAGAAAACCTTCATCCGCCGTAGCGAACCGCTTGTACGGCGCGACCTGGCGCGGTCCGCAAGGTGGAACTCGAGAAGCGGTCTCCCGTCCTACACCCTTCTCCGCCCCCGAGCTTCGGAGGCGGAGAAAGGAAGGACAGGGATGAGGTTGGTGGAACGAGCTGAGCGACACGCGCTCAGGTGCCTGGCCTATGACGCGACCCGCGCTGCGGATCAAACGTACACAGGCACCGGCTGAGGCGGCCCTCAGTCGATTTCCACGCCCCGCGAGTCGTAGGTGGGAACGTAGTCCGGTTCGACATCTCGAGCCACAGCACCTCCTGTGATCTGGCCCAGGACGCCGTCGCGGATCTCCTCGGCCATCCACCTCCGAAGGGTTCTTTTCTTCATTCGATTTCACCCCCCTTCCTTTTCAGGATCGACCGCTCGGCTCATTGGGAGCCGGCGGCCCCTTCACCAGCCACAGCGTCGAATTTCGTTTCGTCAACGACCGGTCGCGCGCGCGCCACGTGGGCGGCGACCGCCTCCTGCATCCTCGCTTCGGCCGCATCCCAGACCTCTTCGAGGCGGACCGCCGGGGCACCGGGCGGCGGCGACAGGCCGGCGGAGCCCAAGAGGAATCGACAGAACGCATCCAGCATCCGGATCTCCGGGCAGCGGCGCTCGACGAACAGAAACTGCCCGGTCGGGTTCGCTTCGAGAAAGACATAGCGCCCGTCCGGGGTCACGATCAGGTCGAGCGCGGCGAAGACCAGCCCCAGCTTCGCCATCAAGGCGCGGCACTTGCCCACCACGTCGGCCGGCAGCTCGGCGGGCGCGAAGGTTGTGCTCAATGGGGAGCGCCGCCAATCCACCGCGGTCTGCACCGGGTCCTGGGACGAGATGCGGGCGGCGACCGGCAGGTCGCCCAAGAAGGTCACGCGCAGCTCGTGCGCCTTGGGGACTCTCGCCTGGAAGATCCCCGGCGACGCGTGAACCATGTCGTCCTCGGGGAGATCCTCTTCCGCGATCCCGCGGGTGAAGACGGCGGCGATCCCTTCCTCGGTCTGCCACGAGCCCTGATAAAAAGATTTGTAGATCGCGTTGCCCGCATGGGCGCGCAAAAACTCGCGGATGCGCTGCGGGTCGTTGCTACAGAGCGACGGGGGGATCTCCAAGCAGACCTCGCGCGCCAGGCGAAGTTGCAGCGGTTTGAGCACGGCCGAGTGGATCGGCGAGAGCGGATTGACCCACACCGCATCAGGCGCCACGAGGTGCCAGAGCGACCAGACGAAGTGCTGGCAGTCGCGATCCGCCGACTCCCGATCGGCCGGATGGAGATCCTCGGCAAGCACCGGCAGGGTGGGCCGTCGGTTCCACACCAGGCCGAACGGCCGGTCGCCAATCTCGATCCCCGGACCGCGGATCTCCAAGCGGCAATCCGCATCGCCCACCCAGACCGAAGCGCACTGCCGGGTCGGAAAATCCGAGCCGAACCAGAGGACCGGCTCGATCCCCCACCGCGCCAGCGCCTCGGCCACGGCAAACGCGTGGAAATCGCGCGGCTCGGAGAGAACGAGGATCTCGCTCACCCGGTGACCCCGAGGAGAACGGCGAGCGGCGCGACCGCGCCGCGGAGGAAGGATCAGGTGGGAAAAGCTGAAACGGAACCGAGGGGGAGATATCGTCCGGTCGGCGGACGGCTACGGATCGAACGTGCGAGACGAACTCTCAAGAGTCCACCGCGACCTGCGGTGGGAAGATCCAACCCTCAAGAAACGTAAATCGGTTTCAACACTGCGCGGCCTCCGCTTTGATCCGTGTGTTAGACGGTAGCACGAATCCGGGCGAGTCGGCGCGGTCGAAGTTTGCCGCCGCTCGTCGCCGCTCGTCGCCGTTCGGTCACGGTTCGGTCACCTCGCCCGCTTCACCCCGCGCTCCCTCCGCGCTAAAGTATCGGGGCGTCACCCACCTTGAACCCCACCCAAGGAGACCTACCCCATGAGCATCAGCCAGAGCTTGCTGCCCGAGCTTGAACACGAGATGGCCACCACCCGGCGCGTTTTGGAGCGCGCGCCGATTGCGGACAAGGGCGACTGGAAGCCGCACGAGAAGTCGATGACGCTCGCCCGGCTGGCGAATCACGTCGCCGAGCTGCCGGATTGGTTGACCATGACACTCACCAGCGAGGTGTTCGACATGGCACCGGTCGACGGGCCGAAGCACGTCTCGGCGGCCCATGCCACCACCGAGGAATTGCTTTCGGCGTTCGACGCGTCGGTGTCGGCAGCGCACGCCGCCCTGTCTACCGCCACCGACCCGGACATGTTCGTTCCCTGGTCGCTCCAGAGTGGAGGGCAGGAGTTCTTCAAGCTGCCGCGCATCGCGGTAATCCGCACCTGGGTGCTCAACCACATCGTTCACCACCGCGGCCAACTCACCGTCTACCTCCGCGAGCTGGACATCCCCGTGCCGTCGATCTACGGCCCGAGCGCGGACGAGAACCCGTCGTAGGAATCCAGTTCTCCGGCGGAGCGGTTCGGAGGAACCGAGCCAAGGCTCCGCCGGATGCCCGCGATCCGACGCCCGAGATTTGACGTTTCTCTGCGGTTTTTCAGGCGCGATGGATCACGGCAGCGCCAGCGACAGCTTTACGGCGACCTCAACCTTCCGCATCTCGATGGGCGATAGCCGGCCCATGGGTCCGGGACCGAGCAGCCGTGCTTTGGCAATGGTGAGGACCTGCTCGCACTTCACGTAGGTCACCTCCCGCAATCCATTCTGCGGGCTGGGATCGATCCGGATGTGGAACGGAATCGGTTTCCCCTGGGTGCTCATCGCGAGCACCACGGTATTCGGATATCTCGAATTCTGGTTCCCGGCGTCGTTTTGTAGTACGAGAGCCGGCCGTTGTCCAACCTGCTCCGATCCTCGGCCAGGGTTCCAATCGACCCACCAGATCTCGCCGCGTCGCGGCAGCGAAAAATCACTCACAGAAGAAGGGCTTCGGCCTGGATCGCGAACGAGCTCTCGATTTCGGTCTCAGCGGGGTCCGCGGCCAGCAGGTCGTACGCTTGGCTCAGTCGCTCGTCCAATGACCGCTCCGCCTTCTCCGAGATGGCTTCCTTCACCAGCCGGTTGATGCTGATCCCTCGGCGATCCGCCATGTTACGGGCCGCTTGGTAGACCTGATCGGGCAAACGAACCGTCAATGCGTGCTCCATTTACCGTGCCCTCCTGATGCACCATTTCATGATACCACTCCTGATTCGCGCCAACTCGGCTCAGGCGCCTATCCAGAGACCGTTCCGCCTTCATACTCCGGTCGAAAGGGCGAGGTGGAGCTTTCCACGCTCGGCGACGACCAGCGGACCCGCGTTCACGATCGTACCGGTCGCGCCGGTATCCAGGGCAAATCGCAGCAACGCACTCCCCAAAGGTCCCGTGAGCTCGACGCGAACGATCACCAGGCCCTGCCTTGGGTCAAATCGCGAGCTCACAGGATGATCGCCGTGTCTTCGGGCATCCTGCCGGTGTAGAGCATCGCGAATCGGCGAGGCCGCAGCTCGACGGCTTTGCGGTAGACCTCATCCCGATCGTGGCTGTGCCAGAGCACCTGGCCGCTTTGGACCTCCAAGGAATCATCGGTCTGCGGGTCTCCGACGAGCACCCACTCGGAATCGAACTGCGTCTCCATTTGGGCGAGAGTCATGGCGGTGGCCATTCGTGCTTCCTCCGAGCGGCATTATAGGGCGTCGGCTACCCGCTCAGCCGCTCGATCAGCTCGCGATGCTCCGGATACTGCGCAAGCAACGCCCCGCGCACCGCCAGCTCGAAATCTGCGAAATCAAAGCCGGGGGCCACCGTGCAACCGACCAGACAGTAGGAGTCCGGAGCGAGCACCTCCGCTCCGAACCAGCAGCCGGCGGGGATGCAGGCTAGGTAGGTTTCGCCTTCCGATATCGCTGCGCCCAGGCGGATCGTGCGGTGCCGCCCTTCCGGATCGAGAATGTGGATCTCGACCGGGCTCCCTTCGTGGAAGTGCCAGAGCTCGTCCGCGTGGAGGCGGTGGAGATGGGAGGGGTGGCCGCTTTTCAAGAGGAAGTAGATGGCGGTTCCGAACGAGCGGTCGGCGCCGAAGCGCGCGGGCAGGTGGTCGGCCCGCACGCTTTCGGTGGCTCGATAGGTCTCGGCAAACCAGCCCCCTTCCGGATGGGGGATCAGGCCGAGCGCGGCGACCAGCTCGGCCACCCGCCCGGCCGCGTTGCCGGAAGGTGAGCTCACGCGCCTTTGGCCGCTTTGACCGCCGCGGTGAGCGCGGGAAGGATCTCGTGGACATCGCCCACGATGCCGTAGTTGGCGACCGCGAAGATCGGCGCGCCCGGGTCCTTGTTGATCGCGACGACGCAGGTCGAGGCTTTCATCCCGACCAAGTGCTGGATCGCGCCGGAGATGCCGAGTGCCACGTAGAGCTTCGGCGCCACCGTCTGGCCCGACGAGCCGATCTGGCGGTCTCTGGGCAGCCAACCGCTGTCGATCACCGGCCGGCTCGCGCCGATCTCGGCGCCCAGCGCCTTCGCCAGATCCTCGACCGGGCCGAGCTTGTCGCCGCCGCCGATGCCCCGACCGACCGCGACGATGATCTCGGACTTGGTGAGGTCGATTTGGTCGCCGCCGACCTCCTCGAGCCCCAAGATCTCGCGATCCGGTTTGATTTCCGAGAGATCGGCGAGGGCCAAGATCGGCGCCGCGACCGAGCCGGCGACCACCGAATCCGACGAGAACGCGCCCGATTGGATCGAGACGATCACCGTTCCTTCTCCGCGCACCTTCACCTTGGCCTGCAGCTTGCCGCCCAGGATCGGCCGAGAAAAGAGCAGACCGTCGGCGCCGGAAGTGAACCCTGTGATCTGCGGCAGCAGCCCCGCGCCCACCTCGTGCGCCAGGCGCGGCGCGTAATCGACCGTCTGATAGGTGTGGGCAAAGACCACGAACGCCGGCTGCGCGGCACGGAGCGCGGGAGCGAGCGCGCCGATGAACGCACCGGGCGTGTAACCGGCGAGATCGGCGTGATCGGCGACGTGAACCGCCGCGAGATCGCGCCCGGCTGCGGCGATCGCCCCATCGCCCACTCCGGAGCCGAGAATCACCGCTTCGGCCTTGCCGCCGAGGGCCGCCGCGAGCTGCTGCGCCGCGGCGATCGTTTCGAGCGCGGCGCGCGACACCTGTCCGTCGCGCAGCTGGAGGACCGCCCAAACGTTCAAGTTGGACATCAGATCACCCTCGCTTCCTGGCGCAGCTTAAGGACCAGTGCCTGTGCCGCCGTCGCGGCGTCCCCGGTGAGGATCTGCGCCCCGGTGCCGCTTTCGGGGAACGCGACCGATACGATTTCCAACCGCGAACCGGCGAGGCCCACGGTTTCGGCCTCGAGCCCGAGCCCTGCTACCGTCACCTCTTCGATCGGCTTCTTGTTCGCGCCCATGATCCCCTTGAGCGAGGCGTAGCGCGGGTGGTTGATCCCCGCTTGGATCTCGATCACGGCGGGCAGGTTCAAGCGGAAGATCTCGTTCATGCCGCTTTCCATCTCGCGCTTGACTTGCGCGGTCTTACCCCCCGCTTCGATCTCCAGGCCGATCACCAGCCAGGCGTGCGGCCAGCCGAGATGGCCGGCGAGCAGCGAACCGGTGCTGCCGTAGCCCACGTCGTCGGACTGGCTGCCGGTGAGCACGAGATCGAAACTCTCGCGCCGGATCGCCGCGGCGAGCGCGCGGGCGGTCGCGATAGCGTCGCCGCCCGAAAACGCCGGGTCTTTCAAGAACATAGCGCGGGCGGCGCCGACCGCGAGCGCCTTCTTCAAGGCGTCTCTCACCCGATCGGGGCCTAGGCTCACCACCACGACCTCGCCGCCGGTCGCCTCGGCGATCTTCAAACCCTCTTCCAGAGCGTAGCGGTCGCTCTCGTTGGTGACGAACGACAGGTCCTCTTCGTCGATCCAGCGCCCGTCTTTGGCCACCCGCAGGCGGGCCTCGACATCGGGCACCTGTTTGATGCACACGGCGACTTTCATCGCGAAATTTCTCCTTGCTATTGAGTCAAACCGGAACCTGCGACCAGCCGGCGCAGCAGGGGCGGCGGCGGATTGAACGCCCAGATCCGACCGTCGAAGGCAAGTGTGGGGATCACGCGGCGCCCGCCGCTCTTGGCGATCACGGCCGCCTCGGCCGACGCGTCTTGGTCGATGTCGATTTCGTCGTATTTTGTCCCGGCTTCGGCGAGCACGCGCTTCACGATCCGGCAGTCGGGGCACCAGGACGCGCCGTAGACGGTGAGCGCGGAGGTCGGCACCCCCCGGCCGTCGGCGAGCGCCGCGATCTCGTCGGGCGTGAGCCGGGCGCCGAGGATGCGGAGCTTGGCCGTAGCATCGGAAACCAGCAGGACCGGCAGATCGGCAGGGGCCAGTCCCAATCGGGCGAGCAAGGCCGCCCCTTCGGCGTCGATCGCCACGTCCATCGAATCGACCGACTCCACGGCGGGAGCGGGCGCGGCGGTCGAATCCCAAAGCAGCTTCGGTCGCAGGCCCGTCACGGCAGGGTCGGCCCCGGCACGCGGACCGCCGCGCCGTTGATCGCGCGCGCTTGCTCGGTGGTCAGAAACCAGATCGCCTCGGCCACGTCTTCCGTGCGCGCCCAGGTCCCCGGGTCGGCGTCGGGCATGCCTGCGCGGTTGCCGGGCGTGTCCATGGTGCCCGGCAGCACCGCGTTCGCCCGGCCGCCGAAGGGGGCCAGCTCGCGGGCGAGCGATTCGACCATGCGCAGCATCGCGGCCTTGCAGCCGGCGTAGGCGCCCACGCCCGCCGCCCCCTCATACGCCGCGGGAGCCGAGACGGCGACCAGCGCGCCCGCCTTCGCGCGTTCGAAGCGGCGCGCCGCTTCGCGGAAGATGCGGAACGTGGTCTCTAGGTTGAGCGTGATCAGGTAGCTCCAGTCGCGGTCGGACAGATCGGCGAACCGCGCGTAGCGGAAGCCGCCGACCAGGTGGACGATCGCGCTCGGAATGCCGGAGGCCCCTTCCACTTCGTCGAACAGGCGGGTGACCGCTTCGGAGTTCGCCAGATCGACCCGCCGCACCGCGAGCGTCTCGGTCGGCGCGAGCTGCGCCAGCTCCGCCAGGCCGTCCTCGTTGGCATCGACCGCGAGGACTCGCGCCCCGCCGGCCAGAAAACGGGCGACCACTCTTTTCCCCAGAGCGCCCGCGGCGCCCGTGATCACGACTCTCGGCATGGTGGGTTGGTCCTCCTCGGACGGTACCGGTTTGGCCACGCGAGAGTTTGCCTCGAAGGCGCAGGAACCGGCGGCGAAGATTACCACGCGGGCGGACGATTCGCCCCACGGCCCGCGCCTTGCTTGCACGGGCGTGGACAGGCCAATAAGGCACGTGTTACGTTGCCACCGACCGCAGGGCTCCCGCTGACCACCGCCCGGCTCCTCCGCCCTCGACACCATTTTCCACCTTCGAGCCTCCAACTCCATAGATCATGCTTGCCTTCCTCCAGATCTCTCCCGCCGCCGGCAATCCCGGCCTGTTCGATTTCTTTTCCGAAGCGGGACCGGTCGCGAAGCTGGTCCTCGCCATTCTGCTCACCTTCTCTCTGATCTCCTGGGCGGTGTTGGTCGGCAAGCTCCGCCAGCTCAACCGGGCCGAGCGGCACAGCCGGGAGTTCCTCGCGCTGTTTCACCAGAGCCAGAAGTTCAGCGAAGTCAACGCCGCCGCGAGCCGGCTCGAAGCGTCGCCGTTGGTCGGACTGTTCCAGGCGGGCTATGCGGAGATCGACAGCCAGATCAAGGCGGCGAACCCGGAAGGGCCGACCGGTGACCGCCGCGGCTTGAAGATCACCTCGCTCCCCTCGCTCGAACGGAGCTTGAAGCGCGCCGCAGGGGTGGAGTTCCAGGCCCTTGCGCGCTGGACGCCGTTTCTCGCCACCACCGCGGGCGCCACACCGTTCATCGGCCTGTTCGGCACGGTCTGGGGGATCATGGTCGCGTTCTCGCAGATCGGTGCCACCGGCTCGACCTCGATCGTCACCGTGGCGCCCGGCATCGCGGAAGCGCTGATCAACACGGCCGCCGGCCTCGCCGCCGCGATCCCCGCGTTGATTTCTTACAACTATCTGGGCGGCCGGGTACGCGCGCTCAAATCCCGAATGGAAGACTTCGCCCTCGAGCTGTTGAACCTCGCCGAACGGAACTTCACTTAAGAGACGAGCGCTCGCGCGCCCGACGACAAGTAGAGACACAGCACTAGAATGGCCTTTCAGCTCGGCGACCCGGAAGAAGACGGCCTCCTCGCCGATATCAACGTCACCCCGTTGGTCGACGTGATGCTGGTGCTGTTGATCATCTTCATGGTCGCGGCGCCCATGCTCCACCAGGGGATCGAGGTCAAGCTCCCCCAGGCTTCGGCGCAGAATTTGCCGCTGCGGGTGGAAGACCCGTTGGTCCTGTCGATCCGGAGCGACGGCCTGCTCTATTTGCGCGAAACACCCGTCTCCAAGGAGGCGTTGGTGGGCGCGGTCCAAGCCGAGATCGCCGCCAAAGGAGATTCCTCCGTGTTCTTGAAAGGAGATCGTGAGGTCCCGTACGGTCAGGTGATCGAGCTGCTCGACCTGCTCTACCGCGGTGGAATCCAAAACGTCGGCCTGGTCACCGAGCCGAGCGGACGCGATCGGCGCCCGCCGAAATCGGGTCGCGGCGGCTCGGGCTGAGCCGGAGCACGGAGACTCTTCTCAATGGAAGCCGTCGACCGAGTCCTCGCCGAACGTGGCCACACGGCCGAGCGGTCGCGCCGCGCCGAGCTGTTTGCGCTCGCAACGGCGGCGCTCCTTCATTTCGGGGTGGTGGCGGTCGCGTTCGGTCTCGCCCATCTGAAACCCCGTTCCGTGCCGATCGAGTTCATCGCCGCCCAGATCGTCCCGGCGCAGGCGCTGGGAGTGGAGAAACCGCGCCGCCGCGCCGAGGCCCCGAACCCGGAACCGCCCGCGCCGGCAGCCGAACCCACTCCGGAGCCCGAGCCCGAGCCGGAGCCGCCAGCCCCCGAACCGGTCGCGAAGCCCGTACCGAAGCCCATACCTCCGCCGGTTCCGACCGGCCCACTCCCCCGGCCGAAGGGGTGGAACGATCCGCCCCCGACGGCAGCGGCGGTACCGGCGAAGCCCTCGGCGCCACCGCCAACGAAACCGACGACTCCGACCAAACCCGGGACCGCCACCGGTTCGCCCGGGCAGGGCGCGGAGGTGGCGAAAGGGGACGAGATCGGGCGCCGCGGCTCAACCGCCGGAACCGCGGCCGGAACCTCTCCTTTCGGCGATCGGATCGCCTCGATCGATCCGGATTTCACCTACGGCTATTACATCGACGGGCTGCTCCGGAAAATCGACGCCAACTGGTTCCGGCCGTCGGTCGGCAATCAGGTGCGGGCGATCGTCCATTTCCGCATCCTGCGCCAGGGCACAATCGACCAGCTCGAGATTGTCGAGCCGTCCGGCATCAACTCCTTCGATCTCGCCGCGTTGCGCGCGGTGCAGAACTCCGCCCCTTTTCCTCCCCTGCCGGCGAGCTACAAGAACCCCACGCTCGGCGTCAATCTGATCGTCCGTTGACGGGACCTTACGCCCCGAGGTGCCATGAAGAGTCCGAAAGCCCCCAAGCTCCTCCTTCTTACGCTGCCGGCCCTGGCGCTCGCCTCGGCTCTCCTCTGGGCGCAGAGCCCGCCCGTGCCGGTGCCGGCTCCGATGCCTCCCGCAGCGTCCTCCCCGGCAACGCCCGCGCAGCCGAACCAGGTCACGCTCGAGCTGAACGGCAGCCAGCGGCCGAAGATCCGCTTGGCGATCCCGCAGTACGCTGCTTCCCGGTTCGTCGCGGCGGAGGGCTCGTCGGCCGGTGCGGAACTCGAAACCACGGTGCGTCGCGATCTCGATTTCTCGGGCTATTTCGAGATCCAGGGACCCGAGCAGCTCGCTTCCTTGGCACTCTCCGGCGACCTGCTGCGCGACCGCGATCTCTACCGCTCGACCGGCAACGAAGTGCTGCTCGCCGGGGACCTGCGGGAAGAGGGGGGGAAGGTGGTCTTCGAGGGGCGGCTGTTCGATCTCAAAAGCGGCCAATCGATCCTCGCCAAGCGCTACCGCGGCAGCTTCACCACCGCCCGCCGGATCGGCCATACCTTCGCCGACGAGGTGATCCGCTATCTGACCGGCGGCGCCGGTTTCGCGCTCTCCGAGATCGCTTACGTCTCCGAACGGGGGAAGATCAAAGAGATCTGGCTGATGGATTACGACGGCGGCAACCCGCGCCCGCTCACCGGCCATCGGTCGACCTCGATGTCGCCGGCCTGGAACCTGGCGGGCGACGGCGTCGCCTACACCTCGTTCGTGAACGGCCCGCCGGGGGTCTATTTCGCCGAGGTCGCCTCGGGCAAGAAGCGCCCGGTGGTCACCACCGGCTCGCTCAACATCTCGCCGTCGTTCGCGCCGGACGGCGGGCGGATCGTCTTTTCCCGATCGCTCTCCGGCAACATCGAGATCTTCTCGTCCGATCTCGCCGGTGGCAATCTCCGTCGGCTCACCCAATCGGCCGCGATCGACACCAATCCCGCCTGGAGCCCGAAAGGGGGGACGATCGCCTTCACCACCAGCCGTGCCGGCAACCCCCAGATCTACCTGATGGACGAGGAGGGGGCGAGCCAGCGCCGCCTGACCTTCGAGGGGAGCTACAACGACGGCGCCTCCTGGAGCCCGGACGGCGCGGAAATCACCTACGCCACCCGCCGCGAGGGGCGGTTCCAGATCGCGGTGACCAACATCGTGAGCCAAGAAACCCGCGTGCTCACCAGCGGACCGGGCGAAAACGAGTCGCCCACGTTCTCGCCCGACGGGCGGAAGATCGCGTTCACTTCGCGCCGCACCGGCACCAAACAGCTCTACGTCTTAGACGCCGGCAACGGTGCCAACGTACGCCAGCTGACCACCGAAGGGAGCAACGACATGGCCGATTGGTCGCGCCCGAGGTGACCTGCGCGTCAAATCGAAGAACGAATAGAAAGAGTCGGGAATGACGCCAAGGGGCGCTCTGGTTCTACGCTTGCGGCGTATACTAGGAAAATGCCCGTAAAGTGCTTTGTCGGCACCGAACGCGACCTTACCGAATCCCCAGTCAGACATAGTTCCGAACCTAGTCGAATTTAGGAGAACCCGATGAATCGCAGAATGATGACCTGCCTGATCCTCGCCGGAGCGATGTTGGCTCTGTACGGCTGCCCGAAAAAGAAGCCCGCAACCCCCGCCCAAGACCTGAACGTCGACACAACGACGGTGGCGCCCACGCCGGTGGCACCGGCCCAAGAGGTTCCGGAGCCGATGGCGCCCTCGGTCGACGATCAGGTCGAGGACCGCCTCCTGTCGGCGGACCTCCAGGTGGTCAACGACGAACTCCGCCGCCGCGGCTTCGCCGCCGACGTGTTCTTCCAGTACGACGAGGCCACGCTCTCCGACGAGACCCGCGACCGCCTGTCCAAGAACGCCGACCTGCTTAAAGGCGCGCCGCAGCTCGTGTTGGTGATCGAGGGGCACGCCGACGAGCGCGGCACCAACGCGTACAACCTGGCGCTCGTCGAGCGCCGCGCCAACTCGGCCAAGGATTATCTCTCCTCGCTCGGCGTCGCCGGGGATCGTCTGCGCACCCTCTCCTACGGCGAGGAGCGGCCGGCCTGCACCGAGATCGACGAGAGCTGCTGGTCGCAGAACCGTCGCGCCCACATGGTCGTGACCGGCCGTTCGAACGGCTGAGCCCACCGATGAGACCGATGAGACCGCTGCGCCTCGTTCGGCTCTCGTGCATCCTGCTGGCGGCTTCGGCCGCCGGCGGGTGCGTATCGACCCAGGACATCGAAGGGATCCAGGCCCAGATCTCGGACGTCCAACGCCAGCTGCTCCAAATGCAACAGTTGGCACCGAGCAAGACCGATGTCGGCAATCTCGAAACGTCGATGGGCAAGCAGATGGATTCGCTGCTCCGGACCGAAGCCGACATGCAGGTGAAGCTCCAAGACCTGACCGGGCAGATCGAGGCGCTCCAGGCGAAGCTCGAAGACACGACCTACCGCCTGACCCAGCTGTCGCAGCAGATCGCCACGACCAATCAAGAGCTCAAGAGCTTCCGGATTCCGCCGGCCCCCGCCCCGAACGATCCAAACGCTCCGAACGATCCGAACGCTCCAAACACCGGCAATCCCCCGACCGCTACGGCCCCCCCCGCGGGCACGGGTGCCGATCCGAAAGCGCTCTACGACGCGGCGTACAACGACTACCTCAAGGGGAGCTACGACCTGTCGATCCGGGAGTTCCAGGAATACCTGCAAAACTTTCCGGACACCGATCTGGCCGACAACGCGACCTACTGGATCGGCGAGTGCTGGTACCGGCAAAAGAAGTTCCGCCAAGCGATCGAGCAGTACGACCAGATGATCGCGCGCTACCCGAAGAGCGACAAGGCGGCGAGTGCCACCTTGAAGCGCGGGTACAGCTTCATCGAGCTGGGGGAAAAGACCAAGGGCCTCCTGGTGCTTCAACGGGTGGTCCGCGACTATCCCGCAAGCGACGAGGCGAACCTCGCCCGCCAGCGGCTGCGCGAACTCGGCGGTTGACCTTATGAGCCCCCTTGTGCTAAAAACTTAGAGAGTCGCACTGCGGTGCGGCTTTCTTTTTGTCCCCGAGTTTTGTCCCGACGTCTCGAGTTGAAATCCACAGCGACCGGTAGATCGGTCTCAATCGAAGGGTGCAACGAAGGTTATGGCGAATACCAAGTCGGCGGAAAAGCGGAATCGGCAGAACATCCAGGATCGTGAGCGCAATCGCGGTCATCGCTCGAAAATGCGCACGGCGATCAAGAAGCTGCGCTCCGCGGTCGAAGGTGGCGACACCCAAACGGCGCAGAAGCTCCTCACTGCGACCCTCGGGCTGATCGACGTGACGGCCAAGAAGAGGGTCATCCACGCCAACACCGCCTCGCGCTACAAGTCCCGCCTGACCCGCGCCGTCTCCGGCCTCCAAGCCTAAGAGTCCCCGCGTCGGCCTCGGCCGACGGGCACAAGAGACCTCCCGCCCTCCGAATCTCGGAGGGCTTTTGGCGTTTCTGGAGGCTTCGAGCGACGCTGGGCCACAGCTCAACGCCTGTCCCTTCCGGCGAGAAATTCCCCCGTCCCCGTGGCGGTTAGCCTTCCCGATGCCCTCCAACACCTTAACCACCCCAACCCACCCGGTCCTCGAACTGCGCGACGTCACCCGGAGATTCGAAGAAGGGGGGGCTTCGCGCTCGGTGCTGGATGGTGCGAACGCGACGGTACATCGGGGGGAGATCGCGGTTCTGATCGGGCGGAGCGGTTCGGGCAAGTCGACGCTGCTTCATCTGATCGCGGGGATCGATCGGCCGACCGCGGGGGATGTGTTGCTCGAAGGGATCTCGGTCCCGAAGCTCTCCGAACATGAGCGGACGCTTCTGCGGCGACGACGGATCGGGTTCGTCTTCCAATTCTTCAATCTGATCCCGACTCTCACCGTCGAAGAGAACCTCCGCCTGCCGCTCGAGCTGGCGGGGCAGACGACGCCGGCCGATCTGGAGCGGGCACGTGCGCTGCTCGATGAAGTGGGCCTTTCCGACCGGGCCGGCGCGTTCCCCGATCGCCTGTCGGGCGGCGAACAGCAGCGGGTCGCGGTGGCGCGCGCGTTGGTGCACGACCCCGCGGTGGTGCTCGCCGACGAGCCGACCGGCAATCTCGATCTCGAAACCGGCCTCAAGGTTTTGGAGCTGCTCGATCGGCTGACCCGGCGCGCGGGTAAAACGCTGATCATGGTGACCCACAGCCGAGAGGTGATTGGCCTGGCCGATCGCCTGTTCCGGTTGGAAGAGGGGCGCCTGGTCGAGCGCTCGGCGGCCGAGGTCGCTTGAGGCCCTCGACGAGGACGGCGAGTTCAGCCGCTCCCCCCCGTTCACCACTGCTCGCCCGCGCGAGCCGACGCCATCTGCTGCGCCATCCCTGGCAGCTTGCGCTCGCGGTGCTCGGCGTGGCGCTCGGCGTCGCGGTGTTCGTCTCGATCGATCTCGCGAACCAGAGCGCGCGTACAGCGCTGTCGCTCTCGCTCGGAGCACTCCAGGGGAAGGCGACCCACGAGATCGTCGCGAGTTCGCCCGCGGGGCTGCCCGAGGAGCTGTTCGTTCGGCTGGTGCGCTCCGGGGTGCGGCCGGCGGCGCCCGTCGTTGAAGCCACGGCGATCATCACCCCGAAAGGTCCGGGCGGGAAGCCCGAGGCGCTGCCGCTGCTCGGGATCGATCCGTTCTCCGAGGCGCCGTTCCGCCCGGCGGTGGGCCGAATCGCCGGGGGCGGGCTCGACCTCAAAACCATGCTTACCACGCCCGGTGCCTGCCTGCTCGCGCGCGAGACGGCCGAGCGATTCGGGCTTGGGCCAGGCGAGCGTTTCCCAGCCCGCTTCGGTACGTTCGAACGCCAACTGCTGCTCTCCGGTCTGCTCGAATCTGCGACCGGCGATTCTCCCTCCGCGTGGGCCGATCTGCTGATCTGCGACATCTCGACCGCCCAGGAGGCCACCGGCCGGCTCGGCCGGCTGACACGGATCGATCTCTTGCTGCCGGAAGGTGCTTTCAGTGCCCGCGAGCTCTCTTTGGTCCGCGCCCTGCTCCCGCCGGGGGTTCTGATCCAAGAGGCGGCGGGGCGGCTGCGCGAGGGGGACGAGATGACCCGCGCGTTCCGCATGAACCTCGCGGCACTCTCTTTGCTCGCCCTGGTCTGCGGCAGCTTTCTGATCTACAACACGATGACGTTTCTGGTGGTCGAGCGGCGACGCTTGATCGGGTTGCTGCGGGCGCTCGGCGCCACGCGGGGGGAGATCTTCAGCGGCGTGCTGGGCGAAGCGGCGGCGATCGGGGTGGTCGGCACCCTCTTCGGGCTCGGGGCCGGCGTGGTGCTCGGCCGCGGCCTGGTGCGGCTGGTCGCCGGCACGATCAACGATCTCTATTTCGCCTTGAGCGTCCGCGATCTGGCGTTGCCGCCGCTCACCTTCGCGATCGGGATCGCCGTCGGCTTGGGGGTGACGCTGCTCGCGGCGCTCGCGCCCGCGCTCGAAGCCACCGGCGCGCCGCCCCAAGGGGCGACGGTCCGTTCGCTGCTCGAAGCGAAGAGCGGCCGCGCGCTCCCCCGCGCGACCGTCGCCGGGGGAATCGTCTTGGCACTTGGCGCGCTCGCTTTGCCGTTCTCGGGCTGGACCTCGTCGTTTCTCGTGATGTTCGGCGCGATCATCGGTTTCGCTCTCCTCGCGCCGGGCGCCGCCGTGCTGCTCGGCCGGGCGCTCCGCGCAGCCCTCGCGCGCCGAACCGGCCGGGTCGGATGGATCGGCCGGATGGCGGCTTCCGGACTCGAACGGAACCTGTCGCGCACGGGAGTGGCCATCGCCGCCCTGGTGGTCGCCGTGTCGGTCACCGTCGGGGTGGGCGCGATGATCGCGAGCTTCCGCGGCAGCGTCGAACGTTGGCTCGACCGGTCGCTCACCGCGGACCTGTACGTCGCTCCGGCCGAGCGCGAGGCGGGATTCGTCGGCGCCTCGCGCCCCGCGACGATCATCGACCGGCTCGGCGCGATCCCGGGTGTGATCCGGGTGCGTCCTTTAAGGCGGGCGGAGGCCCGTTCCACGACACCAGGCGCCGGAACGATCCGCCTGATCGCGGTCGAAGCGGACCCATCTGCGACGGTGATCCGCCAAGGCGATGCCGCCGAAGCCTGGACGGGCTTTGCGCGGGGCGAGATCCTCGCCTCCGAACCGCTCGCCGCGCGCCTCGGTTTGAGCGTCGGCTCGACCCTGCCGCTCGCGACTGCGGATGGGGTGAAGCCGTTCCGCGTCGCAGGTGTCTATCTCGACTACGCCTCCGACCGCGGCATCGCGATGATCGATCGTGCCCACTACCGGCGGCTCTGGCGCGACGATCGGGTCTCTGGCTTAGGGCTCGATCTCGCCCCGGGAGCGGGCGATCTGGAACTCGATCGGGTCGCCGCGGCCGTCCGCGCGCTCGACCCGCAAGAGCCGCTCGGGGTGCGCAGCAACCAGGAGCTGCGCCGCCGCTCGCTGGTGGTGTTCGATCGGACGTTCAAGATCACCGGCGTACTCCGTTTCCTCGCCGGGCTGGTCGCGTTCTTGGGTGTCCTCTCCGCCCTTTTGGCCCTTCAGCTCGAACGGACGCGCGAGATCGGCGTGCTGCGCGCGCTCGGCATGACGACCCGCGAGGTGGGCGCGCTGGTGGCCGCCGAAACCGGCCTGCTCGGGCTTACCGCGGGGATCCTGTCGGTGCCGGTGGGCTTCGTCCTCGCCCTGATCCTGATCGAGGTGATCAACCGCCGCTCTTTCGGCTGGAGCATGGACTTGGTGCTGACACCCGGCGTCTTCTTGGGCGCCATCGCACTGGCTTTAAGTGCCGCCCTGCTCGCCGGTGTGGTTCCGGCGATCAAGATGGCGCGCACTTCGCCGGCCGAGGCGCTGCGCGAGGAATGAGAGCGATGAGGTTTCCTTCTTTCATTCTGCTCGCGCCCGTCGGCCTGTTCGCCTTTGGCGCCTGCGCGGATCGCTCCCCCGGGCCGCCACGCTCCGAGACGAGAGGGGTCGCGTCCGCTCTCTCCGCCGGACCGGCCGGAAGCGACGACGGCTTCGCGCGCGCGCTCGCGCCGCGGACCTTTACCTTTCCCGCCGACCATGGGCCGCATCCGGAGTACCGCACCGAGTGGTGGTACGTGACCGGCAACCTCAATACGAAAGAGGGGAGGGCGTTCGGTTTCCAGTGGACGATCTTCAGGAACGCTTTGGCGCCGGCGGTTGCGGCGCGGGGCTCGCGTTGGGGCGCCCGCGACGTGTACCTGGGTCACTTCGCGCTCTCGGACCTCTTGCCGGATGGCGGCGCCACCGGTCCACGTTTCCTCTCGTTCGAGCGCTTCCGCCGCGGCGCGCTCGGGCTGGCATTCGCCTCGGCCGCACCCTTCCGCGTAGCGCTCGATGATTGGAAGCTCGCGAGCATCGCCACCGGAGCCGCCGGACCAACCTGGCCCGCGCGGCTAGAGGCGAGCGCCGGGGAGGGTACGACCCGGCGGGCGATCGATCTCGTACTCGAGGAGGGGAAACCCCCGGTGCTCCAAGGGGACCGCGGTCTGTCACAGAAGAGTGCGATACCGGGCAACGCGAGCTACTACTACTCGCTCCCTCGGATGCCGGCCCGCGGCGAGATTCGACTCGGCGACCAGACGTTCGCGGTCTCCGGGCTCGCCTGGCTCGATCGCGAATGGAGCACCAGCGCACTTTCGCCCGATCAGATCGGCTGGGACTGGTTCGCGCTCCAACTCGAAGGCGAGGCGGCCGGGAGCGAGCTGATGCTTTACCGCCTGCGCAACCGGGACGGCACGGCGGACCCGGTGAGCCGGGGCGCACTCATCGCCCCCGACGGCCAAACCCGAGCCATCGCCTGGCGAGATCTCACCCTCACCGAGACGGCAACCTGGACCAGCCCCAAAAGCGGCGCCCGCTACCCGGCGGCCTGGCAACTGCGGATTCCCAGCGAGCGACTCGTTTTGACAATTCGCCCGATGCTCGACGACCAGGAACTGGACGGCGCGTTTCGCTATTGGGAAGGGGCGGTCGGAGTGACCGGGACGCGAGACGGGCGACCGGTTTCGGGCAAAGGGTACGTGGAAATGACCGGCTACGCGGATGCCACGGCTCCTCCCCGCTGATCGAGCGGGCGCTCCTGGTAGAGTTACCGCTCGTACTCTCGGGCTCGTGCCCGATCTCTCCGAGGAGCCCGACATGTCCGAGCATGCCCATCCCGTCCGCACCGGTCTCGCTCTCTTCCTACTCGCGCTTAACTTCGGCTGCGGGACCTCCAGCCAATCCGCTCCCGCCGTGCGCACCGTTGCTACGGCTCCCCCTCCAACGGTGGCGTCCGCCCCCGCGCCGGTAAACGTTCCGTCCTACTCGATCGCGCAGTTCCTCGGCACCACCAACTTCGGCGGCAGCTCGTTCTCTCCCGATGGCGAAAAGATCTTGGTGAGCAGCGACCAGAGCGGCGTATTCAACGCCTACGCCGTGCCTGTGGCGGGCGGCGAGCCGATCCAGCTCACCCGGTCAGAGGACACCGTGCGCGTCGCGAGCTACTTTCCGCACGACGAGCGGTTCCTGTTTCAATCCGATCAGGGGGGCAACGAGCTCACCCATGTCTATGTTCGCGAGCTCGACGGCTCGGTGCGCGATCTCACCCCGGGCGAGAAGGTAAAAGCCAATTTCCTCGGCTGGGCGGGTGACGACCGCTCGTTGTATGTGATCACCAACGAGCGCGACCCGAATTTCTTCGACCTCTACGAGATCGCGATCGACGGCTACCGGCGCACGCTCATGTTCCAGAACGACGGGGGGCACGACCTCGCAGGGCTGTCGCCCGATCGACGTTGGCTGGCACTCGGCAAACCGAAAACTTCAGTCGACAGCGAGATCTTCCTCCATGACCTGGTGCAGGGCACGACGAAGCATCTCACCCCGCACGAAGGGGAGGTCTCGCACGACGCGGGCCCGTTCAGCCCGGACGGCGCCTGGCTCTACTACCGGATGAACGAGGGGTCCGAATTCCAGAAGCTGATGCGCTACAACCTCGGCTCCGGTCAACGGGAAACCGTGCTCGCGCCCGAATGGGACGTGATGGGCGCCGAGTTCTCCAAGGACGGCCGCTACCTCGCGATCTGGATCAACCGCGATGCGCGAACCGAGATCCGCCTGTTCGAGATGCCGGGGATGAAACCGGTCCAGCTGCCCGAGCTGCCCGATGCCGAGATCGCGAACGTCACGTTCTCTCCCGACTCGAAGCGGCTGGCGTTTTATGCCGACTCGGCACGCTCACCGGCGAATCTTCACGTCTACGACTTGGGAACCCGCGAGCTCAAAACCCTCACCCGGGCGCTCGATCCGGGAATCGATCCGGCGCACCTGGTGGATGCCCAGGTGGTTCGCTTCCGCGCCCGCGACGGCGTGGTGATCCCCGGTCTCCTCTATCGACCGAAGAGCGCTTCACCCGCCACCCCCGCGCCCGCGCTGGTCTGGGTCCACGGCGGTCCCGGCGATCAGTCGCGGGTCGGCTATAGCGCCTTGGTCCAATACCTGGTGAACCATGGCTACGCGATTTACGCGATCAACAACCGAGGCAGCTCGGGCTATGGAAAGACGTTCTTCCAGATGGACGACCGCAAACACGGTGACGCCGATCTCGGCGACTGCATCGACTCCAAAAAGATGCTCGAAGCGACCGGCTGGGTCGATCCCGCCCGCATCGGGATCATCGGCGGCAGCTACGGCGGCTACATGGTGCTCGCGGCGCTGGCGTTCACGCCGCAAGAGTTCCCCGTCGGGGTCAACATCTTCGGGGTCTCGAACTGGGTGCGAACGTTGGAGAGCATTCCCGCCTGGTGGGAGGCGTTCCGGCAGGTGCTCTACAAGGAGATCGGTGATCCGGCCGTCGATCGCGTCTACCTGGTGAAGATCTCGCCGCTGTTCCACGCCGACCGGATCGTGAAGCCGCTGATCGTCCTCCAGGGCGCCAACGACCCGCGCGTCCTACAAGTCGAGTCGGACGAGATCGTCGCCGCCGTGCGCAAGAACGGGGTGCCGGTCGAATACATCGTCTTTCCCGACGAAGGGCACGGCTTCACCAAGAAGACGAACCAGGCTAGAGGGTACGAGGCGGTGCTGCGCTTCCTCGACCTCCACTTGAAAGGCGGCCAGAGCTAGCCGAAGCTGCGCAGACCGATCGCGCCGCGCCGCGGCTCGGAGGAGGCGCGCAGCGCCAGCTCGAGAAACGGCAACGTCGCCAGCGGGTCCATCTGGGACAGCCGATAGTGGAGCCGCACGGCCGACTCGAAATGCGAGCGCAGCAGATTGCACCGCCCCTCCTCAGGCTCGCTCGCCTCGGCGAAAGTGGGCAGCAGGCGGCTCTCCGGGCAGAGGTAGCGCGCCCAGCAGCCTTCGCACGCGACCGCCGAACCCGAATCGCCGCCGAACTCATCGAAGCTCCCCCAGAGCCGCGCGACGTCCGGCGCCTCCATGCCGCGCAGGCCGCAGCTCGAATCGACGTCGCCGATCCATGCCGGGCGCCGGGACGGCTCGCGCTCGTAGTCGAACATCGGCTCGCGTTGGATCAGGCGGCCGACCACCCGGGTGAGCGGCTGGAAATCGATCGGCGCCCGCTGGGCACGAAGGTCCGCGCAAATCTCGTCGGCGATGTGCGCCAGATCGGTCTCCAGATCGCGCAGCTCGGATCCGATCGTCGGCTCGGCCCCGACCGCCCAGACGACATCGAGGTGGCAGACTCCGGAGTTCTCGGCAAGCCGCCAGGCATCGCGCAGCCGAGCGCCGCGCGCCAGGTCGACGCGCAGGGTCAGCCGGTCGCCAAAGCGGGCGGCGAGCACGCTTAAGTCGCGCGCAATCTCGGGCTCCATTCCGTAGGCCGAGGTGAGAGCCCCGGCCAACACCCGCACCGGGAACGACTCCACCGCGAGATAGCCAACGGTCGCCTCGTCGAGCGCGCCGAGCGCCAACGCCATGTCGAACGCGATCGCCCGCCGCCGCTCTGCGGCGAGGCGGCGCGCCTCGCCGACGATCGACCGCAACGCTTCGACCCCGGGGAAACCGGTCGCCCAGTGGCAACGCACCCGCACCGGCACGCGGTCCCCGGCGGCATGGAAGTACCCCTCCAGCAGCTCGAACGCCTCCGCCTCGCTCGGGCAGTCGAGGTCGAGCAACAGCTCCCGGTCGGTGTGCCCCCCGGACCAGGCGCCCGACGACCCAAAATCGTCGTCACCGGCCCCTTCGGCGAACCGATCGGAGGTGAGGAGATCCTCGCGCACCAGCCAGGAGAGCATCTCGTCGGTCGGTTCGGTCCGGTCGAGGGCGAGCGCCACGTACGCTTGTAGCTCGATCGGCACTTCGAGCACCATCCCCCGCTCCAGATCGTAGATCAGCTCGCAGGAACCGTCCGCGCCCCCTAACGCGTGAACGTTGCGCAACCTCAAGGCTCCTGGCATCGGGATCTGAGCGGTATTCATGGCGCGCCTCCAAGTTAGATTTCGCAGGTCTTTCTCGAAGCTATCTCTTTCAATCTATTGAGGAAAATCGGCCTCTAGTAGTGTAGTTGCCGCACCCCCTCCTCGGATGGACAATTTTCCTCAAGAAAGGTGGTAGGACAGAAGGTGCAGGGGGGGGCGCGCGGTGGCGAAGAGGGGGTCCCAGAGAGCGGACGCAGCCAGACGTCCGCCCTCTGTGGGTGGAGAGAAGGGAACCGAGGTCAGTGCCCCGGCTTCAGCCAGGAATCGAGCCAGCCGAGGACGGTGTCGTGCCAGAGCAGACTGTTGGCGGTGTGCAGTACCCAATGGTTCTCGTCCGGCAGGTAGAGGAAGCGACTGGGAATGCCCCGTCGCTGAAGCGCCGTGAAGGTCGCGATACCTTGCCCATCAGGTACGCGAAAATCGAGGCCACCATGGGCCACCAACATTGGCGTCTTCCAATGTGCGACATGGTTTGCCGGATTCCAACGTTCGTGCCCATCGGGGTTCTCGAAGTACGGCCCCCCCTGCTCCCACTCGGGGAACCAGAGCTCCTCGGTGGTGTAGTACATCGACCGCTGGTCGAACAGGCCGTCATGGTTGACCAGACACTTGAATCCATCGGGCCAGCGGCCGGCGATCCAGTTGACCATGTAGCCGCCGTAGGAGGCACCGAGCGCGCAGGCGCGGTCGCCGTCGAGCCAGGGGTATTTGGCGACTGCGGCGGCGAGGCCCTTCTGTAGGTCTTCGAGCGGCGCGCCCCCCCAATCTTTGGAGATCGAATCGGTGAACGCCTGGCCGTAGCCGGTCGAGCCATGAAAATCGATCATCACGGTGGCGTAGCCCGCTCCGGCGTAGGTCTGCGGGTTCCAGCGGTAGTGGAAGTTGTCGCCGAAGCTGCCCTGCGGCCCGCCGTGGATCAGGAAGGCCACCGGGTACTTCTTGCCTTCCTCGTAGCCCACCGGCTTGACCACGTAGCCGTGCACGGTTTCGTCGTTCCAGCCCTTGAAGCTGAACTGCTCGTAGTCGCCGAAGGCGATGTTGGGCAGCACGTCGGCGTTGGCCTGGGTGACCTGGCGCTCGGCGCTGCCGTCGGCGCGGGCAACGAAGGCCTGGGCCGGGCTCTTGAGGTTGTCGCGGGTGTAGGCCAGCGTGTCGCGCGCCAGGTCGAAGCCGCCGATGGTGCCGCCCGCCAGCACCTTGCTGACGGCGCCGCTGGCGATGTCCACCTTGAACAGCGGGTGCGTGCCCACGTCGTAGGCCTGGGTGTAGATGGCCTTGCCGTCGGCGGAGAGCTTGATGCCGTCGGCGGAGCGGTCCCACTCGGGGGCGATTTCGCGGGTCTTGCCGCTGCGCAGGTCCATGGCCATCAGCGCCAGGCGGTCGGCCTCGAAGCCGGGGCGCTTCATGGCCCGGTAGTAAAGCGTCCTGCCGTTGGCGCTGAACTCCGGGCCGGTGTCCATGGCCGGGTTGCCGGCGGTGAGGTTGCGCGGCGCCCCGCGCGAGCGCACGAAGCCCTGGTAGAGGTCGAAGTTGGTGGACCACGCCTCTTCGCGGCCGGCCACGCGCACGCTGAAGACCAGCGACTGGCCGTCCGGCGCCCAGGCGTATTCGCTGGCATCGCCGAAGGGCTTGGAAGGCACGTCGCCATCCATGCCGGTGCTGATGCGCACCGGCTCGCCGGCGGCCAGGCCGTCGTCGCCGAAGCGGGCGACGAACAGCTGGTTGCGGCGTCCGTCGGCCCAGGTGTCCCAGTGGCGCACGAACAGCTTGTCGTAGACCACGCCCGAGGCCTTGGTGGCGGCCTTGAGGTCCAGCCGCGACTTGGTGCAGGCCAGGTCGGCGCAGTCGATGAACACCTCGAAGCTCAGCGCCACCGACTGGCCGTCGGGCGCGAGCTTGAAGCTGCCGACGTCCAGCGGATGATGGGTGACCTGCACCGCCTCGCCGCCGGCCACGGCCTGCTTCCAGAGCTGCTGCGAGCCGGACTTGGCGCTGAGGAAATACACGAACGTGCCGTCGGGGGAGAACGCCGGGCTGTTGACGTTGAAGCCTTCGGCCGTGAAGCGCACCGGCGGCGCGGCGTCGCGCGCGAACAGGTCCTCGATCCACAGGCCGGTGCTGGCCTTGTTGGCGGCGAAGTCGGCCTCGCGCACCGCCACCACCAGCTTGCGGCCGTCGGGCGACAGCGTGGGCGACGACACCCGGTCGAGCGTGACCAGATCGCGGGCTTCGAAGGGTTTGGCGGCGGCGAAGGCGGCGGTGGACAGGACCGGAAGCAGCACGGCGATCAGGACGGGACGCAGATTCATGACGGGCACCGGTGGAAGCGAATCCCCATGGTAGGCACCCAGCGGCCCGGGCGCAAAGACCGGTGCACCCGTGGCTATACTCGGCCGTCCTGCCTCGGAGCCACCCCGTGACCCACACCGTTCCCCTGCCCGCCCCGGGCACCCAGCTTTTCGGCCATCCCAAGGGCCTGTTCGTCTGCTTCATGACCGAGATGTGGGAGCGCTTCGCCTTCTACGGCATGAAGGCGCTGCTGTTCCTGTACCTGACCCAGCACCACAAGTTCGACGACGCCAGCGGCTACCTGCTGCTGGGCACCTACGCCGGCCTGGCCTATGCGCTGCCGCTGCTGGGCGGCCTGCTGGCCGACCGCTACCTGGGCATGCGCAAGGCGGTGCTGTTCGGCGGCCTGCTGCTGGTGCTGGGACAGTTGGGCATGGCCTACACGGGCGACGTGGCGCAGGGCCTGCAGGGCCAGGCCACGCCGGACGCGTTCGCGGTTCAGGTGATGTACTTCTCGCTGGCGTTCATCGGCGTGGGCGTGGGCTTCCTGAAGCCCAACATCTCCACCATCGTCGGCCGCCTGTACCCCGACAACGACCCGCGCCGCGACTCGGGCTTCACCATCTTCTACATGGGCATCAACGTCGGTGCGGCGCTGTCGTCGCTCATCGTGGGCTACGTGGGCATCAACTACGGCTGGGGCTACGGCTTCGGCCTGTCGGGGGTGATGATGGCGCTGGGCCTGGTGCAGTTCATCTACGGCCAGAAGCACCTGCTGGGCCAGGCCGAGCCGGCCGACCCGGTGGCGCTGCGGACGCCGGTGCTGGCCGGCCTGTCGCGCGAATGGGTGATCTACCTCAGCGGCCTGGTGACGGCCGTGGTGGTCTGGCAGGTGCTGCAGACGCGCATCACCTTCGCGCCGCTGACCGCACTGGCCGGTGGCCACGAAGTCACGCTGACCGAAGTGGTGGCGGTGGTGATGGGCGCCGCGCTGTTCGTCTGGTTTATCCGGCTGATGCTAACCGACCTTACGCGCGTGGAGAAGGGACGGATGATCGTCCTGATGGTGCTGATCACCATCAGTGCGCTGTTCTGGGGCCTGTACGAACAGAGCTACGGTCCATGGGTGGCGATGGCCGAGCGCACGATGGACCTGACCACCTTCGGCGTGACCTGGAACGCCCCGCAAACCACGGCCTTCGGCGCCATCTTCGTGATCGCCCTCAGCCTTCCCTTCGCC
>JANNIH010000147.1:0-15738 GCA_031404815.1 Holophagales bacterium | reverse complement strand
GCAGGATCTCGAGATGCGTTCCTACGAGGTCCGCTACGCGCGGCGCGACACGGGTACGCGTCTGCCGCAGCCGCTCGTTGAATCGCTGTTCGGCAACGTCGCGGTGAACTCGACGACGGTCTACAACAACCTGGTCTTCCTGCGCACGGCGCAGCTCGCCTCGCCGCCGCTCTCGGACCTGGTCACGTTCGGTACCGACCAACAGACCGGCAGCCGAGTCATCCCGATGCGCGTCACGCTTCGATTCTTTGGCCGTACCCTTTCGGGGACCGACATCGTTTCGGAACCGGTTTCTTTCGACGTCGAAGTTGTCCCCTGACGTAGGAGCTGCGACATGAACCCGCTGCGCAAATCCCTGCTCGCTCTGCTTCCGGCCGCGCTTCTCGCGCTGGCCGCCTGCACTTCGAATTCCCCTTCCGAGCCGAGGGTCGATCCGGTGCCGCCGGTGCCGCCGACCCCGCAGATCAGCTACAACGTGACGGTCACCGCCAGTCCGACCGCCCTCGCAATCGGCAGCGGGCAGTCGAGCACGGTGACGGTGCGTGCTGTGCGCACCGATACCGGGCAGCCGCCGGCCAACCTGACCTCGATCGCCCTCTCCACCTCGCTGGGCACGTTCGGCTCGGCGACGGGCGGTACTCAGATCACCCTTCAGCTGACCAACGGTTCGGCGCAGACCGTCCTGTTCCCCGGCACCAGCTCAGGGGTGGCTACGGTGCGGGCGACGCTCGACCGGAGCGAAGGCTTCGCGAACGTTCAGATCGGTGCCGGGGCGACGTTCTTCATCTCGTTCGTCGATCCTCCCATCATCGATCCCCAGGGCGGCGAGACGGCGACGATTCAGGGCGGCGGGTTCGAAACCCCGGTTCGCGTGACCATTGGTAGCGCCAATGTTCAGGTGCTCTCTGTCACATCCGATCGGATTCGAATCTCCACCCCCTCGGCCACCCAGGCCGGAGTCACCGTGGGCGTCGGGCAGTCCGTGCCGGTCAACGTCGGTGTCACCATCAATGTCAACGAGCCGGAGCAGAAGTCCGACTCGCTGGCCGCCGGACTCACCTACGCCACAGGCGGCGGCGGCGTTCAGCCGACGATCACGTCGGTCACCCCCTCTTCCGGCAGCAACGACGGCGGCACCCGGATCACCATCAACGGCACCGGCTTCCAGTCGCCGGTGCAGGTGTTCTTCGAGGGCGGCAACCCGCGCATCTCGGTCGAGGCGGCGGTCGAATCGGTCACCACCACGCGGATTATCGTGCTCTCACCGGCCGCTCGCGGCTTCGGTCAGGGCCTCCAGAACCAGAGCGCCGACATTCGGGTCAAGAACATCGAAAGCGGCTTCGAGGGTCGGACCACGGGTGGATTCCGCTATGGATCGAACGTCTTGATCACGGCGGTCGGGCCGACCGAGGTTGTCTACAACCAGCCAGAGCAGGTGGTGATCCAAGGTCAGGGCTTCGACGAGCCGCTCACCGTCACGCTCGCCGGCTTCGCCGCCCCGGTGCAGTCGGTGACCGGTACCCGGATCGTGGTGCAATCGCCGATCGTTGCAATCACGAACTGCAATGTGCCGACCGGACCGGTTGGAGTGGTCAATATCGAGACGGGAGACGGCACCAGCTTTACCGGACCGTTCGTGTTCCGTCCGATCATGCCGGTGATCACCTCGATCTCACCCAATACCGGTGCGGCGGTGGGCAACACCCCGGTGGCGATCACCAGCGCGGTCAGCAAATTCACGGGCTTCGACCCGTTCGGCGGTCCGCCGCCGCCGATTCGAGTGCTGGTGGGCTCGGCGCCGGCGGCCCTGGTGAGTGCAACGGCGGGTCTGGTGTCGATCCGCACACCAACGTTCACCGGAACCTTCCCAACCCGCCCCTGCACGGTGGGAGCCGAAACCGGAACTGAGATGCTGCCGGCGGCTGTGCCGGTTACGGTGACCAACCTGAATACCGGTTGCTCGGACACCATCGCGAACGGCTTCGCGTATCTGCCTGCGATCGCCGGATGCGTGATTCCGCCGCCGCCGCCACCGCCGGTGCCGGTCGCGGGTTTCACGGTGACCAGAACCGGTCTCCAAGGGAACTTCATCGACACCTCGACCGGGAATCCCGCCAGCTGGACGTGGAGTTTCGGTGATCCGGCTTCCGGTGCTGCAAACACGAGTTTCTTGCAGAATCCGGTCCACATTTTCAGCGGTCCGGGTACCTACACTGTGACCCTTTCCGTGATCGCTCCGGGAGGCTCCGACTCGGTCGCCATCCCGGTCACGGTGCCGTAGACGAAGCTTCGAAGTTCTTTCTGTCCCACCTCTCGGGGCGGTCGCCTGGACGGGCGACCGCCCCTGTTCGTATACTGAGGCGCCATGAAAAGTCGCTCGACGCTCGCCCTCCTAGCCCTCCTCGCCCTGCTCGCCGTGGCCTTAGGGCTCGCCTGCGACAAAGCGACCCCGACCGCCCCGGTCGGAACGCTCCTCACGATCAGCGCTTCGCCCACGCGGATCAGCGCCAGCGGGACCGCGGTGATCAGCATTATCGCTCGAACCGCGACCGGCTCGCCGCTGCGAAGCGGCACCGAGCTGCGGCTGGCCACCAGCCTGGGCTCGATCGAGCCACTGGTCACCACAAACAGCAACGGCGAGGCGACCGCCAGCCTTCGCGGCGATGGCCGGCAGGGAACCGCGACAGTCGAAGTGACGACCGGAGTAGCGCCGCCGCCGCCGATGACCAGCACTTTAGAGCCGGTCGGAAACGCCTCGGGCATCGGCACCGCCACGGTCACGGTCCTGATCGGCAGCAACGTCGGCGGGATCTCGCTCCAGGCCACGCCTTCGACGATCGCGCAAGCCACGATTCCAACGGCCGGATCCCGTGTCCAACTGTTGGCCCTCGTGCGTGACGATCAGGGCCAACCCCTGGTCGGGGCGAATGTGAACTTCAACTCGGAGCTCGGCGTTCTGAGCTCACGCGGCCAGTTCCTGCAGACGAATAGCCGGGGTGAAGCGTCGGACACCTTGACAGTGCAGAAAGCGGAGGCGGGGTCGTTCCAAGGCCAGACATTCACCGTTCGGGCCAGAGCCTCCCTGGGGTCCGGGAATCAGGAAGCCACCTTCAGCGTCCGGATTCAGCGCGACACGCCGATCGCCGCCTTCCGATTCGAAAGCGCCGGAGACAACAAAGTGCGGTTCATCAACGAGAGTACCGGCCTTGCCCCCCTGCGCTACGCTTGGGATTTCACCGACGACGGCTCGATCGACTCGAGCGCGCAAGATCCGGTGTTCGACTACGGCAGCGCAAGGACCGTCACCGTACGCCTTTTGGTGACGAACACAGCGGGTAGCGATGAGCAAATAAAGACGATCACAGTCCCGGTTCAATAGACGCAAAGCGGCTACTCCTCGCGAAGTGCGGCCACCCAAAGTACCGGGTGGCCGCACTGCTTTTCGGTCGGCCTGAACCGCGCCAAACCTGCTATCATTCAATGTTTTCCGACGAATCCACCTGCGGATGATCCACGGCGTGGCAAAGCCTAAGACCATATAGACTGACCAGAAATCCAATGACCGACCAGCCGTTTCCCGATCGTGTGACCCAACTGCGCCGACGGTGGGACGCCGACCGGACCTCGCGGCTGTTTCTCCAACTGGCCGAGGAATACCGCCAGCTCGGTCGTTTGCGCGAGTCGGTGGAGGTTCTGGACGCGGGCTTGGTCGAGCACCCCGGGTATCTCTCGGCTCTGGTCGCCAAGGGGCGATGCCATCTCGAGTTGGGCGAGCCGCAAGCGGCGCGAGAGGCGTTGGAGCGGGTGGTTCGCCAGGATGCGACGCAAGCGGTGGCGAGCAAATTGCTGGTGCGCTCCTATCTCGATCTGGGTGAACTGGTTCGAGCCCGCGAACGGCTGTCGCTCTATGCTCTACTGCACGAAACCGATCCGGACATCGCCGAGCTTCGGCGGCGTCTGGAAGCGCCCGAGCCGGTACCCTCGCCCTTGGCGACGGTCGGAACCTCTGGCACCGATCATCCACCCGTCGCCGCAGCGGTCGGCGAGGAGCCTCTGACCCCCGCCCGGAGCGACGCGATGAACGAAGACATCTTCGATTTGGGAATTCCTTCGGGGCGACCGGTAGAAGGGCCGCCGAGCGACGACATGTTCGGGCTCTACCGGGAGACTCAACCGAGGCCGGCAGCTCTCCTTCACGATCTCGAGGCCGAGACCGCCCGGGAGAATGATGACGGAGAGATTTTTCCGGGTCTCGGCGGGGCCGAGAGCCGCCGCCGTTGGGCGGAGGGAATCAGCTTCGGCGGTCTTTTTGACCTTGCTTCCCTGAATGTGCATCCGCTCGTAACCGAAGCTCCCCTGTTCGCTGCGGATTTCTCTCCGTCCCGGTTTGAGGCCCAACAGCCCACGCCGATCTTCGTTCCGGAGTCGAGCCGGCTCTCGCTCGGCTTCGAGCCGCCGTTCGTCATACCGCAGCCGCCGGAACCGATCGCGATCCCCGCGGTGGCCGCGTTCGAAGCGTTCCCCGAGATCTCGGAAGTTCAAGAGGCCCCCGAGATCCAGCCGATCCGGGAAAGCCCGGCCAGCCGCTCGAGCGACTCCGAAACGGTGACCCTCGCCGAGCTCTACCTGGGCCAAGGGCACCGCGCCGAAGCGCTGCGCATTCTCGACCAGGTGCTCCTCCGCGAACCGACCAACCAGGCGGCGCGAGCGCTGTTCTCCCGGATCCGTGGCGACGTCCCAGCCTCTCCGGAACCCGAGCTTGCGCCCGACGAAGAGACGTTTACGACCCGCCTGGCGCCGCTTCCATTCTTGGATTCGGCCGCACGGACGAGCGAGCCGAGCCCGGCGCCGCCAACTGCCGTCGCCACCAAGCCGCAGCGCAAAATCCAGCTGCTCACCGCCTACCTAGAGCGGCTCCGCCGCGGGAGCGCGCCCGGTGTTTCTTGAAGTCCTTTCTCGGATCTCCAACCGGATCGATGGGGCGATCGCCCTCTCTTTGGTGGCTGCCGACGGCATCGCCGTTGAATCCGTTTCGAACGACCCCGATCTCGATCTCGAAGTGCTCTCTGCCGAGCTGATCGCCCAGGCGCGCTCGATCGGCGAGAACCACCGCGAGATCGCGATGGGCGAAGTGCAGCAGGTCTCGGTCACCACGGACATCGGGACCGTCATGGTAAGCTCGATGACCAAGGACTATTATCTGCTCCTGGTCCTCGGGCCGGAAGGCAACTACGGCCGAGCGCGATTCGAAATGCGCCGGGCGCGCCTGCTCTTGGAGAGCGAACTCTCCTAAAAGAGTGCGGACAGTCCTGGCAATCCTCCGAAGGAACATGAGCCTTGTTGACATTCGAGCAGATCAAAGAGCTGGTCGAGCTGATCGCGGTGCGGGGCCTCCATGGCCTGGAAGTCGAGCGCTCCGGTTTTCGTCTGAAGATCCAGGGGCAAGCCCCGGTCGCCACCCAGTTGGTGAGCGCGGCGCCGTCTGCCCTCGGATCGGCGACCTCATCCGAATCGGCGACACCCGCCGCTCTGCACCTCCCCTCCACAGAGGCCGCGGCACCGGCTGCGTCCGCTCCATCCGGACCGGCCGATCACGTGCTGACCTCGCCGATCGTCGGCACCTTCTACCGCTCCTCCTCGCCTGAGGCCCCTGCCTTCGCCGAAGTCGGCGCACAGGTGAAAAAGGGGCAGGTGCTCTGCATCATCGAAGCGATGAAGCTGATGAACGAGATCGAGTCGGATCAGAACGGCGTGATCACCCAGATCTACCCGCAGAACGCGCAAGCGGTCGAGTTCGGCCAGCCGCTGTTTTCGATCCGCGCCAACTGAGCGGATTGGCACCGGCCGAATGTTCAAAAAAATCCTGATCGCCAACCGGGGCGAGATCGCCCTGCGGATCATCCAAGCCTGCCGCGAGCTGGGCATTCAGACCGTCGCCGTCTATTCGACCGCCGACCGCGATAGCCTGCACGTCACCTACGCCGACCAAGACATCTGTATCGGGCCGCCCCCTTCCAGTCAGAGCTACCTGAATATTTCGAGCATCCTTTCGGCCGCCGAGATCACGGGCGCCGACGCGGTGCACCCCGGCTACGGCTTTCTCGCCGAGAACGCACATTTCGCCGAGGTTCTCGCCGAGTGCAACATCGGCTGGATCGGGCCTCGCCCGGAAGTCATCCGGATGATGGGTGACAAGGCGAACGCCCGCCAGAAGGCGAAAGAGGCCGGCGTGCCGGTCTTGCCCGGCAGCGAACAACCGTTGGCCAACGCCGACGAAGCGATCGGTCTGGCCGCCGAAGTTGGCTATCCGGTCATCCTCAAGGCCTCGGCCGGAGGTGGCGGGCGCGGCATGCGGATCGTCCACGAGGCGGGCGAGATCGCCGGTCAGTTCGCGGCCGCTCACGCCGAGGCGGAGAAAGCGTTCGGCGACGGCTCGATTTACCTCGAGAAATACCTGGTCGAGCCGCGCCATATCGAATTTCAGGTGTTCGGCGACACGCACGGCACCGCGATCCACTTGGGCGAGCGCGAGTGCTCGATCCAGCGCCGACACCAGAAGCTGATCGAAGAGGCGCCTTCGCCGGCGCTCACGCCGGAGTTGCGCGCCAAGATGGGCGACGCGGCGGTCCGGCTCTGCGAAGCCGTCGGCTACGAGAACGCCGGCACGATCGAGTTCCTGCTCGACTCGGACGGCAGCTTCTATTTCATGGAGATGAACACCCGCATCCAGGTCGAGCATCCGGTCACCGAGATGGTCACCGGGATCGACCTGGTCAAGCTCCAAATGCGGATCGCCGCGGGTGACCGACTCGATATCCCGAGCGGGCTGCCGCCGCGCGGCCATGCGATCGAATGCCGGGTGAACGCCGAGCACCCGGAAACCTTCGCCCCCTCGCCGGGCCGCCTCAAAACCTTTCATCCTCCAGGCGGCCCCGGAACCCGGGTCGACACCCACGGCTACGAGGACTACACCGTCCCGCCGTATTACGACTCGTTGGTGGCCAAGCTGATCGTCCACGATCAGACCCGGCCCGAGGCGATCGCGCGCATGTCGCGCGCCCTCGACTTTTTCGTCGTCGAAGGGATCCACACGTCGATCCCGCTCCATCGCCGGATCATGCGCGACCCCGAGTTCCAAGCCGGGCGCTTTTCGACCCGCTTCATGGAGCGCTTCCTGCGCCGCGATCAGGCCACGGAACCGAGCGCAAAATGATCCGGGAGCGGCCTCTGCCGCCCCGAATCTACGCCATCGCAGACGCCCAGGCGCTCGCGCCAGTCCCTCTCGCCCTAGGGGTGGCGGCGATGGCGGGCGCGGGAATTCGCTGGATTCAGTTGCGCGCCAAGCCCCGCGAGCTGCTTTCCGACCGCGATCTATATCGCGAGGTAGAGGCCGCCTGCCGCAGGGTCGAAGGTACCCCGACCCGCCTCTGGCTCGACGATCGTTCCGACATCGCGGCGCTGCTCAACCTCGCTGGGGTTCATCTCGGACAGACCGATCTGCCCCCCACCGCGGCCCGCCGCACCGTTGGTCCGTCGCTCGCGATCGGTCTATCGACCCATGACGAGGGTCAGGTCATGGCGGCGGACGCAGATGACGACGTCGACCTCGTCGCGGTCGGACCGGTTTTCCCGACCGCGAGCAAAGAGCGCCCCGACCGGCAAGTCGGGCTGCAGTTCGTCACCTGGGCTCGTCAGGCCACTTGCAAACCTTTGGTAGCCATCGGTGGTATTTCCACAAAAAATGTCAGCCAGGTGCTGGACGCGGGGGCGGACTCGGTCGCGGTTCTCGGCGCCCTCTGCCAAGGGGGTACCTCCCAGAACATCGGCAGGAATGCGCTGCGGTTGATGGCTGCGGCGGGTCTACAATGAACGTTTTCCTCGTGGGCTTCATGGGCGCGGGCAAGACCACCGTCGGTCAACTACTTGCCGAACGGCTCGCGGTGCCGTTCATCGACCTCGATCAGACGATCGAACAGGAGGCGGGGGAGTCGGTGCGCGAGATCTTCCTGCAACGAGGCGAGCCCGCTTTCCGCCTATGGGAGAGGGAGGCTTTGCTCCGGGCGGTGGCCGGCAGCGCCGCGGTGATCGCGACCGGGGGCGGCACGTTCACGCACGCCGGCAACGCCGAGCTGATGAAGAGAAACGGTCTGACCGTCTGGTTGCACCCGAGTTTTGCCACCCTCGCAGCGCGGATCGGCTCCAAGGGCAAGGAGGACCGCCCCCTGTTTCGCGACGAAACCCAAGGATTGGCGCTCTATCGCGAACGCCTGCCGGCCTATCAGACGGCTGATATAACCATTGAGGTCGGTCCGGACGAGACGCCCGAAGAGATCGCGGCGCGCATCTTGCTAAGACTCCCACGCTGAGCGGTACCCCAAACGCCGCAGCCACCCCGTACCCACCCGCCAACCCTTGAACCGAGCCCAAGAGTCGAGCCCGAGAAGATGAGAATCGGCAAGTGCGCTTTCTGATCCTGTCCGACATGCATGGCAACTGGGAGGCCTTCGAGGCCGTCCTGCGCCGTGCCCGGCGAAAGCGCGCCGATGTGATCCTGATCCTGGGCGATCTGGTGGGCTATGGCGCCGCGCCCAACCAAGTTGTCGAGGCGGTGCGCGACTTAGGGCGAATCCGGATCGTCCGCGGCAACCACGACAAAGTGGTCGCCGGGATCGAATCGGGCGGGCAGTTCAACACCAACGCGCTCCAAGCCGCGATGTGGACCAACCGCCGGTTGACCCCCACGAACCTGCGCTACATTCGAGACCTTCCCCAGGGGCCGATCGAGGTCGCCGAAGGGGTCTCGATCTGCCACGGCTCGCCGCTCGATGAAGACTCCTACGTCTTCTCGGACCTTGATGCCTGGGAGATCTTCACCAGTTTCTCGTCGCCGATCACCTTCTTCGGCCACACCCACATCCCCTCGCTGTTCAGCTACGACCGCACCGGGATCGGCGTCCGTGCGCTCAAAGGCACCGGTCGCATCGAGCTCGATCCGAACACCCGCTACCTGATCAACCCCGGTTCGATCGGCCAGCCGCGAGACCGCGACCCCCGCGCCGCCTTCATGACCTACGACAGCGAGCGCCGCGTCCTGCGCTGGCACCGGGTGACCTACCCGATCGCCCGCGCCCAAGAACGCATCCGCGAAGCGGGACTGCCCGGCAGTCTGGCGGATCGGCTGGCTTACGGGGCGTGAAGTTCCCGCTCGCGGCGGCGCCCCCCCTCTTCTTGACGGGAAACCCTGCGCGCGGTAGCCGCCCGATCAATCACCGCATGACACCTGTTGTAAGCTTGCCCGAAATCTCTAACCGGGAGGGCAGGCATGCCGGGCCCCAAGGTCTTCGTCAGCTACAGCCATCGCAACCGCGAAGCTCTCGCTCAGTTGCAGCGATTCCTTCGCCCGCTGGAGCGCGAAGGATGGCTCGCCGCCTGGGCGGACACCGAGCTTCAAGCCGGGGATGATTGGGCGCAAAAGATCGACGAGGCGTTGGCCACGGCGACCGTCGGCGTCCTTTTGATCTCCCAGGACTTTCTCGATTCCACCTTCATCGTCGAGCGGGAAGTGCCGCCGATCCTGGCCCGCGAAGCGACCGGTCACCTCACGGTCATCCCGGTGTTCTTGAGCCCGTCGCTCGTCGGGGAGGTTCGCTTCGCCGATCCCCGGAGCGGTGGGCGCACCAAGATTCCGCTGTCGAAGTTCCAGGGCTTCGGAGATCCGGTGCAGGGCCTCTCCGCCTTGGAGTGGTCCGAACGGGAGCGCGTCTGGAAAGCCCTCGCCCGGCAGATCCTGATCGGAGTCGGGCTCAATCCGGACGCCGCGCCACCGCCCGTCGCATCCGCGGTCCGTTCCACATCCATCCCGAGCCGCTCCAACGAGCTGACCGTCGCGTTGGAAGATCGGGATGACGACCTCCTCGTAACCTGGCACTTGCCCGGCCGTGAGCCGATCGGATCGGCGACCCTCCCTTGGTCTGAGGTCAAGCAGCGGATCGATCCCATCCACGAGGCCCTCAACCAGGCGACCAACCGAACGCTCCTGCCGCACCTGGGCGCACCGAACGGCTGGGGCGAGGACCTCTTCGAGATCCTGTTCGGGCCGGTCGGCCGCTGGGAGCTGGTGTTCCGCGCGCTCTTCGTCCGGCCGTCCGGCCCGCGCCCCAGCCCGACTCTGGAACCTGTCCGGTTGCGGATTCAAGCTGAAGACCCCCGGCTCTCCGCTTTGCCCTGGCGGCTCACTTCCTGGAAAGGGCAACGGCTGGTAGACGCCGGATGGACCTTCACGACCACCCAGGTCCTCGACCCGGAAGAGGACCATGTGACCACGGCCCCGATGAACGTGCTCGTCGTCGCCCCCCAGGCCGTCGACGAAGGGGGGAGCGGCCTCCACCAGCCGGACCACGTGAGGGCGGTTCTCGACGTTCTGGCCAGAGCCTGGCCGACCGGAAGAGACCCCGGTTACGTCCGGGTCGTTCAGACGAGGACGGAACTCGAGGACGGGCTGCGCGACCTCCGCCCCCAGCTCCTCTACATCTACAGCGGCGGCACCGTGTCCGGCGGTCGGCCGAGCCTTCTGCTCGACGGAGCCCGAGGTGCCGAGCCGCTGCCGCTCGCCGACCTCAAACAGCTCTTTGCGAAAACCGGGCACACTCCGTCGGTGGTCTATCTCAACACCGAAGGCTTAACCGCGAGTGGCGGCGAGGCTACACCGGACCAGATCTTCGGTTCGCGCCCTCTCCTCCTCCTCTGGCGCCGTCGGCCGGAGTGGTCGGCCGATTCCACTTCGGCCGCGCTCCAGTGGCTCCATCGCTGGCTCGCCCTGGGCGAAGATCCGGTCGCCGCCTTCCACCAGCTCCACCGCGATACCGGCCGCACGAGCTGCGAAGCCTGCACGATGGCGATCCACTCCGGCTACCGGACGTGGCGGACCACCCTGTTTCAGGCCGGGCCGCGGCAGCACTATCCGTCGCTCCGTCTCGACCGCGACCACCAGAAGTCGCTGGTCCGCAAGCACCTGGAAGAGCTGGTGCGCAGCGGTAGTCGGCGCGTCATGGCCCTGGTTCCTTACGCCGCGCCGGGCAATTCGATCCCGATCCTCTGGGAGCAGCTCCGGCACGATCTCGAGCTGTCGCTCGGCCACCTCGCCGAGATCCAATGGCTCCACCTGGAGCTCCCGACCGGCCGGGCGAACTTCCGCCGGGATCTGGAGGAAGAGTTGAAGCTTCAGCTCGAGGCCGCTCCGAACGAGCCGATCCGCCACCTTCTACGCCGGCACGCGCCCCGCGCCGTGGGCCCCGGCCGCAGGCCGGTCCTCTGGCTCGACTGGGGTGCCTCCGGGGGCGCGGGCCTGGCGGACGAAGCCCTGGCCGACTGGGTCCGGTTTTCCAGCGAATTTCTGGTCGCCCACTGCCCGGACGACCTGCGGATCGTCTCCTACCTGCCCCAAGAGATCCCGGCCGCCGGGCACGACGGCTTTGCCCGCGGCCTCCAGGATCAACGGCGCCTGCACCGAACTCCCGCCTTCCGATTGAGCGAGTTGCCACCGCTCGGCAAAGTCGCGGAGTCCGACCTCTTGAATTTCCTCGAAGAACCGGGCAATTCGAGCTGCGACGCCGGTATCCAAACCGACGTGGCGGAACGGATCATCGCCAAAACCAACGGCGGCTTCGAGGAGACGGTGGCCCTCCTGCAGGAGGCGGAAGCCGGCTCCTGGTACGATCTGCTGGATCGTCTCCGCGCCGAGCCGGGAGCTTCCTCGTGAACGAACAACCTTTCGACCTGCTGGCCCCGGACGACCGTCGCCCCGAACGCCGCGACGCTCTGGCGCGCCGCGCACTTCCACCGAGTTTGGGCAGCCATCGGGAAGCCGCCCGATTTTTTCAGCCGGACGCCGACCTGGTCGATGCGGTCAACGTGGCCCTGGCGGTGGGAGCGCCGCTTCTCCTCACCGGCGAGCCGGGGACCGGCAAGACCCAGGTGGCCTTCTATCTCGCCTGGTACTTCGACATCGAGGAGCACCTCTATCCGCTCCACGTGCGCAGCACGACGACCGCCGACGACCTGCTCTACCGCTTCGACGCCGTGGCCTACCTCCACGCCGCGAACGATCCCGCCCGTCTGGGGACGGAATTGGCCAAAGCGAAATTCGTCGAGAAAGGGCCGCTCTGGCGCGCCTACGAAGCAGGCGGGCCGGCCGTGGTCTTGCTGGACGAGATCGACAAAGCGCCGCGCGATTTTCCGAACGACCTGTTGAACGTGCTCGATCAGCACACGTTCAAGGTGCCGGAAGCCGATCAAACGGTGAGCCGGGGAAACCACCCGCCGCCCATTGTGCTGATCACCAGCAACAGCGAGCGCCGCCTGCCTGAGCCGTTTTTGCGCCGCTGCATCTTCCACCACATCGAATTCACCGAGGATCTCTTGCGCCGGGCGGTGGAGGCGCGAATGGGCGACTTCCCCCACCTTACGGCCGAAGTGCGCGAGGCCGCGCTGCAACGCTTCCTGCAGCTGCGCGGGCGCGACCTGCGCAAAAAGCCGGCGACCGCCGAGCTGCTGGTCTGGCTGACCCTCCTCTCCGCCCGCGGCGGCGTCACCGCAGAGACCCTCCGCGGCCCGTTCCGGTCGCTGCCGGCGCTGGCGGCCTTGGTCAAGGACCGGGACGATCTGGCGCTGCTGTGAGGCCCGATGATCGGCCTCGCGCCACTCCTCACCGCCCTGCGGGAAGCCGGCTTATCGGTAGGAGTGGCCGAGATGGCCAGGCTGCGCGCGGTCTTCGCGCGTTCGCCCGGGCAGGGAGGGCTCCGCCTCGAGTCGTTGCTGCGTGCCCTTCTGGTCAAGTCCCTCGAAGAGCGTGCGGTGTTCGAGCGGGTGTTCGCGGCCTGGCTCGGCCAAACCGAACACGAGGTGCGGTTGCGAGAGGAAGACCTGCGCGATCGGCCGCCGCCGGTTCCGATTCTGCCGGCTCGCCGCGTCCTGCGGCTCGGGTTGCTCTTGAGAATTGCGGCCCTCGGCTCGCTGATTCTTCTGAGCCTGTCGCTCGGCGTTCACGTCAAAGTCGCGCCCCGCGAGGTCGAGCCGCCGGCGACGAGCGGCAACGCTCGCGAAGAGCCGGGGCCGCCCAGCGCTCCGCCTTCGCAATCCAACCAACCCCAATCCTTCACCGTCCTCGTTCCGGTCCTCACCGAATCTCCCGGCCCCTGGCCCGGGTGGTGGCCGCTCGGGCTCGCCGTCACGGCCTTCGCCGCGGCGGCCGGGCTCTGGCGGGCGTTGCGCGGCCGGAGCTGGTTTCCCGAGCCGGCTCCTGAACCGGTGCGCAAGGGGCCGCCGCGGGTATTCCTCTCGCCGCCGGAAGCCATCGGATTCCAGCTCCTGGCTTCTCGTGAAGAGGAAGCCCTGGTCTGGGGGATCGGTCACTTCGTTTCCGATGAGGTCACCCGTAGGCTCGATCTGCCCGCGACGGTGCGGGCGACGGCACGCGCAGGCGGTGTGCCGCATCTGCTCTTTCACCAGGCCCGCTACCCGCGGGAGGTTTGGCTGTGGATCGACGAAGCGGCGGACGATCCGGAGATTCCGCGCCTTGCCGACGAAGTGGCCACGGCGCTGTCTGCCCATGGCCTCCCCGTCGAGCGGGCGCTCTTTCGCGGGATTCCCGATCGGCTGGTCCAACCGGACGGTCAGGTTTTTGCGCCCAACGAGGTGGACGAACGGCGGGACGCGGCGCTGGTGGCGATCCTGACCGACGGGCGCGTTCTCGCCCGGCACTACGCAGCCGACGATCGCCGGAGGGGGCTCGACGCCCTCCTGCGCGGCTTTTCGTTCTGGCCCCGCCTGGCCTTCGTGGACTTCTCCTTAGAGCCCGGCGAGTTGGCCGCGATTCTCGCGCCCCATTTCATCGAACGGATCGCGCCCATGGGGCTCGCCGGTTTCCTGGGTGCCGACGAAGCGCTGCGGCGGCGAGCCCTGGTGGTGGCGGATGACATCCGAGTTTGGGCCGCCGCTTGTGCCCTCGCCCCGTCCCCGGTGGCCGAAGCGCAAGCCTTCGAGCTCCGCCGCCGCCTGCGCCTTGAGGTGGCACCCTGGGCTCTCCGCAACCTGCGCGCCGAGGCCCCCGGCCCGGCCGGGCGCCTCCGCTGGGCGCCGCCCCTTCGTGCCCGGAGAATCAACTGGTTGCGCACCGCGGAAGCCCAGGGCTCGACCGAGGACGAGGCCGGCCTCGACCCCGCCACCCAGCTCGGCCAGGCCCTCACCTTCTGGGAGGGAGTTTACGATCGCGAGCTCGAAGAACGGACCCGGGGCGAGGAAGGAGCGCTCTGGCAGAAGACGCCCGCCCACCAGCATCTCCGCATGGAAAGGGCGCTCCTCGCTCTGTGGAACCAGGAGAGTGCCCCCGGAGCGATTCGCGATCTACACAGCCTGCACGACGGTGCTCTGCGCGAGACGATCGAAGAGCACCTCGGCCAGATGACTCCCCGGGACCGCGGAGACGGGCAGGGCCTCCAGCTCCCGTGGCGCTGGGCTGCGCGCAAGGGCGCCGAGCAGGTGATGCTGCTGGACATGCGCCTGGGAGGGGGGATGCCGCAGGTTGCTCTGCGCCGCCCGGGGCGACTCTGGCTGGGCCTCGCGCTGTGCCTGGGGCTTGGGTCGGGCGCTTTGGCCGGCGCTTTCCTGCGGCAACCTGCCGGGCCGCCGGGCCTGGTGCATGGCCCGGGCAAGCCGGCCGACGCCCACGAAGAGGTTCGCCAGATTGCGCCCGCCGCCTGGCGCGTGACGGTTGCGTCGGGGACGGAGACCGCAACCCGAGAAGTCCAGCCAGGCGCCCGGGTCGCGGTGCGCTGGGTGGAGGAGGCACGGTCCACTTGCCGGACCGGCGAAACGGAGACCGATCAGGGCGTGGTGTTCGTGCGAATCTGCCCGGGGACTTTCATCATGGGCTCGGCAGCCGAGGCCCGCCTGTCGTATGGCGACGAAGAGCCGGCCCACCAGGTCACCCTGAGTGAGTACTGGATCGGCCGGACCGAGGTCACCGAGAGGCAGTTTGGCGGCCCACGCGGAGGTTCGGACCTGCCGGTGACACGTGTGAGCTGGCTCGAAGCGGAGAGCTTCTGTCGACAACGCGGCTGGCGCCTGCCCACCGAAGCCGAGTGGGAAAACGCGGCGCGCGCCGGCACCACGACCGCCTGGTCCTCTGGTGACGACGAAAAGGAATTGGGCGAGTTCGCTTGGTTCGAAGGGAACTCAAGGTTTGAACCGCACCCGGTGGGTACCAAGGCGGCGAACCCCTGGGGCCTCTACGACATGCACGGCAACGTGTGGGAGTGGGTGGCGGACTGGTACGGCCGATACCAGGCGGGTCCACAGAACGACCCGTCAGGCGCTACCACCGGCGACTCTCGTGTGTTGCGGGGGGGCGCGTTCATCATCCCGCCCAGGGACCTGCGCTCCGCGGACCGGGACAGGCTCCGGCCCGAGTTCCGGGGCTGGGTCATCGGCTTCCGCTGCGCCCGCGGCCCCCGCCGCCAGGCCCTCACCCCCTGACCCCCTCTCCCACCCGCACTCCCGCCCGCCCGGGAGAGGGGGAACTTGGTTGCCTTATGGTTTCGAGTCTTGGGGTGGTGGCGCCCCTTGTAGGCGCTCACCAGAATCCGTAGGAATCTGAACCTATTGGTCGGCATCATCATCCCGCGCGTAGCGCGGGGTTGGGGGTTGGGTGGGGGCGGCCACCGAGGTTTCCAAGCTTCGTTT
>JANNIH010000146.1:0-2661 GCA_031404815.1 Holophagales bacterium | reverse complement strand
TCGTACTGGAACCCCAAAACGCCTTGTGACATCATTTCTGCACCTCGTTGGTGAAGGATAAGGCCTCGATAACCTCATCCTATCTCCCTGAGTAATCAGGGCCAACGGGGTTCTTCGTTTTTCTTTGATGGTGGATCGAGGGGCATGGCATACACTCTCGCGAATGCTTTCGACTCGAATCGGCGAGCTCGCCGCCCTCGGCACGGCGTGTTGTTGGACGATCTCGGCGCTCTCGTTCGAGACCGCGGGCAAGAGGATTGGCTCGCTCGCGACGAACCTGATCCGGATGGCGCTCGCGACCGTCTTTTTGACCACGTTGCACGCGGTGCGGCAGGGGGGCCTCCTGCCGTTCGATGCCGGGGCGCACGCTTGGGGGTGGCTTGGCGTCTCGGGCCTGGTCGGATTCACCTTCGGCGACCTCTGCCTGTTCAAGGCGTTCGTGTATATCGGCCCCCGTCTGGCATCGGTCGTGATGTGCCTGGCGCCGCCGTTTGCGGCTCTGTTCGGCTGGCTGTTTCTCGGGGAACGCCTCGGTGCGCTCGACCTCGCGGCGATGTCGTTGATCGGCTGCGGGGTGGCGGCGGCGATCGCCGCCCGAGCGCCCGGTGCGCCGAATCCGCTCCCAGGTACCGACGTTTCCGAACTTTCGCCCGATGCTCCCGCGGCGTCCGCCTCGGGCCATCGCGCCCGGGGTCTCCTGCTCGCGGCGGGCGGCGCGCTCGGTCAGGCCGGAGGGCTGGTCCTGTCGAAGATCGGCATGGGGACGTTCGATCCCTTCGCCGCGACCCAGATTCGGGTGATCGCCGGATTCGGCGGGTTCCTGATCGTGGCGCTCGCGCTGCGCTGGGGCGGGCGCATGAAGACGGCCCTCGCCGATCGCCCGGCGGTGCGCTGGGCCACACTTGGCGCGATCTTCGGTCCGTTCTTAGGGGTCGGCCTGTCGCTGATCGCGGTCCAGCGAACCTCGGCGGGGGTGGCCGCGAGCCTGATGGCGATCACGCCGATTTTGATTTTGCCGGTCGTGGTGCTGCTCGGGCGCGAACGATTCAGCCTCCCGAGCCTCGGCGGCGCGCTGCTCGCGGTGGGTGGCGTGGCGCTGCTGTTTGCCTGACCGGAAGAACGGATCCGGATTCAGGGAAATATCCCCGCCGCCCCCTGGGTTAGGATGCACCGCTCTATGGATTCCATCTCCGTCCGCGGCGCCCGCGAGCACAACCTCAAGAACATCGACGTCGAGATCCCCCGAAACCGCCTGGTGGTGATCACCGGCGTGTCGGGGTCCGGCAAGTCGTCCTTGGCGTTCGACACCCTGTTTGCCGAGGGGCAGCGGCGCTATGTCGAGTCGCTGTCGTCGTATGCCCGGCAGTTTCTCCAGCAGATGGAGAAGCCGGATGTCGATTCAATCGAAGGGCTGTCGCCCGCGATCTCGATCGAGCAGAAGTCGGTCTCCAAGAACCCGCGCTCGACGGTCGGCACGGTCACCGAGATCCACGACTACCTGCGGCTGATGTACGCCTCGATCGGCATTCCCCACTGCCCGAACTGCGGCGCGACGATCCGGCCGCAGACCGTGCAGCAGATGGTCGATCGGGCGCTCGAACAGCCGGCCGGCACGCGGCTGGTCCTTTACTCGCCGTTCGTCCGCGGCAAGAAGGGGGAGTACAAGAAACAGCTCGCCCAGATGGCGCGCGAGGGGTTCCACCGGGTCCGGATCGACGGCGAGCTGGTTGAGCTTTCGGGCGAGCCGCCGACGCTCGACAAGCAGAAGAAGCACTCGATCGACGTGGTGATCGACCGGATCGTGATCAAGCCCGGGGTCGAGAAGCGTCTGGCGGACTCGATCGAGACGGCGCTCAAAGTATCGAGCGGCCTGATCGTGCTCGCGCCCGAGGGGCAGCCGGAAGAGACGTTGTCGCAGAACTACTCCTGTGCGGAGTGCGGAACCGGTCTCTCGGAGATCACACCGCGCCTCTTCTCGTTCAACAGCCCGTATGGCGCGTGTCCCACCTGCTCCGGGCTCGGCACGCTGATGGGGGTCGATCCCGACAAGGTGATCCCCGATCCGGAGCGCTCGATCGACGCAGGAGCGGTCGCCCCCTGGCCGGAAGGGTCGAAGTCGTGGCGGATGCGGATGATCCAAACGCTCGCCAAAGCGCTCGACTTCTCGCTCTCTTCCCCTTGGAGCCGGCTGCCCAAGCTGGCGCACGACGCGATCCTCTACGGCAACAGCGAGGAGCTGACCTTCAAGCTGGAGAGCAGCAAGTCGAGCTACAAGTGGAAGGGCTCGTGGGAAGGGGTGGTGCCGCTGCTCGCCCGGCGCTACAAGGAGACCGAATCGGCCGGGGTACGCGCGGAGATCGAGCGCTTCATGTCGGTCAACTCCTGCCCGGACTGCAAAGGCCGCCGCCTGCGCCCCGAAGCGCTCGCGGTCACGGTCGCCGGCCAGGCGATCGATACGCTCTCCTCCCGGTCGGTGGCCGACCTGCGCCGCTTCCTCTGGGCGCTCGCCCTTTCGGAGCGGGAGCGGACGATCGTCGGCAAGGTGCTCCAGGAGATCTCGGACCGGCTCGCTTTTCTCGACGACGTAGGGGTGGGCTACCTGACACTCGACCGCTCGTCGGCCACGCTCTCGGGCGGCGAGAGCCAGCGCATCCGCCTCGC
>JANNIH010000145.1:0-86207 GCA_031404815.1 Holophagales bacterium | reverse complement strand
AGCGCGACGCGTCGTCGAGCCCCTTGGCTGCCGCAATCCGCGCGAGGCACTTCCGCCTTAGAGCGTGCCGGTCCCGGCCAGGCGGCCGGGCGAGCGCCGCGCAGACCCAGGCGAGCGGCTCGGGGCGCGCGAGGAAGTCCTTGGCCCGCGAGCGCGAGAGGCCGAGGCTGCGATAGCGGAAGAGGTTCCCTTCGAAACCCAGCGCCACTTCCAGATGCTCAACCACCTGGGCTCCCGCGGGACCGCCGTGCAGGTAGAGCACGAAGGTCTGCACCGGCAAACCGAAGCGCAAGGCGAGCACTCGGTTGTACGCCAAGAGCCGCGCTGCCGTCTCGGTGCGGAAGTTGAGCTCGATTTCGACGTGAAGCAGCGCCCGCTCGCCGTTCCGATTCTCGACCCACGCGATCAGGTCGAGCCTCCGTTCCTTGCCGCGCGGGGCACCCGTATGGGCTTCCGCCGGCTGGAACTCGATCGTGCCAGCGAGCCGCGCCGCGAGATCCGGCCCCGCCAGCCGTACGAAGTCGGCCGGAAACGCCTGAATCAGATCCTTCCAGAGTTGGTCATGACCACCTGCCATTCTTGGTCCTCCCGAGCGGCCTCGCTCGGGTGTCGTTAGCCACGAGGATGCCCCCAGCAGGCGTAGGTTTTAGCCAGAGCTAGGGACCAGGAAGGAGCCGATTTAGCCAGGTAAGGGACCGCCCAAATGTGGTAGGCGCTTGCCATCTGCTTAGCAGGAGGTGAGGAAATGGCCTATCGGGAGGTCCACGTGGTCGAAGTGAAAGAGGTTCTTCGGTTGTGGAGCGCGGGCGAGGCTCAGCGGTCGATTTCCCGCCGTACGGGAGTGGACCGCAAGACGGTCCGTCGGTACATCAAAGCGGCCCACCAGGCGGGGTGCCGAATGGGCGAGCCGCCGGAAGACGCGGCGATCGGCGAGGTCATCGGTCGAGTCCGTGCGCAGGGTCCCGGTGTACGGGGCAGCACGTGGGCAGTCTGCGCCAAGCATCGAGATCTCCTGGCGGGCTGGCTCGATCAGCAGGTGCCGTTGAGCAAGATCCAAGAGCTGTTGACCCGCCACACGGGGGTAGTGGTGCCGTACCGGACTCTGCACCGCTACGCGGCCAGAGAGCTTGGTTTCGGCGGCAGGAAGGTTACGGTGCGGTTGGCCGAAGGCAAGCCGGGCGAGGAGCTTCAGCTGGACTTCGGTGCGGTGGGATGGATCCGCGAGGAAGGGCGGAGGCGGCGGGTCTGGGCGTTGGTGTTGACGGCGATCGTGAGCCGGCACATGTTTGTCTGGCTGACCCATCACCAGAGCGTCGCCGACGTGGTGGCCGGGTGCGAGGCGGCGTGGCGATTTTTCGGTGGCGTCTTCCGGGTCTTGATCCCCGATAACCTGAAGGCGATCGTGACGACGGCGGATCGGAATGCGCCTCGGTTGAACGCCGCCTTCCTGGAGTACTCGCAGTCGCGGGCCTTCGTGATCGATCCGGCGCGAGTCCGCCATCCGCAGGACAAGGGGCGGGTCGAGCGTGCGGTGCAGTACGTCCAGACGTCGTTTTTCGCGGGAGAAACGTTTGTGACGCTGGCTGAGGCGCAAGCGGCGGCCGAGCGCTGGTGCCGTACCCAAGCGGGCCAGCGGCTCCACGGCACGACCCGGCGGCGGCCGGCGGAGCACTTTGCGAGCGAGGAGCTGCCGCACCTTCTGCCGGCCCCGGAGACGCCGTATGAGGTGGCACCGTGGACCGAGGTCAGGGTCCAGCGGGATCACCATCTGGTTGCGGGTAAAGCCCTGTACTCCGTGCCGACGCGGTACATCGGCGAGCGGGTGCAGGTGCGGCAGGGCGCCGACCTGGTGCGAATCTACCTGCGGGGCCAGCTGATCAAAATCCATCCCCGGGTGGGCGTAGGTCAGCGAAGCACAGATCCTACGGATTATCCGGAGGGAGTCCGGGAGCTCGCCTGCCGGGACCAGCAGGCCCTGCTCTCGCAAGCGAAGGAATTCGGTCCGGCGATCGGCACCTACGCCGAGCGCTTGCTGACGGCGCCGCAGCCCTGGACCCGTCTGCGTCACGTGTACCGCCTGCTCGGCCTGGCGCGGCGGTACACGGCGGAGGCCGTTGATCAGGCGTGCTCTCGGGCGCTGGAGGCCGACGTGGTCGATGTCCAACGCGTCGTCCGGATGGTGGAGCAGGCAGTGGAAAGGAGCCCTCTACCGACCCGTCCCGAGCCGGCAAAACCTCCGACGAAACCTTTGCGGTTTCTGCGCCTACGAAGCGAATTCAAGCTGCTGCGCGGAGGGGATCATGAGTGAGCCTCTGTCGCTGGAATTACGTGCCGCGCTACGCCGGCTGAAGCTATCGCCGATGACCGAGACCCTGCCCGAGCGCTTGCGTTTGGCTCGGGAAAGGTCCCTGCCGCACCAGGATTTTCTCGAGCTGGTCTTGGCCGAGGAGTGCGAGCGGCGTACCCAGCTGGCAACGAGAATGCGCGCAGAGAAGGCCCGCCTCGATCCGGGCTTACGCTTGGATGTCTGGGATGAGACGGCCAAGGTCACTCTGGACCGCCAGCTCCTGCAGGAGCTGGCCTCGCTGCGCTTTCTCCAGGCGCACCACAACGTGCTGATCCTCGGTCCGGTCGGGGTCGGCAAGACCCACCTGGCGTCAGGTCTGGGCCATATCGCATGCGGCCGCGGTCATAGCGTGCTCTTTCTGCGCACCGAAGCCCTGCTCAAGCAGCTTCGTGCCTCTCGGCTCGATCACAGCCTCGAGCGTGAGATGCGTCGGCTCTTTGCCGTCGACCTGCTGGTGCTCGACGATTTCGGATTGGACACCCTCGACCCCACGGAGAGCCGTGACCTCTACGAAATTCTCCTGGAGCGCCACCAGAAACACTCCACGATCGTCACTTCCAATCGCGAACCGGAAGAATGGCTGGCGACGATGTCTGATCCCTTGAGGGCCCAGAGCGTCATCGACCGGTTGACCAACGCGGCCTACGAACTCGTGCTCGACGGCGAGTCCTATCGTCGCCGCCAGAAGCCCGGTTTGAAGAGAGGAGACCGGTGAAGACCACGGCGGCGGCGGGGGGGCCTGCCTTCCGGGGGGCTGCCCCCACCCAACCGACCGCCGCCCCCCGGAAGGCAGGCCCCCCCGCCGCCAGGGCAAACACCCTCTCTGCGGGGAAAGGTCATTGGTGATCGCGACGCTGTGACAACATCAATCCATCAACCCGGGTGGTCCCATGCTTGTGGCTAACCCCCGGTCCCTTCCTGGTGGCTAACGACATTCTATCTCTCCCAAACGGCGTTCGGAGTGCACCAACGGAGGTCCCAGCTCTCCCAAACGACGACCGATACTCTCTCGCGACCGTTCCAGCTCCCCCATACGAAGTTCGGAATGCGCTCGCGACCGTTCTATCTCCCCCAATCGGAGGCCGGCGTGCGCCAACAGCCGTTGTAGCTCTCCCATCCCACCGTTCGAGCGCTCCAACGGATCGATCGTCTCCGCCAACGGAGGCTCCGATTCTCCCAAACCGGGTTTCGCTTGGACCCGCTACCCAGCCGGAAAGGGAAGGGAAGTCGACGAGCTTTGGGCATCCCGGGGATTTGTCGAACAGGGTGGTGCGGTACGGAATTGCCGGAGCCGCCAAAAATTCGGCGGCGAGCGCAAGGAGACGGGGGCAGTGATGGCTTCAAGGAGGCGATTGCACTCGGCGCCCTTCCCCACTCTTCTTGGCGGTGGCTGTAGCTGACGAAGACCTTGCGGGGGACCGCCGTCATGAGTGCTCCCCAATCGATTGAACGGACTCTGAGATGAGGAGTCTATGCGATCGATCGAGGAAACTGTGCGGTCAGGGCCGGAACCGCGCAGGGGACGTGCGGTCTGGGATGAAAGTAACGATGCGGGGAGCTGGCTTCGACTTCGCATAAGCCAGCAGGTTGGCCCGAGCCCTGAGCGGAGTCGAAGGGCGGGTCTGGGCGCAGCAGGCACCGGGAGCGGAAAGCCGCCGACGACTTTGGCGAGGTCTTGGCGGAACCGGCCGGAGGGGGCTGCTCGCTCCCCCCGGCCGCGAACGGTATTCCCTTACTTCAGCTCGCCCGGCGTCTTGTCCTGGATCTTCGGCCAGTTCCCTTCGGCCTTCTTGATGTTGCCGTCGAGGTCGGCTTTCCACTTCGCCTGGATGTCGGGGTTTAGGTTGAAGTAGAGCTTGTCTTTGACCACCGCGAACAGGCGCGGGTCGCCGTCGAACTTGGCGCCCAGGGCGACGCCGAAGGCACAGAAGCCGCCGTACTGCGGCAGGTAGTGGGAGGGGTTCGCTTCGAAGGCCTTCTGGTTCTTCTCGCTCGCGAAGTAGAACGCGGCGCCGTCATGGGCGACCGAGTGGGCGGCTTGGCCCACAATCGCCTTTCCTTCGGTGAAGAACGCGACCGGATCGTAGCCGTGGATCGCGAGCGGGGCGCTGCCGGTGAGCGTGAGCCCCGAGCTGACGTTGATCCGCCCGGCGGCGCGGGCGGCGGGGGCGAGGGAGAAGACGATCGCGAGCAGGGGGAGCGCGATCTTGGCGGCCAGGGTGGGGGTGCGGCGGGTGGTCATGTCCGGATCTCCTAGAGGTTGAACCCGATTGGGCTGTGCGGATCATGCGTCCGTCGGAGCACGCTAACAAGAGCTTGGAATCCAGTTTTTATGCTCATTCGTCCGGACCGCTTCGCGCCCGTGCTATATTGACGATCTCATGCAGATGCTCGTAAAGGGTTGCTGATGGATGTCTTGAGCGACGTACTGAGCGCCGTGCACCTGCGCGGCAGCCTCTACTTCTTCACCGAGTTCACGGCCCCTTGGGGCGTGCGGGTGCCGCGCTTCGGCCATGTCGCGCGCTTTCACCTCGTCCTGCGCGGCAACTGCTGGGTGCGGATCGAAGGGCAGGCGGAGCCGACCCTGCTCGGCCCCGGCGATCTGGTGCTCGTGCCGCACGGTGCGGAGCACACGTTGACCGATGCGCCGGAGACCCCCTGCCTCACCGTCGATCGGGTGCTCGAATTGACCGGATTCGCCGGGCGGGGTGCACTCGTCTACGGTGGCGAAGATCGCGGCAATCCGACCCGGATGGTCTGTGGCCATTTCGAGTTCGACGAGGCGGGCGAGCACCCGTTCTTGAGCCGCCTGCCGACCGCGATCGCGATCCGCCAGCACGAGTCGGTCGGTTCGGGGAGGTTGGAGGATCTGATTCGCTTCATCGCGGGCGAAGTGCGCGATGGCAAGCCGGGGAGCGACGCGGTGGTCCATCGGTTGTCGGAGGTGATGTTCTTCCAAGCGGTGCGGATCTGGGCCGAGAGGAACGCGCACGAACCCGGGTTGATGGCCGCGCTCGACGACCCGAGCCTCGGCCGCAGCCTCGCCGCGATCCACGAGCGGCCGGGGCACGGCTGGACGCTCGACGCGCTCGCGCGCGAGGCGCGCCTTTCGCGCACGGTGTTCGCCGAGCGCTTCCACCGGGTGGTCGGCCTCACCCCGATCCAATACCTCGCGTTCTGGCGCGTCCAGATCGCCCGCGGGATGCTCACCCAACAGAACCTGTCGCTCGAAGGGGTCGCCGAGCGGCTCGGTTACGACTCGCCCGCCGCCTTCAGCCGGGTCTTCAAGAAATGGGCGGGCGCGAGCCCCGGCGCCTATCGAAGGATGCACGGCTCATAAGCCGGGTGACCTCGGGGGCCGCCCGTCCTCTTACTCGCAGCGACCGGGCGGGATCGTGATCTGAGAGACTTTCCGAGGCCCCAAGGTGAAGACCGTCCGCGCGTTGCCCGGATCGACGCGGAGCGCGAGGTCGGTGCCGGAAGGTAGGTTCTCCCAGGTGCCCCCGCCGTCCGGGCTGCAAGCGAAGGAGCCGTTGAAGGTCGACAGGTAGAGAAGGCCCGGGCGGGACGGATCGGTCGCGAGATCGTCGGGGACCGCGGGCATTCGGCCGACCGGGTGCCAAGAGGCGCCGCGATCATCGCTTGCGAGGAGGTTACGGTCCCGGGCGCCGTAGAGTCGGCCGCCGGTTCGGTCGAGCGCGAAGGCGCGGAGATTGCGCGCGATCTTCTTCCAGGTCTGTCCGCCGTCCTCGCTCTTCCAGAGAAACGATGGAAAATCGGTCAGGATGCCGTGCGGCAGTCCGTCGAACAGCGCCAAGAAGCCGAGTACGTAGACCGTCGAGGGATGGGCCGGATCGGTCTCGAACTTCTGGGTCCACCGTCCCGGGTCGTCGGTGAACGTGTTGAAGCAGGCGAGCGTCTTTTTCCAGGTCTTTCCTCCGTCCGCCGTCCGCGCTACTCCGCAGCCGCCGGCAAGTAACGTTTTCTTGGTCAGGCGGACCAGATTCTCAGCGTACTCTAGGTTCCTGGAAGTGGTCTCCCAGGTGGCGCCGCCATCGGTGCTCCGGTAGGCGCTGAAGCGGCCCACGCCGATCAGGATTCGAGGATCGTCCGGGTCGATCTCCGCGGCATCGAGAAACGGCGAGGGAACCGAGCGCCAAGTGGTGCCCGCGTCGTCGGTGCGATAGAGCGCATAGCCGATCGTGAGCGCCTGCTCCGCCGGTTTGCCGCGTCGGAACGTGTGCTGTGCGACCTCGCTGTCGGGAGCGGATCCGGTGAAGATCGGCTCCCAGGTGGCCCCTCCGTCGAGGCTCCGGCTGAGCAGAGTTCTGAGGAAGGAAGTGGCGTAGCCGTAGACGACCCGGGTGCCCGGCTCGATGATTGCGGGGATAGGTCCTGGGCTAAGGCGCCGCCACGAGCCCCCGGCATTGCGGCTCACCCACAAAGCGGGCTCGGTTTCGGGTTGCCCGCCGTAGACGTAGAGCGTTCGCGGCGCACGCGGGTCAACGACCAGGGCGCGCCCGTCAAACCGATCGTTCGGTCGGCCGCCGAGAATGGGCGCCCAGGTGACTCCTCGATCCCCGCTTCGAAACAGACCTGCCGAGTCGCCGCCGAGGAGCGCATAGACCGCGCCACCGGTGGCGGTCAGCTCGGCGATGCCTGCGGGTGGCAACGATAGAACCGTAAGAGAGGCCCAGGTTCGCCCGCCGTCCGTGCTGCGCACGAGATCGGGGGTCTCGGGGCCGACGGTTGCGAGGTAGAGCGTGGGAGGCTTTGTCGACTGCGCGGCAAATCCGCCGAGGTAGGCGTTCTCGCCCACTTCGTAGAGCACTTTCCAGGTGGCTCCCCCGTCGTCGCTTCCGATCAATCGTTGGTAACTCCGGACGAACAGCGAGCGGCCCGCTGCGATCAGCCGGATCGGTGTTCCCTCGCCGAGCGCCTCCGCATAGCTCGGGTCGGAGAGCCGAACCCAATGCGCTCCGCGGTCCTCCGTCCTCAGGACTTCCCGGCCGGTTGCCGCCCAGAGCGCGGCCGGGCGGGACAGGTCGGCGGCCATTGCGGCCACAGATCCGGCGGTCGCGGGCAGGTCCCGATCGACCGGACGCCAATGGGCACCGCGGTCGTCGGACCGGACCAGCGCGCCTCCAACGGACGCCCACGCCGCGCCGGGTGCGCCGGGCGCACCGCGATCGACGGCGAGCAGCTCGATGCCGCAGCAGCGCGGACCGTAGGCGGTCCATCGCCCGACTTCGGCCCGAGCGGGAACTGCGACGCAAAGGGAGGCCGTGAGGGTAGCTGCAGCCAGGAATCGAGACGGAGAGCCTTGAGAGGTTGCGGCCATAATCCACCTCGCGAGTCGGTGCGCCGAAGGGCACCGGGCTTGGCGCCGCTTCGGCGAGACTTTCTGAAGGTAACAGAAGCCGCGAGATTCGCCGCGCGGGCCGAGGTCGCGGGCGGGTGGTTCGCCGCCCCACCTGTCGGGAGGGGGGCGCCCTACCGCGTCCGCCGTTGCAGCGCCGACCAGCCGTGCTCGATGTAGAGCGGCAGGCCGTTGCCCGAGCCGTAGACCCAGAGGATGCTCGGATTCGGCCGGATCGAGCCGAGGCGGAGTTCTCCCGCGCGGCTGCCGGTGACCAGCATGGTGGCGGCCAGGAGCTGGGCGTCGACCGCCAGCTCGGCGACCGCGAGCACGATGATCGCGCCGTTCGCCGCGGTCCCCGTGCGCTGATCCAAGTGCGGGGGTTCGTCGGTCGAGGCGGCGACCGCGAGCGCGCGTTCGGTGAGGTAGAAGCCGCGGAACTCTCGGTCGAGGCGGCGCACCTGGAGCGGCGGCTCGACCCACTTTCCAGACCCGGGTTTGAGGTCGTCGCCGAACGAACGTTCCACCGCGCCGAGCCTCACCCAGCCGTTGTCCGACGGGGCGACGCCGCCCGAGCCCGCGCGCAGGGCGGCGACCGCGAGATCAATCGCGTGGCCGAGCGCCAGCTCGCGCAGATCGAGCACCGCGCCGGCCGCGAGCGTCGCCGTCCCCTTCTTGCGGTCGATCTCGGCGCGGAAGCAGCTCGCCGGCCCTTCCGGTCGCCGCCCCTTGGCAGGGAGCGCCGGGCCGCGCCCGAACGGGGCGAGAATCCCCTCCGACCAGAAGCAGGCGTTGCTTGCCCGATCGAGCAGCTCGAGGAAACGTTTCTCGAACGGGTGGGGAAGCCCATCGCCCACCGGTACCTGGGTCAGGATCGCCTCGAGGTCGCGAATTGCCGCCAAGCCTCGATCGAGCGCCGGAGCGCGGGATTTCGGGTCCTCTCCCGGGGCGAGATCGCGCACCACGGTGCGGATCTCCCCTTCTGTTCCGAACGCTTGGAACGAGAGCGAAAGCGCCCGCGACTCGGCGTGGAGAGGGGCGGCGAGAGCGCTCGGCAGGGTGAGGAGGACGATCAGGGTGTGCAGGAGGGCATGGCGATGGGCCGACGGGGAGTCAGGTTGTCCGCGGCCTGCGGGTCTTTGACGTTCGGGGGTCATGACGCCTCCTCGGGCACCAGAGCCGGCGGGCGCGCGGCCTCGGCCGCGGCCTCCTCGTGGCGGCCGAGAGCGGCCAGGTCTTCGATCAAAGCGCGCCGGGCACCGAGCGCTTCAGTGGCGGCGCGGGCTGAATCGATCAGAGCGAGCCCATTGCGGCAGGTCGCGACCGCTTCCACACGGCGGCCGGCGGCGCGCAGGATCTCGGCGCGCCGAAGCTGGGCGAGCCCTTCGAAATGGGGATCGCGGGCAGTCCGGAACGAGCGGCTGGCGCGGTCGATCGCGGTCAAGGCCTCGCCGAATCGGAGTTGAGCGAGGCGGAGCGTCGACTCAAAATCGAGCAACTGGGCGCGCGAGAGGATGTCGCCGGAGCCCATCTCGAGGTGCTCGTGGGCCTGACCGAGCGCGTCCTCGGCACCGGCCAGATCGTGTTCCGCCAGCCGGGCGAGGCCGAGTGCGGCGTGGGCCTGAGCGTAGAGATCCTCGACACAGGCAGCGCCGTATACGCCCGCGTCGAGGTGGTCGAGCACCATCAGAGCCTCGTTCGCCCGCGCTTCTGCAGGTGAGGGCGTCCGGACAGTGTGGGGCGCGAGGGTTGCCGTGGTCGCCCCTCCGGTCGCCCGGTCGCCCGGCGATTCATGCGCGGCTTTCGCAGCATTCGCAGCGGGGGCGTCGGCTCGGCTCGGGGTCCGGGTCCGGGTCTCTTCGTCGCGGTGCTCGCGGCTTTCGGCCAAGAGGCGCTCGGCGACCGCCCAGAGGTGAAGACCAGGATCGTGCTCGAACCGCAGGCGCCTCTCGTCTGGACTGAAAAAACGGAGCTCTTCGACCCGAAACACCGCCTCGCCCCGCTCCTGTTCGAGCCGCGCGAGGTGCGCCCAGGCCCCGCGGGCGAGGCGGTTGGGCGAGAGAAAGTCATCGCTGTCGGCTGCCGCCCTCTCTTCGCCGGCTTTCGCGGCGGAAAGGGAGGACCCGAGGATCTGGCGGACCAGCTCGGCCAGGTAGCTCGGCGAAGGCGGCTCTTTGCGCTCAGGCATCTGCAGTCTCGAAGGAAAGACCTTCGCGCAGCATACGCCGGGAGAGGGCGGTCAAACAGCGCATCGTCTGGTCATCCAGCGGGGAGGATGCTTCGTCGAAGTCCACTGTCGGTGCCGCAAGGGAGGGTGGCGGTTGTTCCGCGGTGCCCGACTGTGCCAGGCCGTAACGCTCCGCAATCCGTTCGCGGCAAGACGGGGAGAGCCGTTCGGCGAGCTTCTCGATGCGAACGCGGGCGTTCTCCTTTTCGCTCGCCGGCACGTTTTCGTCCGCCAAGACGCTCAAAAGGCCGGCGTCGAGCGCGCGGCAGAAGCGCTCGCGCTGATGGCGCCAATAGAGCAGGCACCGGTTTTGGAGCGCGCTGAGCAGCCAGCGCTCGGGGTGCGAGATCATCTCCCGTTTGAACTGGAAGGTCGCGAACAGATCTTCGACCAGACCTTCCGCAGCGTCGACCGGAATGCGGTAGCGCGCGAGGATGCGCGCCATCTTCGGCTGGAGGTCGAGCATCGTGCGTCGCGTCTCGTTCGGTCGGGGTGCGCGCGCGGGAGGTTTCAGGAGAAAGGTTCCGACTTAAGAGAGGTGAATGCGGGCGAACCGCCGCTTGCCGACCTTGAACAGGTAGGGCTCGGAGCGAGGGGGCAGCTCGCTCAGTGGATCGCTTGCGCGCAGGCCGTCGATCGATACGGCCCCTTGTTGGATCAACCGGCGCGCCTCGGCGTTGCTCGGGGCGAGGCCCACCTCGACCAGCATCTTGGTCAAAACCCATGCGCCTGCGATCGTGCGCTCTTCGATCTGGTCGGGTACGCCGCCACCGCCGTGGACCTTGGCGAACTCGGCTTCGGCGTCGTCCGCCGCGGCCTGCCCATGAAACTCCGCGGTGATCCGGCGCGCCAGCTCCTTCTTGGCCGCCATCGGATGGAGCGCACCGGAAAGCACATCGCGTTTTTTCTGTTCGATCTCCGGCAGCCCCAAGTCGGTGAGCAGCAGGAACCAGTCCCACATTGGGGCGTCGGGCAGCGACATCGTCTTGCCGTACATGTCTCGTGCCGAATCCTCGAGTGCGATCGCGTTGCCCAAGCTTTTCGACATTTTCTCTGCACCGTCCGTGCCAACCAGGAGCGGTACGGTGAGCGCCACTTGTGGCTCCATCCCCTCCTCTTTCATCAGGTCGCGGCCGACCAGCAGATTGAAAATCTGGTCGTGGCCACCGAGTTCGACATCGGCTTTGAGCACCACCGAGTCGTACCCTTGGGCGAGCGGATAGAGCAGCTCGTGCAGGTAGATCGGTTGGTGGGTCTGGAAGCGGGTGCGGAAATCGTCGCGCTCCATCATGCGGGCGAGCGTGTAGCGACCGGCCAGGCGGACCATGCCATCGGCGCCGAGCGCGTCGAGCCAGCGGCCGTTCTCGTCGACCACCGTCAGCTCGCGATCCAAAATGCGGTAGACCTGTTCGAGATAGGTCTGGGCGTTTTTGGCCACCTGCTCGGAGGTGAGTTGCGGCCGGGTCGTCTTCTTCCCCGTTGGATCGCCGATCCGTGCGGTGAAGGTCCCGACCAGAAAGACCACGCGGTGCCTGAGCCGCTGGAAATGGCGCATCTTGCGCAACAAGACCGTATGGCCGAGGTGGAGATCGGGCGAAGAGGGATCGAACCCCGCCTTGATCGTCAAGGGGCGGCCCGATTTCCGGGAGCGCTCGAGCTTGCTGCGCAGCTGCGCCTCGTCGATCAGATCGACGACGCCGCGGCCGAGCAGAAGCATCTGCTCATCGACGGGGAGGAAGGTCTGAGCCGAGTCGGAGGTGTAGGTCATGCCGGATTTCCCCACGGCGGAGCGGGAGGCGAGGCGCCGGCTTGCGGGTTTAGCTCCCCCTGGGCGATCAGGCGCGCATCGCCGGAGAGCGACCAGCGGTTCTGTGGCGAGCCGACGGAGGAGGCAGCGCTCACTTCGAGCTCGAAGCCGCTCTGCGTGAAGACGGCCAGCGGCAGCTCGGCGAACCCTAGGGCCAATCCCACCGTGGCCGCGGCGAGCACGCCGGTGCCGCAGGAGAGCGTCTCGCCCTCGACACCACGCTCGAACGTACGGATTTCCATGCGGTGGCGATTTCCTTCCGGGGGAAAGCGGACAAAGTTGACGTTCGCACCGGCGGGCCCCAGCGCCGGATGATGGCGCAACGGCGGCCCGAGCGTCTCGATCGGTACGTCCGCCAAACTCCCCGGCCAGAGCAGGACGAGGTGGGGGACGCCGACGGTCACCGAGTGCGCCTCATGGAGGGCGCCGAGGGCGTAGAGGGTGACCGCCCTTGGGGGCGATTCCGAGAACGGCAGATCGAGTGCAATTCTCTCACCGGGTTCACGCCTTGCAATCGAGGTGCCGGCGTCGGTGCGAATCGTGAGGGACGTTTCCGCAACGGTGGGAGCGTTCGAATCGGCCCATCCGAGCGTAAACGCCAGCCGAGCGGCACAGCGGGTGCCGTTCAAGCAGAGGTCGGCCGGATGGCCGTCGGCGTTCCAGTAGCTCATCAAGACGAGGGGGCCGCGCTCTCCGGAGACGGAGCCGCGGCGGATCACGATCAGCCCGTCCGCGCCGAGCGAGATGCCGCGGCGGCACCAGGCGCGGATCTCCTCGGAAGTGGGCACACTCTCGGGCTCGACCAGGGCGATAAAGTCGTTACCGCTGCCCGAGAGCTTGTAAAACCGGATCGCCACCGTGTCACCGGCCAGGCCCTCAACGGGTGGTCGCCGGGATCTCCCGCGCTTCGCTTTCGTTGCCCGACCGGTCGACCGCGACCACCCGGTAGATGTAGGTTCGACCGGAAGCGACGCTCGGATCGGTGAACTCCGTGGTCGCCACCGGCTCGATATTCAGGCGGCGTAGATCGTCCCCAAGGCGCCGATAGATCCGGTAGCCGGCGAGGTCGGAAGCCTCGCTCGCCGTCCAAATCAACCGCACCTGTCCCTGCTCGGCGAGCGCCACCAGCTCTGAGATCGGGGGCGGTGGGTAGCGGTCGGCGTAGCGCACCTCGCGCTCGCTCTGGATCGCGCTCTCGACCAACGGCGCCCGATGAGCGACGGTGGTTACCGCATAGATGTAGCTCGCGCCGAGCTGGGCCGTCGCGTCGGATGCACCCGCCGCCGGGGCGACCACGGCCTGAAGCGGTTTGCCGTAGCTCTTGACCGCCGCGTCGCGCCGATAGACCAGATAGCCGAGAGCTCCCTCGACCGGCTGCCACGCCAGGTCGATTCCGGCCGCGCGCGGCGTCGCCACGATCTCGACCGGAGGGGGTGGCGGCTTGCGCGGCACGATCCTCGTCATGTTCGAGGCTTCCGAGCGGTCGCCCAAGGGGCCGACCGTTCGGACCTGGAAATGGCGCACCACCGCACCCGCTTCGGCCGCGCCGATCGGCAGCGCCAGCAGCACCTTCTCGCCGAGCGTCGCCGCCCCGATATCCGCCGCAGCGAGCGTCATCACCTTTTTACTCGCGAGAGTGAACTCCCGAGGATCGAGAGCCGCAGGCCCCGCCTCCACAACAGGCGCAGGAGCCACCGTCGTCGCCGCTGTTGTTTCTGTCGTTGCAGTCCCTTGGGTCCCTGCCGCCGGAGCCTCGAGTTTAGGGGTCTCCTCAGCGATCGGCGCGACCGCCGCCACCTCGGCCCCCGCAGCCACTACCGCCACCGGCCGCGCCGCCTCCCACACCTCGACGCCTGAGATCCCGCCGAGCGCCTGGCCTCCAGGCGTCGCGGTCGGGTAGGTGAATTCGAGCAACAGCTGGCCGCCGCGCTGGCGCACCGAGAGATCCTGGGTCGGCGCCGGCACCGAGCGGAGCGGAGGGAGCGGCGGACCCTGTTTGCCGCAAGCCCCGAGGGTGAGAGCCAAGGCGAGCGTCGCTCCAAAGGTGCGGAGCGGGAGGCGACAGGAGACGCGTGGCGACATCTGGCTAGAGGACATAGCGCGAGAGATCCTGGTTCTTGACGATGTCGGAGAGCGTCGTGCGCACGTTCCCGCCGTCGAGGGTGAGCTGCTGGCCTGCCATGTCGGGCGCCGCAAAGGAGATCTCGTCGAGGAGACGCTCCATCAGGGTGGCCAGACGGCGGGCGCCGATGTTCTCGGTCGAAGCGTTGACCTCGACCGCCATCCGGGCGATCTCGGCCACCGCGTCTTCGGTGAAGCTGATGCCCAAGCCTTCGGCCGAGAGCAGCGCGATGTACTGCTTGGTGAGCGCGGACTCAGGCTCGGTGAGGATGCGGACGAAATCGTTCTCGGAGAGGGCGTGCAACTCGACCCGGATCGGGAAGCGCCCTTGCAGCTCGGGGATCAGATCCGACGGCTTGCTGACGTGGAACGCCCCCGCCGCGATGAACAGGATGTGGTCGGTCTTCACCATCCCGTATTTCGACGAGACGGTCGTCCCTTCAACGATCGGCAGCAGGTCGCGCTGGACCCCCTCGCGCGAGATGTCCGGTCCCCGCCCACCTTCACGGCCGGCGATCTTGTCGATCTCGTCGAGGAAGATGATGCCCCCCTGTTCCACCCGGTTCCGCGCCTCGCGCGAGACAGCGGCGCGGTCGATCAACTTCTCGGCCTCCTGCTGCTCCAGGACAACCCGCGCCTCCGGTACCGTCAGCTGCTGGCGGCGTTTGCGGCCGAACAAGCCGGGCAGCATGTCCTTCAAATTGGTGCCGACCTCTTCCACCCCCTGGGTGGCGAACATGTCCATGTTCGGGCCCGCCTCTTCGACTTCGACCTCGACCATCCGGGTATCGAGCTTGCCGGCGCGGAGCTTGGTGCGAAATTTCTCGCGCGTTTTCGCCATCTCGTCTTCGTCATCGTCGGTCTCGCGCGGATGGAGATAGGACGAAACCGGCCGCGGCGGCACCAGCAGCTGCAGCAGACGGTCCTCGGCGCGCACGATCGCCAAATCGCGCACGGCTTCCCGGCGCTCTTCGCGGACCATGCTGACGGCGATCTCGACCAGGTCGCGGACCATCGACTCGACGTCGCGGCCGATGTAGCCCACCTCGGTGAACTTGCTCGCCTCGACCTTCAAGAACGGCGCGCGCGCGAGCTTTGCCAACCGCCGGGCGATCTCGGTCTTGCCGACGCCGGTCGGCCCGATCATCAGAATGTTCTTGGGTGTGATCTCTTCGGCGATCTCGGCTGCGAGCTGCTGGCGGCGCCAGCGGTTGCGCAATGCGATCGCCACCGCCCGCTTCGCCGCCTTCTGGCCGACCACATACTTGTCGAGTTCGGCGACGATCTGCTGCGGGGTGAGGTTGTCGAGCGACAGCGCCGGCAGCGCGTCGGGGGTCAGGGGGGTAGCCATCTTTTGGGTCCTAGAGCTCTTCAAGGGTGAGCCGGTCATTGGTATAAACGCAGATCTCGCTCGCGATCTTCATCGCTTCGCGGACGATATCGACGGCCGGCAGATCGGTCATCCGCACCAGCGCCCGGGCTGCGGAGAGAGCGAAGTTGGCGCCGGAGCCGATGGCTAAGATTCCGTCCTCGTCATCCGGTGAGAGGAGTTCACCGGTGCCCGAGATCAGGAAGCTCTTCTCTTTGTCGGTGACGATCATCACCGCTTGCAGCTGCCGCATCGCCCGGTCGGTGCGCCAATCCTTGGCCAGCTCGACGACCGCGCGCTCCAGATTCGCACCATGCTCGTCGAGCTTCTCTTCCAGGCGGTAGAAGAGGGCGAGCGCATCGGCGGTGCCGCCGGCAAAGCCGACCAGCACCTGCCCCTTGCCCGTACGGCGGATTTTCTTGGCGCCGGATTTGACGATGGTGCTGTTGTTCATCGTCACCTGCCCGTCGCTCGCCAGGCAGACGCGGCCGTTCCTGCGCACGAGGAGGACGGTGGTGGAAAGGAAGGTATCCATATCGAGCCCGGCATTGTAGCAGCCCTCGCGCCGGGGCTTCGGGTCGAGAGAAGAATGGCGCGCAGACCGGGCGAAGTCGGTTTTTGCCCGCGCCCGGGCGCCGTCCTCTCGGGTACCGCCGAGCCCGGCGGACAGGTGGTCGGAGTCCGAGAGTGGTGAGGCCCTACCACCCCCACCGATGTGCGAAGCTTTCCCGACTCCGGGAAAGGAAGTGCGCATCAATGAGCCTACTTACAGGGGAGGCCCTGATCGGCTGGCAGGACTTTGGCGTCCTGGCCGCTCTTCTGTTGACCATGGTGGGGATCGGCGTTCTGTTCGAGCGGCGGCAGACCTCGACCTCCGAATTCTTCCTCGGCAAACGGAGCATTCCGGCCTGGGCGGCTTGCTTGGCGTTCGTCGCGACCGAGGTGAGCGCGGTCACGATCATCGCGGTGCCGGCGACCGCGTTCCGCGAGAACTGGCAGTACCTGCAGATCTTCTTCGGCTCGATCGCGGCCCGCCTCGCGATCGCGTTCCTGTTCATCCCGGCGTTCTACAAGTTCGACTGCACCTCGATCTACCAATTCCTCGGGCGCCGCTTCGGTCGGCTCACCCAGAGCACCGCGGCGATCTTCTTCTTCGTCACCCGGCTGCTCGGGTCCGGCGTGCGCTTAATAGCGGCCTGTCTCGCGGTTTCCGTGCTGCTCGGATGGCCGATCGCGCCGGTGATCGGCGGGTTCATTCTGGTCAGCATTCTCTACATGGGGCTCGGCGGCATGCGGGCGGTCATCTGGACCAACGTCATCCAGGCGTTGGTGATCGTGGTGGGCGGGGTGGCAACGCTCATCTTTCTGCTGTCGCGGATCGACGGCGGTTTCTCCGGCGTGGTGGCGCTCGCCGAGCCGGCCGGCAAGTTGAGCCTGTTCAATTGGGGTCCCGCGCTCTCCGACCCAGGCTTCGCGCGGAAATTCTTCTCCGATCCGAACATCGTCTGGATCGCGCTCTTAAACGGCCTTTTCGGCTCGATGGCGGGATTCGGCACCGACCAGGATCTGATGCAGCGTCTGCTGACCGTCGAGACCCGCAGATCGAGCCAGAAGACGATGCTATGGACCACCGTGGTGAGCTTCGGCGTGCTCGCGATCCACCTGTCGATCGGCACCGCCCTCTTCGCCTTCTATGGCCAGCATCCGGCCGAGCCGCTGCCTGCGAACTTGGAGACCATCTTTCCCCACTTCATCGGCAACGTCATGCCGAGCTGGTTGCGCGGGCTGCTGCTCTCTTCGATCGTGCTCGCGAGCATCGACTCGCCGCTCGCCGCGCTCGCCACCTCGTTCGTCACCGACATCTACCAGCCTTTCCGCGAATGGCTCGGCCGGCCCGCGGGCGACGCCCACTACCTGCGCGCTTCGCGGGCGAGCATCGTCGGTTTCGGGTTCATCCTCGCGCTGCTCGCGTTCTGGTTCAGCTCGTTCGATCAGATCCTCTGGCTCGCGTTCAAGATCGGCGGCGTCACGTTCGGCTCGCTGCTCGGGGTCTTCCTGCTCGGCTTGACCACCCGGCGGCGGGCGAACCGCGCGAACCTGATCGCGATGACCTTAAGCGCGGCGATCATGCTCACCCTCCTGATCCTGTCCGAGAAGAAGATCGTGCCGCTCGGCTGGACCTGGCTGGTCGTCCTCGGCACGATCGTCGCCTATGGCGGAGCCTGGCTGCTCGCCCCCTGGCTCGATCGCCGCGACGAGGGCCTCGCCGGGCCGATCGTTCCGGTGAAAGGGGGGTAGGAATACTCGCTCAGAGGCCGGCGGCGTCCCGTCCTCAAGGTTCTCGGCTCGAACTGTAAGGTTGAGGGGGGCGCTTTACTTCTCTTAGGCGGTAGGAAGTACGTGCCGCTATGACGAGTCACGACCAGCTGTGGAAGGACCTGTTTCGCGCCTTTTTTCCCGATTTTTTGTTCCTGCTCGATCCCGACCTCGCGGCTCGCCTGGTCGGGAGCCTCGGTCCAGGAAGTGTCACCTTCCTAGACAAGGAGGCATTTCACGATCTGCCCGAAGGCGAGCGGCGGGAGGTCGACCTGCTGGCTGAGATCCCCGATCGCGCGGGCGGGCGAAAGATTCGAGTTCATGTGGAGATTGAGCAGAGCTTCGGCGGCAAGATCGGTCGCCGCGTCGCGCGCTATTCGCACTTTCTCTACCTGCGCCACCCCGGGCCGGTGGTGTCGGTCGTCGTTTTCCTGCACGGTGGCCCGCCCGGTGCCCTGTGGACCGACGCCATCGAGCGGGTGTTCGAGCGGGAGATCCACCGCTTCAACTATCTGTCGCTTGGCCTGTCGAGGCTGCCGGCCAAGACCCTGCTCGACCGATCGGAGCCGCTCGCTTGGGCGCTCGCCGCCCTCAGCCGGGCGGGCAAGATGGGCCGAGCCCGGCTGAAGTTGGAGTTGCTGCGGAAGATCGCCACCGCTCCCGTGACCGAGGTCGAGCGATTTCTGTTAGCCAACAGCGTGGAAACTTACCTACAATTGGCAGGGCGCGATGCGGAACAGTACGCCGCGCTGCGCCAAGCCGAAGAGAACCCGGAGGTCGAAGCGATGGAAATGACATGGGCTGAGCGGATGCAAGCGGAGTATCGGCAGAAATATCTCGAAGAGGGAGTGGTTCTTGGCCTGGAGCAAGGCCTGGAGCAAGGCCTCCACCAGGGTTTGGAGCGTCTCCGCGGCACCTTGCTGCGCCAGCTCGGTCAGCGGTTCGGAGAGGTTCCCCCTGTGGTTCGGCACCAGGTCCAGGCGATCGATTCGCTCGACGAGTTGGGCGGCCTGACCGACCGGATCTTGGAAGTGAAGTCGCTCGACGAGCTGGGCCTCGGACGTTAGGAGGAGCATCGACCGAAGGGAACCCTGATGAACCTCCTGCTGATCCGCCATGCCATCGCCCGCGACCGGGCCGAATTCGCTCCTGCCGGTGCCGACGAGTCGGCCGACGACCTGCGCCCGCTCACCGACGAGGGGAAGAAGAAGATGCGGCGTGCCGCCCGGGGCTTGCGCGCGGTCGTTCCTTCGATCGAGCTGCTCGCGACCAGTCCGCTCGTCCGTGCCGTCGCGACCGGCTTGATTCTGGAAGAGGCCTACGCGGAGTCTCGGCTCCGGCCGGCCCTGCGCGAAATCGACGAGCTGCGCCCGGGCGCGGAGATCGACGAGCTGCTCGCCTGGCTCGATTTGCAGAGCGCCGATCCGATCGCGCTGGTCGGCCACGAGCCGGATCTCTCCGCCCTGCTCGCCCGGTTGGTCGGCGCGCCCCGCCCGTTCCACCCGTTCCGGAAGGGGGGCGCCGCGTGTGTTGCCTTTCCGGGCCGGGTCGAAGCGGGGGCGGGCAAGTTATCTTGGGTGTTGCCGCCCGGGCTGCTGCGCGAACTGGGTGCGGCCAAGAAGGAGGGGGGAAAATGACCGCAAACTCCGAACCCATGCAGCCGCCCGCATCGCCCGTGCCCCCGTTGGTCCTCTGGGCCGAGCGCGATCCCGACGAAGGGGCGCGCCGGCTGGCGCTCGGCTTTCTCGACCAGGCGACGATGGCCAAGAGCCGACTCGCCGATCCGGACGATACCGAGGCGCTGCACGACTTTAGGGTTGGATTGAGGCGCCTGCGCAGCACGCTTCGCTCCTACCGCCAGGTGCTCGGCAAGAGCGTTGGCAAAAAGCTCGCAACAAGGCTCAAGGCGCTCGCGGACGCGACCGGCGAAGGGCGCGACGCCGAAGTGGCTCTCGCCTGGCTCGATTCTGTCGTGCAATCCGAGGCCGCACCTCTGGCGACCACCGCCCGGCCGGGTCATCGGTGGCTCCGGTTCCGGCTCGCTGCGGTGCGCGAACGCGCCTATGGCGAAATCGCCGAGCGGATCGAGGAGGATTTCGAGCCGCTCGCCGAGCGCTTCAGAGAGCGGCTGTCGGTCTATCGCAGAGAGGTGCGGCTCGACGCGAACCCGCAGGCGAGCCGCCTCGGCGAGGTCGCCGCGGCCGAGCTGGACGAACTCTCGCAACGGATCGCCAAGGAGCTGGCCGCGATCGGTTCGGCGGACGACGAAGAGGGCGGACACCGGGCGCGGATCACGGCGAAGCGGATTCGCTATCTGCTCGAACCGTTCGCCGCGGAATGTGCCGAAGCGCGCACCGCGGCGAAGCGGCTCAAACAGCTCCAGGAGCTTCTGGGCGAGCTGCACGACGCCCACGTTCTGGAGCAAACCCTGGCGGGCGCCGCGGCGGAGGCCGGCGCGGAGCGTGCGCGGCGCCTGTTCGATCTGGCGCTCGCCGAGCGGCCAGCGGCCGATCTCGCCGCCGCCCGCCGCCGCCCGGTCGAAAGCGGACTGATCGAGCTCGGCCGAAGGAACCGCGCCCGGCGCGACGAGCTATTCGCCCGGCTCGCGGACGGCTGGCTCGGCGGGCCCGGCCGTTCAGGAAAGCGAGCCCAGAACGCCGCCGGACTTTGGCGGGAGCTCGAGCGGGCGGCCGAGGCGCTCAAAGGCCCGTAGCTTCGTGCGTGGCTCTTGAGGAGAACCGCGCCCAGGTTTTCGCCGCGGAATCCGGATCGGCCGGATCGTGATCCGGGCATTCCAGACGGAGATCTCGATCGCCGAATGGCGCGTCGACGAATGCGCAGTGATGCGGTCGTGCCGGGTCGGAATATGCGTAGGGGCGGAAGAATCGGCAGGTAACGCACATCCGTGAGACCGGGATCATCTCGGCCTCCTGTAGCGTCCGGATGACCTTGATCAGGCTGCGGAGGAAGGCTTCCGTCTCCTCCTCGTCGAGCGCCTCGACACCTGCGAGCAGGAAGTCTGGAAGCCCGGCGACCTGGTCGAGCTCGCGTCTGCCGGCCGGGCTCAAGTAGAGCTCGACGGCCCGTCGATCGGCTCCCGAACGCGACTTGCGCACAAACCCCTTCTCGATCAGCGAGCGGACTGCATCGCTCGCTGTGGCGGGCGTAACGGCGAGCGCGTCGGCGACTTCGCCGAGGCGGAGCCCCTGCTCCGAAGGGGGAGGGAGCAGCCGGAGAATCTGCGCTTGGGTCGGTGTGAGCCCCCGCCGACCGGCTTCCTGCCAACCTTGGCTGCGCAACGCGAGCCCGATCTTCGCCAAGCCTGCGACCACCCGTTCGGGCACGGGCGGTTCCGCCGGAAAAGAATTCGGGCTCTCTCTCTTGGCCTTCATCGGATGACCCCGTTCCCGTTCCGCAGTGTGGCAATCCGCGGCTCGGGGATCGTTCGGACTCCAAAGTATCGCGTCGGAGCACGACGATCAACTACTGACTGCCTCTTGACGAGATCAGTCAGCGGATCTATTCTTTTTGGTTAGGAGTCCTAATTAAAACCGATTCGATTCTGGAGGTCCGTAACGATGACCCTGAAGAGCATTCTCCCGCTGAGCCTGGCGCTCGTCCTGTCGACCCCGATCGGTGTGGCGGGTGCTGTCGAACCCGAGGCCGCGGCGTCGGTTCCCGGCGACGGCTCTGCCGATTTCGTCCTCACTGGCGCGCAGGTGCAATACCTCGCGGACCTCGATCTGCTCGTCTTCGAGCAGTCCGTGGCGGGGAAGGCCGGCGGCACTCTCCCTCAGGCGAAAGGGCAGCTCGATGGCGCTCCGGTGCTTGGCTATGTCTTTCCGACCACGCTCCGCGCGGAGGACGTCGGATTCGGCCCGACATCCGGAATCGTCGCCCTCGCCGTGACGTCGCATCCGGATTTCGACGACTCGCCGCTCTGGGACGAGAACAACGACGGCCGCTACGACAATGACGGCTTGGTCTACCACACGCACTGGGTGGTGCTGGTCGAAGACAAGCGGGTGGCGGGCGGACTTGCCGTCAAGGAGTTCAAGCCGGCTGACGCCGTCGTCCTGCCGCCGACTGCGCCAAAGATGCCGATGTACATGGATTCGCCCGGCTACGCCGTAACGCTCCAGGGCAAAGCGCTCCGGGTGTTGGTCCCTGCGCAGCGGATCGGCCACCATGTTGATTTCAAGTACGATGCGGTGACCGCCTACATGCAGGTCAGGACGTCCGGCGATGTGCCGATGCTCGGGGTCTACAAGGTCTGGAGCGTGCTGTCCAAGGATCTTTCGCTTCCCTACTCGGTAGTCCGAAAGTAGGGGCCGGACCGTTTCAGAGGCGTGGCTGTGGGGTGCATTGCGATGGCATTGCGCCCCACAGTTGCGAGCGAGTGGGAGCGGCGCTTAGGGCGCGCTAGGGATCAGTCCGGATAGACGAACGTCACCGTCTTGTCCACTTCGGGCAGCAGCGTCCGGTGGACCGGGCAGTGGTGGGCGGCCCGTTCGAGCTTGGTCCGCTGGTCGGGGGTGAGGCCCTGGGGCATCTGGATATCGACCGGCAGCGCGCCGATCCGCCGCGGGTCGTTCGCCATGTGCTTCTCGATCCGGAAGGTGAAGGCCTCCGCCGCGATGCCGTCCCGTTCGGCGACGATCGCCATGGTGGTCACCATGCACGAGCCGAGCGCTGCGGCGACCAGGTCGGTGGGCGAAAACGAGCTGCCGTCCCCTTTGTTGTCAACCGGTGCCGCGGTGAGGAGGATCGCGCCCGAAGGACCGTGGGTCAATTCCATCTTTAGGTTGCCAATGTATTTGCCGGTGATCTCGACGGCCATGCGAAGCTCCTTGGGATTGCGTAAAAGTCGAGCCGGCGCGGGGTTTCAACCTAGCTCGGCGAAGTAAGAGAGGTAATCGTCGATCACCCGATCGATCGAGGTCTGCTCGCGCACCGCGCGCATCGTTTCGAGCCCGAACTGCCACTCGGGGCCGCCGAAGGTGGCGCGCACTTTTTCGATCCCCGCGAGCACGTCGGCCGCGGCCGAAGAGACCACATAGTACGGGTAGTCCTCGCCGAGCAGCTCGATCGCGCTCTCGTCGCGCGTGGTGATCAAGTTGGCTCCGCAGGCCGCCGCGGTCGAAACTTTGCAGTTCGGTTTGTAGAGGAACTCAGGCCCCGGCTCGCGCACCGAAAGGTGGCAGTTGTAGTCGAGCGCGCTCTGGAAGTAGTCGTCGTCGTAGCAATCGACCCCCGGCAGCCGGCCCCAGAGCTGAAACGACCGGGCGAGCCCGAAGTAGCCGATCCGCAGCGCGCCGCCGTCGAGCCGGTTGGGCTCGTAACGCGGGTCCCATTGGTGGTGAATGATCCGGTTCTTCTGCCCCGGGCGGCCGAAATCGTCGATCTGCCGCCGGTTCTTCCAGATCAATCCATCGAACAGGAATCGGTTCTTGATCCGCCGTTTGAACACCACGGTGTCATGGACATCAAGGACGGTCCGATTGCCGTTTCGCTTTGCCTGCGCGAGATGCCACCAGCGCGACGTCTTGATGAACACCAGAATGGCATCGCGCACCTCGCGCACCTCGTCGGGATAGACCGACCACGCCTCCTGCCCACGAGCCCTCAACGCCTCGGCGATCTGATCGCCGGCCATCACCGTCGAACCCTTGTCGTAGTACTTGACGAAGATTACTTTACGCATGGAGGTGGGAGAATCCGGCCGCTACGACTCGGTGCCCCAGCCTCCGTCGAACGTGCGGACCAGATTGAAGGTCGAGATGACGCCGTCCAAGTAGCGCGCGATCGAGCGCTCAACAGGCTCGGTTCTGGCGAGTGCCTCGGAGATCACTATGCCCTGGGCGCGTTCACGCAGCTGAAACGCCGCCCGAACGTTGGGGCCGAGGAGCGCAGCCGGGGCAGGTCCACTTTCGCCGGCGAGAAGCGAATCCAGCGTTTCGGCGGAGAAATCTCCTTCGCCCGGGCCGTGAGGCCCATAGTCCGGCGCGTATCCGATCAGCAGCCCGTGGAGACAGCAAAGGCCGTCGATGTAGGCGCTGCGCAACTCCGCGTCTCTTTGCAGCTGCGCGAGGTCGCGATCAGAAGGTTCGACGAAGCGAACGGGGGCTGGCAGATAGAAACCTTGATCGGCCATTCTCAACACCTCCCGAGCAGCAGGTCCAGGGCGTCCTTGGAGGAGAGGGACGTGTCGCGTGCCAATTTGTTGAAGTCCCCGTCGCTCTCGAAATCGGAAAACAAGATCGAAAATTCCGACTCGGCGAGATCCTTCACCAGCACTTCGGTCGAGCCGGCGAGGGCCGAGCCAGAGAACGTCCACCGACCCGGGGCGATCATATCCAGGTCAAAGCGATAGACCAGCGGGTAGAAGAAGAGGATGTCCACTTTCTCGCAAATTCTCTCGAGTTTTCGGCCGAGGGCATGAGGGAGCGCTCCGGACTTCCGCTTTGCGACCACCCCGCGTCGAAGATTGACCCGGTTCTGCGACACAAACTTGTCGAAGTTGTCGCTATCTTTCCAAGGCTGGTAGAGGTCGCCGTAGACCAGGTAAGGGTTCGACGATTTGGGATTCCTCTCTCCATAGGGATAGTACGGGCGCGCCGCCCAGACCCAATGGCTGCCGCCATAGAAATGGTGGCCTAAGTACCACGAGAGGAACGACTGGGTCGAATAATAGGCCAGCACGCTTTACGCTCCGAACATCGAAGGCGACAGGCCGATGTCCACGATGCTGCAGCCGGGGTGAATGGGGAGGCTGCGGCGCCGGGCTTCTTCAAGGACTGCGGCGTCGTAGGCTCCCGGGTTGAGCCAGATCTCGCCTGCGCCTTTCGCTTCGATGTCGTCGAGGTATTCGAGCGTGACCTGTGGCGGCAGGTAGACGCTGATCCGGTCGAGCGGCCCGGGGACGTCGGCGAGTTGGGCGAACGCGGGGAATCCCTCGATCTCTTTTTCGGTCGGGTTGATCGGAAACACCTGGTAGCCCGCATGGGCAAAAGCGCGGACGCACTTGTTGCCGAACTTGTTCCGGTTCGATGACGCGCCGAGCACGGCGATGGTTGGCATGTCGAGTTCTCTCCTTCTAGGTTACAACGCACCGAGCGTCAAGCGCCTTCCTTACGAACCACCATCCGTTCGTCGCCCATCCGGCGGGTGGCGCCGGTCGAATCGAGGTGTTCGAGCAGCGGGATCGCCCATTTGCGCGACAGGCCGAAATGGTCCTTGAATTGACCGACGGTGAACCGCGGCCAGCCGGTCGCGAGCAGTTGGCGTTTCAGCTCGGCGACCGCGGACGCCGCGAGGATCAGCCCGGAGGGAAGCTTGATAATCTCACCCTTGGCCACCAGGTGGCGGATCACCCCGTCCACGATCTGTGGCTTGGCGGAGAGCGCCTGCCCCACGTCGCCCGGCGAAGGTGGGGCGAGGCCGCCGGCATCGAACCGGGCGAGCACCTGGGTCGAGAGGTCCGACTCTTCCGCGGTCAGCTGCGAGCCGCGCCCCGGAAGCGTCACCTGATCGCCCGAAACCTGGAGGATCTTCTGTTTGCCCAGCCAATCGAGGTAGACGTCGGCGAGCTCGGCGCCGCGGCCGCGCACGATCCGTCGCACCGCGTCGGCCTTTCCGATCGCGATCGCCAGCCGATCGCGCTTGAAATGTTCGGCGAGCACTCGGGCCGCCCGCTCTGCGAGCCGCTGGTAGGTAGCGGGAGCGAGAAAGCGCCGGCCGCGCCCGGGACCGGCCGGCACCGCAAGCAGCTTGGCTTGATTCGTCAGCTTGCGCAGGTCCGGTTCGATCGCGCTCGCGCGAACCCCTAGCCGCCGCGCGAGATCGTCGATCTCCGCGCCGCGCTCGCCCGCCTCCAACACCCAGAAACCGAGCGCCGCGGGAAGGTCGCCGGCCCCCAGCGCTGCGAGCGCCGGGGGGAGCAGCTTGCCGCGGTAGGGGCGCCATGCCGGATCGAGAATCTCGCCGCCGCCGAGCGTCGCCGCGGGCGAGGGACGGCGGACCACGAAGCGATCGCCGCGCCGTGCCACGACCGGTGCCGCGAGGCGAATCTCCGCGAGGCCCCGTTCGCCGGGCGCGAACTCCCCCGGGTCGAGCGGCCGGATGCGCCCATACACCTCGCTCGCGAACAGGTGGAAGCGGATCGGCACGAAACCGGAGAGGGGGGCGGGCGCATCGGGCAGCAGCTCGAACCGGACCAGCAGCCGCGCGCCCGCGCCAAACGTTTCGGGCTCGATCAGCGTCAACCCGCGCGAGAGCGCTTCGAGCGGCAGGCCGGCGATCTGGAGCGAAGTCCGCTCTCCCGCCTCGGCCACTTCGCGCGCTTCGCCATGGACCTGGATGCTCCTCACCCGCACGCGCTCGCCACCGGGGAGGACTTCGAGCGGGTCGCCGGTGCGGATCGCACCGCTTGCGAGCGTACCGGTGACGATCACGCCGAGGCCCTTCAAATGGAACACGCGATCGATCGGCAGCCGGGTGGGCAAGCGGGGGAGGGAGTGCGCCGGTCCGGCCGATTCACTCGCGTCGCCGGTTGCGCCGGGTGCCGCGCCGAGTACCGAAGGCTCGTAGGCGGCGCTCGAAGCGAGAGCCACGATCGCCGCCTCCAGCTGGGCGATCCCTTCTCCCGTGGTGCTCGAAACCGGCAGGATCGGCGCCCCGGCAAACGGAGTGCCGGTGAGCAGCTCTTCCACCTCGAGTTGGGCCAGCTCGCGAAGGTCTTCGGCTACGAGATCGATCTTGGTAAGGGCGACCAGGCCGTGTGGAATGCCGAGCAGCGAGCAGACCGCGAGGTGCTCGCGGGTCTGCGGTTTCACCCCCTCATCGGCGGCGACCACCAGGAGCATCGCGCGGATGCCGCCGAGTCCGGCGAGCGCGTTGTGCAGGAAGCGCTCGTGCCCGGGGACATCGACGAAGCCGATCTGAGTGTCGCCGCGGGAGAGGTGGGCGAAGCCGAGATCGATCGTGATCCCGCGCGCCTTCTCCTCCGCCCAGCGATCGCAGTCGATGCCGGTGAGCGCCCGGACGAGCGAAGTCTTGCCGTGGTCGATGTGCCCGGCGGTGCCGATCACAAATCTGCGCATCAGCGGCCCGCCAGGACCTCTTTGCAGATCCGCGACAGGGTGGCGCCGTCCGCGCCTGCGCCGAACCGCTCGCGCAGCGCCTTCATGAGCACCCCCATGCCGGCGCCGGGAGCGAGCCCCTGGGCCGCCGCAGTCTCTTCGGCTGCGGCGCGGATCGTCGCCTCGTCCACCTGCGCCGGCAGGTAGGAGAAAAGGATCTCCCGCTCGCGCAGCTCCTTGGCGGCCAGCTCGGCGCGGTCACCCTTGGTGAACTGCTCGGCCGCCTCGTCGCGCTGCTTCATCGCGCGGCGGACCAGAACGACGAATCCGGCCTCGTCGACCTCACCGCTTTTGATCGCCTCGTTGTTCAGCTCGGTGAGCAGCATGCGGAGCGTCGACAAGCGCTCCTTCTCGCCCGCCTTCATGGCGGTGCGCAGGTCGATTTCCAATCGGTGTTGCGGGGTCTCGGTAGCCATGCCGGGATTATCCCGGATTTTCGGTCCTACGAACCGGGCGTCAGCGGCGACCGGCGCGGCAGGGTGCCGGCGATCAGTCCGAGCGTCGTCTCGACCACGTGTTCGAGCGGGCCGGCGTCGGCTTTGCCGTGACCTGCGATGCCGAAAGCCGTGCCGTGATCGACCGAGGTGCGCAGGAACGGCAGGCCGAGCGTCCAGTTGGTGGCGAGGCCGAAGCAGGCGGTCTTGACCGCGATCAGCCCCTGGTCGTGGTAGAGCGCCAGCACCCAGTCGAATTCCCCTTGGCGGGCGCGGGCGAACAGCGAATCGGCGCTCTCCGGGCCGTGCACGTCGAGCCCCTGGTGGCGCGCCTGGGCGACGGTCGGCGCGAGCAGCGCCTCGTCCTCGGCCCCTAGCAGCCCCCCCTCGCCCGCGTGCGGATTCAAACCGGCGAGCGCGATCTTCCCCCCGGCATGGCGGTTCAGGCAATGGAGCGCTTCGAGCACGCCCACGGGGGTCACCGCGTCGATCGCGTCGCGCAATGGCATGTGGACGGTGAGCAGCGCCACCTGGAGGTCGGGGGCCAAAAACGCCATCAAGTAGTCGTGGCCGTAGCGTTCGAGCCCGCAGACTTCGGCCAGATAGTCGGTGTGGCCGACGAAATCGGCGCGATGGAATTTTGCGATCGAGCTCTTGGCGATCGGCGCCGTCACCAGCGCGTCGACCGCGCCGGAGCGCGCGAGTTCGATCCCGGCGTCGAGCGCGGCCATCGCGCCCGCGGCGTCGTACGCGCCGGAACGACCGAACGTGATCGGCCGTTTCGGGTCGCCGATCGGATCGAGCACCGGGATCGCGCCCGCGGGATCGGCGTAGGCGGCGAGTTCCTCCCGGCTGGGCAACGAACGGAGGTAGGTGAGGCGCTCCCAGGGCGCATCGGGGAGCTTAGGGCGAAGCGCTTCGAGCGCCGCGCGCTCCGCTACCAGCAAGGGCTGCCAGGCGCGGGGCGCCGGGCCCGAAAGGAGCTTCAGCAAGATCTCGGGGCCGATGCCCGCGGGATCGCCCTGGGTGATGGCGAGGATGGGGTGGCCGGGATCGCCGGAGGGGCTCATTCCTCGGCGGTCCCGGCTACCACCGCGGTCTTCCTGCGGGTCCGCTGCTGCTCGCGCAGCTCCTCTTCCTTGAACAGGTAGCGGATGTGGTGCTTCTGGATCAGCAGGTTCGGCCCTTTGTGGCGATTCAGTTTGATCGCCCCCTTGTCGTACCACTCGATCCAGCCGCGCAGCTCCTCGTCGTTGTCGAGGATCACCACGAGCGGCGTCTTGGCGGCCATCTGCTTGAGGTAGTAGAACTCCTCGGCGTTGGTCTGCTCCGGAGGGCTCTGCTTGCGGCGGAGGCTGCGCGCGGGAGTGTCTTTTTTGATCTCGTTCATGTCGGGGCGGATCAGTTTTCGAATAGCCATAGTGGGTTGTGAAGCTCGCGACGGTCGGTGATCAGGCTCCGGTGTCGTCGTAATTCGGCACCGTAGGGGAGCGGCGTTCCGGATTTTGCGTCTTGTACTGATCGTCCTCGTAGGCCAGGCAGCAGAGCAGCCGTCCGCACTGGCCCGAGATCTTCGACGGGTTGAGCGAGAGGTTCTGTCTTTTTGCCATCTGGATCGAGATCGGTCGAAAATCCTTGAGCCAGGTCGAGCAGCAGAGGGTGCGCCCGCAGACACCGATACCGCCGAGCAATGCCGCCTCGTCGCGCGCTCCGACCTGGATCATCTTCACCTTGACCGAGAAGCGCGCGGACAGGTCGCGCACCAGCTGACGGAAGTCGATCCGCCCCTCGGAAGTGAAATAGAACGTCGCCTTCTTGCCGGAGAGCGCGAAATCGACGCGCGAGATCTTGAGGTCGAGCTTCTGCGCCCGCGAGCGCTCTTGGGCGTAGTGCTTCCCTTCGACTTGGCTCGCCTCTTGGCGGTCGAACGCGGCGAAGTCGTCCTCGTCGGCGGGGCGTAAAATCGGCCGGGCGCTCGACTTCTGGCACGGTTTGAACACCGGCATTGGCGACTGCTCGACATGGCCGAACGCCGGGCCGGATTCGAGATCGACGACCACCCGCTCGCCGCGCGCGAAGATCCGACCGCCCGTGCCGCAGAGGGTGAGATTGGTCTCATCGCGGAAGCGGACCCCGACGAAGGTGTCCTCCACCGCCGTGGACATGCCTTTGAACGAGCAACCGCCGCAACCGCTCATCGATCGTCCGTCCTCGAAACGTCTTCGCTCGGCATCATTGCCGACGAGTCCTGCAGGATGGATACCACACGGCCTCTGCCAATTTGACGTTGCTCGCTCGCGGCATCGGTCGTGCCTGGTTTCCGGCCGGTTGAAAAGTTGGCGCTAAGAAACTATCACGAGCGCTCGAAGCTCGTTCGTGCAAGCACCCGACCGCCGATGTCGCGCCGGAAGGCTTTGCCTGGCCAATCGACCGATTCGGCGGCCACATAGGCCCGGGCGAGTGCCTCGGCCAGATCGCTGCCGAGCGCGCAGACATTGAGCACCCGGCCGCCCGCGCTCACCAGGTTGGAATTCACCCGGGCGGTTCCGGCGTGAAAAATGCGGACCGCGGGGAGCGCGCCCGCCCGGTCGAGGCCGCGGATCGGTTCGCCGAGGGTCGGTCGATCCGGATAGCCGGGGCTTGCCAGAACCAGGGCGACCGCCACCTCGGGACAGAACGACAGGCTCTCTCGTTCGAAGCGGCCGGAAGCGCCTGCCGCGAGCACCGCGAGCAGGTCGTCTTTTAGGCGCAGCAGCAGAACCTGCGCTTCCGGGTCGCCGAAGCGGGCGTTGAATTCGAGCACCTTCGGCCCTTCGCTCGTGATCATCAGGCCGGCGTAGACCACTCCGACGAACGGTCGCCCCTCCGCGGCCATCCCCTCGATCGTCGGCCGCAGAACCCTTTCGACCATCTCGGTGGCCTCTGCAGCCCCGAGGATGCCCGAAGGGCTGTGACAGCCCATTCCCCCGGTGTTCGGGCCGCGGTCGCCGTCGCCGATCCGTTTGTAGTCCTTCGCGGTTGCGAGCGGCAGCACCCGCACGCCGTCCGACAGCCCCATGAACGAGACCTCCTCGCCCGGGAGGTACTCCTCGATCACCACCCGGTCGCCCGAACTGCCGAACCGGCGCTCGGAAAAGATCGCCTGCAGAGCCTGTTCGAATTCCACGGCGTCGGCGGGGAGCAAGACCCCTTTGCCCGCGGCCAGGCCGTCGGCTTTGACCACGACCGGAAATCCGAACGGTGCTTGGGCGACGCGTGCCTCGTCGGCCGTTCGGGCGAGCGCGAAACGGGCGGTTGGAATGCCGTGGCGCGCCATGAACAGCTTGGCGAAGACCTTTGAGCCTTCGAGCTCGGCGGCGAGCCGACTCGGCCCGAACACGGCGAGCCCGCGCTTCGTGAGCTCGTCGGCGAGGCCGAGCGTGAGCGGCACTTCGGGGCCGACCACGGTGAGGTCGATCTTGGCCTCGACGGCAAACTCGACCAGGCGGGCGATCTCCTCGACCGCGATCGGCACCAACTCCGCGATCTCGCCGATCCCGGGGTTACCCGGCGCGCAATAGAGTTGCGAGAGCTTCGGGCTCTGCGCCAATTTCCAGCACAGCGCGTGCTCCCGTCCACCGCCTCCGACCACCAGGACTCTCATCCGTTCCTGCCTCCAAAATTCGGGTGGGTGGCGCGGGCCTGGAGCGCCGTCACCGCCATCGCGTCCACGATGTCTTCGATCGAGCAACCGCGCGACAGGTCGTTGACCGGCCGGGCGAGCCCTTGGAGCAGCGGCCCGACCGCACGGGCGCCCGCGAGGCGCTCGGTCAGTTTGTAAGCGATATTGCCGGCATCGAGATCAGGAAACACCAACACGTTCGCCCGCCCGGCGACCGCGCTTCCCGGCGCCTTCCGCGCTCCGACCTCGGGGACCAGCGCGGCGTCGGCCTGAAGCTCCCCATCGACCGCGAACGCCACGTTCCGCGCGCGGAGGATGGCGAGCGCCCGGCGCACTTTTTCGATCCGCGGATGGCTCGCGCTGCCGTGGGTGGAAAACGACAGCAGGGCGACTCGGGGTTCCACCCCAAGCAGGACGCGGCAGCTATCGGCCGCGGCTTCCGCGATGTCGGCGAGCTGGTTGGGATCGGGATCGGGAACCACGCCGCAGTCGCTGTAGATCAACGACCGGCCATCGGGCAGAGCCATCAGGAAGCAGGAGGAGACGGTCGCGAGGCCGGGGCGCGGGCCGATGGTGCGCAGGGCAGCCCGGAGCGTGTCGGCCGTGGTGACTTTGGCGCCCATCACCGCGCCGTCCGCCCGGCCGGACAGGACGAGCAGGTCGGCGTAATAGAGGGGATCGCGGACCCTTCTTGCCGCCTCGGGTGCCGCCGCGGCGGTCAATCCCCGGGCGGCGAGGCGTTCGGCGAGCAGCGCCTGGAGGCTCGGAAGATCGGGATCCGCCCCCGGATCGATCCGCTCGAGGGCGAGCGCCGTAGGTTCCAGAATCACCCCCTGCGGCACGATCACGAGCGGACGGCAGATCCCGAGCTCACCAGCCCGCACCGCCGCGGCGATGACCCGGGGATCGTCCCCTTCGGGGAGGACAATCACCGCCTGAGCGGTCGCTGCGCGGGAGCGGATCTCTGCGAGTGGGTCGGTCACGGGAATTGGGGGCGCTTCAAAGCGACCGAGAGCATACCAGCGCGGGCTGGGGAGTGGATTAGGGAGGCGCCCTCCCCTGTCTTACTACGCTCCGACGCCGCGCGTCCGAAACACCAGCGACGCCCAGAAACTTTCCCAGTCGGCGTCCTTGGCGTCTTTCGGGGCTTCGATCATGTGGACGGCTTTGACCAGCCAGATCTCTCCACCGGCGGGCGCCGGGGGGAGCTTGAAGCGGACTCGGCCCTGCGCGTCGGTGCGGGCTCGGAGCGCTCCGGCCTCGGCCTGGGAATGAGGCATCGCGATCACCAAGGCGCCGGCCAGGGGCTGTCCGCGGTAGAGCAGGCGGATCGGCAGCTTGCCGCCGGGCTTGATCTCGAACGGGTTCTTCTCCGCGATCAGCTCCAATTCCAGGCCCACGGGCCGGTCGAAGCCGGTGCTGGAGCTGCCGCCGACGCTTAGCAACGCCTTGGCGCTGCGGGAATAGACCTCACGGCTCGGGACTGCGCCAAGGCCCCGTTTCTGGCGCAGATCGAGGATCCGTTCCAACCCTTCGAGGCGCAGGTAGTCCTCGAATTTCTTGGCTTCGAGGCTCACCGAGGCGCGGTTGCTGTCATAGACGATCTGGTAGATCCCGGCCGGGCCGACGCTCGCATAGCCGGCCGGTTCGCCGCCCGCGACACCGACCACCGGCTTTTCGCCGTTCGGGCCGATGATCGTGAAGCGCTCGATTCGGCCGGGATTGCGCGGAACCGGATCGCCCACGAACGCTTCCCCCACCCGTAGGCGGACGCCCACCTGCGCCCCCGGAGCCGGTTCGAGCGCGGTCGGCTCGATCCAGAAGTCGTGTGGGGTGGCGGGGAGTGCCGCGAGGAGCAGGAGGACGAGGGCGAGCGATCGGGTCATGGCAGGGTCCTCCAAAGGCGCTCGGGTGACAACAAAAGGGGCGGGCGATCGACTCGCCCGCCCCGAGAGTGTAGCGAGAGTCCGCGTTTTATTGCAGACCGGACAGCTCGTGCGGCGAGCCGGGGATCGGGGTGGTCAGGTAGGGGAACACCGCGTCGAACTGGCTCGCGTCTTGGAGGGTGCCGTCGGTGAACGGCAGGTTGCCGGAAGGCGCATCGGCCGGATTGCAGAAGGTGCCGGGGAAGGCATGGCAGAGGACGCCCATCGCGACGCGGAGCTCGGCGTCAACGACATCGTCACCTGGACGGCGGCCGTTCGGGAAGCCGGCGTTGTCGCCGCCGAGGACGCCCAGATTGTTCTGGCTCGCCTTCGGGGTCGCTGCGATCGCGGTGTTCAAACGCACCATCTCGGCCGGGCCGCCGAGCTGGTTTAGGCCCGCAACACCGGTCAGGAAAGCCGCCACCAGGTCGGTGCGCGGGAAGTTGTTCGGGGCGCGCACTCCGGCCGAGCCGAACAGGATCTCGAGCAGCTCGGGCAGGGTCGGGTTGGTGACGTAGTCGGCGAATTGGCCGTCGGCGTTCGGACGGCCGGCGTTGAACTTGTTCTTGTCCTTCAAGCCGATCACGATCTCGTTGACCAGCGGCATGCCAAGGCGCGAAACCTGGACGAAATCGCCGCTCTGGGTTTCCGGCTGATCGAACCCCGGCGCATCTTTGAGCGCCCGGTTGCGCGGCAGGGCCGCCGTGGTCCAGCCACCGACTACGCTGCTGCTCGCGGAGGTGAGGCATGAAGCCGGTACTTCGAGCGCGAGGGTGGTGATGTTCTTGTCGTCGATCGTGCTCGCCACCGCATCGCGCGGTCCGAGCGGATTGGCCAGGTTGACCAGGTCGAAGATCTCGCCGAGATTGACCGCGAACGACTCTTTGCGTTGGCCGACGAAGACGCGGCCGGCGCCGCAGCCGGGGATGTTGATCGGATGGATGAACTGACTCGCGTAGCCGGTGTAGTCGGGGATGGTCTTGTTGCCGACGTTGTCGAGCGGCTTGGCGAAGCGCGCGCTGCCGGTGGCGGCGTTGGTGATCGGCTGCATCGTGCGGGCCGGGTCGGAGAAGCTGCCGCGGACCACCCACATCGTGTAGGTCTCGGGCGTGTTCAACGCCGCGGCGCCGGGCACGGTGACCGAACCGGCGAACTCGAGAGGGATCGAGACCTGCTTGTCGCCGACCGGTAGCTTGATGTCACGCAGACCGGTATTGAACTTGAACTGGAACGAGATGTCTTCGGCGCCGTCCCCGCCGTTGTCGATGTGGAGGCGGTAGAACGCGTCCGGATCGAGCGAGAAGTAGTTCGGGCCGCCGTAGGAGTCCTGGAGCGGGAGGTAGTTGGCGATCAGGGTGACGAACCCGGCCCGGCCGGGCTCGTAGCTGTTGAACATGTAGAAGTCGGTTCCGTCCACCTTTGGGCTTTCGGTGATGAGGGGGGCTTCTCGGTGGCTGGAGGCTGCGGCGGGTAGGGCGGCCAGCACTCCCAGCAGTGCGAAGGACGTGAGCTTCTTCATGGGATCCTCTCGTTTCGGTTCTCTGGTTTCATTCGGCGTGTTCATCCGCCTCTACGCGGGGGGTGAAAATCCGGATGACACGCCGCAGAAAAAGATTGCCGTCTCGATGCGCCAGTTGCCGATAGACTCGAAGCCACCCTAAGGAGCACCCATGGATTTCGCCCCAACCTCCCGTGCCTTCGATTACGCCGGGCGCGTACGCGCCTTCATCGCGGAGCGCATTCTGCCGGTCGAGGAAGCGCTGGTCGATTCGGCGATCGCTCGTTCGGGGGCGGATTGGACGCATTGGACCGAGGCGCCGGAGATCGCGGAGCTGCAGCACCAAGCTCGGGCGGCGGGGTTATGGAACCTGTTTCTGCCCGATCCGGAGCTGGGAGCCGGGCTCTCGACCGTCGAGTACGCCCCCCTCGCCGAAGAGATGGGGCGCAGCGTGCTCGCCCCCGAGATCTTCAACTGCAATGCGCCGGACAGCGGCAATATGGAGGTGCTCGCCAAGTACGGCTCTCCTGCGCAGCAAGCGGCGTGGCTTACCCCGCTGCTGTCGGCCGAGATCCGCTCGGTCTTTTGCATGACCGAGCCGGAGGTTGCTTCGTCGGATGCGACGAACCTGACGGCGACGATCGAACAGGAGGGCCATGCGCTGGTTTTGAACGGCAAGAAGTGGTGGGCGACCGGGCTCGGCCACCCGCGCTGCCGGCTCGCGCTCTTCCTCGGCCGCTCCAACCCGGAGGCGCCTCGGCATCAGCAGCACAGCCTGGTGCTCGTTCCCCTCCCTACACCCGGCGTGACGATCCGCCGCATGCTCCCCGTGTTCGGCGAGTACGACGCTCCCTATGGTCATGGCGAGGTCGATTTCGTGGATGTTCGGGTGCCGCGGGAGAATCTGGTGCTCGGCCTCGGGCGCGGTTTCGAGATCGCCCAGGGACGGCTCGGTCCGGGGCGGATCCATCACTGTATGCGTTGCCTCGGTGCCGCGGAGCGCGCGCTCGAGCTGTTGATTCGGCGGGGGCTTATCCGCGTCGCGTTCGGCCAACCGTTGATCGACCTCGGCGGCAATCGAGAGCGGGTGGCCGATTTTCGCATCGCGATCGATCAGGCGCGCCTGCTCACCCTTCATGCCGCCTGGCGGATCGACCAGGTGGGGGCGCTCGCCGCGCTCGCAGAGATCTCCGCGATCAAAGTCGTCGCACCGAACGTGCTCCAGACCGTGGCGGACGCCGCGATCCAGATCCACGGCGGCGCGGGGCTCTCCCACGATACCCCGCTCGCCGCGCTGTTTTCGCTCGCCCGCATCCTCCGCCTCGCCGACGGACCGGATGAAGTGCACCGCGCCCTGATCGCCAAGGCGGAGATCGCCAAATACAAAGAGCCCCGGGAGCGCGGAACCGAATGAGCGCGCCCGCGCTCGATGCGCCGCGTACGGTCCGCCCAGGCGAAGAACTCGCCGTCGCCGCGGTCGACGCCTGGCTCAAACCGCGCGTGCCCTGGCTTTCCGGCACGCCGCGCGTCAGCCAGTACACCGGCGGCGCCTCGAACTGGACCTACCGCCTCCTGTATCCCGGCCACGACTTGGTTCTCCGCCGCCCGCCCGCGGGGACCAAGGCGAAATCGGCGCACGACATGGGGCGCGAGTTCCGCGTGCAATCGGCGCTCGGCTCGTTCTACCCGGTGCCCGAAATGATCGCGCTGTGCGAGGACCCTTCGGTCATCGGCGTGCCGTTCTACGTCATGCGCCGAATCGCGGGACGGATCTTGCGCGCCCGGTTGCCGCATGGGCTTAGGCTCGATCCGCCGACCGCCCGCGCGCTGTCCGAGAACGCGATCGACAGGTTGGTGGCCCTCCATCAGGTGGATGTGCACGCCGCGGGCCTCGAAACTCTCGGCAAAGGCGCCGGCTACTGCCGCCGGCAGATCGATGGATGGAGCGAGCGCTACCGCAAGGCACGGACTTGGAACGTGCCGCGCTTCGAGAGGGTGATCGCTTGGCTCGCGGCGAACACTCCTGACGACGTGGCGACCTGCGTGATCCACAACGACTTCCGGCTCGACAATCTGGTGCTCGATGGAGAAGACCCTGCGCGGATCGTCGGCGTGCTCGATTGGGAGATGGCGACCCTCGGCGACCCGCTGATGGATCTCGGCAACGCCCTCGCCTACTGGGTGGAGGCTGCGGACGGGCCGTTCTCGCGTGCGCTGCGCCGCCAGCCGACCCACTTGCCCGGCATGCTCACAAGGGCCGAGGTGATCGGCCGCTACGCCGGGCGATCCGGGTTTGCCCCGCCGAGTTGGACCTTCTACGAGGTCTACGGCGTGTTTCGGCTGGCCGGGATCGCGCAGCAGATCTACTACCGGTACCATTCAGGCGAGACCAAGAACCCGGCGTTCCGCCACTTCTGGCTCTACGTTCACCTTCTCCATCGGCGCTGCCTGGCGACTCTGCGCCGGGTGCGCTGATCTTCGACCGAGGGACTTCGAATCATGCCGTTCTCGATCGTCACCGAGCGCCTGCTGATCCGCCCCTGGGCGCCCGCCGATCGCCCCGCCTTCGCCGCCCTCGCGACCGACCCCGAGATGATGCGCTTCATGACCGGCGGCCGGCCGTGGAGCGACGACGAGATCGACGGCTATTTTACCCGGCAGGCCGGTACGCTCGAAGCGCACGGCTTCTGCCTCGGTGCTGTGGAGGAGCGCGCCACGGGGCGGATGACCGGCCTCGGCGGTCTGCAACTTCTGGGTTCGACCGGCGAGTTCGAAACCGGCTACTGGATCGCCCGCGACCTCTGGGGCAAAGGGTACGCGAGCGAAGCCGCGAGCGGAGCGCTCCGTCACGCGTTCGAGGTCGTCGGCGGCGCGCGGGTGATGGCGATCACCGATCGCGAAAACCGGGCCTCGCGCCGGGTGATGGAGAAGATCGGCATGACCTATTTGCGCGACACCACGGGAGTCGAACTCGGCCATCGTAGCCCCGAGATCGAGGTCGTCCTCTACGGCATCGAGCGCGACGCCTGGGGGGCAGGGCGGCCTTCGAGGGCCGCCCTGGAGAAGGGAGTCCTTGGCTAGAGCGACTTTAAATACTCTAACATAGCCCACCTCTCCGCTTCGGTGAGCTCCTTGCCATAGGAATGGCCGCTATTGGTGGCGCCGGTCCCCTCGGCTTTGAATTCCGCGGCGTCGGCCGAGGGACCGGTCTCGAAGCCCACCTTCTTGGGATCGAAATTGCGGCTGCCGACATAGAAGCTCTTGCTCCGCTGCTCGGGCGGCAGGAGCACCTCCCAGAGGTTGGGTACCGAGCCGTTGTGGAGGTAGGGGGCGGTCGCCCAGATACCGTTCAAAGGGCGGGCCTTATAGGCCGGATCGGTGACCGGGTCGTGCTGGCCACTGCCGCGGTAGAAACCCTCGAAATCCTTGAACGCCGCCTCGATTCCCTTTTGAGGGGAATTGGCAATGGCGCCGACCCCGACGTTGTTCAAGATCTGCATCGCATGAGCCTCGGCACCAAGGGGTTTGCCAAACGCGTAGTACTCCTTGGCACCTTCGAGCCGGCCGGTCTTCGCTCGCCGCCGGGCGAAGTTGAGGGTCGTCCGTGAATCCGTACCTACTTGATCCACCGGCACGAGCTTGGCCTTGATGATGCGGTCAGGTTTCGTGCGGTCGGGCAGCTGGTGACAGGACAGACAGTGCTGCTGATAGAGGCCCTTGCCCCGCTCTACCTGGGCCGAGTCGAGAGCCGGCAGGATCCCTTCCGGCCACACCGGCGACCAGAGGCTCTTGAGCCACAGCTCCAGGTCGCCGAGTTTCTTCATCTCGATCGAGTTTGGGTAACCTCGCTTCAAGGTGGTGTCGATGGTGAAGTTGCCGAAGACGCCGAGCGCCTCGGCCACGTTGCGGCCGAGGGGGCCCTGGGGACCGCGATTCGAGACCGCGCCGTTCCATTGCACCCAGTCGGTATGCGATGCGTCCCAGATGAAGGGATAGGACACCGCCGCGTCGGCGAGTTGCGCGTTTTCGGGGAGGCCGAGGCCCATCGCCAGAACCTGGTTGAAGATCGAGCCGAAGGCGTCGAGCCGGGCGAAGCTTGAGGGTGCGAGACCGTCGATGCGTTCGGTCTGCAGCCCGGCGAGAGCGGTGAGCTCAGATCGAAGCTGCGCGGCGGCGGCCTCGGTAGCATCCGAGCCCAGCACCTTTCCGGCGAACCGCGCGAATTTTTCTTGGTCGTTGAGGGTGGCCTGCATGGCCGCGATCAGCTCGCCGAAGAAGCCGTAGAGGTCGGCGAGGGAGGCGCCGCCGTCGATGATCAGGCTCTTGCCCCCATAGTCCACCCTCCCGGTGTGGCAGCCGGAGCAGGTGTAGCCTACCCACTCCACCTGGGTCGCCCGATCCTTGCTGACGGCGAAGCCGAGGGGCCAGCCGTCCGGGTTCATGGGGGTGGGTTCGGTGGGCAGATAGCGGAAGCGGTCGAAGGTCGCCGCCGAGCGGAAAGGCTCGCTCCCTGAAGCCTGCTCCAACGCCAGCAGCCAGATGCGAGGGATCACTTGGGAGCCCTGCCCGGTAAACCAGAACTTCTGGCGGGTTCCGGAGCTCCAACCCTGGCTCAGGCTGAAGGTTTGGGCGGACATGCCGGGCACCGGCTCTTCTCCGGGTGCCACGGGTGGTGGCGGTGGGCCGAAACAACCGGTCGAGAACAGAGTCAGCAGGATCGAGGCGGTAGCGAGGGCGACAGGACGGGCGATGGACATGGGAGTGCCTCCTCGTCGACAAGTCAAGGGAAAAGTCGGATCGTTACGCGCCTGCCGGTGGCGTCGGAGAGCCAGGAACCGACTGGGCCTTGGTGTAGGTGAGTTTGGCCGCCACTTTGCCACCTTTCAGTTGGAAGACATCGACGCCGCGAATGGATTGCTCCTGCCCGTTTTCCAGGACGGTGGCGGACCACCTCACGACGGCGCGATCACCGGTCATGAAGGCTTCCTCGACCTCGAACTTGGCGTTGGTTTTAAAGACCGCCTCCCACACAGCACGCACGATCATGCGGCCCTGGAAGCAGGTTCCGTCCGGTTGCGGGGTCGGTCCGTCGAAGATCGGATCGTCGGTCATCGCGGCCATCACGCCATCGACATCTCCACGCATGAAGGCGGCGTTGAATGCGGCGAAGCCGGCGGCGTTGGCGAGCGTCTCCTCGGTGTAGGTCTGGACGCTGCTGGTCCCTTCCTCGCACGCGCGACAGTGCTTTTGGTTGAGCTCGGTCCATACCTCCGCCGCCTTCGCCTCGATCTCTCCAATTTTGCCTTCGCTCACAATGCCGTCCTTTCCGGCTCGCCAAAGCGAGCCCGTAGGTACCTTGACGAACACCTCGCCGTGCCGATCGGGCAGGGTAGCGCAGCGAATCAGACTTGACGTCCACTCGAAGTAATGTTGCGCATTGTACATGGGATTTATTCCACTAGCAAGCATGGGTGTTCGGAGTCTCAGAGATCCCGGTCCCTGACGCGATAAGCGATTCGGCGGGCTGAGGAAATGCTCATCACCAGAGCAAAGAGATGGAACCAACCGCTCGCCAGCACCTGTCTTCCGAGAATCTCGAAGAACCGCATGTCGGGCGATTCGGGCTCTAGACCGAAGAAGCGGAACTGAATCAGCAAGGCGGCCACCGAGGCGACACCGCCGACCATGAAGAGCCATTTCGCGACGTAGTAGACCGCGTACGCCGCCTTGCCGATCAACGGCAGAACGCGGATCGAGGCCAGCGAGCTCAAACCGCGCTGCACCTGGTAGACCAGGTTGAGCGCCGACTCGACCCCCTGTTCGAGGCGGACGAACTTGCCTCTGCCGGAGAGCCGTCGCAGGCGCTTGTGGAGACGTTTCCGCGCCCTTTTGCCGGCTCCCTTCTCGTAGAATCGGTATTCCCGGTAGGGGTCGATGTCGTGATCGAGCCGGGCGGCGATGGTGTCGGCCAGCATGATCGCCCGGATCATGCGCAGGGTGTTGAGGCGCATCGGGATCTGAAACTCTCGGGCGAGCTTCAAGAAGCTGATCCAGATGCGCGCCGAAATGCGTTCCCACCACTCGGACTTCTTGCTCTTGATGGCGTAGAAGTCGTTCCAGAAGACCGCTTCGAGACGTTGCGCAAACTCGTCGCGATCGATCGGCGGAATGGGCTCGAGCACGGCCAGCGCCGCTTGCACCATGGCGCCGATGTCATCGAGGCTCTGGGCGTCGAAGAGCCGCCGCCAGACGATGAGCTCCTTTTTGGTGAACGAGCCGCAGGAGCCGAAGTCGATGAGCACGATGCGATTGCCCGGCTGGATCAGGATGTTGGCCGGATGCAAATCGGCGTGAAAGAAGATGTGCTCGAAGTTGCCGAATCGACTGATGAGCAACAGGCGCCGCGAGAGAATTAGGGGATCGATGCCCATCCCTTCGAGCCGCGCGAGGGCCGGCTCGTCATGGGTCTCGATGGCGGTCAAGACTTCGTTCAACCACACCCCGGTGACGAATTCGGTGACCAGCACCGCATTGCCGGAGGGCTCGGAGTAGACCTTTGGAGCTGAGGCGTAACGCAACTGCCGGGCCTTCTTCAAGGCCCGACGGAAAAGCTCGGTGAAGCGTGCCTCGCGCACGAAGTTGAGCTCCTCGAGGAGCATCGAGCGCAGCTCGAAGAGAAAGTTGGAGGTGAAGCCGGGGGGCAGCAGAAAGAACTCGCCGAGCGTGAGCAGCCAGGAGAGCGCGCGCATGTCCGCCGCCAACAGGTCGCCAATCCCCGGTCGTCGCACCTTGACCGCCACCCGCTCGCCACTCACCAGCACGGCCTGAAAGACGCAGGCGATCGATGCCGAGCCGATCGGGTTCGGGTCGAACGCGGAAAAGGTCTCGTCGAGCGGCCGTCCGGTCGTGCGTTCGATGGTCGCCACCGCCTCTGCGGCGGGAAAAGGGGGCACCCGGTCGAGCATCTTTTCCAGCTCGCGGGTGTAGACGTAGGGGAGGAGGTCGAGGCGCATCGAGAGCTGCTGGCCGAATTTGATGAAGGTGGTCCCCATCGTCTCGCAGATCTCGCGCAGGCGCACCGCCCGCCGTTCGTCGCTGTCGCGGCGGCGGAGGCGGTCCCAGAGGAGGCCGCCGATAAAACGGAGGGCACCCCACAGCCACAGGCCCAAGCGAGCGAACGAGCGCAAAAAGGAGGCGTGGAAGACCTCCTCGTGATGCCGGGGCGGGGTGTGCTGCTCACGCCCCTTGACCAGGCCCAGGCCTCCGGGGGTAGGGAGGGGCCGCAAGAGAGGCTCCCCAGGCCCGACGGGTGACGACTCCTCCCCCGGCCGACGGTACGGTGAGGGAGGATCGCGCCGCCGCAGCTTCAGAAGCGCCTCGGCGGCGGCGCGTTGCACCTTCTCGCGTCGCCGCCGTCGCGCCCGATCGGCTTTTGGGGTCCCGGCGGTCGGCTCCGGCATGAGAGCTTCCTTAAAACGGCGGGGGCGGCAGGGGGAAGCAGGGGAGCCGGATCACCGCGTCGGTGCAGGAGCCGAGTAACCAATAGGAGATCCGCATGGCGATGCACATCCAGATGCCGGTCAGAACGCCACACACCAAGGCCCAGCCGTATTCCGCCCGGAGCGAGCCGTGAGCCATCCTCCAGGCCGCGAAGACGAAGACGAACGTGCTCAGGAACTCGAAAAGGTTGACGAAGTAGGGCGAGCCGATCAGGGTCGAGACATCCTGGTAGTACCACCAGCGCGCCTGTCGGGCGAGGCTCTCGTAGGCCGAGATCATCACCATGCCGGTCAAGGCGGTCAACCCGGACGCGGCGCGCAGCGAGCGATTGCGGCGGAACCACTCGGCCAAGAGCCCGAGCTGGGTGAACACCAACGCCCAGGCGAAAGGCAGATAGGCGGGAGAGACGCCGATCTTCGGAATTCCATCCGGGTAGACCAAAACCTTGACCTGTTCGACCAGAAAGCTGTCACAGTCCGAGACCACTTCGACCAGGCCGGTGACCAGGCCGAAGATGAGGAAGAGCCAGATGGTGTGGTCGCCGGTCCTGGCGCCGTAGATCACGAAGGCGATGTAGAGCACCACCACGGTGACGGCGAGAGGGATCGCCCCTAGGCCGAAGATGGCGTTGACCACCGCCTCGAGGAAGAGGACCCCGATGGTGACGAGCACGAAGGTCAGGCGCGGGTTGATGGTCATGATCTCTCCTCGACCGCGCATCCATGGATGCGAGATAGCGCACAGTTAAGAGACAGACGGGCCAGGTTGCCGGGTGCGCTTCATGGTACCACGTATGACAGCATCTGTTCATCGTCCTCCAGTGGGATACTCCATGACGCGCTATTGACAAACATCTGGCGACCTCCCTAAAATGGCGCCTATATCGGCCCAGACCAGCCAAGCGCCACCGACGTCCACCGGACTACCGCCGGGGACCGAAATCGTTTCGAGAGGAGCCTCCAATGGCAGCCACGATGAATGCACCGATCATTCTCGACCTCGGCAAAGCCAGTCGCAAAAAAGTGCGCCAGCTGCGCAACGGACGCGGAAAGCTCCTGGGTGATGTCCAGGATGCGATGTCCGAGGTGACCTCCGCCATGGGAGAGGAAGCCGATGGCAAGCAACTCGTCCCGGTGGTGCTGATCTATCGTCGCAAAACTCGGCGCAAGAGCCGTAGGGGTGGCATGCTGCCGTTCCTGCCCTAGAGTCGAACCCTTCTTCACGCCGTGATCCAAGGAGGAAGCCATGAGCCCTTCAATTGAGCCCAAGAAGACCCAGGAATCCGCCGAACCGGCCCCCGCCGCCGCCCGACCGGCGACCGGCGCAGCGCCGATTTGGAGCGCGCCACTGGTCCTCAAACTGGAGAAGTCCAAGAAAAACAAGAAGAAGAGGAAGAAGAAGTACAGCCGGGGCACCAAGGCCCTACAGCGTCTGCTGCTCGGCGTCAGCAAAGCCGGCTATCGCTCGTCGAACGCCGTGTCCGAAGGGCTCGACACCTTCGTCAAGCGGAGCAACAAATCGGGCCGCAAGCGCCGCGACGGCATGGTACGCGAAGCGCTCAGAAACGCGAGCCGCGGCTTCTCCGACGGTGCCAAGGAGTTCGGCAAGGCGCCGCGCGCGATCGCCAAGAGCATCGGCACGCGGCGGGTTTGGCGGGTCTTCCGGGTGGGGAACCCGCTCGGCCTTTTCGGCGGCTAGTCTCACCAGACGAGAGGTACCAGGGCCTTCACCTCCCGGATGTAGGCCCGGTACCTCTCTCCCAGCTGCTCGATCATCATCGCTTCTTCGTGCCGGATGCGCCGCACGTAGGCGGCGGTCTGCAGGAGCAAGGAGAGGATCGCTCCCACCCAGGCGTGGAGAAACACGAGGGTGCCGACGAAGAGCACCAGGGCGCCGGCGTAGGCCGGATGGCGCACGAAGCGAAAGGGGCCGGAGCGGATCACCTGGTGATCGTCGTAGACCGTAATGTGCCAGGTGAAGAAGCGCCCGAGAGTGAGCACCGCCCAGCTCCTGAGGCCGAGACCGAGAACCATCGCGAGCAGTCCGGCGGTCGTTGCGACGTCCCAGCGAAAGCTCTCTGGGTAGCGAAAGTGCACCGCCTCGATCACCCCCACGAGCTGCGTCAAGTAGACGGACCAGACGATCTGGGTCGCCGTGCCGCGGTCTCGGCTCGGTGCGCCCTTGTCGATCGGTTTGTACGCCGGTTGGAAAAGCGAGACCAGGAGGCCGAAGAGGACCAATACCCAGAGCTGCGGATGCCGGAGTGCCGCCGTGTTGCCGAGGGCGGGCAAGAGGTAGATCGCCGCGGCGGCGAGGGTGGCGGTCAGAACCTTGCGTATCATGCGGCCTCCGCCAGGGAAGCGCGCTCGGCGGCTTTGCCGATGTCCTGCAGGATGGCGAGGTGGTGGCGGTGGTGGATGTCGAGGAAGATCATCCAGTGTCGCGCCGCGAGGAAGCGCATGCGCGGGTGGCGGCTCCTTCCCGGGCAGGCCTGCAGCTCGTCGAGCCGCCAGCGGTGCGCCGCCAACCGTTCGCGGAGGCGCTCTGCCAAGGGCCGGATTTCAGCCATCGTGCCCCCATGGGGTACCAGCACCGGAATGGTCGGATACATGCCGCGCGGGATGCGCCCCAGGACCAGCATAGAGATGCCAAGGTGGTTCATCTTCTCGCGGTCATTGGCCCCGCTCATCGACTCCTCCAGACGGTCCACCACCCAGTGCGTCGCGAGGTAGAGGTGCTGTACGTGCTCGCCGAAGCACCATTTGCTCACCGCCGTTTGGAGCAGGGAGTGATCGCCCTCGGCCTCGACGGCGAGCTCTTCTTGGAACCGCGGTTCGGCATGGAGCTCGCCGGTTGGTCCGAGCGTGCCCCAGAGCCGGTGGACGGCCTGACTCAACTTGTCCATGACGCCTCCTTTGTTGTGATCGTCGGTCCGGGCTGCGGAGAGTCGACGGCGCTCGAAACCCCGGCCTCGAGCGCCAATTCAGCCCAGAAATCCAGCAGCAGTGCGGCGAAGCGGTCCGGCCTCTCTTCGTGACAGGAGATGCCGGCGAAGGGCACGAGTGCCAGCCGCCGCGCGCCGGGGATGTCGTCGCAGAGCTTCTGCCCCCACGACGGCGAGAGATAGTGATTGTCCGCGCCCCAGATGATCAGGGTCGGCACGGTGAGTGCGGTGAGCAGGTGGGCGACGGCGTCCACCTCCGCTTTGTTCAAGGCGAGGGCGAAGCGCTTCAGGTGTTGACGGCGCTCGCGGCTGGCGGCGAGGGGTGCGAGGTACCCCTCCAGCTGCTCAGGGGAGAGGAGGCTGCGGTCGAAGACCATGTGGCGAAAGCCCTGGGCGGAACGGGCGAAGGGAGCGAAACGCAAGCAGCCCGTGACCAACCGCGTGCCCCCGGGCAGCCGCATCAGCCGGCGCAACCGCTTCACCTGCGACGCCGGAAAGCCGCCCTCGGCGTGAAAGTCGGAGAGCACCAGACTCTTGGTTGCCTGTGGCCAGCGGGCGGCGAAGATCTGGGCGATGGCGGAACCGGTGTCGTTGCCGACGATGTCCGCGGTCGGGATCTCGAGCGCCGAGAGCAGCCCGCGCGCCCGCGCCGCCTGGGCGGACAGGCTGTAGTCCGCCGAGGCGGGAGCTTCGCAGTCCCCCAACCCCAAGGTCTCGACCACGATGACGCGGCGGTTTGGCAGGACGCGTTCGAGGACTCCGTCCCAGGAATGAGCGCCGGCCCAGCCGTGGAAGAAAACGACCGGCTCACCGCTGCCGAGGTCGCGGAAGGCGAGGTTGACCTCTCCGATGCGGTGGAAACGCTTGGCGCCGAAGATCGGGTCGGTCGGCCGGGCGCTTGCCGCCGTCGTCGGCGGTGGCGTCGCCGCCGCCCCTTCGAGTTCGCCTGCGGGCGGCGCCGACCAGCGACGTTCGGCGGCGGCGGCCACCGCGCTCGGAAGCCAGCTGCGGGGGGCCGGGCAGGCGAGGCCGAGGGGAGCGAGCGCCGCTTCGGCGCGGTAGGCGTCGCAGACCAGGCCCTGGCAGAGGGAGGCCTCGGCGATGTGGCGGGCGAGGTGACGCGAGCCGAGGTCGCCGGGGCTCGCGGCACCGGAAAGTGCCAAGAGCCCGGAGGCGGCCCGTGGCAGCAGCCGGCCACCGCGGCGCCGACCGGTCGCCTTGGCCGCCAGATCCGCCACCTCGCGGATGGGGAGCGAGCCTTCCCAGCCGCCCACCAGGTGAAAGGTGCCCCGCGCTTCTGCCAGGGCGAGCTTGACCAGCGCTGTGCCCACGAAGTCGGCCGGCACCAGGTCGAGGCGGGCGCGGCCGTCGCCGACCATGAGCCGGCCCGTAGCGAGGGTGCCGAGCAGCGGGTAGGCGCCGCCGAGCTCGAAGGCCGTCCCGTCCGTAGCACGGCCCAGCACGTGGCTCGGGCGATAGATGGTCACCCGCTCGCTCACCGCCGATTCCCTCAGAGTGCGCTCGGCCTCGAACTTGCTGCGTTCGTAGGCGTGGTGAAAGCCCTGCCCACAGTCGAGGTCGAACTCGGTGAAGAGGCCTCGGCGGGTTCCCCCGACGAAAGCCGTCGAGAGGTGATGGAGGGCGAGCTCGGAGCTCCGGGCAAGAAGCTCCAGCCAGCCCTCGAGGGGCCAGACGTTGGCCCGCCGCGCACGCTCCAGGTTCTGATCCGGCCGCGTCCGCTCTGCGCAATGGATGCCGAAGTCGATGCTCCGCGCGAGCTCGGCGAAGGCTGCGACGGAGAGGCCGAAGCGCGGCCGACCGAGCTCGGAAGGCAGCGCGCTCACCCGCTCCGGCAGCTCGCCGAGGTACGCGGTTAGGCGCCGCAGCGCCTCCTCTCCCGCCGCTCCGGCGGCCACGAGCAGGCGGATCGAGGAGACCTCGCCCGCCGCCAGCAGTGCCGCGAGCACCTCGGCTCCGGTGAGGCTCGCCGCGCCGGAGAGGAGAACCCTATGACCCATGACGCTCCGCCTTCTGCCTTTGCATCAGAGGCTCACTCCTTGCTCGAGGCCGGCCGCGATGCTGGTTGCCGAGTAGCGCTGCATCCACCAACGTTGCAGGGGCAACGTGGGCTTGAGCGCCGGGTTGTAGGCCTTGAGCAGCAGATACTGATCCTGGAGCTCGCCTCCGAGCCGGGTCTTCGGCAGGTAGCTGCTCTGCCCCAGCCACACGGTCGGCAGGCCGCGCTCGATGGCGCGGGAGATGCCGGTGTAGTTGAGGAGGTTGTAGATCAGGCCGCTGTCCGCCACTTCGTAGTCGATGCCGATGCGTTTGTTCAGCTGCTCGTGCCCATCGTAGAAAATCAGCAGGGAGCCCACGATCTTGCCCTCTCCCGTCTCACAGATCACCAGCTCCGTCCGGGGCTCCGTCGAGCGCGCGCACTCGACGAAAAAGCGGGGGGGCAGTTCCTCGAACTGGTACTTGGCCTTGAGGAAGACGTTGCGGAAGAGGGGGTAGACGAGGGGGATCAGGGGCTCGAAATCGGTGATCGCAGAGAGTCGATAGAGCCCCTCGGCTTTGCGGAACTGCTTGCGGGCATGCTTGCGGCCGTTTTTCGACAGGTGCTTCTCGAGGTAGTCCTCGAAGGAAGGGAAGGCGGTGTCGACGCGGATCGTGGGCAGCGAGAATCCTTCCGCGAACCCGGCCTGCCGCATCAGGGCCCGCTCCGCGGCCGGAAAGTCGCCGTGGATGTCCTTGAGCATGCCGAGCTCGGCCTTCCCGGCCTTGGCCACACGGTCGATCTCGGCGAGGAGGAGGCGGAGAGCCCCCGCCCGGTCCTGGAGGTCGGCCCGCATGGGGATCCACCCCCGGTCGGAGATCAGGCAGCCCACCACCGCGACGCGGGTGGCGACGGCGACCCCGAGGCCGTTGACCAGGGCGTTGTAGCCGCGCTGGATCGCCTTGGGCAGCAGGGCATTCAAGTTGAGGTTGGAGCCGGTGTAGACCGGGGTGAAGGCGAGGAGATGGCCGGCCTCGTCCTCGACCGTGAGGTAATTCGCCTCGAGCTCCCCCCAGAGCGCCTTCTCGATGGCGCGGAGCAGACCGAAGGAGAAGTCGAGGCCGCGGTCCGGAAGCTCGGCGAGGCGTTCCGCGCCGATGGCGTCGATCTCGCGATAGACCCGGCTCCGCACGGCTCAAGCCCCTTCCAGGTGCGCAGCGACCAAGGCGCGAAAGGGTGCCCAGTCCCGCGGTGGGTCGAAGGCGATCTCCCGCGCCAGGCGGGCGAGGCGCCCCCGCGCCGGTTCGGTGAGCTCGTAGGCGAAGGGACCGAAGCCACGCGCGGCGAGGAAGGTCGCAGTGGCGCGGAAAGTGCGGGGCAGGACCTCGGTGGGCCAGGAACGGTCGCCGCAAGCCGCGCTCCAGGAGGCGAGCAGTTGCGATCCGAAGCCGAGCGCGCCCGCGCTCAAGCCGGGTTGTTCGACCGCCGGTACCAGGGCGACCGCGAGCAGGGTGCCGAGATCGAACGCGGGGTCGCCGACGAAAGCGCCTTCGAAATCCACCACGGCGAGCGGCTCGCCGCGACGCACCAGCAGGTTCTTGCTCCACAGATCGGCATGCACCAGGCAGCTGCTCGACACCTGCATCTCTCCTAGGGCCTCGTCCGCGCACTCGGGGAAGAGCTGCCGCGCGCCGGGCGCCATCAGGCCGTCGAAGATCACCCGGCGGATGATCGCTTCCTCCGCAGCCGGCCGCGGCGAGGCTTCGCCGCGGGTGCCGCCATGTACCCGGCCCAGGGCCCGGCCGAGGGACTCGGCCTGCTCCGCCAAGAGCTCGAGGCCCGCCGGCAGGAGTCTGAAGAGCACCTCGCGACCGATGCCGACGTCGCTCATCCCGAGGGCCATCAGCTCGCGGTCGACGAAGAGGACCTCGGGAATCGCCACCTCGTCCCCGGCGAGAGCGTGGAAACGGGCGATCGCCGCGGCCTCCGAAACGATGCGCTCCCGGGGCAGAGGCACGGCGAGGCGCTTGGTTTTCTCCGGCACCACCTTGACATAGAGACTCCGCTCCGGCGTCTCGACCCGGTAGACGTAGTTGATGTTCGAGAGCTCGGAGATCTCCTCGACCGTCACCTCGGAGGTCCGCACCCCGAGCTGCCGTGCCACCAGCTCGGCCACCCGCGCTTCGGCCGCAACCTCGGCAGCCATCTCGGGCCCTCCCATCACGGGATCGCCTCCTCTAGCCCCATGTAGCGCAGCCGGCTCTCTTGCATCGCGTTCGACCAGCTGTTCGCCGCGCCCAGGCGTTCCATCGCCGTCGAGTCGACGAGCCTCCGCCCTTCCCAGATCTCGTAGTCGCCCACCACCGCGGCGTGCTGCATCAACCCCTCCTGAAAGTCGTTCTCGCGGCGCAGGATGATGTCTTCGGTCGGCAGGTCGGCCCACAGCTGCCGGCCGCGGGTGATGATGTCGAGCACCCGCCCCTTTTCCTCGGGATGTGCCAGCAGGTGCTGACGCACCACCGCGCTGCCTACGGTGAGGTGGCGGATCTCGTCGATGTTGGCGCCGCGCTCGATCTCCGCCGCCGCTGGATCGAGCAGCCGCCACTTGCGCTCTGAGAGCTCGGCCGCGGGCGCCAAGACCCCTTCGACGAGGATGGTGAGAATCACCACTCCGGCGGCGAAGTCGCGCCCGTCGCGCATCAGCGGCAGGGCGAAGTCCTCCAAGGGCACCAGGATGCGTCGGCTGTCCGCACCGCTGATCGCTTCGATGGTCGCCGCGAGCTCGGCCTCGGGCACGCCGAGCTCGAGCAGGTGGCCGCGGAAGACCCGCGAGTGCCGCGCCTCGTCGATGAGTTGGGTGGCGAAGAATTCCATCGCCAGAACATCGGGGGCGTTGGCCACCAGATGGCTGATCGCCCGCGTCGCCTTCTCCTCGGCGATCGAGCGGAAGGCGAATTCGTCCATGATGGCGCGGCGCAGCGGGCCTGGCTCGAGCAGGTAGGCCGGCACGGCCGCGCCCGCGTTGTGGCCGTTGACCAACCCGACGAGGGTGCCCTGGGGGGCGGCGCGGAACCAGTAGTCGAGGTGGCAGATTTGAGGCGTAAGCTCGAGCTCCATCGCGCCCTCCATCAGGCCTGGAGCGGATTTGAAGTCAGCCTCGCGGGGAGTGGGTTCGATCAACCGGTCGACCATGCTCTCGCTCCTTGGTGTCACCACTTGCCCGCAGCCTGATAGTCGCGCTCGAAGCGCTCGAAGGCCTGATGTTTGACCGGCTCGAAGGCGGTGCCGAGCGGCTTGTAGATGTTGCCGAAGACCGAGCGGTCGCCGGCGAGGTGGATCGGAAAGGCGAGCATCGCCCACTCGAGGCGACCGATGAGCAGCCACCAGATTGCCGAAAACAGCACGACCCCGGCCAGGCTGTGACCGAAGTTGTAGAGGTTGTGCCAGATGCCCGGGATCGAGCGGCGATATCCCTTTCGGCGGGCATAGTAGAGATAGAGGCCGGGAAAGGTGGCGATCAGATCGGGCAGCAGGAAGGCGAAGGTCAATCGCCACCAGTGGACGTCGCGCCAGTTGTAGATCACCAGCGCCAGGGCGGCGAACATCAGGATGGCCCAGTCCAGGCGTTCCAAGTTGTAGGTGCTGCGGGTGAAGAAGAGGTTGTGCTTGTCCATGGCTCGTCACGTCTCCTCGGGTTCGGTTAGAGGGTTCGGTTTGGCGAGCTCTTCAGGCCACGACCATCGGCCGGCCCTGGAGATAGCCGTCGAGTGCGGGGGCGACGCTCAGCCGTGAGGGCGGGTGAAAGGCGAGCGCTCTGCCCGTGGCGAGCAGATACGCGACGTCGGGAGAGGTGATGAAGGCCATGCCGCCCAAGAGCTCGGCGGCGCGCGCCGAGGCGCGTTCGATGGCCTGCTGGACGGCGAAGCGGACGAAGAGGGCCTGGACCAGGATGTGCTCGCCGCGCTCGCCGGTCAGCATGCTGCGTGCGATCCCTTCGAGCGCCGCCATGGCGCCCTCGATCTCGGTGGCGAGCTGGCAGCGCTCGTTGGCATCGCCCCGACCGGCGGCGATGACCCGCTCGGCGAGGGCCGAGGCCACCCCCAAGTAAGACGCGGAGACTAAAACCTCGAACCACAAGAAACCGCCGGCCTCGACGGCATCGAGACTCTCCTCCACTTCCGGATAGAAGAGCTGCTCGGCGGTGATCTCTACGTCCGTAAGGCAGAGCTCCTCGCTCTCCGCCCCCTTGAGCACCGAGCTCTGCCAGAAGGGACGGCGGTCGATGCCGAGAGAGTCGGCGGGCACCACCGCCACCGCGCGGCGCGTGCCACCTTCCGGTCGCGGCACGGCGACGCTCGCCGTCAGGATGTGCATCGAGCGCGACAAGCTGCACGGTTTCTTGGAGCCGTTGACCCGGAATCCACCGTTCGCGAGCGGCGTGGCGACCATCGTGGGGTCGAGAATGCTGGTTCCCGAGCGACCCTCGGCGAAGCCCGACGCCACGAGCAGCTGGCCGGCGCAGATATCGTTCAAGAGGCCCACCGTGTAGTCGCCGTAGAACAGGTATTCCGTGAGCGTCGCCACCGAGAAGTTGTGCATCGTCATTGCGATGGCCAGGGAAGGTGCGCGGCTGCCGACGGCACGGTGGATCTGGATCGCATCGACCGGCGATGCTCCCTTGCCTCCGTGGTTCTTGGGAACCAACAGGCCCGTGCCCTCGACCTCGCGTAGCAGCGCCAGTCCGCCGTTGTCCGGCCGCTCGAGGTCGGCGAGCGAGAGCGCCGCCAAGCGGTGGTCGAACGACGGCAAAAATCTCTCGAGGGTCTCGCGGTCACGCTTGAGGAAATTCATCGACTCTCCTTCGAGGACGGATCGTTGGCTAAAGACCAGGGGATTAATGAGTTGTTATACCGAACCTGCTGGGTGATTGCAAGGTCTCATGTTCATGTGCAGGCATACTCGGCATAGACACTTTCAAATATCCAAATAGTAAACCTGTGTATACGGCGTGCTATTTAGGTTGCAGGTCACGTCATAAACGGTTGCTTTGAATCGACCATGGTGTAACAATCGAGACTCCTCTCGGCAGCGCGTCGCGGCTCCCGGCTTTTCCCGGCCGGGTCGGCGCCGGGCTCGCGGGCGGCAGGACTTGAACCAACGACCTTGGAGCGGTGCTGCGACCCATGACCGAACCGTCGTTTCTCAGCCTCCTCAGGAAGCGCGCTCACGACATTCCCGAGCGGCGGGCCTACATCCTGCTCGCGGCAGGTACGGAGAGCGCCGCCCTGACCTTCGAAGAGCTCGACCGCCGTGCCCGCGCACTGGGCGCGCGCCTCGGCAGCCTCGGGGCGCGAGGCGAGCGGGTCCTGCTCCTCTTGCCGCCGGGTACCGAGTACATCGCCGCCTTCTTCGGCTGCCAGGCCGCGGGCGCGGTGGCCGTTCCGGCCTATCCTCCGCGGCAGAACCATCACTTGGGCCGCCTGCTCGCCATCCTCGAAGATGCGCGGCCACGGGTGGTGCTCACCACCGCCGCTCTGGCCGCCGAGCTCGCGGCTCGGCTGGCGCCGGGCAACGGCGACCTGCATTGGATCGCGAGCGACAGCGTTTCGGACGACGAGTCTGCCGGGTGGGTCGAGCGACTATCGGCGCCCGAGGACCTCGCTCTGCTGCAGTACACCTCGGCCTCGACTTCCGCGCCCAAGGGAGTCATGGTCAGCCACGGCAACCTGCTCCACAACCAGCGCCTGATGACCGCCGCGCTCGGCCATGACGCGGAGACGGTGATCGTCTCCTGGCTGCCCCTTTTCCATGACATGGGGCTGATCGGCAACGTCCTCGCCGCCCTCTACCATGGTGTGCCCTGCGTGCTCATTTCGCCGATGGACTTCCTGCGCCGGCCCCGGCTCTGGCTCGACGCGATCACCCGCTACCGGGGCACCTTCAGCGGCGCGCCCGATTTCGGTTACCAGCTGGCAGTCGAAAAGGTTGGCCCCGCCGAGCGCGAGGGGCTCGACCTGACGAGCTGGAGGGCGGCCTTCAACGGCTCCGAACCGGTGCGCGCCGAGACCTTGCGCAGCTTCGCTCGCGCCTTCGCCCCTTGTGGCTTGCGTTCCGCGGCCCTGTTCCCCTGCTACGGCCTGGCCGAGCACACTCTTTTCGCCGCCGGTCGTTTTCACACCGCGCCAGCCGTCTCGTTTACCCGGGCCAGCGTCGAGGCGGGTCGCCCCGAGCCCGGCCCAGGCGGCATGGAGCTGGTCAGCTGCGGCCCACCCGCCCTCGACACCCGCCTGCTGATCGTCGACCCGGAGGAGCGCCGGGGCCTGACCGAGGGTGAGATCGGTGAGATCTGGCTCGCCGGAGAGAGCGTCGCCCAAGGCTACTGGGGCCGGCCGGAGGAGAGCGAGACGACGTTTTGCGCGCGGCTGGCGGATGGAGGCGGTCCCTACCTGCGTACCGGCGACCTGGGCTTCGTCCACGGCGGCGAGCTCCATGTCACCGGCCGCCTCAAGGACCTGATCATCATCCGCGGGCGCAACGTCATCCCGCAGGATCTGGAGCAGACCGTCGAGCGCGCCGATCCGGCGATTCGCCCTGCCTTCGTCGCTGCGGTCGCGGTCGAGGTGGCAGGGGAGGAGAGAGTGGTGATCGCCGCCGAGGTGCGACGTGAGGCTCGCCACGACCTCAATGCCGGAGCGCTGATCGAGAGCATCCGCAGCCGGGTCGGCGACGAGCATGCCATTGAGGTGGCGGCGGTCGTGTTGCTCACCCCCAACAGCCTGCCCAAGACCTCGAGCGGCAAGACGCAGCGGGCGCGGTTGCGCAGCGCCCTTCTCGCCAATGAGCTCAGAACCCTGGCGGTCTGGCGGAGCGCGGAGCTCTCGGAGGCCCTCGAATCACCCGTCATCGCATCGGAGGCCCTCGCGACGTCTCCGCCGCGCCGCCCCTTGCCCGACATCCCGGAGCTCGAGGACTGGCTCATCGAGCACCTGGCCGTGCGCTTGCGGCGCCCCCCCGAGGCCTTCGACCGCGAACGCCCGATCGCTTCGTACGGTCTCGATTCGGTGGTCGCCGCCGCCTTCGTTACCGAGATCGAAGAGACGTTCACGGTCTCGCTCGGCATCGATGGCCTGTTCCGCGCCGAACCGTCGCTCTCTTGCCTCGCGCGTTACCTGGTGGGCTTGACGCCGTCGGCGGCGACGAGCGCGAGCGACGTTCTGGGCACCGGCCACGCCCCGACCGCCGCCGCGCTCCGCTTGATCAAGGGTGTGGAACCTGCCAACGCCAACGGCAACGGCCAAGAGGGCACCGCCGGTCGCAAAGGGAGCTGGTCGCGGCCGGCGCACGCCTTCCGCAAGTACGTCAACCCAGAAGTCGGCCGCCTGCTGGAGCAGATGGCGATGGACAAAACCTTTGTCCGCGGCGTCGGCTCTTGGCTCTGGGATTGCGAGGGCCGGCGCTACCTCGATTTCCTCGCCCAGTACGGTGCCCTTCCCTTCGGCTTCAATCCGCCGCAGATCTGGGCTGCGCTCAACGCCGTCCAGGCGAGCGACGAGCCGAGCTTCGTCCAGCCCTCCAACCTCAATGCCGCGAGCGAGCTGGCGCGGCGGCTCCTCGCCGCCGCCCCGCCGGGGCTCGCCTACGTCACCTATGCCAACAGCGGCGCCGAGGCCATCGAGGCGGCGATCAAGCTCGCCCGCTCGACCACCGGCAGGAGCGGCATCCTGGCGGCGCAGAACGGCTTTCACGGCAAGACCTTAGGCGCCCTCTCCGCCACCGACAAGGAGAAGTATCAGCGCGGCTTCGGCGCCCCCGTCGAGGGCTTCCACTACGTCCCCTATGGCGACCTGCCGGCGCTGCGAGCGGCCCTCGCGAGCCGCTACTACGCCGCATTTCTGGTCGAACCGATCCAGGGCGAGGGGGGCATCGTCGAGCCGCCTGCCGGCTACCTGCGCCTGGCCAGCAAGGCCTGCCGCGAGACCGGCACTCTGCTGGTCGTCGATGAAATTCAAACGGGCCTCGGCCGCACCGGCAGGATGTTCGCCTGCCAGGCCGAGAGCATCACGCCCGATGTGATGACGGTCGCCAAAGCGCTGGGGGGCGGCCTGGTGCCGATCGGCGCCTGTCTGGCGACGGCTGCGGCCTACAACAGCGATTTTGCCCTCAAGCACACCTCGACCTTCGCAGGCAACACCCTCGCCTGTCGCGCCGGCATCGCAACCCTCGACCTCCTGGAGAAGGATGACGGCGCTCTCCTCGATCAGGTCAGTGAGCACGGGGCACGGCTCAAGGCGGCCCTCCTGGAGCTCAAACGGTGCTTTCCGGAGATCCTCGGCGAGGTGCGCGGCCACGGTTTCCTGCTCGGCCTCACCTTCGGCCTCGATCGCGGTGCGGTCGAGGGCGGCCTTCTGGGCTACCTCGGGGAGCACGAGGCGTTGACCGGTCTGGTGGTGAGCCACCTGTTGCACGTCGAGGGCATCCGGGTGGGCTATACCCTGAACCAGGGAGGGGTGCTCCGCATCGAGCCGCCGCTCACCGCCACCTGGGAAGAGTGTGGCTTCTTCCTCGCCGGTCTCGAGCGTGTGCTCGAACGCCTCCGGAGCCTCGACCTCGCGACCCTGACCGCCCACATCACCGGCATCGAAGCGGGCGCTCGAGAAGCCGCTCCCGCCGATTCCCTCCCACGTCTCACGCGGCGGCGGCTGACGCCGCGCAGCGGCGAAGGCCGCTTCGCTTTCTTGTTGCACCCCCTGGAGATCGAGGACTACAGCGACCTCGACCCCACTCTGGCCGCCCTCTCGCGCAAGCAGCTCGAGACCCTTTCCGCCGCCCTCGCCGACAACTTCGATCCCTTCGTCATCGCCGAGACCCGCATCGTCGCGGCCAACGGCGCCAGCGCCTGCGGTGAGTTTATCTTGGTCCCCCGCCGGCCGGAGGAGTTCCTGGCGATGCCCTATGCCGATGCCTTCGGCGAGATTCGCGACGCGGCTCGTTTGGGCCAGAAGAGGGGCGCCAGAATCATCGGCTTGGGCGCCTTCACCTCGGTGGTGACGCGCGGCGGGCTGACCCTCGCGGGCGGCGGGTTGCCGCCGCTCACCACCGGCAATTCCTACACCGCGGCCGCCGCCCGTCAGGCCGTGCAGCGGACCGCCAAGGAGCGCGGCTGGTGCCTCGCCGAGCGCACGGTCGCCATTCTGGGAGCCGGCGGCGCGATCGGTCAGGCGCTCTCTCTGCTGTTGGCGGCGGAGGTCGGCCGCCTGATCCTGCTCGGCAACCCGGCTCACGGCGAGGAGAGCCGACGACGCCTGCTGCAGGTGGCGGGCCGCATCGTGGCCTCGCTGAGCGAATTGCAAGAGAGCGTCGGCCTGGCACCGGGCTCGGTCGCCGAGCGAGCCCGGGTGCTGGCCAGGGGCATGGCGCAAAAGATCGAGGGCGCCGCCCTGGTGCAGCTCGGTCTGGAGCTGGTCGAGCTGCCCGGCCTGATCGAGGCTTCGGTCGATGCCGCGGGCCTGTTGCCAGAGGCCGACATCGTGGTTTGCTGCACCAGCAGCACCGAGCGCCTGGTCCGCCCCGAGCACCTCGGGCCACGGGCCGTGGTCTGCGACATCTCGCGTCCTTCCAACGTCGCCGAGGACGTTGCCCGGCGCCGCCCGGACGTGCTGCTGCTCGACGGCGGCATCGTGCGACTGCCCGCGGGCAGCTCCCTCGGCTTCAACGCATCCCTGCGACCTGGACAGGCTTACGCCTGCATGGCCGAGACCATGATGCTCGCCTTGAGCCAGCGCTATCAGGACGCGAGCCTCGGTTTCGAGCTGCCCCTGTCCCAGCTCCTCGAGCTCGAACGACTCGCCCAGGAGCTGGGTTTCGAGCTCGCCCTCGACCCGGCCGACTTCGAACAGCGAGTCAGCCGCCGCAACGGCACGCACTTCCCGCGCCTCGTTGACTTCGGAGGTGCTCGTGCCTAGACTTCTGCAGCTCCAATCAGCCCCCGAAGCATTGACAGTGATGCAACTCCTTAGTCGGGAGGAGAACGAGGCGCACATCCTCGAGGGGGCTCCACCCTTACCTCCGGCAGTGCCGTACCGCCTGCCCCGGCAATGACCGCACTCGAACGGCTCGCCCACTGGGCGGCCGGAGTCCAGCTGGAGGAGGTCCCGGCAGCGGTTCGGGAGCATGCGGTCCACCAGCTGCTGTCGACTGTGGGTGCCCTCTACAGCGGCTTCTCGAGCGAGCTCGGCCCCGGTCTCGAACAGGCCTTTCCACCGCCGGCACCCGGCCCCGGGTGCACCCTGCCCCGCGGCACCCCGGCGCCGCCGGTGCATGCCGCGCTGGTGATGGCGACGTTCACCATGGTGCTCGACTTCGACGACGTGCTGCTCGGTGGCCACACCGGCCACTCCTCGGTGCTGGTGCCCCTGGCTTTCGCCGCCACCGGGCGCTACTCGGGGGCCGATCTGATGCTGGCGCAGATCGTCGCCAACGAGGTGGCGGCGCGCGTCAACATGGTCTGTGCCGTGGGTGCGACCCGCGGCCAGATGGCGACGCATCTCCACCTCCTCGGAGCGGCGGCTGCGCTCGCCAAGCTCGATGGACTCGACCGCGCGACCTTCGCCGCCGCTCTGGGCTTCGCCCTGTCCTACCCGGCCGAGGCCCTTTTCCCGGCCTTCCTCGGTTCCGACGCCAAGGCCCTGGCGGCGGCCTGGCCGATCCGCATGGGATGTGAGGCGGTGGCGGCGGTCCGAGCCGGCCTACGGGCTCCCGCCGACATCCTCGATGATCGCCGCGGCTTCTTCGCCCGGGCCGCCCAGGTGCCGGTGCGCGAGTTTCTGGGGGGATTGGGCGAGCGCTGGCACACGGCGACCAACAGCTACAAGCTCTATCCGGCTTGCGGGTACCTGGCGAGCGCTCTCGAGGCGACCCTGGCTCTGGTGGGCGAGCACGCCTTCCAAGCCGAAGAGGTGGTTGCCGTGGTGGTGGAGGCCTCGATTTTCACCGTCGGCATGGACGCCCACTCGGCGCCATACCTCGCGGGTCCCCGCTCTCCGATCGCCGCCCTCACCTTCTCCACACCCTTCGTCATCGCCTCCGCGCTGCTGGCGGGGGAGTTTGGCCCGGCCCAGCTCGAGCGCTCCTGGATCGAGCAGTCCCGGCTCTGGGAGCTCGCGGCGCGGGTGCGAAGCCGCCACGCTGTCGACTTGACCGTCGACGCGCTCACCGGCGACATTCCCCTCGGCGCTGCTCTCCGCCGCACGAAGCGCAGGCAGGCGGCGGCCTTCGGCGCGAAGCTCGCGGTCAAGGCCTTCGGCCGCGCCGCCTACGGCCGGCGCCTGGGGGAGACGCTCCGCCTCGCCGCCCGCCTGGCGGTCGCAGCCGGGGTGCGCGATCCCCCGGACTTCGCCACCGCAACCAAGCCGCTGGGGGCCCGCGTCGCGATCACCCTCGCGGACGGCCGGGTGCTCCGGAGCGAGGTCGCGATCCCCCGTGGCTTTGCCGGCGCCCAGGAGCCGGATGAAAGCGGCCGCGGCGTGCGCGAGCTGATGCGCGAGAAGCTGCTCGCGGCGGCGTCCCCGCTGCTCGGCCGCGAGCGTGCGGCGGAGATGGCCTCTATGCTCGAGAGCATCGAGCGCCTCGGCCCGGCGGAACTCGGCCGTCTGTGCGCGGTCGGCTCCGTCGACGATCGCCCCTCAAGCAAACCGCAAAGCTGCCACGGAGGCCACGATGGCTGAGGAAAGCATGGAGGACACTTTCGCACGCCGCTTCGCCGAGGTGTGGCGGGCGCCCACCACCGAGGCGCTGGTCGGCATGCTGCACCCGGAGATCGTGCTCTACCAGCCGCACCAGCCGGAGATTCGCGGCAAGGTGGCCGTGCACGAGGAGTTCGAGCGTACCTTCCGCTGGCTCCCCGGCCTGCACGGCAAGGTGGTGCGCACCCTGGGTGCGAACGGTGTGCTCTTTATCGAATGGGAGATGCACTTCGAGCTCGCCGGCAAGCCGCTCTGCGTCGGGGCGGTCGACCGCTTTTTGCTCAAAGACGGCCTTGCCATCGAGCGAGCCGTCTACTTCAATGATCTGCAAATCATGGCCTCGGTCGCCACCCACCCGAGCTCCTGGCTGGACTTTTTGCGTTACCACCTGGGGCAGTAGGGCTGGTTGGCCGCCCCCTCCCCCCTCTTTTCCCCTACCCGTTCGCGTGGGACTTTTGCCACCCCCTTGGGGTGTGGGCTCACCCTGCGCTGCCCGTTACTCTGCGACAAATCGTTCGGGACGTTCTGATTCTGTCGACCAAAAAGAGGAGAGGGTATGGAAGAAGAAGGGTCGGCCGAGATTCCGGAGCACCCCAAGGGCACGTTTGCGATCCTCGGGCTGTACATCGTGCTCTTTGCGCTCGGATTTCTGGCGCTGTATTTCTTCGAGTTTTTAGGCCGCGGGGCGCCGCTCCCATGAGCCGCTCCGAGGAGGTAGAGGAAAGATCATGAAAATCGATCTCTACGAACGAATCTGGATGGCCTTGGGCGCGGTTTTGATCGTCGTCTTTCTCGGCATCATGATCGTGATGAACGCCGCCCACGCGGTCCAGCCGCCGAGCCATATCGAGACCGTCGACCCCAAGACGATCTGGGACGATCCACGGTTCGCCGAACTGGGAGTCAAGGCAACACCCGCAGGCGCCGAGGTGATCCTGGTGGCACAGATGTACGCGTTCCTACCCGCGGAGCTGGAAGTGCCCGCCGGCAAGCCGGTGACCTTTCGCATGTCGAGCGCGGACGTCGTCCACGGCTTCCAGATCGTGGGCACCAACGCCAACGCCACGTTGATCCCGGGCTATGTGACCGAATTCACCGTCACGTTTCCGCGGGTGGGGGAGTACCTGATCGTCTGCAATGAATTCTGCGGCATCGGTCACCACGGGATGTTCGGCAAGGTGATCGCCGCGGGAGGTCCGTCATGAGGCCAACCGTCATGAAGGCGGCCGTGATGAAGCCGGAAAACAAGCTGGCGTTCGCCCACCTCATGGTCGGGATCGTCGCCTTCGGCTTGGGCGCGATGGTGGCTCTCATGCAGGCGCTGTCGCGGGCGAGCCTCGCGCTGCCCTTGCGTTCGGCGCGGGTCTATTACATCTCGATCACCGCCCACGGCGTGCTGATGGGGCTGGTGTTCACCACGTTCTTCATCATGGGGCTCGGCTACGCGTTCTCTCGCGCGTCGCTCGGCCGGGTGACCGGAGAAAAGGTCGCCTGGGCCTCGTTCTGGCTCGCAGTCGTCGGCACGGCCGCGGCCGCGACGATGATCCTCGCGGGCAAAGCCACCGTGCTCTACACGTTCTACCCGCCGCTTCAGGCGCATCCGCTCTTCTACATCGGTGCGACCTGTCTGGTGATCGGCTCGTGGGGCTGGTGCGGCGTGATGATCGCGAGCTACCGCTCATGGCGGAAAGAGAATCCAACCCTGCCGGTGCCGCTGGTCATGCACGGCATGCTCACCACGGTGATCGTCTGGTTGCTCGCAACTGCGGGTCTCGCGATCGAGGTGCTGGTCCTGATCCTTCCCTGGTCGCTCGGGCTGGTCAAGACGATCGATCCGTTGCTCGCCCGCACGTTCTTCTGGTGGTTCGGCCATCCGTTGGTCTACTTCTGGCTGCTCCCCGCCTACGCGATCTGGTACACGGTCCTGCCGCGGGTCGCGGGTGGCAAGCTGTTCAGCGACCACCTCGGCCGGATGGTGTTCGTCCTGTTCATCCTGCTCTCCACCCCGGTGGGCTTTCACCATCAGTTCTCCGATCCGGGCATCTCCGCCGGCTGGAAGCTCGCCCACACGGTCACCACGTTCCTGATCCTCTTCCCGAGCCTGGTCACCGCCTTTACGCTCATCGCGTCGCTCGAGCTGGCGGGTCGCGCTCGGGGCGGGAAAGGGCTGTTCGGTTGGGTGCGGGCGCTCCCTTGGGGGCAGCCCCTGTTCGCCTCGGTGGCGCTCGCGATGCTCACCTTCGCGCTCGGCGGCTTCGGCGGCGCGGTCAACGCGGCGTACGCGATGAACGCGATGGTCCACAACACGGCGTGGATTCACGGGCACTTCCACCTCACCGTAGGGACCGCGGTGGCGCTCACCTTCATGGGCATCACCTATTGGCTGCTGCCGCGGCTCACCGGCAAGGAGCTGCGCCTCACCGCGGCGGCTGCGGTTCAGCCCTACCTCTGGTTCGTCGGCATGATGATGTTCGGGGTGGTCAACCACTTCACCGGCCTCATGGGCATGCCGCGGCGGATCTACGACGCGAGCTACGGCGGTTCTGAGATCGCGGCGCGCTGGGCGCCCTGGACGGCGGTGAGCGCGGTCGGCGGAGTCGTCCTGTTCATCAGCTCGGCGCTGTTCGTCTCGGTGGTTGTGGCGACCCTGCTCTACGGCCGGAGGATCGAGGAGCCGGAGATCGTGTTCGCCGAGGCGTACGACGCCCGGCCGAACCCGGTGCGTGGGATCTGGGATCGCTGGCCGCTCTGGACCACGATCGCGGTGGCCCTGGTCATCGCGGCCTACGCGATGCCGATCGCCCACCATCTGATGCTCCACCGCTTCGGCTCGACCGGCTTCAAGCCGTTCTAGCCCAAGAGCCCGTTCCGGCTTGGGACGGCGGCAACCACCGCGAGGTGTTGCCGCCGCCGGTCCGGGCTCGTACACTCACCAGTAGGTCCGGGATGCTCCGGGTCGAAATCCATCGACTTCAGATAGAGGTGACGCTTCGTGAAGACGCATAACCCACGGGTACGTTTCGCCCGCCTCGCGATCGGCCGTTCGCTCGCGCTGGCTGGATTGGCCACACTGTTCGCACTCTCCGCAACGCCCGCGCACGCGGCGCCGCGCGTGATCAAGATGACCGGTAACGACGCGATGAAGTTCAGCGTCACTCAGATCACCGCCAAGCCCGGTGAAGAGCTGACCATTCAACTGGCCGGTGTCGGCACCCAGGACAAGACGGTGATGGCCCACAACTTCGTGCTGCTCGCCCAAGGGACCGACGTCAACGGCTTCGTCGTCGCCGCCTCGGTCGCACGGACCACGCAGAACATCCCGAAGCAGGAGAAGTGGAAGAAGGCGATCCTCGCCTCGACCGGCCTCGCCGGTGGCGGCCAGACGGTCACGGTGACGTTCAAGGCGCCGACCGCGCCGGGCAACTACATCTACGTCTGCACCTTCCCCGGCCACTACAACGGAGGGATGAAGGGCGTTCTGACGGTCAAGTAGGGTACTTCTGCGTGAGAGGGCACCCTTCGCCGAAGGGTGCCCCGGTAGCCTCGTAGGTGGGGGCGACGCAAGGCCGGTCGCTCCAACCGTTCCCTCTGCTAAATCTCCACTCCGCCCATCAGCCAGAGCATGACCGCCTTTTGGGTATGCAGGCGGTTTTCCGCCTGATCGAAGATGCGGCTCTGAGGGCCGTCGCAGACCTCGGCCGAGACCTCTTCGCCGCGGTGGGCGGGGAGGCAGTGGAGGAAGACCGCGTCTTTCTTGGCGAGCGCCATCATCGCGGCGCCCACTTCGTAGCCCGCGAAAGCCTTGAGGCGGATCGCCGCTTCGCCTTCCTGACCCATCGAGGCCCAGACATCGGTGGTGACGCAGTCGGCGCCGATGACCGCCTGGCGCGGATCTTCAGTCAGCTCGATCGTGCTCCCCGCGGCGGCCGCGTCCTCGCGCGCCTGGGCGAGATACTTCTCCTGCACCCGATACCCCTCGGGTGAGGCGACCGCGATGTTCATGCCGCACTTGGCGGCGCCGAACATCAGCGAGTGGGCCATGTTGTTGCCGTCGCCGACGTAGGCGATCTTCCGGCCGCGGAGGTCGCCGAAGATCTCCGTCAGGGTGAAGAAGTCGGTGAGCCCCTGGCAGGGGTGGAGATCGTCGGTCAGGCCGTTGATCACCGGTACCGAGCCGTATTTGGCGAGATCGGTCACCGTCTGGTGCGCGAACGTGCGCGCCATGATGCCGGAGACCATGCGGGAGAGTACCTGCGCGGTGTCCGAGATCGGCTCGCCGCGACCGAGCTGGATGTCGCGACTGGAGAGAAACAGGGCGTGGCCGCCCATCTGGAACGTGCCGACTTCGAATGAGACGCGGGTGCGGGTGGACGATTTCTCAAAGATCATCCCCAGCGTCTTGCCTAGAAGCGCCGTCGAGTACTTCTCGGGGTTCTTCTTGACGTCGGCTGCGAGCCGGAACAGCCCGGCAACCTCGGCGGCCGAAAGATCGTGGATCGAGATCAGGTGGCGGTGGGACATGTGAGCTCCTAAAAGGGTTCAGGCGTCCAAAGATCGCCGTAGGGTTCGCTTCTTGGGGTTGGCAACAGGGGGGGCGCGCGGAACGCTACGGCACGATGCGCGTGCCGCTCTCTCCTTCGAGCGCCGCTTCGAGGTGCTCGATGTTGGTGATCAATGCCGGACGGCCGGTCGCGGCGACGAAATCGATCGCCGCCTCGATCTTCGGCCCCATGCTGCCGGCCGGAAACTGCCCCTTGTCGAGCAGTCGGCGCGCCTCGGAAAGCGGCAAGAACGGGAGCGCCTCCTGATCCTTGCGGCCGAAGTTCTTGACCACCTGGGGTACACCCGTGAGCAGGATGAACAGGTCGGCTTTGAGGTCGCGGGCGAGCAGCGCCGAGGTACGGTCCTTGTCGATCACCGCTTCGACCCCGACCAGCCGGCCGCTCCCTTTGCGAACGACCGGAATGCCACCGCCGCCGCCCGCGATCACCAGGTGGCCATGATCGAGCAGGCTACGGATTGCGGCGACATTGACGATCTCCAAGGGGCGCGGGCTCGGCACGACTTTTCGCCAGCCGCGACCGGAATCCTCGACCATCTTCCAGCGCAGGCGGCGCTGCAGCTCCAAAGCGCGGTGGCGGGCAAAAAACGGGCCGATCGGTTTGCTCGGGGCGCGGAATGCGGGATCGTCGCGATCGACTGTGACCAGTGTGAGGACCGTCGCGAGCTGGCGCTTAATGTGCTGCGAGGCGAGCCGGTTGCGGATCGCGAGCTCGAGCAGGTAGCCCATACCGCCCTCGGTCTCGGCGACCGCGAAATCGACCGTTCCCGGCGGCACCTTGGCCGCCGCCTCTTCCATCTGGATCAGCACCTGGCCGACCTGTGGGCCGTTGCCATGGACGCAGACCAGGTCGTAGCCGCGGCGGGCAAAATCGGCGAGCCAGACTGCGGCGCCCTCCGAGCGCCGCAGCTGCTCGGCGACCGTGCCGTCATCCTCCGGGCGGAGCAGCGCGTTGCCGCCGAACGCGACCACGGCGAGCGGGCGATGCGTTTTCTGGGTTGCGACCGGGGCGAGGTTCTCATCGACTGCGGCGCTCTTGGGCGCCTCCTTCTTGGTCGCCGCTTTCTTGGCCGGCGGGCGACCTGCTGCAATCGCCTTCTTCACCGCGGCAGCCGGCGTTTTCTTGGGCGCCTTCTTGGCCCCCGGCTTCTTGGTGCCCGCCGCTTCGGCGGTCGAAGCTTTGGTGGGGGTTCTATCCGCGTTTGGTTGGTCTGCGCTCAAAGGGAGTCCCTTTCGATCGGCATGGTCATGCAGCGCGGTCCGCCGCGGGCGCGCGACAGTTCGTTGTCGAGCAGGCTGATCACAGTCGGCCCCTGGCCGAAGAGTTCGGTGCGGCCGGCCAGGAGATCCTCGGCTTCGATGATCCGCCAGCCGCGGCGCGACAGCTCGTCGAAGGTCCGCCGATTGCGGTGATAGAGCAAGATGACCCCGGGCGCCAGAGCGAACGCGTTCGCGCCGTCGGTCCACTGTTCGCGCTCCTGGTCGAGTCGATCGGCGCCGCCGCACGGGACCACTTCGAGATCGAGGCCTAGATCCGCGAGGGCCGCGAGCAACGACGGCCGGACCGCGAAGGTCAGCTCTTTGGCATAGAGATCGACGTAGTAGACATGGGCCGATTCCGCGCGGCCGGGCTCGATCACCGGCAGGTGGGCGAGGCAGGCGCCCTGGTCGATCTGGGTGAACACGGTGTCTAAATGCATATAGGAACGCGAGCGCGGCAGCTCGACCAGGATCAGGTGGCGGAACGTCGTCTCTTCGAGTCGCAGATACTCGGCGAGCACCTCGACACCGCGCCGGTTGGTCCGCTGGCTCACGCCCACGCAGACGATCTCCGCGCTCATCACCAGGACGTCTCCCCCTTCGAGCGTCGGATAGGGGTAGGAGGGATCGTGGTGGCGCGCTCCCGAAGGGGGCACCTCGATCTCGAAGGTCGCGACGAGATCCGAAAACTGCGGATGGTGGCGGACGACCAGGCCGGACAACAGCGGCTCGCGCTCGCGCGCTTCGGTCGCCATCGACGAAATCACGGCGCGGTTGCCCAAGATGACCATCGGATCGCGCTGGAAGAAGTAGTTGGGCAACGGGGTGAGATCGAAGATCTTCCGCCGGCCGACGTCCGGCGCCGCCGACAGGGTCCCTTCGATCAGCGCCGAGGCGAGCGCGCCGGGCGCGAGGTTGCCGAGCGCGTGGACGTCATCGCGGGCGACCCCGTATTCGGTTTCCAGGTCGAGGAGAACCTGGCCGCGCGCCCCGTCGTGGGCGAGCAGCTCGGCGAGCAGATCGCGAGGATCGAGGACCGAGACGCCCGCGCTCGCGAGCACGCCGCGGAACGAATCGTGCTCCTCGCGCGCGCCGTCGCCGAACAGGATGTCGTCGAACAGCAGGGCCTCCATCATCGAGGGGACCATCCGGTCGATCTCCCGGCCGGGGCGATGCACCAGGACGCGCCGCAGGCGTCCGATTTCCGAATCGACGTGAATCGACATAAGGGGACTCGTGTTTCCGAAGAACTTCTAGGTGGAACGAGGGGAGCGGGAGCAGCCCGTCTCCGGACCGAGGAAGGATTGTAGCAGAGGGCTTCGACTTCGCTTGAGCCGGCGGGGCTGTTCCCGGCTGTTCCCAATTCTCCGGCATCACCGACGGAGCCGCCGCTCTGCTGGTCGCCTCACGTGCGGCTGCCGAGCGGTTGGGTTTGAAGATCGAAGCGCGCCTGGTCGGCTGGAGCGTGGTCGGCATCGAGCCGCGGATCATGGGGATCGGCCCGGTGCCGGCGGTCCAAAAGCTGCTCGGGGATACCGGCGCTCAAGCTAGATCAGCGTTCCGCCACCACCACCTCGTCGATGCCTTCCTTGTACACGCAGACGTCGCTCGCGAAGTCCGAATCTATGGCGTGGCGGGTGAGCAGATCGCACGACGCGCGGTACCCGGGCGCCGCGTGGGCCTGGAGCACGTAGTCGAGACGGCTGTGCTGATCCGCGTGAGGTGCTTCCGAGGGAGACGCCTCCACCCGCCGGCCGTTGACGATTTCGTCGCGCGTGGCTTCCGGCACGACCAGGCGATCGTCTACGTCGGGGAACGAACCTCGCCCCGGCAAGCGCATCGACGAGCCCGGGCCACCCGGTCCAGGCGCTTTGAGGCTGTAGGCCCTGCGGTTCTCGTCCATCCGCAAGTTGATAACCGACTACGGTAGGTGGGGGCTACCGGAAAAAGGGGGTGCCAGGGGGCTTCTTATGCACCGTCTTGGCACCGTCTTGCGGGCCTTGCCAAGCCCAAGGCGGCCCTTTAAACTGGCCTCATGGTTACGCTCGAATTAAGACAGACGGTGCTTAAGCTCCCGGTCGAGGATCGCCAGGAGCTTGCCGAAGCGCTTTGGGATAGCCTCGAAATCGAGCCGGCGACCTTGCCGTCCTGGCAGCGGCAGATGGTCCAGGCCCGGCTGGCGGAGCTCGAAGCGAATCCGGAAGCGGGCTCCTCCTGGGAGGAGGTCGAGGCGAGGATCTGGCCGGAAAGCGCATGAACCACCGGCCGATTCGGCTTACCGCTGCGGCTGAACAAGACCTCCTGGAAGCCGTAAGCTGGTATCGAAAGGAAGCGCCTCACGTCGTCCCCGGGTTTCGTTGGCGGGTTCGCGAGAGTCTCCAGAAAATCGGCGGCAACCCCCTCCACTTTCCGGCTGTCCAGGGCGAAGTGCGGCGCGCTCTGGTCCACGGGTTTCGCCACGTGGTCCTCTTCCGGCTCCTTCCCGATTCGATCCAAGTCATCGCCGTCCTCCATTCTTCGCGCGATCCGCAGGTCTGGCAAAGCCGCTGAAGGGCCGGCCCGGGGAGAAGAAACCAAGCCCCGTTGTAAGATCGCTCGTCCGAACGTCCGACCCGAGGAGCCCCCCGCTTTGAGTCCCAACGACATCGTCCTCTGCGCCTCCGTCCGCACGCCGATTGGCAAATTCAGCGGTGTGCTCTCGTCTCTTTCCGCGGCCGACCTCGGCACCGCGGCGGCTTCCGCCTGCCTCTCCCGTGCCGGGATCTCCGGCACCGCGATCGACCAAACCATCTTCGGCCATGGCCGGCAGGCGGGGGGCGGGCCGAACACCGCGCGGCAGATCTCTTACCGGGCGGGCGTTCCGGTCGGATCTCCCGCGTTCACAGTCAATCAGGCCTGTGGCTCGGGGTTGCAGGCGGTGCTCTCCGCCGCGCGAACGATCCGGCTCGGCGAGGCCGAGGTGATCCTCGTGGGCGGCACCGAGAGCATGTCGAACACGCCCTACTTCCTGCCGCGGGCGCGGACCGGGTATCGGTTGGGGCATGCGGAGATCGTCGACGGCATGTACAAGGACGGGTTCGACGATCCACTCTCGAAATTGGTGATGGGGGAGACCGCCGAGGAGCTGGCGGCCGAGAAGGGGATCGGGCGCGAGGCGTCGGACGCCTGGGCGCTCGAAAGCCAGACCCGCTGCGAACGCGCGCGCAAGGCGGGGCGGTTCGTGGCCGAGATCGCGTCGATCACCGTGCCGGGCAAGAAGGGGGATGTGGTCGTCTCAACCGACGAGCACCCGCGCGACGGCACGACGATCGAATCGCTCGCGAAGCTGCCGACCGTTTTTCGCAAAGGGGGTGCGGTCACGGCGGGGAACGCCTCCGGTATCACCGACGGAGCCGCCGCTCTGCTGGTTGCCTCGCGCGCGGTGGCCGAGCGGTTGGGTTTGAAGATCGAAGCGCGTCTGACCGGCTGGAGCGTGGTCGGCGTCGAGCCGCGGATCATGGGGATCGGCCCGGTGCCGGCGGTCCGGAAGCTGCTCGCGGAGACCGGGCGCACAATCGGGGAGATCGAGGCGATCGAGCTCAACGAGGCGTTTGCCTGCCAGGTGCTCGCCTGCATCGAAGGGCTCGGACTCGATCCGGCACGGGTCAACCCGGACGGCGGCGCGATCGCGCTCGGCCATCCGATCGGTGCTACCGGTGCGCGCATCCTGGTTACGTTGCTCCACGGCATGGCGGCGCGCGGCGAGCGGCTGGGCTTGGCGACGCTCTGCATCTCGGGCGGCATGGGGATCGCGGCGTTGGTCGAGCGATCATGATCCTTCTCACCACCTCCGCCGAGGAGAACGCCGAGCCGTACATCGACGCCCTCCGGGCGGTCGGTTTTCGGGACGACGAGATCACTGTCCTTGGCCCGGAGCGGCGGGCGGAGGCGGGGGCGTTCGCCGCGCGCGCCTCCGGGGTGTTGCTCTCCGGCGGTTGCGATGTCGAACCCTCCCGCTACGATGAGGAACTCCTGGGCGGCCGAGGGGTCGAGACCCTCCCCGAGCGCGACGAGCTGGAGTGGGCCGTGCTCGATGCCGCGCGCGAGCTGCGCCTGCCGGTCTGGGGGATCTGCCGCGGCCTCCAGGTTATCAACGTCTACTTCGGCGGCTCGCTCTGGCAGGATCTGCCGAGCCAGCTCGAATCGACTTTGTCGCACGCTCTGCCCGATCGCGACACGCCGCTCGCGACGCTCGCGCACGAGGTCCGGGTGACGGCGGCCGACTCGGCGCTCGGCGCCCGGCTCACCTCCCAGGGGGCGGCGCCCATGGGCGTCAACAGTCGGCACCATCAGGCGATCAAAGCGGTCGGGCACGGCCTGCGCCCGGTGGCGCTTTCGCCGGACGATCTGGTCGAGGCGCTCGATCTTCTCGTCGGCGTCGACGAGTGGTGGTTGCGCGCCGTTCAGTGGCATCCCGAAAACTTGATCGAGCTTCCCCGTCAGCGTGCGCTCTGGGAAGATTTTGCCGCGGCGGCCCGCCGTCGCGCCAAGGAGACACTATGAGTGATCCCGTGAAGCTCGTTAAGAGCGCCGACGGCCGGGTCGCCACCCTCACCCTCGACCGGCCGCCGCTCAACATTCTCGATCTCGAAATGATCGCGGCGCTCGATGGGCATCTCGCCGATCTGGCCGGGGATTCGAGCCTGCACATCATCGTGGTGCGCGGTGCGGGCGAGCGGGCCTTCTCGGCCGGGGTCTCGGTCCAGGATCACACGCCGGACAAGGTCGAACGAATGCTCCAGGGGTTGCACGGCGCGATCCGCAAGCTCACCGATTCGGACGCGGTGACGATCGCGGGCGTCTCCGGCCACTGCCTGGGCGGCGGGATGGAAGTCGCCCTGGCCTGCGATCTGGTGCTTGCGGCGGAGGGGGCGAAGTTCGGCCAACCGGAGATCAAGCTCGGCTGCTATCCGCCGGTCGCTGCGGCGCTCTATCCGCGCCGGATCGGCGCCGGCCGGACGCTCGAAATGCTGCTCTCCGGCCGCAACGTCTCGTGCGAAGAGGCCGAGCGCTTGGGGCTCGTCCATTGGCGCCTCCCGGCCGATCAGCTCGACGCCAAGCTCGCATCGATCCTCGAAGATTTCCTAGAGTGGAGCACGCCGGTCGCCCGTCTGACCAAGCGCGCGGTGCGCGCCGGCCGCGACCTGCCGTTCCACGAAGCGCTCGACGCGACTGAGCATCTCTACCTGGACGACCTCTGCCGGACCGAAGACATGGCCGAAGGGATCCAGGCGTTTCTCGACAAGCGCCCGCCGGTCTGGAAGCACGGCTGAAAACCTTCCCGAACCCACCGAACAGGAGAGCCCCATGCCAGAAACCGTACTTTTGGAGCGCGACGGCCGTGTCGCGATCGTGACCATCAACCGCCCCGACAAGCTGAATGCCCTGTCGCAGCAGGTCCGCGACGACATGCTCGAAGTTCTCGCCGAGATCGAGAAGGACGATTCGCTCGGCGCCGTGGTGATCACCGGCGCGGGCGAGAAATCGTTCATCGCGGGGGCGGACATCGGCGAGTTCGCCGGCCGCTCGCCGCTCGATCAGCGCGATGCGATGCGCAGTCCGCGCATCTTCGACGCGATGGCGACCTTCCCGAAGCCGGTGATCGCCATGATCAACGGCTTCTGCTTAGGGGGAGGCTGCGAGCTCGCCGCCTCGTGCGACATCCGGATCGCCTCGGACCAGGCGCGCTTCGGCCAGCCGGAGATCAAGCTCGGCCTGATCCCCGGGGGCGGCGGCACCCAGCGCCTGCCGCGCCTGATCGGCAGCGGCCAGGCGATGCGCCTGATCCTCTCGGGCGAAATGATCGACGCTACGGAAGCGCAGCGGATCGGCCTGGTCGAGATGATCGTGCCGGCCGCCGAGCTGCGCGGGAAGACCTTGGAGTTTGCGGCCAAAATCGCGTCCTACTCGCCGCTCACCCTCCGCATCGCGAAGGAATCGATCCGCAACAGCGAGAAGCTTCCGATCGAAGAGGGGCTCGCTTACGAGCGCGATCTCTTCTGCCTCTGCTTTTCGACCGAAGACAAAAAGGAAGGGGTCGCCGCCTTCCTCGAAAAGCGCCCGGCGGCCTGGACCGGCCGGTAGGCGTCTCACCCCTTTGTGACGAATCCTCGTCTTGCGGCGCCAAACATTGTGCGTATACTTCCCTCACCCGACGGGGCGAATGCTGGAAAAAGCCCGGTACTACGTGGCTTTTTAGGTTTTGGCGTCGCCTCTTTCGAGGATCGAAAAACCCGGTCGAAACGACGCGAGGCGACAAGCTTTGACGGCGAAGGCGAAGATCTTCCTGTTTTCCGCGACGGTGATCGCCATGGCGGCCGGCGGTGCCCGCTGGGGCTTCGCCGAGTTCGCGCTGGGCCAACATCCCGTGGCGGCCGCCGGCTTCGCCGTCGCGATCGGGTTGGCGGGGGCTCTAATTGTGAGCTTTCTGGTTCGCCAGGAGATCGGTCCGCTGCGCCGTCTCGCGCAAACCATCTCCGTCATGGCCGAGCGGGGTGAGTTGCAGAGCGATTTCCCCTCCGCCGGGGGCGACGGCGAGGTCCACCGGATCGAAGAGACGATCCGGCGGCTGCTCGGCTCGCTCGAGGAGTCGCAAGCCGAGCGGGAACGCTCCTACGTCGAGGCGCTCGGCGCGGTGGTCGCAGCGGCCGACGCGCGCGATCACGAGACCGCCGGGCATTCGTTCCGGGTCGCCCACTACGCTCTCGCGTTGGCCCGGCGCCTCGGGGTCGATGGGGAGGAGCTCAAAGCGATCGAATGGGGCGGCTTGCTCCACGATGTCGGCAAGATGGCCGTGCCGGACGAGATCCTGCGCAAGGTCGGCCCGCTCGATGAGCGCGAATGGCAGATCATGCGGCAGCATCCGGGTTGGGGTTTCGAAATGCTGGCCGATATCCGATTTCTCCAGAAGACCGCGCTCCAGATCGTCTACAGCCACCACGAGCGCTGGGACGGCGAAGGGTATCCGCGCGGCCTGGCGGGGGAGGAGATCCCGCTCGCGGCGCGCATCTTCGCGGTGGTCGACACCTACGACGCGATGACCTCGGACCGGCCCTATCGCCGCGCCGGCAGCCACCAGGCCGCTCTGTTCGAGCTCGAACGGGTGGCGGGGCGGCAGCTCGACCCGCAGGTGGTGGCTGCGTTTCGCCGCGTCCCGGAAATGGAACTCCGCCGCCTGCGCGATCAGTGCGAGAGCTTCAATATCGGCCTGACCATGCCCCCCGAGCTGCGGGCACCCATCCAGCCCCGGCGTCTGCACGCCGTCGATCGCTGAGCCACGGCGAAACGCCGCACCGACAAATCCGAAGTTCGACGGGCGAACGACCCCGAAACGGGGTAACCTGGGCCGGCATGGCCGCCCTGCTCCATCCTCATCTCTCACCAGAAGACCGCCAACGGCTGCTCGCCGAGGGGTTGGAGAGCTTTCGCCACGGCGACTTCTACGCCGCGCACGATGCGTGGGAAGAGGTCTGGCGCTCGACCACTCCGGAACCGAAGGATCTACTGCGCGGATTGATCCAGATCGCCGCCGGTCTCCATCTCGAACGCGACCTCGACCGCCCGGTCGCTGCGCTTCGCGTGCTCGGTCGGGGGCGTGGCCATCTCGAAACCCACGGACCGACCGGCCTCGGCCTCGACCTCGCGGCGCTCGCGACCAAGGTCGCCACCATCGAGCGCTGGCTCGCCGCCGGCCGACCCGAACCGCGCCCGGGGCCGCCGCGTCTCCGCCTGCTTGACCCGCAAGCGTTGGCGTGACGTTCTAAACGAGTTCGCGCGTTTGGGTCGGAGGTTTGAGCCTCTCGCCTCAAGGAATCCCGTACCGCTTCCGCCGTTCCCAGAGCGACTTGCGCGAGATGCCGAGCAGCTCGGCGGCGTAGCCCTGGTGGCCGCGGGCGTAGGCGAGGGCGCGGCGGATCTCTTCGATCTCGATTTCATCCAGGCGGCGGGGCCGGTCGCCGCGGCTGCCGGGAGGGGGGTGGGGATCGAGCGGGCCTAAGCCGCGGTTCGCGTTGACCAGCGCGCGCTCCAGGATGTTCTTGAGCTCGCGCAGGTTGCCGGGCCAGGGGTGCGCGAGCATCCACCCGCGCGCGCGGTCGGTCAGGCCGGGGTTCGGCCGTCCGATCCGCTCCGCGAGATCGGTGAGCAGCTCGTCGATCAGCTCGGGCAGATCGGCGCGACGAGACGACAGCGGCGGCAGCCGGAAGCTCAGGACATCGAGACGGAAGAACAGGTCGGCGCGGAAGGTCCCGCGCTCGGCGCGCAGGGCGAGGTCGGGTGGGCCGGTGGCGAGAAAGCGAACGTTCGCCGCGGTTTCGATGCCGCCGAGCGGGGCGTAGCGGCGCTCGGCGAACAGGCGGAGTAGCTTGCCCTGAACACCAAGCGGCAGCTCTTCCACCCGATCGAGCAGCAGGCTCCCCCCCTCGGCCAGCTCGACGCGGCCGGCGACCGCCCGATCGGCTCCGGTGAAGGCTCCCTTGCGGACGCCGAACAGCTCGCTCTCGAACAGCGAAGCGGGGATGCCGCCGGCATCCACTTCGACCAACGGCCCGTTCCGGCGCGGGCTCTCGCCATGGAGCGCGCGGACGAGCGCGGTGCGGCCGGTGCCCGCCTCGCCGAGCACGAGGATCGGCGCCTCCGAGCGCGCGGCTCGATCGGCACCTGCCAGATGGAGGGAGAGGTCGGGGTAGCGAAGAAGGCGAGCCAGAGCGAGCGGTGAGCCCGCGCTGTTCACGGCGTGTTGATCTCGGTGCCGGCGGTCTCGGTTCCGGCCATCTCGGTGCCGGCGGGCGCTTCGGTTCCGGCTGGGTCGGTTCGAAACGACGACGTCACGTCGGGGGCGTCGGACCAGAGGCGCTCCAGAGCGTAGTAGTGGCGCGGCTCGTCGAGGAACGAGTGGACGATCAGGTCGCCGAAGTCGAGCAGCACCCACTGGCCGCGCTGCAACCCTTCGATGTGGAGCGGCCGGACGCCCAAGACTCGCAGGTCCATCTCGACCGCATCGGCGATCGCCTGGACCTGGCGCTCGTTGGTGCCGCCGCAGATCACGAAGTACTCGGTGAAGCCGGAGACCTTGCCGAGGTGGAGCACGCGCAGATCGACCGCCTGCCGCGCATCGGCGGCAGTGACGGCGGCACGAACTCGATCCGGAGTGGAGAGAACGGGGGGTGGGGCGATTTTTGTTTCGGTCGTCATCGATAGAGGCGGTACTTGTGGACGTAGTCTAGCACCAAGGGGGGCAGAGCGGTGAGCGGAGGATCTTCGCCGCGTAAGAGCATCTCGCGCAGCTCGGTTGAAGAGAGGTCGACCGTCCGTTCCGAGAGGACGAGCGCGCGGCCCGAATCGCGCAGCTCGGCGAGCGCGGGGGAGAGGGTCTCGCGCGGTAGCTCGAAGCCGGGGCGCGCGAGCACGATCAGGCGCGCAGCCAGAGCGATCTCGCGCCAACGCCACCACGCTTCGAACTCGAGAAACGAGTCGCCGCCGATCAGGAGGTACAGCTCGGCCTCGGGCTCGGTCCGGCGAAAATGCTCCAACGAGTCGATCGTGTAGGCCGGCCGGCCGAAGGTCAGCTCGAACGGCGAAGCGTAGAGCCCCTCCTCGGCGAGCAGTGCCAACTCGACCATGGCATAACGGGCGAGCGCCGGGGCGAGGCGTCGGCCCGGCTTGTGCGGCGGCTGGGCGGTCGGCAGGTAGAGGACGCGATCGAGGCCGAGCGCCTGGCGCGCCGCGCGAACGGTCTCGACATGGCCGGAGTGAATGGGATCGAAGCTCCCTCCGAACAAGCCGATCTTCACGGCTCCTCCTCCGGTTCGGGGCTTCCCCCGCCGCCTCCGGCCGGGTACTCGGGAGGCTGGTCGTCGTTCGGCGTGCGCTCTTTGCTCTCGGCAAGATGCTTCGCCAGGGTGCGAATCAAAGGGCGAATGCCGGCACCGGTAGCCGAACTGATCTCGAAATAGGGGACGCCGCGCTTCTCTGCGGCCCGTTCGAGTTCGAGGCGTCGGTCGGGGTCTGCCGCGTCCGCTTTGCTGCCGAGGATCCATCGGGGCCGCAGAAGCAGCTCGGGATTGAACGCCGCAAGCTCGCGCTCGACCACTTCCAGATCCGCCTCGGCGCTCCCTTCGGCCGAGAGATCGACCAGATGGACGAGCGCCCGGCAGCGATCGACATGGCGGAGGAACTGAAGCCCCAACCCCGCCCCTTCTGAGGCGCCGGCGATCAATCCGGGCAGGTCGGCGATCACGAACGGCTCGGTCTCCAGGCCATCGGCGACCACGCCGAGCTGTGGGACCAGAGTGGTGAACGGATAGTCGGCGATCTTCGGGCGCGCGGCGGAGATCACGCTGATCAGCGTCGATTTACCCGCGTTCGGCAGGCCGACCACACCGGCATCCGCGAGCAGCTTGAGTTCCAAGCGGAGTCGATGGTCCCCGCCTTCGGTCCCGGGATCGGCGCGCCGCGGGGCTTGGTCGGTCGGCGTCGCGAAGCGGGCGTTGCCCTTGCCGCCTCGGCCCCCGGCCGCGACCCGCAGGCGCTCGCCGTGCCGGATCACCTCGCCCACCAGCTCGCCGCTCTCGCGATCGTAGACTTGGGTGCCGAGCGGGACTTCGATTTCGAGGTCGCTCCCGGTCCTGCCGGTCTTGTTTTGCCCTTCCCCGTGACGGCCGCGCTCGGCTGCGAACTGCGCGACGAAGCTCAGGTGGTAGAGGGTGTTCCTCGCCTCGTCGCCCACCAGGAAGACCGAGCCGCCGTGGCCGCCATCGCCACCGGACGGGCCGCCTTTGGGGACGAACTTCTCCCGCCGGAAGGCCAAGCAGCCATTCCCGCCGCGGCCACCGAGGACGTGGATCGAGCACTCATCGACGAAGATCAAGGTGGGTTGTCAGAGGAAGAATTTGCCGCGTGGAGGAGCTTTGGCGGGCTTGAGGGAATCCCCCAAGCCACGCCGAATCGTCGCTTTACTCGCCGGGAGCTGTTTCGGCAGCCGCGGCAGAAACAGGGGCGGGCAGGACGTGAACGAACCGGCCATGCCGGCCCCGGTCCTGGAACTTCACCACGCCGCCGATCTTGGCGAACAGCGTGTCGTCTTTGCCGCGACCGACGTTGGTGCCGGGGAAGAACTTCGTTCCGCGCTGCCGAACGATGATCGATCCGCCGGTCACCTGCTCGCCGCCGAACCGCTTGATCCCTAAGTATTGAGGGTTCGAGTCGCGTCCGTTGCGCGTCGAGCCCTGTCCTTTTTTATGCGCCATGAGACCTTCTCCTGTGCTCGCGGGAACGTAGGACTAACTGTTCGCCGGCAGGTCGATACCGTCGATGCGAATGCGCAGCAGGTTCTGGCGGTGCCCATTGGTCCGCCGATACCCTTTGCGTCGCTTCGACTTGAAAACCCGAATCTTCGGTCCCCGGATCTGGCCGAGGAGAGAGGCGCGAACTTTGGCCCCGGCGACCGTCGGCTGCCCAACCTGGACGCCGGCATCGCCGGAAATCATCAAGACCCGATCGAGCTCGAGGGTATTCCCCTCGGTTCCGGTCAGTTCGACCTCGAGGACGTCGCCCGGGGCGACGCGGTACTGCTTGCCACCGCTTTCGATTACCGCATACATAGTAGAGAACTCCCGAAGCGCCCTCTGGGGACGCGCGTGGACGGCGGAACGTATCACGGCTCAACAAGAACGGTCAACGGCGATATTCTTGCTCCATGGAAACCGAAACGCCAGACTATCTGATGTGCCTGGAGTGTGGCAGCCCCTGTTACGTGTTCGAGTGGGAAGGGGGGCGGATCGTCGAAGGAATCTGCCCCGCTTGCGGCAACGAAGAGCTGTCGCTGTTCGTCACCCCCGCAGAGTTCGAGGAGCAGACCGGGGGGTGAAGCCCTGGCGCGCGCCGGAGCCGGCCGGAGCCGTCGACCGCGGTGTCGATTGCGGCGGGGCGGGGAGCAGGACGCTCACCTTCGTCCCTTCGCCCGGCCGGCTCTCGATGCGGACCGAGCCGCCGTGTGCCTTGGCGATCCGATCGACGATCGCGAGCCCCAGGCCGGTGCCACCCTTGCGGGTCGAATAGAAGAGGTCGAACACCTTCGCCAGCTCGTCGGCAGGAATGCCCACCCCGTTGTCGCTCACGCTGATCACCACCTGGCGGGGGGTGGTGCGCTCCGCCCGCTCGGCGCGTTCCGACCGTTCGGAGCGGCCCGAAAGTGCCCCCGCCGGACGATCGACGAGATCGACGGCAAGGGTCAAGGCCGGGCGCACCCGCAGCTCCTCGGTCGCCCCCAGGGCGTTCTGCGCCAGATTGAGCAGCAGCTGGGTCATCTGCGCCGGATCGACGCTGATCTCCGCCCCGCCCGAACGGTCGATCACCTGGACGTGCGCGCCCCGGCGCTGGATCTCGCCCGCCAGGATCTCCAGCACCTTGTCGCAAAGCGCGACCGCCGGCATGCCGACCCGGTCGAGCGCCCGCGGCTTCGCGTACGAGAGGAAGTCGGTCACCAGACGCTCCAGGCGGCCGATCTCGGAGCGGGTGATCGCGAGCAGGCGCCGTCCGGAAGAGGCCGACGGCTGGTCCACGATCTCCTCTTCGAGCATCTGCATGTTGAGGTTGAGCGAGTTCAAGGGATTCCGGATCTCGTGGGCCAAGCCGGACGCGAGCGTGCCGATATACGCCAAACGCTCCGCCTCGGCGGCCTGGATCTCCAAGCGACGGGCGCGCTGCAAGAGGGTGAGGATGATCGCGTACGCCGCGCCGATCAACGCGATGGTGAGCGCGCTGATCAGGCCGGTCTGGCGGATCAGCTCGGAGCGGAGCGAGCGGGTTCGCTTCCCGAGTTCGCTCTGGGAGATGCCAATCTCGATCACGCCGAGCGAGCCGATCGGCACCCGAACGTTAGGGGCGTCGGTTGCGTCGGCCAAAACCGGGGCCTCGAACCGCCTTTCGGTCACCCGCTGGCGCGGCGCGCCGCGCGGCAGCTCGGTCGATCCGACCCGCGGTCCGCGCGGCCCGCGCGGGTCGAACAGCTCGGTTCGTCGCTGGTCGCGCAGGACGAGGACGCCGCTCTTGTCGCGGATCTCGACCGTGCGCACGATGTCGCGCCGCGCCAGGATCGAATCGATGTAGGTCTGGGTCTCCCGCTCCACCGCGACCGCGGTGAACAGGCTCTTGTGGATCTCGGCGTTCTTGGCGATCTGCTGGGCCAGGTTAAGGGCCTCGGAGCGGGTCTCGACCAGGGCGCGCTGGATCTCTCGCTCCGACAGGGAGCGAAACATCAGCCAGCCGAACAGGGCGATATCCAACAGGAGGAAGACCCCGAAGGCCACGGTGGCCATCAGGAGTCGGCGCGAGGTGAGCGAAGCGGGGACCTTCGTCATGCCAATTTAGAATAGCACCGGCCGGGTTCTCGTTCGGCTCAGTCTGGTAGCATGCCGACCGAAACGACCTCGGAGCAGAATTCTCCAATACCCCACGGGCTCGCCATGAAGATCCATCTCCAACGTTCTCACGGGCTCCTCGCGATGGCCGCGATGGCCGCGCTGGCTGCGCTCGCCATTTTCGGCTCCTTCTCTTGTCGCCGCACCGAAGAGGCCTCGGGCCCGGCGCAGAGCGCGACACCGCAATCAGGGGGGAGCGCCGCGATCGCCTGGACCGCCGACATCGGTGGGGTCAACGAGCTGATCGTCCCCTCGTCGAACGCGACCAACGAAGTTCTGTTCCATGTGTTCGACCACCTGGCCGAGGAGCAGCCGGATTTCACCGAGCATGCGCCGACCATGGCACCGCTCTTGGCCAAGAGCTGGGAGTGGTCCGCCGACCGCAAGTCGATCACCTTCCATCTCGAAGAGAAGGCGGTCTGGAGTGACGGCGTGCCGATCACCGCGGAGGACGTCCGCTTCACCTGGCAGGCGCAGATCCACCCCGATGTCGGCTGGGGCGACGCGAGTGCCAAACAGTTCATCACCGACGTCGAGGCGGTCGATGCGCACACGGCGCGCTTTCACTTTTCGCGCGCCTATGCCAAGCAGATGCTGGACGCGAACGAAGGGGTGATCCTGCCCAAGCATGTCTGGTCGCAGATCCCTTTTTCGGAGTGGCGCAAGAACGGTGATTGGTTCCGCGATCACATCGTGACCAGCGGACCGTTCCGTCTCGAATCCTGGAAGTCGCAGCAGGAGATCGTCCTCGCGAAGAACCCGCGCTACCACCGGCCGGGCCGGCCGCGGCTCGATCGGGTCGTCTTACGCATCGTGCCCGAAACCTCGAGCCAGATCGCTCAGTTGCTGGCCGGTGAGGTCGACTTCGCGGCGAACGTGCAACCAACCGACGCCCCACGCATCGAAGCCGACCAGCGGTTGGAGCTGCTCGCGATCCCGTTCCGCAACTTCATCTTTGTCGCCTGGAACAATCAGCGCGGCGGGTTCGACGATCCGGAGATTCGGCGTGCGCTCACCTTGGGGATCGACCGGCAGAGGATCGTCGATACGCTCTGGGGTCGATTCGCCAAGGTCGCGGTATCGCCGATCTTGTCTTTCGTCTGGGCGCACGACAAGTCGATCCAACCCTTGCCCTACGATCCGGAGCAGGCCCGGAAGATCCTCGCCGCCAAAGGCTTCCGCGATGTTAACGGCGACGGGGTGATCGAGCGGGGTGGCAAACCGTTTCGTTTCGACCTCACCACCAACGCCGGCAATCAACAGCGGATCGATGCGACGGTGATGATCCAGGCCCAGCTGGCGAGCTTGGGTGTGGCCGCGGTGCCCCGAATCGTCGAGTTCAATTCGCTCGCCGCCAAGCTGGAGGAAGGGGATTACGACGCGGTGATCCTCGGCCTCGGCATGGACACCAGCCTCGATCTCACGACGATGCTCCACACCCGCGCGATCGGCAACGGCAACAATCTGTCCCGCTATTCGAACGAGCAGGTCGACCGCCTGATCGACGAAGCCGCCGGCCAGCCTGACATCGAAGCGATGGTGCCGCTGATCCATCGCATCGAGGCGATCGTGCAGCAGGACCAGCCCGCCACCTATCTCTGGGAATCGCAGCGGTTGATGGGGGTCAACCGGCGCGTCCGCGAGGTCCGGCCGAGCCCGATCTACATGCTCTGGAACCTGCACGACTGGTGGGTCGAGCCGGCGCCGGGCGGACCCGCGCGCTAGGTCCCGCCCGTGCCGCTGCCCGCCGGCCGCCCGCTGCCGTGATCTCGTTCCTGCTGCGCCGGCTCGGCGCCTCGGTGCTCCTGCTCGCCCTGGTCCTTTCGGCGGTCTTTTTTCTTATCCACCTGACCCCGGGAGATCCCTCCCAGCTGATCGAAGATCCGCGCATGACCCTGGAACAACGGGCCAACCTGCGCCGAATCTATGGTCTCGATCGCCCATTGATCGAGCAGTACGGCCGGTGGCTGGTGGCGACGGTACAAGGCGATTGGGGGATCTCGATGGTCCAGCAGCGTCCGGTCGCACGGGTCCTCGGCGAGGCGATCCTGCCCACTTTGGCACTCGCCACCACCGCGCTCACGATTCAGATTTGCGTCGGCTTTCTGTTCGGGTTCGCCGGGGCGCTCCGTCGCGACCGGCCGCTCGATCATCTCCTCCGGGCGGTGTCGCTGATCTTCTTTTCCCTGCCGGTCTTCTGGCTCGGCCTGATGGCGATCCTCACCTTTTCGGTTCACTGGCCGCTGCTGCCGGCCGGCGGCATGCGCTCGATCGGTGCGGAGGCGTTGCCGCCGCTTGCGCGCGCCCGCGACCTGCTCGCCCATCTGATTCTGCCCGCCTCGGTGATCGGCCTGGCCAGCTCCGGCGCGCTCGCCCGTTTCGTGCGCAGCAGCCTGATCGATGCGCTCGGTCAGGAACACATTCGGATGGCGCGCGCCCGCGGCCTTAGGGAGTGGCGGGTGGTGGGCGTTCACGCCCTGCGCTATGCGCTCGCCCCGGTGATTCAGATCCTGGCGCTCGGCATTCCCACACTCCTCTCGGGCTCGTTTGTCATTGAGGTGATCTTCTCGTGGCCGGGGCTCGGGCGGGTCGGATTCGATGCCGTGCTCGGTCGCGACTACCCGGTCGTTCTCGCGGGCACCGCGCTCGCGGCGGTGCTCGTGATCCTGTTCAACCTGTTCGCCGACTTAGGCCACGCTGCGCTCGACCCCAGGGTGCGCGAGGGTCTGGCGGCGGGCGCGCGGTGATTTGGCCGTGATGTTCAAGCAGAGATTGAGCGGCACGCTCCGCCTCGGGATCGTCCTACTCGGTCTGATCGCGGGGGTGGCGATCGGCGCGCCCTGGCTCGCGCCCTACGATCCGAACGAACAGCTCGATCCGGCGTCGGGGAACTTCCGGCCGCCGGGGACGCGGCTGGCCGCGATCGAGCGCAAGGACGGCGGCTGGCTGCTCGCCGACAGCGTGCGCCGGACGAGCGAGGGACTGGACTACACGCGGCTCGGAACCGTCGGCCGGCTCGCCGCCGTAGAGGTCGCCAACCTGACCGCCGACGGGGTCGCCGACTCCCGCTATTTCCTGCTCGGCAGCGACCGCTTCGGCCGCGACCTGTTCACCCGTCTACTCTATGGGGCGCGGGTCTCGACCGTGATCGCGGCGCTCACCACCCTCCTCGCGCTCACCCTGGGTCTCGCGGTCGGCTCGCTCGCCGCGCTCGGCGGCGGCCTGCTCGACGGGGTGCTGATGCGCGGGGTCGATGCCCTGCTCGCGTTTCCCGATCTCGTCTTGCTGATCGCGGTCGCCGCGCTGTTTCGGCCGAGCGACTTGTCGGTGGTCGTGGTGCTCGGTCTCGCGAGCTGGATGAGTGTGGCGCGGGTCGCCCGGGCGCAAATTTTGGCGCTCAAAAACCGCGAATTCGTGCTCGCCGCGCGGGGGATGGGGCGCGGTTGGCTTGGCATCTGGTGGGACCACCTGTTGCCGAACGCGCTCGGCCCGATCGTGGTCCAGGCTGCGCTACTCGCCGGATCGACGATCCTGATCGAGGCGGTGCTCTCGTTTCTCGGGCTCGGCATCCAGCCGCCCCGCTCGAGCTGGGGCAACATGATCGCCGGAGGGCAAAACTATCTCTCCACCGCCTGGTGGATCGCCACGTTCCCCGGGGTCGCGATCTGCATAGCGGTGATCTCCTTCCATCTCGTGGGCGACGGCCTGCGCGACCGGTTCGACCCGCGCTTGCGGACGACCGCCGACGGGTAAGAGAGCCTCGAACCGCTCATCCATGCTGACCCGCGATTTCGACTATGACCTCCCGGACGGGGCGATCGCCGACCGCCCGGCCCCCCGGGGGGAGAGCCGCCTGTTGGTGCTCGATCTCGCGGGCGCCGAGCGGCACGCCCGGGTGCGCGACCTGCAGCGCCTGTTACGCCCGGGCGACCGGGTGGTGGTCAACGACACGCGGGTGATCCCGGCGCGCCTTTTCGCCCGCCGCGCGGGAGCGGACGGCCCGCTCGATGTCGAGCTGTTGCTGGTCGAGAAAGTAGGGCCGCAGACCTGGGAGACGTTGGCGAAACCGGGCAAGCGGACTTGGCCGGGCACGATCCTCGATCTCGGTGAGGGACTGGCCGCCGAGGTGACCGCGGTGCGCGACGACGGCCGGCGCGTGGTGCTCTTTTCGGCCGAGGTCGAGCCCTATCTCGATCGGCTCGGCCATGTGCCGCTCCCCCCCTACATCAAGCGGGCGGACGAGCCGGAAGATCGCGAGCGCTATCAGACCGTGTTTGCCAAGAACCCCGGTGCGATCGCGGCGCCGACCGCCGGTCTGCACCTCTCTACCGAGATTCTCGCCGACCTCGACGGCGCAGGGATCGGGGTGTCGAGTGTCACGCTCCATGTCGGCATCGGTACCTTCAAACCGGTCACCGCGGATCTCGTTCACGAGCACCGGATGGAGCGCGAACGCTGGGAGATTCCGCCGGAGACCGCCGCGGCGCTCGCGCGCACGAGAGAAAACGGAGGGCGGATCGTGGCGATCGGAACCACGGTCGTGCGCGCGCTCGAATCCGCCGCGGCCCTAAGCGACTCGGGCGAGATCCGCGCCGGCTCGGGCGCCACCCAGATGTTCATCACCCCGGGCTTTCAATTCCGCGCGGTCGACGTCTTGATGACCAACTTCCATCTCCCCTGCTCGACCCTGATCATGCTCGTCTCAGCCTTCGCCGGCCGCGACCGTGTCCTCGCCGCCTACCGCGAAGCGATCGAGGCGGGGTACCGCTTCTATTCGTACGGCGATGCGATGTTGGTGGCGAGGGTGGTGGGGTAGCAAACGATGCGGGATGATCTGCGGTTTGGTCATTGAAACCGGTAAAACCCTGAACGGACGGATGCGCGCTTCCCTCACTTAGGTGTAGGCTTCAAGCCATCATGAGCGAAGACGATCTGCTGCAGCGCATCACGTTCAATCCGAGCATTTTCGGAGGCAAGCCGATCGTTCGCGGTCGCCGTCTGGCGGTTGAACACATCCTGGCGATGCTCGCGGCGGGCGACGATTTCGCCACCCTCCTCGAAGGCTACCCCTGGCTCGAACGCGAGGATCTCCTCGCCTGTCTGGCGTACGCTCGCCGCCTCGTCGGGCACGAGCGGGTCGAGCCGCTGCTCGTCGCTTAGGGTTGTGAGAGTCCTTCTGGATTCCTGCGTCTGGGGAAAAGCTCTGGCCGAGCTGAGGGGCGCCGGTCACGAAGCCGAGTGGGTGGGAAATTGGGCGCGCGACCCAGGCGACCTCGAGATTCTGGATCGCTCCCGCCGCGAGGGTGCTGTACTCGTGACCCTCGACAAAGATTTCGGTGAGCTGGTTGTGATTCGAGGAATCAAACACTCCGGAATCATTCGCCTGATCGGTTTCTCAGCGCGGCAGCAGGGCGCCGCATGTCGACAGATCCTGGACCGATATGGGGCCGAGCTCTCTGAGGGAGCACTGATCACCGCTGAGCCGGGACGCGTTCGAGTTCGGCCGGCCTGAACGCCGGCCGGAACCAAGGGTCCCGAGTGATTTGACGCGGCGGAAGGCGCGCGGAGTCTGCCGGCGACCTACTAGACTGCGCCAGGCGCCTCCCGCGAGCGCGCGATCCGGTGGGCGAGGACGGCTGCACCGTAGCCGTTGTCGATGTTGCAGACACCGACCCCGGGGGCGCAGCCGTTGAGCATGGTGAGGAGCGGTGCCAAGCCGTGAAACGCGGCGCCGTAGCCGACCGAGGTGGGGACGGCGACCACGGGGGCGGAGGTGAGGCTCGCGACCACCGTCGGGAGCGCGCCGTCCATGCCGGCGACGGCGATCACGACGGCCGCTTTGCGGATCTCGGGCAGCTGGGAGAGCAGGCGATGGAGGCCGGCGACCCCCACGTCGTACGAGGTTTCAACCGGGCAGCCGAACCAGCGCGCGCAGACCGCGGCTTCCTCGGCTACGGGTAGATCGGACGTGCCCGCCGCGAGCACCGCGACCGTTCCAGATACGACTTCGACCGGGCCGCCGACCGTGAGCACGCGGGCGCGCTCGTGGTACGTCGCGTTGGGGAGGTCCGCGCAGAGTGCCTCGGCGGCGGCGGGGGTGAGCCGGGTCACCAGCAGCCGGCCGTGCGCTTCGACGAAGCGGGCGGCGATCCGGCGCAGGTCGTCGGGCGTCTTCCCTTCGGCGTAGACCGCTTCGGGCAGGCCGTTCCGGAGCTCGCGATGAAAATCGAGCCGGGCAAAGCCGAGATCGGCGAACGGGAGCTCCGCGAGCTGTTCGGCCGCCGCGGCAGGGGAGGTCGCGCCGGCCGCCACTTGGGCGAGCAGGGCGGTGAGCTGATCGCGGTTCACGCGCTCGGTGCCTCGGCGAGGCTTGAGGCGGGGAGAGCATCCGCGCCGCCGCGGCGGTAGCCCGCGGGGTCGAAGCTCACCCGGGCAAAGCCGAGCCCGCGCAGCGGAGGTTCGAGCGCCGGCCAGAGGAGGGCGAGCCGGGCGACTTCGTCTGCCGCCACCTCGACGCGCGCGCCTTCCGCGTCGTGGCGCACGCGGACGACGCGAAATCCTTCGCGCGCCACGATCTCCTCGGCCGCTTCGATCCGCTTGAGTTTGCCGAGGGTGACCAGCTGGCCGTGGGGAATGCGCGAGGAGAGGCAGGCGTTGGCCGGCCGATCCCAGGCGGAAAGACCCAATTCCTTGGCGAGCGCGCGGGTGGCCGCCTTGTCGATCCCATGTTCGAACAGCGGCGAGTAGACCGCCCGTTCGCGCACCGCGCGCAAGCCCGGCCGGTCGGGGCCGGGGTCGGAGGCGTTCGTGCCGTCGCACACCAAGGCGTAACCACGCGCCGCGGCCAGGCGGAGCATCGCGTCCATCCGCATCCCCTGGCAGACGTAGCAGCGGTGGCTCGGATTGGCCACGAACTCCGGGTCGTCCAGCTCGCTGTAGGTGACCGTCTCGTGGCGAATGCCGATCTCTGCGGCCTGGGCTCGCGCATGGTCGAGCTCCGCCCCCGCGAGCGTTTCGGCCGCCGCGGTGACCGCGAGAGCCCGGTCACCCACGGCGCGGAACGCGAGCGCCGCGACCAGCGCGGAATCGACCCCGCCCGAGTAGGCAACCAGGATCGACTCGCGAGCCGAAAGGTCGGCGAGCAGGGCTTCGAGCAAGGGGTTCAAATCGACGGTCCGCACGGGCCGGGATGCTAGCACGCGCTTCTTGTAGAGGGGCGGCTCTCCGCCTGTGGGCGCCTCTGGGCGAGGATCAAATCCCCGTCAACTTCGCGCCGTTTCAGCCCTCACCCCCGGCCCCTCTCACCAAAGGGAGAGGGGAGCAAAGCAAAAGCATCTTCTGTTGTTCTCCCCTCTCCCTTTGGTGAGAGGGGCCGGGGGTGAGGGCTGCTGGGGCGAGCCGCTTGCCAAAAGAGATCAGCGAGAGAGATAAGATCGTCCCGATGAAAATCGCGCGATCCAGCCCTATATGGGTCCTGCCCTTCGCCCTGTTGGGAATTGCAGGCCTCACCGCCTGCGGAGCCGATGCCCCTCCCACCCGGTCCGCCGCTCCGGTGGCGCCTCCGGCCCCCACCGAACCCGCGGTCGAGCGGATCGCCGCGGCCTCGGCCGCGCGCTCGACCGGTTACCTCGGGGTTCTCGTGCCGCGCCAATCCGCGGCGGTCGCCGCCGCGGCGAGCGGTCGGCTGGAGGCGGTTTGGGTGCGCCCGGGCGACCGCTTGCGCCAGGGCGCACCGATCGCCCGGCTCGACGCCGCGTCGCTCGGCCGCGAACTCGACCAGGCGCGGGCCTCGCTCGGCGAGGTGCAGGCGGCCGAACGCCAGGCGGGCTTGGCGCTCGCCGACGCTGAAAGTCGGCAGAAGCGCCGCCTGTCGATCCCGGAGTCGTTCTCGAAAGAAGACCTGGCGCAGGCCGAGATCCAGAAGCAGCAGGCGGAGGCGGCGCTCGAATCGTCGCGCGCCCGGGTCACCGGGCAAAGAGCCAGGGTGCGGCAGATGGAGATCGCGGTGGGCGAGAGCGAGATCCGCGCCCCGTTCGACGGCACCGTGGCCGAGCGCTACCTCGATCCGGGCGCCACCGTCGGAGCGGGCACGCCGATCGTCCGCCTGGTGAGCGAAGGAGAGGTGATCGTCCGCTTCGCCGTGCCGGCCGCTGAAGCGCGCGACCTTCGCCTCGCCGGACCGATCATCGCCACGGCCGCGGGCACCGGCGATCTGCGCGGCACCATCGAACGGATCTCCCCGGAGATCGACCCGGCCTCACGCATGGTCTTCGTCGAAGCGCGCCTCGAAGGCGCCGGGACCACCATCCAATCCGGCGCGGTGGTACGGGTGCGACGGGGGTAGGGGTTTTTCCCCGGGAGCGCCGGGCACCAGCCCGGCCGCTTTTCGCCGAATCATGGTTTGCGCCGACCGCAGCGTTCCTTCCCCACCGTTTGGACGCGTCTTACTCGAACGGTTCGAGGATCTTCGCGAGCCAAACCGGCTGGATCTCGGCAATGGTGACCAACTCACCGCTCTCGAAGGTTGCTACGTGCCGGAAAGGT
>JANNIH010000144.1:0-5867 GCA_031404815.1 Holophagales bacterium | reverse complement strand
CGAAGATCGGCGGCCCGTCGTCTTGGTTGCCGCTGGTGTTCTGCGGCACGGTGAAACGATCGATCGCGCCTTTCTGGAAGGCGACGGCCATGCTTGACCCGCCGTAGCTGAAGCGGCCCAGCTCTTGGCCCTTCGTCACCTGATCTCCCGCTTTGACCTCGAAGCTTACCGAGGAGATCTCGGTGATTCCGATCGGGATCACGCAGACCATGCCGATCACCGGATCGTCGCTCTCGATGAACACCAGCCCGCGCGTGTTGACCGACGCCTCGTAGCCTTGCGAATAGGTGGCGGCGGTCGGGTCGGGGCCGGCGGATTCGGCGTCGCTGAACATCAGGCCGTTCACCTTCTCGACCCAACGCACGGTGCCGGCGATCGGTGCGCGCCAGCGGTGGTAGTCGGCGCCCGAGAGGAACGACTGGAAGACGTCGCCGCCGACGAAGCGTTCGACCTGGCTTTCGGCGAACCCATGGTCATGTTGGCCGCGCAGCATGTCGTGGAGCGAATAGGGCTGGCCTTTGAGCCAAAACTGCGCGCTCACCTGGACGTTTCTCTCCCAGGTGACCACCGTGCCGTCGTTCGGCGAGACGATCACCCGCGGATCGTTCGGCGCCGCGATCGGCCGGTACCGCTCTTGGATCTCGCGGTGGAAATAGGCATTGAACGAAGTAAAGCCCCAGTGCGGCGCGTTGCGGTCGGGGATCACGAATTCGGCCAGCCTGTTCTGCTCGAAGGCGGGCTGCGACAGCCAACCGTCCTCCCCCTCGTTGATCACGTAGAGGCTCGCCGGGCTGTCGAGGAAGTGGCACCACTCTTCAAGGACCCTGCGAATAGCATCGTTCCACGCGGTGTATCGGAAGGCCGCTTCGCCCGCCGGTGTCATCATCATGTAGGTGAAGAGGGTCGAGACAGGGAAGGAGTTCTGTTTCGCGGGGTCGCGATTGTAAACCGGCGCGCTCCGAACGATCCGGTCGAGCGCGGCGAGCAGCTCGGGGATGTCGTCGATCTGTTTGTACTTCACCGGGACCTGGTCGATCATCTGGGTGACGTACATGCGGGTGACGCCGTCATGCTCGATCAGCCACGCGAGCGCCGCGACCGAAGGCGAGACGATCCCCGCCCCCGGCGCCGCCGCAATCTCGGTCTTGAGCGCGGCGTGCCACTCGTCCACGGCCGCCCGGTTCTTCGGCAGGTAGCCGGCGACCCGGCCGAACGAATTCCGATACCGCGCCTCGATCGACCGCTCCAGCTCGTCGCTCATGGGGCTCTCCTCCGCAGTTGTTTTGCGGAGACTATCAGAGAGCGGAAGGAGCGGCGGCCCGCCCTCGAACGCCCGCGGCTCGCCCGGGAGGTGCTCCCGCACCCTATGACGACTCCCTATCCTCCGCCGAAAACTCCGCCGCAAGCCGCCAATAACTCCGCTCCGGCGGCCCGAGGAACAGCGGCCCGGCGCTCGCTTTGAAGGCCAGGAGGTGCGGCGTTTCGAGGTGGGGGCCGAGGTAGGCCTCGCGGCTGGTCCACTGTTCGAACAGGAAGATGCGCGCCGGGTCGGCGGGGTCTTGGTAGAGCTGGATGCCGAAGCAGTCGGGCTCGGTGGCGACCACGGTTGCGATCAGAGCGGTCAGCTCGCCGACGGCGCGCTTCACCTGGTCGGGCCGGGCCTGGTAGGTGATCGCGACGGTGACTGCGGTTTCCGGGGTTTGGGCCATGATCGATTTCTCCGGGACGAGACTCTAAATCCTACCGGCAGGCGTGGACCGACTTGGCGAGCGCGGCGGCGTAGATCGCGTGCGCCTCGGCCGTCGGGTGGGGATCTTCGTGGCTGACCCAGAAGCGCTCGCCGGGGCCGGGCGGGAAGGCGGCCGAGGGGTCGATCACCTCGAAACCGTTCGCTTTGGCCAGCTCGGCGACGCGGGCGAATAGCCCTTTGAACGGGCCGAAGTCTTTCGGCTCGTGCAGCTCGGGGAGCAGGAGGACCGTGCCCGGAATGCCATCCTGGCGCAGAATGCGACCGAGATCGGCGATCCCTCGCTTGGTCCCCTCCCAACCGGGCAGCCCGTCCTGGTAGAGCCCCTGATAGTAGGGCTCGTAGTGCTGGAACGGGCCGGAGAGGCGTTGTAAGCGCGCCGAGGCGAGCGAGATCAGCGACGAGTTCCACAAGAACGGGTTGAAGTTCGGCACCGCGTCCGGCTCGGCATCGTTGTAGGAGTAGCCGAGGATCACCCATTTCGGCTTCAAACCGTGCAGGCGCGCCTCGTACCGTTTCACCTCCATCGAGGTGTTGCAGTTGCCGATCCCGGCGTTCAGCACCGTCGCGCGCGGCGCCCCTTCTTTCGGGCACTGGTTGGCGAGCACGCGTTCCAGCTGGGTCGGGAAGGTGTCCTTCTCCGCCGCGCCCCAACCGAAGGTCACCGAGTCGCCGAGCGCCACCACCAACCGATCGTTGGGCGTGCGCGCCGCTTCGGTCGCCGGGTCGGCCCGGCGGAGACCCCGCTCGTCGGTGCGGACGGTGACGCCCATCAGCAGCTCGTCCGCGTTCCCACGATGCTCTTCGACCACGCCGGGGACGTCCGATTCGATTTTGATCGCCTTGGCATAGCGCCACATCTCGACATCGAAGACATGGAACGAGTGCTTGGACAGGAGACGTAAGCCGATCTCCGCCAGCCCGAACGTTGAGAGCAGGCTGATCGAGAGGACGAGCAGGCTTTTGAAGAGCTTGTTCACTCAGGGCACCTCGGAAGGGGGCGGGACCAGCCGCCCGGAACTGTTCCAGAACCGGCGAACGATAGCTCAAGTCGCGGCGCGTAGACGCAAACACTTTGCGCCGGCCGCGCGTAGAAGAGTGTACATAAGGGGTACACTCGTTGATCGGGGGTCCGGCAATCCGGGCCCCCCCGATCTCTCCTGGCAGGTACCGGGGCGATATAATCCGCCGCATGCCGCTCACCATCGCCACCTGGAACGTCAACGGCGTCCGCGCGCGGGCCGAGCAGGTGCTCGGGTTTCTAGAGCGCGACCGCCCTTCGGTCATCTGCCTGCAAGAGATCAAAGCGACCGCCGCGCAAGTTCCCGCGCCGCTCTCCGAGCATCCGGACTACTGGTCGTTCTGGCACGGAGCCGGCGGCTACTCAGGGGTGTCCCTGCTGCTCGCCAAAGCGCGCTTCCCCGAGCCGCCCCGCTTCGACCACCCCACCTTCGACATGGAGACCCGCGTGGTCACCGCCGAGGCGGGAGGGATGCTGTTCGCCTCGATCTACGTGCCGAACGGCGGCAAGGACTACGCGGCGAAGATCGCGTTCCTCCAAGGGATGCGCGACTGGGCCGGCGCGCTCGGGCAGAGCGCGCAGCCGACGTTCCTGTGCGGAGATTTCAATATCGCGCGCGAGGAGCGCGACATCCACCCCAAAGAGCGCAAACCCGACCAGATCGGCACGCGACCCGAGGAACGGGAGCTCCTGGCCGGAATTCTCGGCCATGGACTGACCGACATCGGCCGCGCGCTCGACCCCGACAACGACAACCTGTTCACCTGGTGGGCGCCCTGGCGCAACCTCCGGCAGCGGAACATCGGCTGGCGCATCGACTACGTGACAGCGAGCACCGCAGTCGCCGGTAGCGCAACCCGGAGCGGCGTCCTCGCCGACTACGGCACCAGCGACCACGCAGCGGTGGTGGTGGAGTTCGCGCTGTAACCGAGAAGCGGGTGGCCACAGGGGGCCGCCCTCAACGTCGAGAAGTTCGAGAAGCGGGTGGTCTACAACACCTCCAAGGCGTACGTAACCCAACTGCGGACCGGCGAGGACTACCCCGGTCTCGACGACCCTGGCGAGGAGGAAGTCTGCACTCCATCGTGCGAAGCCGGCACTCGGGAGGTGAAGGCGTCCGTTCCCTCTCAAAAGTCGGCAATCGGGGTGAATAACTCGGACAACCACTCTGCGAAGCCCGCACTCGCAAATAAAAACTCGGCAATCCACTTTGCGAAGCGCGCACTCGCAAAAAACAAGTCGGGCAACCACTGTGCAAAGTCCGCACTCGCAAAAAATAAGTCGGCACTTCGAAAAAATAAGTCGGCACTTCGAAGAAATAAGTCGGCAATCCGCTGCGCCAAGCCAAACATCTCGAGTGCCCAATTGAAACTCCCGTGTACCGAGTCAAAACTTCGGAGTGCCGAGTCAAAACTTCGGAGTGCCGAGTTGAAACTTCGGAGTACCGAGTCAAAACTTCGGAGTACCGAGTTAAAACTCCCGTGTGCCGAGTTTTTCCTCCGGTGTACCTGGTCAAAATTTCCGAGCGCAGCGAAACCAAACGAGTGTGCAGAGCCCGTATGCCAGGTTACGGCGCTGGAATTCCGCGGAGCAACGCCCGCAAACCGATCGGCCGGCTTTTCCGATGGGCGGGCGACTTAAAACCACCGGTCGTCGCCTGCGATACGATCCAGTGCGGCGTCGACCAGGAGTTTAAGTCCGGCTTTTGAGCGCGATCCCTCGAAGGAGCGGGAACCATGTCCCTACGTGTCGTGATGATGGGCGCCTCCGGCGCGGTGGGCCGACAGGTGGTGGTCGCCTTGACTTCCTCCCACAAGGTCGAGACGCTCACGCTGTTGAACCGTCGGTCGATGCCCGACCTCACCGGCTCGATCGCCGTAGAGCACACGGTCGATGTACTCGATCCGGAAACCTACCGCGCCCTACTGAGCGGCCACCAGGCGGCGGTCTGCACTCTCGGTGTCGGACAGCCCTCGGCCATGGGTAAGGAAGAATTCGTGCGCGTGGACCGCGACGCGGTGATCGCCTTCGCCACCGCGTGCAAACAGGCCGGCATCGCGCACTTCGAGCTGCTGGGCTCGGTCGGAGCGAATGCCAAATCGAGTTCGTTCTACCTGCGCACCAAAGGCGAGTTGCGCGACGCCCTGGTGGCGCTCAGGTTCGAACGGCTGAGCATCTTCCAGCCGTCGATGATCCTCACCCCCACCAATCGCTACGGCATCAGCCAGGGGCTCATGCTCGCCGTCTGGCCGCGGCTCAACCCACTGCTCGGCGGCTCGTGGAAGAAGTACCGCGGGATCCGGGTGGAGACTCTCGGGGCGGCCCTGGCGGCGAATCTCTTCACCGCGGGCGGCGGGATCGAGGTGTTGCAGTGGCCGGAGATCGTGGTCCTCGCCGCGCCGAGAGGCGCGTAACCTCGGCTCCCTTCAAAGTCGCGCCTCGATGCCGAAGCAAAAGAACTCGCCGAAGCCTAAAAGGCTCGAACTCAAATCACCGGAGGCGGTGGCCTCTTGGAGCAGCGTGCGGATGTCGATCGTATCCTGGGGGCGGCGTTCGTCGTCGCGGGCCAGGACCTTGAGCGCCAAGAGTTCGGGGACCCGCGCAACCGCCAACCAAGGCCCAGGGATACCCCAGATCCGCCAACGTCTCCTTAGCGTGGACGGTAACGCGCTCTAACTGGCTCCTGAAGCCTTCCGTGGCCACGTAACCGGCCTCCCCACACCGTCGCCGAATTCCGCGCCAGGGCGCTGCATGAGCCATGTCCACAGCATCTCTTCGATCTCCGCGGCGGATGCATCCGGATACCTGCGCCGGAGGTTCTGGCGCATCATCCGTTCACCCGAAGTGAAGAGGTCGAAGGCGGTTCTCAGCCTTGCGGACGCGATCTCCTCCCTGGTCATCTTATCAAGCGTATCACGTGGACCCCCTCGAAGGCAGTGCGGTCCTCCCCGAAAAACAGGGCCCCGTCAAAGTCATCATAAGTTCGGCTTGCCGGTGCAACCTCCAGCGATGGGACAGGCCGTCAGCCCTTCCGCGGCCTGAAAGGCCGGTAGAACTGAGCCCAGGGCTGAGGCCGAAGGCCGATGCCCTGGGTTGGCA
>JANNIH010000143.1:0-5749 GCA_031404815.1 Holophagales bacterium | reverse complement strand
CGGGTGGCCAACCTTTACCGGGCAGGATTTGGACCTGCCGGGCTCCAAGATGAGTGGTTTCCGCTCTGTGGCTTGGTAGCTACATCGCTTTCCCCTCTCCCAGGCTTTGCCTGGCGCACGTGATTTCAATCACTCGCGGAGCTCGGAGCATCGACGATGCTTTTCCGGCGGTAGCGGGGGGCAAATCGAGGCCCTACGCCGCCCGCCGCCCCCAAGCCTCCCGCACCCGCGGCGGGGCGTAGATGGATTCCGGAATCTCTGCCAGGCACGAGGGATGGAGCTGGGGGCCGAGGCCGAAGAATTGGCAGAAGCTCATGATCAGCGGGCGCCATTTTTCGGGATCGATGCGGTTTTCGTGACCGGCCAGAGCGATCTCTTCGGCGATGTGGACGCGCTCGATGCGGACTTCGATCGCGACCAGGGTGGCCGGTTTTTCGGGGTCGCGGTCGCCCACAGGATGAGCGGCCGTGAGCACGGCTTCGAGCTGGACGGGGCATTCGGCCACGCGGGGCGGGCGGACGAGCTCGGAAGGGGTGGCGGTCAAGCCGCTGGCGCCGAATTTGTCCCGCTCGTGGCGGTAGCCCATGGCGACTTTGTGCGGCGGTACGGGGTCGGAGCCGGTCGTCTTGGCCAGGCGGTCGACGTGCGAGACCAGCTCGGCCGAGGGGAGGTTGAGCACGCACTCTCTCGTGCGCAGCAGATTTTGCGGCGTGTGCGAGCGCGCTCCGAAGCCGAGCAGGCAGTTCCAGCCGAGCCACCAGGCGGAGGAGATCGGGGCGAGGTTGGCGCTGCCGTCTTCGTTGAGGGTTGAGACCAGGACGACGGGGGTGCCGAAGTAGAGGATCGCGGGATCGATGGTCTTGTGCATGGCGGGATCGTAGAGATCCCGCCGGTCGGGCCGCACTCCGGATCTTGCGTTCGAATATCTCCGGCTCACTTCGTCGGCTCACTTCGATGGAAGTGAAACCTCCTCCGGAATGCGATCGGCATGCTGCCAGATCGCGCGCAGCTCCTCTCGTGCCCGGGCCGCCGTCGTCTCGTCGCCCAGCTTGGCTGCCGCGCGGGCCAGGCCGAGCAGCGAAGTGGTGCGCCGGGGCGTCCGGGCGAGCGCGGTTTCGAAGGCGACTTTTGCGGCCTTCGCGTCGCCGGTCATGAGCAGGATCTCGCCGAGCAGCTCGTGGGCCGGTTTGTCGACCGCGGGCGGGCCGAAATCGACCGGCATCTCCGATTCGATCCGGGTCGCGGCGAGCAGACGCTCGACGGCGACGGAGAGATTGCCCTCGGCAGCGGCGATCGCTCCGGAAAGCTCCAGGTCGAGCACTTCGGTGCGCAGATGGCGCGACCGGTCGGTGGGTTTATCGGCAGCGAACTGGGCGTCGAGCTCGGCCTTGGCGACGGCCAGCTTGGCCGACTCCGCCTTGGCGGTCGCGAGGTCTCCCCGGCGGGCCGCGGCGAAGCCACGGGCAAAAGCGAGGCTGAAGCGGGGCGCCGGTTTGGGGCCGGGGTCGATCGTCCAACCGGCGACTTCGCCGCCGAAATCTTCGCTGTCGATCAGGTAGCGCGTCCACATCGCAACGTACGAGCCGATCGAGGATTTGTCGGGGTCGTACCCTGGGTCGTCGGCACCTTGGGCGTGCTCGGAAGTCGCCTCGGTGCGGCAGGCGTCGAGCACGCGGTGGGCGTCGCGCAGGCGGCCCTGTTCCAGATAGCCATAGGCGAGCCAGAACGGGTAGTGGCCGCAGCCGCGCCCGTGCTGGCCGTGGGCCGATCGCATCTGGTTTCCGGCGGCTGTGGCATTTTCATTGGCGGCGACCACACCCTCCCAGTCGCCGAGCGCCAAGAAGATGTGCGAGGTCATATGGAGCGCGTGCGGCGCCTCGGGCGCCACGTCTCCGTAGCGGCGCGCGGCGCGAAGGCCGAGCGGGGCGTGGACCGGGTCGTCGTACGAGTGGATCATGTAGTGGAGGATGCCGGGGTGGTCGGGGAGTCGGCAATACCACTCTTCGAGGACCGCCGCCGAGCGCATGTAGATCGAAATGTCGCGGCCGGCGTGGGCGGTGCCGAGGATCGACAGGGCATGAAACGCCGCGGCGTTAGGATCGTCGGGGAAGCGCCGGGAGAGATCGCCCATCGCGGCCTCGTAGCGGAAGTCGCGCTCCTCCTTCGAGCCCTCGCCGTAGAGGATCTCGATCGCCGCAAGGTACCCCTGCTCGCGCGCGGTCGGCGCCTTGGCCGCCCGTTCTGCGGGGGTTTTGCCCAGCCGGGCGAGCACCGCCTTTGCGCCGTCCGCGTCCTGCTCCATCCAGATCGCGTGGTTGAACGTCATCGCTTCGCCCCAATAGGCCATGGCGAAATCGGGATCGAGCTGCTCGGCCGCCTGGAACGCCTCGGCCGCCGTCTTGTACTCGAAGTTATGGAGCTGGGCGAGCCCGTAGAGGAACCGCTCCTGCGCCGCGGGTGCGCCGGAGTTTCTAAACTCGACTTTGCCCGCGGAACCGGTGGGCTGGGAGATGGCGGGAAGGGCAAGGGCCGAGCAGAGCGAACCCAGGAGGGCGATGCGCGTGAGCGGTGTCATAAAAAGGAGCTTACCTCCTCCTCCCGCGGTTCGTCCCGGAAATCCGACGCCCAGAGACCGCGAGGTTTCAATCCCACACGTAGCGCTCATCGAATTCGACCTCATAGGCATTGAGAAACGCGCGGAACTCCTCTTGAAAAAGTTTGCTCCGGTGGTGCTCGCGTTGGTTACGGATGTAGGCTCTAACGTCCTCGAGTTGCGATTGGCTCACCGAGAAAGCGCCGAATCCCGCCTGCCAGAAGAAGCTCGCAAATTGCGGATCCCGTCTGCGAAGCCAGTCGTTCGAGCTCTTCTTGAGTTGACCGACGACCTCACTGAGCGCCACGGTCCGCGCGAGAAGAAACAGGGCGTGCAGATGATCGGGCTCGGAATTGATTTCGATCGGTTGACAGCTAAGGCCCTTGAGCGTTCCGCCCATGTAGGCATGAAGGTCCTGGCGAATCTCGTCGGGCAGGGTTCTCTCTCGGTTCTTGGTCGAAAAGATGAGGTGAACGTAGATTTTGGAGAGGGATTGAGCCATTGTGTCGGTGACTCAAACACCTGCCTGACGACCTGTCAAGCCGACCTCTCTAGCGGCCTTTCAGGCCGCGAGGGGCATCGCCCTTTGACCCAGGGCATCGGCCTTCGGCCTCAGCCCTGGGCTGGATTCTTCCGGCCCGTTGGGCCGGTTGGCTAGCGCGGCCTTGCCTCGGGGCTTGAGTCCTTCCGGCTGGCTCCTTGGCGAGCGGCAGCGCGAAACCGACCATGTCGTCGAGGGGCCCGAAGGCGGTATATGAGCCCGAGCGTCTGGCTGTGGACGATGGGTCGCCAAACGGCCAACGGGCGGCAGTAGGAGGGCGATAAAAGACCGGCCCAACGGGCCGTGAGAATCCAGCCCAGGGCTGAGGCCAAAGGCCGATGCCCTGGGTAAGAGGGCGATAAAAGACCGGCCCAACGGGCCGTGAGAATCCAGCCCAGGGCTGAGGCCGAAGGCCGATGCCCTGGGTAGGGTAGGGGACACAAAATCCACCGGCCTGAAGGGCCGGAAGAGTCCGGACGGCAGGCCCCCTCACCCCACCCGCCCCAACCACTCCGCCATCCCCCGCCACAGATCCTCCTTGCGGTCGGTCAGGCGGTGGTCGCCGTCCGCATACAGCCGCAACTCGATCTGGCGGTAGCGGCAGCGGGCGACGAAGTCGACCACGTCGGCGTAGGGGACCGAGGCGTCCATCCGTCCTTGGAAGATCAAAGTCGGCGTTTCGAGCCGTTTCTGGAGCTGGGCGCGCGGGTAGCGCTTCAGGTCTTCGATCAAGCTCCAGTCGAGATCGCTCTCGACGAAGCCGTTGTCGAAGCGGATCGTCCCTTCCGTTTGCCAACGCGCCGCGCGCTCGGGGCCGGCCCAGGTGAGCAGGCCCTTTTCCATTTCCAGGGCCGGGGCGATCAAGAGGGCGCAGACCACTCTCCCCGGATTCTGGGCCGCGTACCAGAGCGCGGTGGCGCCCCCCATCGACGAGCCGATCAACGCGCAGCGCTCCCAGCCGAGCCCGGCGCGCACCCGCTCTACGTCTTCGAGGTTGCGAGTGAGGGTGAGCCGGCGCAGCGCACCCCCGGACTCCCCGTGGCCGCGAAAATCGAACGAGGCGAAGCAGTAGCCGGCGGCGACCGCCCGCTCCCGGAAGAAATCGGCCTTCTCGCCCGATTGGGTGGAGCCGAAACCGTGGAGATAGAGAATGCCGAGAGGCCGGACCAAGCCCGCGGGCTTGGCGATGCGGATCGCAAGAGAGCTGCCGTCGGCGTCGAGCCCGGAGTCGGAGGGCTCGATGCGGAGCGTGCGGACGGTCTCGGACGGTTTCATTTCGAGGTGAGGCGGCGCTTTCGGGGTGGCGTTCGGACGGCTGGCGGGTGACGAACGGCGGGTACCAGGAGGGTAGCCAGGGCGAGATTCCTAGGCCGAATCGCGCTTCAGGGTAGAATAACGTCCCCGGAACCGCTCCGTCGATGTCTAGAGGAGCCCCCCACCCGCCCCAATATTCCCCAACCGACCTTCTCGATGAGAGAAATGGAGCCTGTTTTGTGACTCGAAGAATGCTGATCAATGCCCAGAGCCCCGAAGAGCTGCGCATCGCCGTAGCCGACGGCACTACCCTCGAGAGCTATCACGTCGAGGTCGCCGACGCAGGGATGACTCGGGGCAACATCTACCGCGGCGTCATCGCGGGAATCCAGCCCTCGCTGAACGCCGCGTTCATCGAATACGGCGCCGAGCGCAACGGATTTCTGTCGATTCAGGATGTCGTCCCCGAGGCCTACTATCGCGAGCCTTCCGGCGGCCGTCCGCGGATCGAGGATGTGCTCGAAAAGGGCAAACCGATCGTCGTCCAGGTGAGCCGCGACCCGGAAGGGCAGAAGGGCTCGGCACTCACCACCAATCTTTCGCTCGCCGGCCGCTACCTGGTGCTCACCCCGTTCGATTCGATGCGCGGCGTCTCGCGCAAGGTCGAAGACGAGGACGTGAGGAAAGAGCTGCGAGAGATCGCTCACAAGTTGGAAGTTCCCGAGGGGTGTGGCCTGATCGTGCGCACCAACGCGCTCGACCAGAACCGGACCGTGCTCGCACGCGATGTCCAGGCGCTGTTGCGCCTGTGGAAGCGGGTGCAGAGCGAGGCGATCCAGGGGCGCCAGACCAAGCTGCTCTATTCCGACCAGGATCTGATCCTGCGCGCGATCCGCGACGTGCTCGACAGCTCGATCGAAGAGGTTCTGGTCGACGACGACGCGGCGTTCGAAGCCGCGGGCGAGTACATGCAGGCCTTCCTGCCGCGCAGTAAGACCACGCTCGTGCGCTACACCGAGCGGGCGCCGATCTTCTTCCGCTATGGGGTCGAAGACCAGATCGACAAGATCTACGAACGGAGCGTCGCCCTCCCCTCCGGCGGCTCGATCGTGATCGACCCGACCGAGGCGTTGACCGCGATCGACGTCAACTCCGGCAAGTCGACCCGCGGGGGGAGCCAGGAGGAGACCGCGCTCCAGACCAACCTCGAAGCGGCCGCGGAAGTCGCCCGCCAGCTGCGCATGCGCGACGTCGGCGGCCTGATCGTCGTCGATTTCATCGACATGCGCTCGATCAAGGCGAAGAAGAAGGTCGAAAAAGCGGTCAAGGACGCGATGAAGGTCGATCGCGCGCGCAACAAC
>JANNIH010000142.1:0-3446 GCA_031404815.1 Holophagales bacterium | reverse complement strand
GATTGGGACACAGCTACAGACATCCAGATGCTCAGTACCCAGAATGAGGTCCGAATGTCCCTGATCAGTCAGGAGGGATTGCGACAGCCTCTCGATCGTCTCGCGGTGCAGGACCAGCTTCTTCTTGTCCGAATGTCCCTGATCAGTCAGGATTGATTGCGACAAACCGCGCTCGGCGCCGATGAACTGAAGGCTCAGGCCCGTCCGAATGTCCCTGATCAGTCAGGAGGGATTGCGACGACCCTTGCGCCGTTCTCGATTCGAGCACTCGTCGCCATCACCCCCTCGGGTGTGCTCGTCCTGGGACCGCCGGCGTCCTCGCCGGCGCTTTTCGACTCAACAAAGAAGAGGCCAGGGCCGAGCGAGAACCCTTCGTTCATCGCCCGAAGACCGCTTAAGCGCGTGTGCCGGCGAGGACGCCGGCGGACCCAGGACGAGCACACCCGGGGAGAGAGCGCCCGGGTTTTCGGGCGGATCGTGTCCTGGCTTAAGGCGGGTGTGCGCGCACCTCCCGCCGCCGTTTCAGCTTGTAGACCGCCGGATAGACCAGCAGCTCCAGCACGAACGAGGTGGCGAGGCCGCCGATCATCGGCGCGGCGATTCGTTGCAGGACATCCGCTCCCGCCGAGTGGGTCCAGAGGATCGGCAGCAGGCCGCAGAACGCGGCGGCGACGGTCATCAGCTTCGGCCGGGCGCGCTTGACCGCGCCGTGGACGATCGCTTCGTCCATCTCTTCTGCCGTGCTCAGTCGGCCGGCGGCGCGCGCCTCCTCCCACGACAGATCGAGGAATAGGAGCATGAACACCCCCGTCTCGGCGTCTAGGCCGAGCAGCGCGATCATCCCCACCCAGGCGGCGACCGAAACCGAGTAGTCGAGAAACCAGAACAGCCAGATCGCGCCGACGCAAGAGAAGGGTACTGCGAGCATCACCAACGCCGCCTTCCACGGCGCGCCCGTGTTGGCGAGCAGGAGAAGGAAGATCAGGCCGAGGGTGATCGGTACCAGCAGCCGCAGGCGTTTGCGTGCGGTGAGCAGGTGCTCGTACTGGCCGCTCCAACCGAGGCTCACGCCCGGTGGCAGCTTGAGGTCGCGGGCGACCGCGGCGCGCGCCGCTTCCACGAAGCCGCCGAGATCGCGGCCGGCGACGTCGATGTAGACATAGCCGGTCAAAAAACCGTTCTCGTCGCGGATCATCGACGGGCCGGAGACGAGGCCGAAATCCGCCACCTGGCCGAGCCGGACCCGGATGCCTACGGGCGTGTCGATCGGCAGTTGAGCGAGCGCCTCCGGTGTGTCGCGAAGCTCGCGCGGCAGGCGCACCGTGACGGGGATGCGCGCCCGGCCGTCGAACAGCGTCGAGATCTGCTCGCCCCCGGCGGCGGTCGCGATCAGCTGGTTCAGATCGGCCACCGTGAGGCCGTAGCGCGCAAGGTCGGCTCGGCGCGGCATGATGTCCAGAAACAGACCGCTTGCCGTCCGTTCCGCGAACACCCGGGCCGCGCCCGGCACGCGCGAGAGAATCGTCTCGATCTGTGCGCCGACGCGCTCGATCTCCGCGAGATCGGCGCCGTAGATCTTGACCCCGACGGGCGTACGCAAGCCGGTCGAGAGCATCAGGATGCGGGTCTGGATCGGTTGCAGCCAAGAGTTGGTGACGCCGGGCGTGCGGACCGCCTGATCCATCAGGGCGATCAGCTCCTCGCGCGAGATCCGATCGGGCCAGAGCGCAGCCAACGGCGGCCGCGCCCAATGGATCGCCCAATTGGGAATGTGCCCCGACCACCAGCGCGGCTTCTCGCGCCAGGCGTCGCGCGGTTTGAGCACCACCGTCGTTTCCACCATCGACAGCGGCGCCGGATCGGTGGCGCTTAGGGCGCGGCCGGCCTTGCCGAAAACCCTTTCCACCTCGGGGAAACTCTTGAGAATGCGATCCTCCGCGGTGAGCAGCCGCTGCGCCTCGCCGATCGATAGACCGGGCAGCGTGCTCGGCATATAGAGGAGCGTCCCCTCGTCGAGCGGCGGCATGAATTCTTGCCCGAGCGAGAGGTACGCCGGCACGCTCGCCGCCACGATCAACAGCGCCGCGAGAATCGTCGCCCACGGGTGGCGGAGCACGAAGCGGCAGGCCGGCTCGTAGAGTTTCGCGACCCCGCGTTGGACCGGATGGTGCGTCTCGGAGCGGTAGGTGCCGACGCCGAACGTGGTGGCGACGCGGGCGAGCCACCGGGGGCGAAAGGTGAACGGCTCGGCGCGCGCAAACAGCATGCGCAACGCCGGATCGAGCGTGATCGCGAGCAGCGCCGCGACCGCCATGGTGAGGTTTTTGGACGCCGCGAGCGGCCGGAACAGGCGCCCTTCTTGGCCCGAGAGCGCGAACACGGGCAGGAACGCGACCGCGATCACCAAGAGCGAAAAGAACACCGACGGCCCGACCTCTTGGAGCGCGCGCAGGCGCACCTCGGCGAACGGTTCCTTCTTGCCGCCCTCTTGCCAGAGGTGGATGCGTTGGTAGGCGTTTTCGACCTCGACGATCGCCCCATCCACCAGCACGCCGATCGAGATCGCGATGCCCGCGATCGACATCAGATTGATTTCCAAGCCGAGAGCCGAAAACGGCAGGAACGCGAGCAGCACCGCGATCGGCAACGTCACGATCGGCACGATCGCGGAGGGGAAATGCCAGAGGAAGAAGAGGATCACGAGCGCCACCACGATCATCTCGATCACCAGCTCGTGGCGTAGCGTGCGAATCGTGGCGCGGATCAGAGTCGAACGGTCGTAGGTCGGCACGATCTCGACCCCGGCGGGGAGGCTCGCGCGGAGCTCGTCGAGCTTCGCTTTCACCCGGTCGATCGCGGCGAGCGCGTTTTCGCCATGGCGAATCACCACGATCGCGCCGACGGCATCGCCCTGCCCATCGAGATCGGTGGCGCCGCGGCGGAGCGCGGGACCGAGCGCGATGTTCGCCACGTCGCCGAGCAGCACCGGCGCGCGCCCCGGCTCGGCGCGAACCACGGCGCTTTCCAGATCCGCCGCGCTTTTAGCGAGGCCGCGCCCACGGACCATGATCTCGGCGCCGCCCGCTTCGATCAGCCTGCCACCGGTCTCGACGTTGGCGCCGCGCACGGCGGCCACCAGGTCGGCGAGCGTCAGGCCGTAGGCGAGCAGGCGGGTCGGATCGGCCGTGACCTGCATCTCCGGCGGCAGGCCGCCGACCGAGGCGACCTCGGCGACGCCGGGAACCGCCTGGACCGCAAAGCGAAGGGTCCAGTCTTGCAGTTGGCGCAGATCGGTCGAGGACATCTTCCCCGACGAATCGACCAGCGCGTACTGGTAGACCCAGCCGACGCCGGACGCGTCGGGGCCGAGCTCGGTCCGCACCCCCTCCGGCAGATCGACCTTCGCCAACTGTTCGAGCACGCGCGAGCGCGCCTCTCCCGTGTCG
>JANNIH010000141.1:0-7354 GCA_031404815.1 Holophagales bacterium | reverse complement strand
CGATCATGAGTGCGATCGAACAACATAACGTCGATCCAAAACCGTTCATCTGGACCGCGAAGGCTTCCGACATCCTCGAGAAGGTCACCCGTGCACGCCGAAGCCTCGATAAGGTCGCATCCGCTTGACGCACTACACTAGCATCGTTGCCGGTCCTATGATTCCTCGCATCCGGCGCATCTACATCCAAAACTTCCGGTCAATCGATCGGACGGTCGTGGATCTGGAACCACTGACCGTGCTGGTCGGCCCGAACGGGGCTGGGAAGAGCAACTTCGTGGCCGCCATGGATGCCGTCGGAAGGTACATCACCGAGGGCCTCGACGCCAACGCTCACTACCTCTCCGTACCTCGATGGCATTCGAGCGCCAAGGGAATTCCTCTTTTCGGCGCATCGTTCGAGCTCGAAGTTGCCCCAGACACAATGGCGACCTACTCGTTTCTACTTAAGGGGTCAGACTATCCGTCGACACCTTCCGTAATGCTTGAGCGCTGCTCCGTGATCAAAGCAGGGATTGAGATCGGCGGTTTCGAGGTCGAAGAAGGACGTTTTGTCCGCGAAATCGCCGGTATCCGGCCTCAGATCGCTGCCGACCGGCTTGCCATTTTCGCGGCGTCCGCGGTACCGGAGTTCCGCCCGACCTACGATTTGCTCACCAGCATCCGAACGTACTCGATTCGACCGCAAGAGATCGTGGACTACGTTGGGCCCAACTCGCCGAGCGATTCGCTCGAGACCTCCGGCCGAAACTCCGTCGCAGTGCTCCGCGCAATTCGCGAGTCAGCTCCGGAAGATCACGCACGCATCGAGCGTGTCATGGCACAGGCGGTGGCGGGGGTCACCGGCGTCACCACCCGATTCAGTCAAGACCGGCAGTGGCTTCAGTTCACCAAAGATTTTGGAGCGAACGAACCGTCCTGGCTCATCGGTGGGCAGATGTCGGACGGCACCCTCCGGCTGCTCGGCCTGTTGCTCACGGTATATCAACCTCGTCGACCGGCAGTCCTGATTGTCGAAGAGCCCGAAGCAACCGTACATCCGGCCATCGCGAAGCTCGTGATGCAGGTGTTCCGCGATGCGAGTCGGCGTCAACAGGTGATTCTCACCACCCACAGCCCGGACCTCCTCGACGCCAAGGAGCTGTCCGACGAGCAGATCCGGGTCGTCAGCCAGCGGCATGGACGGACTGTGATCGCCCCGCTCGGCCGAGCGAGTCGCCAGGCGATCCGCGAGCGGCTCTACACCCCGGGCGAACTGCTCCGCCTTGGAGAGCTCGACGACGACGCCGAGGGCGCTCTCGCCGCTCCAGGCGATCCTGGTTCTCGTTGACGGCGACGATCCGCCGTTTGAGCCTCTTGCACAGAAGATCCTCGAGGACTGCCGCCGAGCGACCCATCTCCCGGCCGCTGCCGTGGTGGCCACCCGGGAACTTGAAGCGTGGTTCCTCGGCGCCAAGGAGTCGCTGCGCGGGGTGCGCGGCATCAAACCGGGCGCCAACGCCCCTCCCGACCCGGAATCGGTTCGGGGAGCCAAGGAGCGACTTAGCCGCAACATGGAGCGCGGGCGCTCCTATTTCGAAGTCGACGACCAGCCCGCCTTCGCCGCGACGTTCGATCTGGCCGCCGCCCGCACCCGCTGCCCTTCGTTCCAGTTCCTCTGCGATGAGCTCCGTCGTCTGCTCGCCGAGATCGCCGTCGCTTGAGGCGCAGGCTACGACCGAACCGGCTTGACTCGCCCAACCCGATCAACCAAGCTTCCCTCGTGTCTCGTCTGAAGAAACTCGGAGCGATCGTCCTTCTTTCGATCGCGGCGGCCTTGCCCGAATCGATCTGGCTTCTGGCGCACGCGTTCGGGCATCACGTTCACGAGGCGTCGGCGAAGCATGACCAAGGGGCGGTCGAGCGGCCTCCAGCCGCCGAGTTGGCGACCGTCCTCGTGCATCGCCACTCTCACGACGACAACGTCCCCGACCACGAGCATCACCTATCGCCCGCTCCGCCCGCCCGGGAAGCAGGGCCGCGCGGCCTAAATGTCGCGCTCTCCGCCCAGTCGGTTCCGCCGACCCACTGCGGCTCGGTCGGCGAAGTTCGGAGCGCTCCAGGGGCTCGTCGACCGGCCGCGGGCTCCGGCCCTCCCCTCCTCGCCCTCCTCTGTACCCTGCGGGTCTGATTCCCGCCTCCTAGATCCGGTTCGTTTCCGCGAGGTCTCGCGGTGTTCGCGAGACCTCTTCTGCGGAACATCTTCCGCTGCCCGGTCGAGTCCGGGCCGCTCATGGATCGCTGATTGGAGGCGCTGATGAAACGCCCTTTCCTGGCGTTGTTGCTGCTCGTTGCTCCGTCGCTGCTTCGGGCGCAAGAGCCCGAGGTTTTTCCTGAAGACGCGTTCCTCATCGCCGCGACCGCGAGCCGCTCGGCCGAGAGCGTGCTCACGGCCGAGCGCGATCTCGCCGCCGCCGATGTCCTGCGCACCACCCTGTGGCCGGATCCCACTTTCGAGGCGTCGCGGGAGCAGCCCGGGCGCTCGGTGCGCGAAACTTCGGCGGTGGTCGCCTGGGCTCCCCCGCTCGATGGGCGCCGCAAGCTGCGCCGAGAGGCCGCGGCGATCGGCCTGCTTGCTGCGACGGATCGGCTGGAGAGCGCCCGGCTCCACCTCCACCTCGACCTCCGGGCCTTGTACGCCGAATGGGCGCTGGCCTGGGACAGACGGGCGCTGCTCAGCGACCACCTCGATCGCGTGGTCGAGCTGGCTCGGCAGGCGCGCGAGCGAGCGCAGGCCGGAGAGATCCCCGGCCTGCTCGCCCGCCGCTTCGCCCTGGAGGAGGCGCAGGTCCGAGCGGATCTGGGCCGGGCGGCAGCCCGGCTGTCGGTCGCGCGAGGAGCGCTCGCGGCTTGGGCGCCGGAGATTCCCACGGCGGCGCGACCGGCTACACCTCGATTGCCGTCGGTGGACAGTGCGCCCGCCGACCTCGCCGGCCGGTCCGATCTGGCGGCCCTCGGCCGCGAGGTCGAGCGGGCCGAGACGCTGCGAGCTTTGAGCGAGAAGCTCTGGGACACCCCTGTCTTGGGGCTCGGATGGAAGAGAGTCGAAGATCGGTCGCAGGCGGCGGACGGCCCGGTCTTCTCGGCCGGCTGGACGGTGCCGCTGTTCGACCGCCGCCGGGCCGATCGGCGAGAGGCGGAAGCCCGCCTGTCGTCCGCCCGCGGCGAGCTTGAGCTGGCCCGGGCCCGCGCTTCGGCCGAGTCGTTCGCCGCGCGCGAGGCCTACCTACGACTGCGCGCCGAGGCTTTGGCGGCCGAGCGGACCGCCGAGGAGACCGGCGATCTGCTCGCCGGAGCGACAGCCGCCTACAGCCAAGGCGAATCCAGCCTGACCGATCTGCTCGACGCGTTCCGTGCCGGCCTCGGGGCACGCCTTTCCGCCTTGGAACTTACGGGTGCGGCGCTCGCCGCCCTACGTGACCTCGAAGCCGCCGCGGGGCGGCCTCTCCCCGGAGATCTGCCATGAGCCACCGCCATTCCATCCTGCGCTTTCTGTCGCTGCTCGCCTTCGCCCTCGTCGCCCTGCCCGCCTGCCGAGACTCCGGGCACCCTCCGGATGAGACGGCCGACGCCCACGGGGCGGCCGAGGCGGAGAGCTGGTCGGTGACCGCCTGGAGCGAGCACTACGAGCTGTTCGCCGAAACCGAACCGTTGGTCGCCGGGCAAAAGGCACGGTCCCATGCGCATTTCACCTTTCTGCCCGACTTCTCGGCCTTGAACGAGGGCTCGGCGATCGGCGTCTTGCGCGGCCCGGACGGAAGTGAGGAGAGCTTCACCGCAGCCGCAGCATCCCGGCCGGGAATTTTCAGTATTGTCTTCTCGCCCCGGCGCGCGGGGACCTTCGAGTTGATCTTCCGAGTCCGCAACGGCAAGGGGAACGAAGAGATCGCCGCCGGTCGGGTGAAGGTGGGCTCAGCGGCCGAGCCCGGCGGTTCAATCGAAGCGTCTTCAGGAACGGAGGCGGTTCCTGCGGTCGCGGGCGAACCGATCGCCTTCCTCAAGGAACAGCAGTGGCGGACCGAGTTTGCGACCGATGTCGCCCGCTTTGGCAAGCTGCAAAAGAGCCTCCGCGCGGCCGGCACCGTCCTGCCCGCCTCGGGCGGCGAAGTCACCCTGACCGCTCCGACGGACGGCATCGTCGGCGCGGCGCGCTGGCCCCACCTCGGGATGGAGGTCGCCCGGGGTGCGGCTCTCTTCGTCTTGTCGCCCCGGATCGCGGCCGATCGCAGTCGGGCCGAGCTCGAAGCCGACGTTCTCGAGCTGGATGCCGATCTCGGAGTCGCCACGACCCGACTCGACCGCCTGCGCGGCCTGCTCGCCGTCGAGGCCGTGAGCCGGCGCGATGTCGAAGAGGCGGAGGCTCGGGTGACCGCCCTCTCGGCCCGCCGGCAGGCCGCCCGCAGAGAGCAGGGGGCGACGGCGGCGGCGCGCGGGGCCGCAGGCGGCGGCCCGGAGAGCTTTCGCATTGCGACGCCGATCGCAGGCCAAGTGGCCGAAGTGGCGGTGAGCCCCGGTCAGTTCGTCGCCGCGGGTACGGCCCTGGGCCGGATCGTCCGGGATTCGCCGGTCTGGCTCTCCCTGGCGCTGCTGCCCGAGCAGGCGGCGGCGCTCGGCGCCGCTCCGGTCGGACTCAACGTGCGACGCTGGGAGGGGGACGAACCGCAGATCATCGCCGGGCCGGATCTCCGCCAGGTCTCTCGGGCTCCCGAACTCGACTCGAAAACCGGCACCGTCGCCGTGATCCTCGAGGTCCGGCGGAGCGTCGAGCTGCTCCGGCTCGGCAGCCGGGTCGAAGCCGAGATCCTGCTCGCCGACGAGCTGTCCGGAATCGTGATCCCGGCGTCCGCGCTGGTCGACGACAGCGGCACGGAGGTCGTCTACGTGCAGCGCTCCGGCGAGGCTTTCGAGCGCCGGGAGGTGCGCGTCGAGGCGCGCCAGGGCGCACTCGCGCTGGTGCAGGGCCTACGCGCCGGTGAGCGCTTCGCAACCCGCGGCGGCAACGCGATTCGTCGCAGCTCGCTGCTCGGTTCCGGTGCCGTCGAAGGTCACGTCCACTAACCCGCGAAGGAAAACGCCCATGTTGAACGCGATCATCCGTATTTCCCTTCGCCAACGGGGCCTGATCCTCCTGGCGGCCGGGCTCCTCCTCTTGCTCGGCTCCGTCTTCACCGCGGGGTTGCCGCTCGATGTCTTCCCCGATGTCTCCGCCCCCACGGTGACGGTGGTCTCCGAAGCGCCCGGCATGGCGCCCGAGGAGGTCGAGCTGCTCGTGACCTTCCCGTTGGAATCGGTGCTGAACGGCACGCCCGGCGTGCGGCGGGTCCGCTCGGTCTCTGCCGCCGGGATCGCGGTGATCTGGGTCGAGTTCGGTTGGGGCGAGGATACCTACCGGGCGCGCCAGGTGGTCTCCGAACGGCTGCAAGAGGCGGCGCTGCCGGGAAACGTCGATCCACCGCGGCTCGGCCCGATCAGCTCGGTGATGGGCGAGATCACGTTCATCGCGATGACCTCCGAAACCGTCTCCGCCCTGGAGTTGCGCCGTCTCGCCGAAACGGTCGTGCGCCGCGCCCTGCTCGCCCTGCCGGGCATTTCCCAGGCGGTGCCGATCGGCGGCGACGTGCGGGAGTTCCAAGTCGAGGCCGACCCGATTGCGCTGGCGCAAAGAGGGATCACCGTCGATGAGCTCGTCAAGGCGCTCGAAGATTCGAGCCGCAGCTCGGCGGCCGGCTTCCATGTCGATCGCGGGCAGGAGTACCTGGTGCGCGGACTCGGTCGGGCGGGCGGTGCTGCGGACCTGGCCTCGACCGTCCTCTTCGTCGAGGATGGCGTGCCGGTCACCGTCGGGGACATCGCGACCGTTCGGCAGGGCGCCGAACCGCAGCGCGGGACCGCCTCCTACAAGACCCGACCCGCGGTGATCCTGTCGATCCAGAAACAGCCGGGCGCCAATACCCTGGAGCTGACCGGCGAGATCGATCGGCTGCTCGCCGGGTTGGCTGAGTCGCTCCCCGCCGGAGTCGAGATCGAAACCGAGAATTTTCGCCAGGCCGACTTCATCGAAGTCGCGATCAAGAACGTCACGACCGCTCTTCGCGACGGCGCGATCCTGGTGGTCATCGTTCTCTTTCTGTTCCTGGGCAACTTTCGCGCGACGCTGATCTCGGCACTCGCCATCCCCCTGTCGATGGTCGCGGGCGTGCTCGTCATTTCGCGGTTCGGCTTCGAGCTGAACACCATGACGCTCGGCGGCCTGACCATCGCGATCGGAGCGCTGGTGGACGACGCGATCATCGATGTGGAGAACGTGTTCCGCCGCCTGCGCCAAGAGCGATCAAAACCCGAGGCCGAGCGCCGCCCCGCGTTGGAGGTGGTGTTCCGCGCCTCGTCGGAGGTCCGGGGGGCGATCTTGTTCGCCACGCTGATCATCGTCCTGGTCTTCCTGCCGCTGTTCGTGCTCCCGGGAATGGAAGGGCGTCTGCTGCGCCCGCTCGGTTTCGCCTATGTAGCGGCGCTCGCGGCTTCGCTCTTGGTCTCGCTCACGGTGACGCCGGTCCTGTGCGCGCTTCTCCTGCCCGACTCCAAGGTACTCGATCGACCTGAGCCCTGGCTGTTGCGGATGTTTCATCGCGCCTATCGACCCACACTCGAGCTGTCGCTCGGCCACCCCCGGACGGTGATGCTCGCGACGGCTCTCGCGAGCGCCGGGGCGATCGCCGCCCTGTTCTTCTTGGGCCGGAGCTTCCTGCCACCGTTCAACGAAGGGGCGCTCACGATCTCGGTCGTGAGCCCGCCGGGCATCACGCTGCTAGAGAGCGATGCGCTCGGGCGCCAGGTCGAGCAGGCGCTGCTCGCCTTCCCCGAAGTGGTCTCGACCAGCCGGCGCACCGGCCGGGCCGAGCGGGACGAGCATGTCCAGGGAGTGAACGCCTCGGAGATGGAGGTGGTCCTGCGTGTTGGGCGCAAGAAGGACCAGTTGCTCGCCCTAATGCGCCAGGCCGTGGCCACCATCCCCGGCGCCCAGGTCTCGTTCGGCCAGCCGATCAGCCACCGCATCGACCACATGATCTCGGGCAGCAAAACCAATCTGGCGGTCAAGATCTTCGGCCCCGACCTCGCCGTGTCGCGGGGCCTGGCGGCACGCGCCCAGTCGCTGCTGGCCACCGTGCCGGGAATCGTCGACGTCTCCAACCAGGAGCAGGCGAGCGTGCCGCAACTGGTGATCGATTTCGATCGCCGCGCGATGGCGCGCCATGGGATCAGCCCGGCGAGCCTCTCACGCACGGTCGAGGCGCTGTTCCAGGGCACACCGGCCGGC
>JANNIH010000140.1:0-8376 GCA_031404815.1 Holophagales bacterium | reverse complement strand
ACCGAGGGGGTCCATATTTACATTGGGATTGTCACTGGCATAGACATACGGTACCTCGGCGTTTCCCAGCGGATCCACCGCCGTATACCGCCCCGTCACCGTGTCGTACCAACGGTTCACGTTGTAGTACAGCTCCCCGTGTTTGCTCGCGAGGCCGGACCATAGGTTGTCGGACCATTGGCCGGGGAATCTGAGGAAGACGCCGAAGTCTTGCGCGGCGGCGTAGTCGGCGCCGAAGGGTTCGAAGCCACCGCGCCAGATCAGGGCGCCCGTGCTGCCGGTCGCGAGCGCGGGGGTGCCCAGGTGATCGGTGGTCAGGTAGACGAGGCGATTCGTGCCCGAGGAAAATTTCTCGTAGGTCGCGAGCGGGCGGCCCGCGAAATAGAAGATCGAAGTTTCTTGGGTGGTGGCTCCGCTCTGGTTCTTGCGGTGGTAGAGCATCCCTTCCGAGCCATAGGTCGGCTCGACACTTGCAAGCGTGCTCGTGTCGAATAGGCGGCGGAGGAAGCCGCGGCCGTCCGAAAGAGCGGACACGGTGCTGAAACCCTCGATCCCCGAAAGATCACGCGCCGCGTCGTAGCTGATGCCGAGCTTGCCCTGGAGCGTGATGTCTCCCGCCGGATCGTACTCGAACGTGCGGCCGACGCGGGTTTCGATCTTGGGGGTGTTTCCCCCCGTACCATTCAGGAAGTAGGTGTAGGGAATGCCCGTGTCGTCGAGCCGATTGCCGATCCGGTCGTAGGTATAGGTCCGCACGCCCCATGGGCCGTTGCCGCCGGTCAAGAAATAGTGGTGATCCTGATAGGTGAAGCTCCGCGAGCTCGTGGGATCGACCGAGTCGGTGATCGCGAGCGGATGGCCGAGCTTGTCCACCGTGTAGCTCCAACCGAAGCGCCCGGGCACGGTGATCGACTGCGGGTAGTAGCGGGCGTCGAACGTGCGGGTCTCGGTGAGGCCGTTGCCGAGAGTCACCGAGGTCAGCGGGCCGAACGGTTTGTAGGTCGCTGCACTTCCCAACAGCTGCGGGGCTCCCGCGCCATCGCGAAGGGAGAGGGCGAGCGGGCGATCCGCGAAATCGTAGGTCGCGAGCGCCTCCACCCCGTTCGGATAGGTGGCAATGATGCGGTTCCCATTCAGGTCGAGCGTGTAGCTCATGGCGCCATCTCGCGTGGTTCGGCCAAATCGATCGTAACGGTATTCTACGCTCGATCCGGGCCGGGCGATCTTCGTCAACCGCCCTTTCGAGAACAGCACCAGCGGGTCTTCATAGGTGAACATCGTGTTGAGCGTCACGTCGGGGTAGGTGATCGACGTCACGCGGTCGGCGGCATCGACCATGCGCGTCGCGGTCACCAGGCGGGCGTCGGTTTCGGCGGTTGGTTCGCCATGCTCATTGTAGGTGTGCGCCGTGAGCCCCGAGACGACGGAAGTCTCGGCGGTCATCAGGTCGCGATCGGAGGTCGTGTAGGTGGTGATGTTGCTGTTCGCGTCGGTCACTTTCGAGAGGTGGTCGAGGCGGTCGTATTCATAGCGGGTTAGCGTGTTGCCCCCTCCCGCCCCGGCCCAGGTTTGAGTGAGCGTGGTCAGGCGGTTGAGCGCGTCGTAGGCATAGGTCTGGGTGGGCGTCAGATTCAAGGCTGAGGGGTGGTTGGCGTCCCACATTTTCTCGAGATTGCCCGAACAGTCGTAACGGTACTCGGTCGAAGAGCCGTCGGCGAGGACCGCGCGGTCGAGGTGGCACCGGGTCGAGTAGACGAAGCTCGTGAACCCCTCGGTCACCCAAGTCGTGCCGTCCCAGCGCTCCCGATCCTCCCGGGTTCGGTGACCGACCTTGTCGAGCGTGTAGAAGGTGCGCTCCTTGGGCGTTGCGGCGTCGGGTTTGCGCTCGACGGAGCGGACACGCCCGGCGCTGTCGTAGCCATATTCGATCACATTGCCCGCGGGGAGTGTCGTCCGTTGCAGGTCGCCGAACGTCGTGTAGGTGCTGGCGGTCACCAGATCGGGAACGCGAGGGGCGGCGCCCGGATCGCCGACGTGACGCTTGAGGAGCACGCGATCGAGCGGGTCGAATGTGGTCGTGGCGACCACGCCGTTCGGGTCGGTCGTCGAAGTGGGGCGGTTGAAGCCGTCGTAGCCGAAGGTGGTAAGGCCGACGATCGGTTCGGTGCGCGAGCTGGGGACGAGGCCATTGCGGTTTGGAACGGCGTAGGTCAAGGTGGTCACGTCCGCGCCGCCATAACCCGGAGGATCGATCGTCAACGGTTGGCCTTGAAGGCTGAATGTGGCGATCGTATCCAAAAGGAAAGCGCTCCCCGCTTCGGCGCCCTGATTCCTGCGCTGCGTCGCGTCGCCCGCCGCGTTGTAGGTGGTGCTCGCGACCGTTCGCGCGGCGCCCCCCGAAGAAGAAGGGCGATCGATCGCGGTCACAAAGTCGGGAAAGGTCGGGCTGTACGAGTAGAAGGTCTCGCGCTGGAACGGCGTCCCCACCGCTTCCCGGCGCGCGGTCACCCGGCCCGAGGCGTTGTAGCTCCATTCGGTGCGCAGGTTGCGGCCGTCGAGCGAGGCGGTCGGCAGCAGCGGATGGCTCGCGTCGGTGTACTCGAATCGCGCATTCGGCCCGGTCCCGCAGGTCGGGCAGTCGCCGTCGATCTGGACGATCCTCGGTTTGTTCGAGCCGGTCCGGTCGCGACCGATCCGGTAGGTTGTCACGACGCCGAGCCCATCGGTTGCCTGGGTGAGCGTCGGCAAAGCGACATCGTCGTAGGTGAGGCTCCAGGTGTCGACGGCGTTCGGGCCGGTGAAGAAAGGATCACCGCGCCAGGCTCTGGCCACGTTGCCGCGCGCGTCGTATTCGAAGGCGGCCTCGATACGGCGGGACGTGTGATCGGCACCGACCAGATCCATGCGGGTCACGTAGCCCGGGAGGTTCGGGTCGGTCGAGTAGAAAAACTCCCACGCCGTGCCGTCCGGGCGGGTGATGCGCAGGAGGTCGAGCTCGCTCCAGTCGTAGCTCCAGGTCCGCGGCGCGTCGGCTGTACCCAAGACGGGGTGGAGTGTGATCGACCGGAGCCGCCCCGAAACGTAGGTGAGCTCTTCACGCCGCCCGTCGGGGAAGGTCACGCCGGAGAGGTTTCCGCCCACGTAGGTCGCGAGCTTTGCGTTGCCGTTCTTGTCTCGCGTTTCGAGCCAGAGGCCGTTCGCGTCGAAGGTGCGCTTTCCGCCATCCAACTCGCGAAGCTCCCAACCGCCACCGCCCAGGCGCACGAGGGGGCGGTACTCGTCGCTTGGGAGAATCGTCTCGTAGGTGCCGTCCGAGTTCGCGTCGCGATATTCGCGGAACGTGCCATGAGGGGTGACGAGCCAGACGTGCGTCGTGCTTCCGGGCGGATCGGGGACGATCCGCTGCGCATAGTCGTGCGACCAGAATCGGCCGAGGGCGACGTTCCAGGTGTTAGTCCCCGGCAGGTTCGGTCCGCCCGCTCCTCCGGCGCGATAGCGTGGTGTGGCACCTGGCCCACCACCGCAAGGGGTGATCGACGCGCCTTCGCCCGCGGGGCTAAAGCTCGCGCCGCAACCGCCGTTGCCTCCCCCGAGACCCAGACAGGTCGTGCAGGCCGCATCGCCGTTGCAGCCGTAGAGGGGGGGCTCCGGGCAGCTGAGGTGGCGCTTGGTGACCTTGAAAGGGAGGTTCGCGGCGTCCTCGAACTGTTGGCAGGCCCCTCCTCCACGGCAGACGATGGCCCGCAGGGAGTAAGTTCCAAAATCATACGGCGCACCCGCGCAGGAGAGGTTGCTCTGGCTGAGATAGGTCGTGGTCACATCGGTGATGTTGTTCTCACAGAGATCGAGGGTCGGGTCGGCGGGCGCGCCGGCTTTCCAGAAGAAATCGACCTTGCTGTTGCCGGAGATGAGAGGGTTCGAGTTGTAGGGGGTCTGGACCCGGACCGAAAGGCGCGCCTCGAAGAGTCCCGCCCCCTGCGGCACGACGACCACGCCCTTGGAGGCGATCGTTGGCTTCTGGCAGTTGCGAAAAGCGGGTGCGCCTGGAAAGCAGCTGGCGGTTCCCGTTTCTATCGTTCCTGCCTCGGCGCAGACGAAAGCCGGGAGGGTGAAGGCGCCTGGGCAGACCGCGCAACCGGCTTGAGCGTTGGCAGGGAGCGGACCGGCCAAGAGAGGAAGGAAGAGAAGCGCCGCCCCGAATCTTCTCGAGGCTCGCGACTTCCAAGCCGCTCGAAGCTTGATCCAACCCCATCGCTTCGTCGCCATCAATACTCCTCCTCTCGATCTCCTTGGACACTCTTTCTGCGCGTACAGTTCCCGCGCTTCTTTCAGAGAGACAATGTCTACCATGAACTAAGAACAATTCAAAGGAATTGACGCATAGGCTGAGGGCGACAGACAACCAATTCGGCCTCCGCGCTTTTGCCGCTTGACATGCGGCTGCGGGTACGGAGTCGCTTCCCGGAGGCCCGGAGTCGTCTCCGGGGCATAGGCGATTAGGCGTTGGTGAGTCGTTTCGCTGGCCGAAACCTTCTCCGCGATAATCCCTTGGATCGGCGGACTCCCTAAAACCGCCAAACCCCGCTCGAAAAGGGCGGCAGCTTCACTTTCTGGCCGGTCTTGCCGCCGGTGGGTGGCGGCACCCCGGGCGAGAGGTAGAGCGGGTCGAAATTTCCGCCGGTGAAGAACGGGCCGGCTTCGGCCTCGACGCCGCTCAGGTTGTGGACCACGAGCACGCGTGCCCCTTCGTAGCGGAGGAGGAAGCTCAGGACGCCGGCCGGTTGGCCGGGTGGCCGAAGCCGATCCATCGTTCCGGCGCGCAGGGCGTTCGAGCGATGGCGCGCCCGGATCAGTTGGCGATAGACCGATAGGATCGAGGTCGGATCGGCCGCCTGGGCGGTTACGTTGGCGCTCTCGCGCCCCGGGGCGAACTCGAACCAGGGTTTGCCCGTGGTGAAGCCGCCGGTGGGTGTGGCGTCCCAGGGCATCGGCGTCCGCTTGAATTCGTCTTTGGAGCCTGGGCCGTTCTGGAGTCCCAATTCTTCGCCGTAGTAAAGGAACGGTGTGCCGGGGAGCGTGAGCAGGAGCGCCGCCGCGAGCTTCAGGCGGCCTGAGTCGCCGGTCAACTCGGTTGCGATTCGGGTCATGTCGTGGTTGGTGAGGAACGGCGCGTCCAACACGCCCTTGGGGTAGACCTTCGCCATCTCGTCGAGCGCGGCATGGAGGGCTCCCGGCTCTCCCGCCTTGACCGAGGCGATGATCGCGCCCGCGAGGGGGAAGTTGAAACTCATCGGCAGCTCGTCCCCGCCGCCGACCGCGGTGGTTGAGCCGTAATAGCGGGCGATCCGTGCCGCGTCGGTCCAGTTTTCGCCGACCAAGAGCGCTTCGGGCTTCGCCTTGCGGACCGCGGCCGAGAAGGCGCGCAGGTAGGCATGGGTGTCCGGCGTGTCGTTCTGGGCCTCGCCGCCGCCATCTTCGATCAGGTGGCGCGTGGCGTCGAGGCGGAAGCCATCGACCCCGCGGTCGAGCCAGAGCTTGGCGATCCGCTCGACCTCCGTGCGCACCGCGGGGGTGCGAAAATTGAGGTCCGGCATGCCGCCCCAAAACACACCGTAGTAGAAGCCGTGCCGCCCTTTGTGCCAGGTCGGGTTGCCGTTGCCCCAGGGCGTCGTCCAACCCGGATCGTCGCCGCGCCAGACGTACCAGTCGCGTTTGGCCGAAGTGGCCGAGGCGTCGGCTTCTTTGAACCAGGGGTGCAGCGCGCTCGTGTGGTTGATCGGCAGATCGAGAATCACCTTCATCCCGCGCCGGTGCGCGGCGGCGATCAGGCGGGCGAAGTCTTGCTCTGTGCCGTAGGCGGGCTGGATTTTCTCGTAGTCCGTGATGTCGTAGCCATGGTACGAGGGGGATGCGAAAATCGGCATCAGCCAGAGCGCATCGACCCTTAAGTCCCCCAGGCTCTTCGGGTCGCCGTCGTTCAGATAGTCGAGCTTCGAGATCAACCCGGGCAGGTCGCCCACCCCGTCGCCGTTCGAATCGGCAAAGCTGCGCACGAACACCTCGTAGAACACGGCGCCCCGTGCCCACCCGAGTTGCCAGGCATCCGCCGGAACGAGATTCGGCAGCTCCCGCTCGGCCGCAGCGGGCTTTTGCGTCGTTTCCGTCCTTGCCGTCCCTTCTGGCCTTTGGGGCATGCCGTTTGCCGGAGCACCCATCCAAGCACCCAACACCACAACCATCCCCACGCAGGGAACAACCAAGAGCGCCGATCGGGTTTGCATGGAAGTATCTTAAGTCGGGAAGCCGCCGGAACAAGCAACGTGACCGATTTCGACGCCGCGCGCCGCACCGCTCTGATTCAGGACCTGGTCCGCATCGCCCGTGGGCGGCCGGTCGATCTGCTGCCGTTCGAGGCGGTGAGGAGAGAGCTGCGCCTGCGCCACCTGATCGACCGGGGGATCCAAGAGGTGCCGCTCGATCGGATCGTCGGATCGCTCGGGCGCACCGCCGAGTTCAATCGGGCGTTCCGGCCGCGCGACGAGGCTCTGCGCGAACGGTGGGAAGACATTCGCGAGGCCGCCTTGAGCGATCGAGGATTTCCGCCGGTCGAACTCTACCAGGTCGACCAGGCGTACTTCGTGGTCGATGGGCACCATCGGGTCTCGGTCGAACGCGATCTCGGCGCGCCGACGATCGAAGCCTGGGTCAAAGAGTTCCCGACCCCGGTGCCGCTCGATGCCGACACGACGATCGAGGAGGTTCTGCTCCGTCGGGGGCTGGCCGAATTCCTCGAGGCGACCGGGCTCGAACCGGAGCAGGCCGACGAGCTGCGCACCACCATCCCCCAGGGGTACGAGCGGTTGATCGAGCACATCCGGGTCCACGGCTACTACAGAGGGCTCAAGAGCGGTCGCGACCTACCCTGGGCCGAAGAGGTTTCCTCGTGGCGCGACACGGTCTACCGGCCGATGATCCAAGCGATCCGCCGAAGCGGAGTGCTCGAGCAGTTTCCCGGCCGGACCGAGACCGATCTCTATCTCTACACGATGGACCACCTGCACCATCTCCGCGAAGAGGTCCACGATCCGGACCTGCCGCCGGAAGCGGCGGTCGAGCGGATCGAGCCGCGCGAAGAGAAGGGCGCGCGGTCGGTGTGGCGACGGATAGGGACCTGGATCTCCCGCCGAAAATCGTAGGGGCGGACCTGTGTTGTCCACCCTCAATGGCCGACCGTGTCCCATCCAGGGCAGACACGTAGGTCTGCCCCTACCTTTGCGAATCGCATGTCGGTCCTAGGGGCGGCCCCCCCGTTCCCGCCCGGCCTCTACCGCTCCTTCTGGTAGGGCTGGCCGAGCGCTTTCGGCGGGCGGGAGCGGCGGCCCTGGCTTGGCGAGGGGTTAAAACCCTCGCTAGAAATACGTCGTCCCTACATGACGAGGTGCCGGGACCGCAGAATCCTGCGAAGTTACTTGTTCACCTTTTCGAGAGAGACAACTCTTTGCTTCGATTGTCGCCAATTCACGATCCATCGAGAAGGTGGGGAAAGCTCTGAGTAGCGGTCGTCCAAAGCGTTCTCAAGGGTGACCCTTACGATCACTCTACGAAACGATCCGCTGACTTCATGATTGGTCTTTGTGGCGATGGCTTGCTCCGCCTTTCCCAAACCAGGGAGAGGGCCGAATTTTTCAAGTGCGTTGTAGGCTCGCAAGAAGGCGATCTTCTCGTTGTCGAGTTCCGTTTCCCCCGAGATCAGTTCCATCGTTTCGACTCTGTTCCTGTCGAGTGAATGATAGGGGAAATCCCTGAAGGACCCGAGGTCACCGCGGTAAAGTGCGCCGCGAAGTACAGGAATGCCGTCGGCGTTCCCAATGATCTCCAGGGCCGACGCCCGAGTCCCTGGGTGTTTCCGTAGATAATCGGAGGTCGCGTATGCTACCGCAGCAATGACTGTTTTCGAGTAGGGTGCCTTATCAAGAAGGTACTCGCCCTGTTGGTAGTCCTTAATTTCGGCATCGATTTGATGTTCCGGGGGATTCACCGGCTGGCGGATTTCTACGCCGCCTTGAAACTCAAGATTCCGGCCTTGCGGAATAGCCTCGAAATCTGCCCCATCGCCGGGCGCCGGGCCATCGCTTGGACCGAGTGATCTAGCCTTGTCGGTCGCACTGGCCTCAAGCTCTCTTGCCGAGTCTTCGTAGTTCGATATTTCCAACCGAATTCTACAGCCACCCCAACCTAGTGTAGTGCGTCAAGCGGATGCGACCTTATCGAGGCTTCGGCGTGCACGGGTGACCTTCTCGAGGATGTCGGAAGCCTTCGCGGTCCAGATGAACGGTTTTGGATCGACGTTATGTTGTTCGATCGCACTCATGATCG
>JANNIH010000139.1:0-8651 GCA_031404815.1 Holophagales bacterium | reverse complement strand
AACCCGGCTCGCTTCAAAGGCCGGCTTCCTCAAGCCAAAACACCCCCCGCCAAGGTCTGGATTAACCCGCCCAAGGCCGATGAGGAGGATTCTTCCCTAATCTCCCCGCCTCCGGTGTCTCAAAAGCATTGACAGGTTCCGAAACACTCCTCTGAAGGGGAGAATGATTCCTCCAAGGCGCAGGAATCATCCTGTGCACCGGCGGATCATTCCGCGGATCGCAGGGAGCATGTCGGAGGACTTCCGGATTTCTCCGCGGCGCTCCAGGAGGACTCCGTGGCGTCTCCGGAGCGATCCTGGCTATTCCGGAAGGAGTCCTGGGGACGGGCGGACCGAATGGCGGAAGCGCATGGGAATCGAACCCACCCTCGACACCGGAACCGGTGCCGAACAACGGTTTTGAAGACCGCAAGAGGCACCAGCCCCCGAGCGCTTCCGTAGGAGATCTTATCCGATGGCTGGGCGCGGACTCACCTTCGGGCGTCGATCGCGGCGCCCAAGCGGTCGAAGTCGGCCATCTCGTTGTAGACCTGGGCGGAGATTCGAATATAGAGGCGGCCGTTCAAGGCAAAGGGGGCCGCTTCGATCAGGTCTTCGTAGAGCAGGGCGTCGCGCAGCGGGCCGGAATCGGCGCGTGTGGAGCCGAGGGATTCGGGCAGCGGGACCGAGATCATCGTGCCGATCATGGCTTCGGGGACGGTGAGCCGGGTGCCCCAGCGTTCGGCCAGGCGGTGACCGGCTTGCCAGACGAGATCGTGGTTGTAGGCCTGGACCGCTTCGACCCCTAAGTCGCGCAGGAAGTCGATCCCTTCCGGAGCGGAAAGATACGAGGTGGGGTCCGACGTGGGCGCCCAGTCGAACTCGTCCGGAAAGCCCATCTCGAAACCCCACGAGGTGACCGGCGGACGCAGCCCCTCCTGCCGCTCGGGCGCAGCCCAGAGAATGGCGCAACCGCGCGGCGCGAACGCCCATTTATGCAGATTGGCGATGTACCAATCGACCCCGAGAGATGAGATATCGACCGGAATCGACCCCGGCGCGTGAGCGGCATCCACCAGGACTGCCACGCCCCGAGCGCGGAGCGCAGCGGCGATCTCGCGGACCGGGAGCACCAGGGCGGTCTCGGCCGTGATCGCGTCGACAATCGCCAGGCGGGTGCGCGGGCCGACCGCGCGGACGAACGCGTCTACTATTCCAGCAGGGTCGTCGCCCGGCGGAAACACCAGATCAACCGGGGAGACCACCGCGCCGCGCTCGCGCGCCACGAACGTCGCCGTCCGGGCGATCCCGCCGTAGGCGAGGTTCGGCACCAGCATCTCGTCCCCCGGGCGGAACTCGAACGAGCGGAGAACCGCATTGATGCCGGTCGTCGCATTCTGGACGAACACCATATCGGCGGCGGAAGCCCCCAAGAACTCCGCCACCCGTTCGGTTGCCGCGCGCAGACGCGTCTGGGGCAGCTTGTGGGGTCCGCTCGCCCCGGCCAGCTCGCGCAAGATGAATCGCGCCGGTTGGCGCTCCATCAAGTCGCGCAGCTTCTGTTGGAAGTCGAGCACCCGTCGCGGGGTGACCCCGACCGTGCCGTGGTTCAGGTAGGAAATTTCAGGGTCGAGCAGCCAATGGGAGAGGAAGGTCCGGCCGAAGGTGGGCGCGCTCATTTGGGCGACGATAGCGCAGGGCGGGAAACGGAGGGGCTTGCTGAAACTCCCCTCCGTCGAGAACGACCTACCGAACGCGCTCCGGCGGCTCGGGAGCCTCAACCGCTTCAGGCGCTTCGGGGGCTTCCGGAAGCTCGGTGAACTCCGGCGCCTCGGGGGCCTCCGGCGCCTCAGGCGCGACGACCGGGTAGGGTCGCGGAGTGGGCGCCGTTCGCGGGGTGGGCGGGGTCGGCGGAGTGGGGGCGACGCGCGGAGCCGGAAGATGAGGGCGCGGCGCGTGGGGCGCTACGGGGGCGAGGGCTGCGAGCGGCGGCAGCGGCGGCAGGGGCGTCGCGACCGGGCGGGGAGAGTGGGGTGGAGTTGGCGCCCGCGGCGCGCGGGGTGCACGGGGCGGTTGGGCTCCCCGCCGGGCCTGATCGCGGAGGCCGAGTTCTTCCGCGCCCAGGTTCCGCTCGAGGTCCTCTTGGAGCCGCTCCTGCACCTCTTCGAGCTTCTGCTCCATCTCGCGCTGAATCTTTTCGATCTGGCCCCGGTGCTGCTCGACGATCCGGCGGGCTTCCCGCTCGTAGTCGCGGGCGCGCTCGCGGAGCTTCTGCATCTCTTCCTCGCTCGGCCGATGCGCTTCGGCATACCGACGGGCCTCGGCGGCGAGGCGTTCCAGCTCTTTTCCCGACGGGACGAACGCGCGGGCGCGGCGCCGGATCTCCTCGATCTCCGCCTCGCTCGGACGCAACGTCTCGGCCTGGCGGCGCAGGTCCTCGGCCATCCGCTCCCGATCCTCGGCCGGGGCCTTGAGATCGGCGAGCAGGGTCGCTTGGGCGGTTAGACGCTCGAGCGCTTCGCGATCGGGAATCGTGCGGGCGATCAGGGAGTCGATCTCCCCTTTGAGCCGCGCCTGATCCTCGGGCGACATCTCGAAGTCGTGGGCGAGAGTCGCCATCCGGCGGCCAAACTCCTCGTCATCCCAACCCTGGCCCATCTCTGCGAGCTGGGCGGCCAGCTCGTCGCCATGTGCTTCCAGCTCGCGCGCTTCCGCGTCGGTAAACACGGGGGTGCCGTCCGCGGTACGCGGGGCCTCGTGAACATAGGTTTCCGGCGGTTGCGGTTGGCGGTACTCCTCGCGATCGCGGTTCGCCTTCGCCGCCGTTTCCGCCTTGGCGGCTTTGGTTTTCGGCTCGTCGTTGCGTCGGGCCGAGACGGCCGGGGCGACCGCGGCGAAACCGACGAGGACGAGACCGCAGACGGGGAGCGCCCAGAGCGGTAGGCGCTTGGCGGGGCGGATTTCGCCGAGCAGGCGACGGATACGTAACCCGAGCGGCGAAGAGGAAGCCGCCATGCTGGGCACCGGCAGCCGCCGCTCGTGCACCGACCAACAGGCCACTTCGGCGAGACAGCGGGCGAGCGAAAGCGGGCGGCCGGTCTTGCCGATCGCCCAATCGTCGGCGAGCAGCTCGGAGAGGTCGTAGAGCTTCCGCCGGGCGAGCCAGACGAGCGGCTGGAAGAAGAAGAGGCTGGCGGCGATCTGCGTCAGATTGAGCGCCGCCGGATCGCGCCGGGCCAGGTGCGCCAGCTCGTGGGCGAGCAGGCTCTCGGCCTCCCGCTCGTCGAGGTGCGACAGCGCGCGGGGCGGTACGCAGATCTCCGGGCGCCCGAGCCCGAGGGCGATCGGCACGTTCAGGCGATGCGCGCAGGTCAGGCGAACGGCGGGGGTAAAACCAGCCTCGGCGCGCAGGCGGCGGAGAGTGCGGAAGAGCGTACCGTCCACCACTTCGAGCCGCGGGCGGAGCCGCCGGGACAGCGCGGCGTGCGCCGCTCCCCAGCGGAAGAGAAGAAAGGCTGCAACGCTCCCCCAGCCAAGCGCGAGCCGGCCCCAGGGCGTCGAGCCCGACGGGTCGGCGCGCAACGGGGCGTCGGAGGTGGCCGAAAGCGCAGAGGAGGCCGGAATCGACAGGGCTGAGGGCAAAGATGAGGGAGGTGTTTCGGCTTGGGCGGACCGGTCGAAGGCTTGCCCGGTCGAGACATCGCCCGGCGCGGTCTGTGCGCTCAGGCCGGTGTCGAACGAGAGCGCGCCGCCGAGCGGCTGCCAGCCGATCGCGATCTGTAGCGTCGCGGTGAGGATCGAGCCGAACAGTGCAGCGCGCCAGATCGTCTGCTCGGCGAGCGGGTGGCGGCCACGAAGCTGCCGCGAGACAGCCCACGCGAGGGCGAGCAAGATCGTGCTGTGGAGCAGGTAGGTCGCGAGCCAAGAGAGCACGGCGGCCGAAGAGGCGGCGACCGCGGGCGAACCGAGGAATGAGGCGGAGAACGGGCTCATCGCGCTTCCTCCTCGCCCGCACGGGCGGCGATCAGGCCTTGGAGATCGGCCAGCTCACCGGCCGAGATGGGGTGTTCGGACAAGAGGTGGTTGACCAGCGCGCCGACATCCCCCCGGAACAGTTGCGAGGTGAGCCCCGCGACCATCGAGCGGCGGACCTCCCCTTCGCTCACCTGCGGGGTGTAGATGAAGCGGCGGCCTTCGCTCCGGTGGCCGACCACTCCCTTCTTTTCCAGCTTGGTCAACATTGTGGCGATCGTGGTCGGCGCGAGTCCGCGCTCGGCTTCGAGCGCTTCGTGGACATCGGTGACGGTCGCTTCGCCGTGCGCCCACAGCACGCGCAGGATCGCGAGCTGCAGGTCTCCGAGTTTCTGGGGTGATTCCATGAACGGATCCTCCTTATGGACACCAACTACCGGCATAGTACTACTTCGGTAGTAGGTGTCAATCCCCCATCTCTCGCCTCGGTAGATTACGTCAGTTCGAGGAACAGGTTCTCCAACCGCTCGGCGATCGCCGCCCAGCCGTACGCCTCGCTCCGCTCCCGGCCGCCTTGGCCCAGCCGCTCGCGCTCGGTGGGGTCGCCGAGCAGGCGGGCGAGCGCCGCGGCGAGCGCTTTGGGCTCGGGCGCTGTGCAGATCCCTTCGAGGCCGGGGCGCACCAGCTCGGGCAGCGCGCTCTCGGGCGATTCGCAGTAGACGACCGGCAAGCCCGCGGCCATCGCCTCGAGCGGAAAGAGTCCGAACCCTTCGCGCGACGACGGCTGGACCGCCACCTTTGCCCCGCCCACAGCGCGCCAGACCTCGGCGCTGGTCGGCAGGTGGCCGAGAAAACGGACCCGTTCGGCCAAGCCGAGCCGGGCCGCGAGCTGCTCGAGCGGTTCGCGCTCCGGCCCGGTGCCGAGGATCGAAAGCCAGGGTCCCGAGGGATCGGGAAGCTCGCGGGCCAAGAGCGCCACCGCTTCGAGCAGCAGATCGACCCGCTTTTCGCGCAGCAGGCGGCCGGCGTAGATCAACGGCGGCGCCGGCTCTCCAGCCGCGTCCGGGCCACCGTGAGCTGCCGCGCGGATCGCGGCGATCGGAATGCCCACCGGTACCACCGGCACCAAACCCCCTCGGCGCGCCTGGACGCGATCCGCAGCGAGACGGCTGTCGGCGATCGCCCTCTTCCCCAACGGCACCGCGAGGCGTTCGATCGCGGCGTAGGGAAGCCAGCGGATCGGCCCCAGGTACTCGCGCCAATAGGCGCCCCAATACTCGTACCAGGTGACGACCAGCGGCTTTCCCGCCAAGCGACAACGAAGGGCCAAGGGGAAAAGATGAACGTAGGGGATGTTCGCGGTCTCGACCAGGTCGTAGGGAGAGAGGTCCAACCGCGCGACCGCCGCCGCGAAGCGGAGCGCCTCGCCCGTGCTCCGTTTGCCCGAGGCGGCGTAAAGGCGGCCGCGGCAGCCGAGCGGCAGGATCGTGACCCCAGGCGCCGGCTCGTCCGCGGAGTCCGCGAAACCGGCCAGGGTGACCCGATGGCCGCGGGCGGCGAGCGCCCGGGCGAGCTCGTAGTTGCGATGTTCCACCCCGCCGACCGAGCCGGGGTAGATGCAGTCATAGAGCAACAGGATCGAGAGCGATCGACCCGCGGGCGCGTTCATGCTCCGGGCTCCGGAGCGCCCTCCCCCGCGATGGGCTCAATCGGCTCCTTCGTCGGCAGGCCTGCCGCCCCCGAACCGGCGAGCGCCGGAATGCCTCGCCGCTTGAGCAGCGCGAAACAGGCGGCCCCCACGGCGACCTGGCCGACGAGGCCGAGGGCATGGTGGACCAGGCTGAAACCGAGCAAAGTGGCCGATCGGGCGGCAGGGGTTGCCCCCACGACGTAGGGGGCGAACAGCAGCACCTGGAGCGCCTGCGCCGTGCCGAGCCCCGAAGGGGTGATCGGCAGCGCAGCGATCAGCACCACGGCGGGGAGCGCGGCGAGCCCGGCGCCGAGCGGCACTTCGATCCCCCAGACCCGGAACGACCCCCACAGCACAAGCAGCAGAACCGCCATGTGCGGCAGCCGGGCGGCGGTCGCCTTGAGGTGCCCGACCAGCCCGGCGCGGGCGAGGGTGGCCACCGGTTCTTTTTCGATGTGGGTGGCGGTCCAGCGGCCGAACCGGGTACGCGAAAACAGGCCGCGTGCAGCGAGCAGCGCGAGATAGGTCATCACCCCGTAGAGCACGACGCCGATCGCGATCGCGGCGCGCGCGTCGGTGCCATGCGCGAACGGGTGGGCGATCGCCGCCACCAGGGCGAGCGCGATCGCGTTGGTGGCGAGCAGAAACAGCACCAGGCCCGCACTCCGCGCGGCGCCCACTCCGGTCCGCGCGAGATAGACGCCGAGGCCCCCTTGGCCCACCGCGTAGCTCAACACGTTCAACAGATAGGTCGAACCGCGCACCAGAAAAAGCTCGCCGAACGGCCGTTTCACCCCGCCCGCCCCTAGCGTCACCTGGGTCGCCCAAGCGTCGGCGGGGAGCACGGCGATCGCCTCGAACAGGGCGTAGAGGGCGAGCCAAGCCACGGGGCCGCGGCCGACCGCGGCGAGCACTTCGTCGAGCGGGATGCGCCAGAGCATCAGCGCGAGGACCCCGACCGCCGCGAGCCAGGGCAAGAGCCGGAGCCAGCGGATCGCAGGCGAACGGAGAGTGGCCGGTGCGGGCTCGATCACAACCTCGCGCGCCTACCGGCGTTGGATCAACATCAGGCTGACCAGAAAAGAGGCGAAAATCGCTTGCGCCCCGATCACCATCGCGGTCATCCCGAGCGCCACGCCGCGCACCGCCATCAGCGGCCCGCGCCCGGTGGCCCACCAGTCGGCGACGATCTTGATCTCGGCGCCTAAACCCAGCAGAAAGAGGAGCCCCCCCACCAGCAGCCCCTTTTCGAGCGAGAACCAGCGCGGCAGCTTGGCCAGCCACTGGCCGGGGCGCGCAAAGCCCGCGCCCATCGAAAAGGTCTTGGCGACCACGTCGAACATCACCAAGTTGGTGCCCAGGATCAGCGCCAGCGCGCCGAACAGCAGAGCGTGGAAGTCCCAGATGCGGCCGAACAGCTCGCGCGGGCCGGCGGCGAGGCCGGCGACCAGCAGGCCACCGAGCAGCATCAACACCAGCCCCGGCAGCTGGAACAGGTACGAAGGCGAAAACATCAGCATGAACCGGACGTGGCGCCAGGCGTCTTGCACACCATTGAGCTTCGATTCCCCGATCCGCGGGTGGTAGGTGATCGGGATCTCTTCGATCGACAGCTGCTCGCGCAGAGCGTTCACCACCAGCTCGGACGCGAACTCCATGCCGGTCGTGCGCAGGTGCATCCGGTCGTAGGCCTCACGGGTGAACGAGCGCATACCGCAATGGGAGTCCGAGATGCGGGTGCGGAACAGGATCTTCAACATCCCCGAGAGGATCGGGTTGCCGATCCAGCGGTGGGTCCAGGGCATCGCCCCGGGAAGGATTTTGCCGCCGAGCCGCGTCCCCATGACCAGATCTTTGCCCGCCAAGAGCGGCGCGATGAAGCGCGCGATGTCGAGAAAATCGTAGCTGTCGTCCGAGTCGCCCATCACCAGGAAGCGCCCACGCGCCTCGGCGAAACCGCGCAGGTAGGCCGAGCCGTACCCCCGCCGCGACTCGTGCACCACCCGCGCTCCGGCCCGCTGTGCAACCTCCGGCGAGCCGTCGGTCGAGCCGTTGTCGACCACCACCACCTCGCCCGAAGCCCCCATCGCCGCGAGCGCGCGAAGCGCTTTCTCGACACAGATTCCCACCGAACCCGCCTCGTTCAGGCAGGGCATGACGACAGAGACTTCGATCGAATCGGCAGCTGACGGCACGGAGAAAGCCTCGAAGAAAAGGGGGTTCGAAAGCGGACGGATGATACCACCCTCGCGTAGCGGCCTACGTTTCGAGGAACAGGGCCTCGTAGCGCGCGGCGATCGCCGGCCAGGTGAATTGCGCTTCGACCAGCGCCCGGGCACGTCGGCCGATCTCGTGAAGTTGGCCCTCGTCGAAAATCACCTCCCCGAGCGCTCGGGCCAGCGCCGCGGCATCTTTGGGCGGCACCAGGAGCCCGGCTTTTGCGCGTTCGATATCGCGCGCCATGCCGACCACGGGGGTGGTGAGCACCGGCCGGCCGCAAGCCATCGCTTCGAGCAAGACGAGGCCGAAGCCCTCTTGGCTGCCGTCGGTCGAGGGGAGCGCGAACAGGTGGCAGGAGCGGAAGAAGTCGGCGAGATCGGCGTGAGGCACGAAGCCCAAGAATTCAACCTGGTCGCCCACCCCGAGCTCTGCCGCGAGCGCCCGATAGCGGGGGAGTTTTTCGCCCGAACCGCCGACCCGCAGGCGGATCGGGTGGCCGTTTGAGGAGCCGGAGCCGCTTTCCGCGCGCAGGAGCGCGAGCGCGTGGAGCAGCTCCTCGAGCCCCTTGTAGCGGTGATGGCGGTCGAGCAGGGCGAGGAAACCGACGACCCGCTCGGGTCCGTCCGGAAACGGCGCGGGCGAGAACGCCGCGGCGTCCACCCCCCAAGGGATGTGTTCGATCTTCTGCCGGAACGGCCGCAGGTGGGGCGAAAAATCGCCGTAGCCGGGGTTCGAAGTGACGATTCGGGTCGAGCGCCGGAGCAGCCGCGGCAGGAACCACCGGTTGTAG
>JANNIH010000138.1:0-37274 GCA_031404815.1 Holophagales bacterium | reverse complement strand
CGTGTCAGACTCGTGGCGTCGCTTGCAGAGGCTCGGACGGAGTGCCAGAGGCTGCTGGCTTGACCTGCCGATGATTCACAGCAGCTTCTTGAACTGTTCGATCGTGAAGCCGGAGTCCCGAACAATGCCGCCCATCGTGTATTCGTTCACCGGGTTGTTGCGAGGCACTGTGATGATCCGAGTGCCGTCAGTCATCACGATGTGCTTGCCCTGGGTAGCAATCTTGAAACCGGCCTTCTCCAAAGCTCGAACCGCGCGAAGGTGATTGATGCCTGGCAGCTTGGGCACGGCTGCCTATACCAGTACTTCCACTTCTCGAATCTTAGAGCCCTTTGAAATCATGGCGACCGTTTCGAGGTACTCACGGATGGCATCCTGGATGTTTTCGAGTGCCTCGGGTTCGGTCTTGCCTTGGGACCAGCAACCCGGCAGGCCAGGGCACGAGACGCTGTAGCCTTCCTTCGATTTCCTGAGCGCGACTTTGTATTTCATGACACCCACCATTCTCACTCAGCCGCGGTCGAACGGAGTCGGCGTCGATCCGCTCACTCTCGGGCTGCGAAGCTCACTGAGAAGCTGGGTCAGCGGGATGGACTCGCCGCGGTCACACTGCGCCATCGCATCGAGGAGCATCTTCGCCGTTTCTGGATCCGCCTCGAACGTCTCGTCGCCGTCACGAGTCAAGACGGTGACCGACGCGCCTTCGGGCAGCTCACCGTCCAGTTCAACACGGCCTGCCACGACGGTTCCAGATGCCATGCGCGTGAGGACATTCTAGCAGCACGAACCAGTCTTGAATCTCGCCGATCAGCAGGGCTGGCGCCTTCTCGTCCCGCATCGGCCAACGCAGTGGAACATCGGCATCTTTTCAGCCGCCGGGCTTTGCCAGGGTCTCGATCAGGAAGAGGATTTCGGCGGCCATCGAGTAATTCAATTCCAGGGTGTCGGCGATTGTGCGGTCGCGGCGGCCGGCGACGATGGCTTGGAGGGCGCGGATGAAAGTGAGGAGCCCCGCCGCGTCTGGGTTGGCGGCGAGTTGCTGGAGCAAGGACGCAGCTTGGGCCGGGTCGCCGGCGAGCAGGGACTGGGTCACGGCGAGGCAGATGCGGCCATCGGGGTGGTGGTTCTCGCCGCCGTCGCGGCGGTAGGCGAGGTAGCAGGCGATGGCCCTGCCCTTCGCCTCTGCGGCGGCGGCGGCGTTGCCGGCGTCCGTCTCAATGACAGCGAGGATGGCCCATGACGTCCACGGCGCAGACGCGTGACCAAACTGCGATTTGCATTCGATCGCCCGGCGGATTTCCTGGCGCGCTTCGTCAAAGCGACGCAGCTTCCGCAAAGTGTCAGCCACATTGTTTCTCTGACGACCTTCCCCCGCCACGCCACCGATCTCGACATACTTGTCCGCCGCCTGGCGGAGAAAAGCTAGAGCCTCCTCCGGGCGGTTAAGGTCATCGTCATAAAGAGTCCCCAATTGCCCGAGGGTGCTCGCCTGCCCGGCGACATTTCCGAGTCGCACTTCTATCGCGAGCGATTTCCGGTAGGCATCCTCCGCCGCTTCCGGCTGGCCCGCCCTCTGATAAACCATGCCGGTCTGATGCCAGCTCACGGCGACGGTGCCCGGTTCGTCCAACTGCGTGAACCGCTCACGCGCTTGCGTATACGCCGCGAGTGCCTCCGGGTAGCGGCGCTGATCCATGCGGACGGTCCCCAGCTGGCCTTTGCCCACGGCGACTCCCCTGTCGTCTCCGAGTTGCTCGGCGCGACGGATACCCTCTTCGTAGGCCGCCGCCGCTTCGTCGAGCCGGCCCAGGCCGAGAAGACAACCGCCTTGTTCCGCGAAGCAGACGGTCGCCATCCGTTCCGCGCCCTGGCCGGGACGCTCCTTGGCCACGGTCTCGAAGCGCTCGCGGGCTTCGTCCAGCAGCGGCAAGGCCTGTTCCGCGCCGCCGGCCGCTTTCAACACGCGGGCCAGGAGGAAGCAAGCCACCGCCAGATCGTAATCGGCGTTGGGATACGCTTGTCCGCCCGCTGCCCGGCTGCGCTCAAGCAACGCTTGCGCGCCCTCCAGTGCCTCGCGCAACCGCCCGCCGGCCTCCTGTTGCTCGATTCGGGTCCGCGCCGCTTCGAACCGTGCGTGATTCCAGGCGTCGCCCAGCGTTTCGAGCTGCTTTGCCGCGGCGTCGCGCACCTGCCCCACGCGCTCCAGCAGCCGCGGCCTGCCGGCATTTCGCAGCAGGCTGTAGAGCGAAGTGGCGAGATCAATTGTCGCCTCCGCATCCCCCGCACGCTGCACCAGATCGAGCAGCGCGAAGAGGTTCGGCAGCTCCAGCAGCGTCAGCGTCGCCGCGACTTCCGTGTTCTGGCTCTGCTGCTGCCGGAGGAATTCCGCGTACTGATGCATTGCCTCGACCCAGCGGGCCGTGAGCGCCTCGCGCTCCGTGCTTTCCATCCGCCCGCGCAGATAGGGGCAAAGCGCGGGATTGAGGGTGAGAAGGTTGTAGCGGTTCGGCGTCGCCAACCCCGTCTCGATCAACTCGCCCGCCAGCGAGGCCACTTCCGACTCTTCCCACCACATCATCGCGCGGAGTAGACCCACTTGGACGCCGCCATGAAACACCCCGAGCACCCTCGCCCGGACTCGGTTAGCCTCTGACATACGTTGCAGGGAAAGCTCGACGCTCGCGAAGACCGATTTCTCCCGGCTCCCGGGAGTGCCGACCGGGTACCGCTGATCCATCTCCTCCATCAGCTTCACGAGATCCGCGCCGGTCTTCTCCACGCCATCGCGCCGCAGGGCCGGGGCCAGCAGGGCGAGCGTGCGGGCGTGGCCGTGGACGGCATCCACGAGCGACTCGATCGCTTCGCGCGAGGCATCGAGCGCTGCGCCCGCCCCGGCGCCGTCATCCGCATTGAGCGCGCGCTCGACCAGTTTCACAGCGTCTTCGCGGTCGAGCCGGTGCAGCTCGCGCCGGTGGCGCGGCGCGTCGAACGGCGCAGGGAGCGCCTCGCGGCTGGTGAAGACCATTCGCGTTTCGCCCACCTTGAGCAGGCGCGAGCACAGTGCGAGGATCACTGCTAGTTCGCGGCGCGCGTCGTCGGCGAGGGCCTCGTGCGTCTGAAGGTAGGGCGATAGGAGAATTTTCTCCATGTTGTCCACCACGAGCAGCGTGGCCTGCTCGCGCAGCGCGCGCTCGATGGGCAGGATGGCTTTTTCCAAGTCATCGAACGTGGCGACGGAATAATCCTGTCCTACAAGCTGGCGACCCAGGGCATCGAGCACAGCGGCGGCGTGGCTGTGCGTTTCAACCGAAACGAACGCGGCGCGGCGGCTCTGCTGCGAACGCACCATCCAGCGGGCAAACTCGGACGCGAGAGCGGTCTTGCCTTCGCCACCCTGGCCGCGCACCACAGCATAGCGTTCGTTCCGCAGCAGCCGCTGGAGTGCGAGCAGTTCCCGGCTGCGCCCGATGAAGCCGGTCTGCGGCGGCGGCGGCAGCTCGCCGAGGCGGGCCGTGAGCCCCAACCTAAAATCCTCCACCGTTTGCTCCGCGGGTGTGGTCTCGAAAAGCTGCGGGTCATCCTTTTCCTGGAAGAGCACGGGCACGAACCAGTCTTCAAGTCGCAGCGCGCCCCCGCCGAAAAGGCGTCCGCGGAAGGTGTCCTCCTTGAGCTGGCGCTGGCCCGCGAGCATGGCATCGCCCACGCGCTTGCCAGCCACCAGCTCCCGGTAAAAGGCCCTGACGAACCTATGCGTGGTCTCGACGAGGACACTGTGGGTCATGGACACGACGGATGCTGTGCCGATCCTCAGCAACTCGGAGGCAACGGACTCGGACGCGTTCTCAGCCTGCGCAGTCTGGCAGGCATCAAGGAAGACGAGTGGGGTGCTGTGATCGCGCAGAAGCGGGCCGAATTCGGCGGTGGAGACAGTGACGTGCCGGCGCCGGTCTATCTCGCCGGTGTCCTCCGAATGCTCGAAACATAACGCACCGAGGCCCACCCGGCGGTCATAGACACCATGGCCATCAAAGTGGACCACTTGATACGGCTCGCGGGCGCTGCGCGCGCGGTCAAGCTCCTCATGTAAGGCGAGCAGCGTCGGTGGATTGAGCATGCAGAGTCGAACCACCCCACCGAGAGACTCAATCGCCTCGACGAGTGGCAGCGCGGTTGCTCGGTGATCAATGTAAGCGCATACATCGTCCTCTGGTCGTGGAGAAACGAGCAGGATGCGAATTGGTGCCTCGAAAGCCGGTAACTCACGGTATTCGTTGTTTGGTACCAGCCGTCGCACTCGAGTCGGCTTTGCGCCTTGGAAGAGGTAACCGGCGCCGTCGTGGAGAAGTTCCCAAGGCAGGCCCAGCAAGAGCGTGGCGGCTTCGCGGGCGGTCGCAATGTCGGCGGCGGACGCACCGGCTTCAAGTTTGGCATCGACGTGGACGGAGAAGCGGCGCCCGGCTTTATCGCCCGTCCTTGCCCAGGCCTTCATGACGTTTTTCCTGTGAGCCACAGGCATCGCGGACTTGTGCAGGAGCTGTCCCCACTTCACGAGATTCTCTTCCACCTTACGGGCACGGTCCCGGAAGTAACGGCTCGGCCAAATGGGCCATTTCTCGAGATACCAGCGCAGTTCCTCCGCTTCAATCGGACCGATTGGAGCGATGAACCTCCATCTCTGCGGGCTCTGGAGTTGCGGCTGGCCTGGCGTAGCCGGCTCATAAACGAGATCGGCGCGAGCGGAGGCCCTGCAGACACCGTCCTGCTCGTGGAACTTCAAGTCGGTGAGTTCGAGGACCAGCTCCTCCAGCGGCTGTGCCTTGGGCTGCGGCGTTAGAGCCACATCAGCGGGAAGGCGTTTGCCGAGCGCAACGAGAATTGAATTCATCGCCGCGTCGACGCCGCCCGCACCGCTGCCAACGGCAATGTAAACCGGTTCCTCACCGAAGAATTCTTCGAGCACACCGAGCCTGGTGCCGTTCAACGAGAGCGGGATGACTGGGAAGTTGTGCTTACCGTGCTTCTTCTGCACTTCGAGGGCATAGCGCAGCTCCCTGCCGACCCACTTCGACTGCAGCGCATCGGTGCTGACCACGAACACGAAGGCTGACGCTTCGTCAATGGCCTTCTGAATTTCAATCCAGGACGGATCACCGCCACGCAATTCGCGCGAATCAATCCGCCCAGCCTGACCGTGGTCGGCGAGCGCCGCGCGGAGTTCGCGCACGAACGCTTCGTCCTTCCAAGCGTGAGAGATGAAAAGCTTGCTCATTGAATATGCTCCGCGCGAACTTCACTCTGCAAAACCGTTGATTGCGCGGCCAGTATCACGTGCTCGTCCAAGCCCAGCGCTGACGTTGATATTTCAATCGCTCCCAATGAGTCGATCACATGGATGAGGTTGCTATACTTCCAGGCATTTCCCGCCTTATCATCAATATGATGCACCAATGACTCCAGAGTGTCTTCATAGACAAACCTGGAGAAATACTCGACTGCGACGCGGCGGAAATACTCGTCTGGACTCCATCGTCCCGCGAGCGCCAAAACCTTCCTGGCAAAGTATGATCCGAGCAGGTTCTCGAACCAACTGTCGTAAGCCTTCCGAGCGAACGCTTCCCGGGCGACATCTCGGTCCACCCGGCACGGCAATGGCACAATATGCAGCGGCTCTCTCGGTCGTAACTCGCTTCTGTTTGCCTCAACGCATTCCAGGGCGTCCACCAGGCCCTTCTGGCTTTGAGGACCGGGCGTGAATACGGCAACCAGGATATCGGGAAGATGGACGGTGCAGATGCCACTGATGTCGGTGAAACCCGTCCGGCTGTCCACTAGGACATAATCATACTTTCCAGCTAATTCAAGCCTAAACTCCTCCACGAAGGCGCCGCCATCCCAATGTTCGTAAAAACTACGCCAATCAAAACTGCATACGAGTTGCTTGTAATCTCTTCCTTGCCGTCCCGGCCCCACAAAACCTATTTCTCCTTCGGCTTGACTCAACTTAATTGTCTGGAGCATCTCGGTCGCTCGAAATCCGCGCCCAGGAATACGACTGATCAAACTGTCGCGGTACGAACAGAACCAATCAATCAATCCTACATGATCTTCAGGTGCTGAGTTAATCCATGTGAAATTCTCACCCCTGAAATAGTCAGCGAGTCCCGGTGCTTCCAAATCGAAATCAACGCAAACAACTGACTTACCCCGACGCGCCAACAATAAGGCGACATTCGCAAGTGCCCTTGACCTGCCTACGCCACCCTTGTATGAATAAAATGTTATAATTTGGCCTCGTCGAGCACGCGTGGGAGAATCTCGAGCGGAGAAACGCGATAACAAAGATGGGATCTCTCCATGTATGTTGCTTTTCCATTGCGACGAACCTGCGCTTGGAGCAGTGGCCACGCGTAGATCATGAGGAAGAAAAAGATCCGACAATTGACTAGGCCTTGCGACCCTATGAGTCATGACGCGACCCGGACCAGGGAGCGTAAGGATAAGGTGTTCCTCCTCTCTGGCCCTCTTCAGGATTCTCGCTGAGGAATTGCGCGCAGGCTTGCCTCACGCTTTCGCGGACTCGATTGCGAAACGCGTAGATATCCTCGGCTGGCTCCAGCCTCTTGCTGTGAGGATACTCCCAGAATTGCCCACCAAGATACTGCTTCAGCTTGCTTTTAAGCCGATCCCGTGTCGATGCGCCTATCGTGCCGCACAGCGCATAGATATAATGAGCCCCTCTACTGTGATCAGAAGCGTGCCCTGCAACTTCGCGGATTGCTTCGACATTCGTCGAGCACGGATCAACCACATATACCAACGGTCCCAAGTGCCGCCCTCCGAGATATTGCAGGAAGGATTCGTCGCCCCGGTCAAGGAAGTCCGAAGCCAACTGCAACTGCAATGGCGGCAGTTCTCTAGCGACGCCATCAAGAAGCCTCCTTACAGTAGGATCGGTCCCTCTGAAGGGTTGCCATTCGTCGCGGGATGAGTTGTGGTAGTGGGGTAACCTATTCAAAACCTCCTCGTTCAGCTCAGAGCAGAGCATTTCCAGTTCATCTCGCTTCGCGGCTAGAACAACAACAACGCAACTGGCAAACCTGTGGAACGGCAGCATGCGGGGGCACGCGGCATCGATCACGTCAAAAGGGATAACGTACCCGTGTTTGGATCCACCCTCAACGCGCCTCGCATTGAGCATGCCAACGCACATCGGAACCTTGTAAGCTGATTTTGGCGCAATGCAGACCGGAGAGCCACTGAATCCCGGCTCAAGTCGGCATGTCTCATCGAAAAACTCATAAACCTTTGTCGTTCTCGCGGCAAAGGGTATGTTCCACGGATTTCCTAGGGCTTTAATCTCGCGCGTCATTTTGTCGTCGTCGGCTTGCACATGAAAGCCATCGTATTGGGCAGAGAATGTTCCCCTAAACGGTGCGCCGCGCAAAAAATGCCCGATCTTCATCTGCATCCCACAACCGATTAGACTCCACTGGTTGTAGTCATTGGAACCGGATGGGTCACCGAATGGCAAGACGAGAAGACCCAACGAAGAGCTTGCATCGCTGTCGAGCTTTGTCTTGAGCACCGCAACATCCGCTCCCGGAGACGACAGTTCTGGGCAATAATCGCAGTCGATGGGCGTCAGCATATCGTTGGCATAGACCGCGAGCTTGACCGACGGCAAAGTCCTGACCACATGGTGACAGGTCATCCAGTACTGTTGCTCATCTGCTGTTGCAAACAGGAACGCGGTTCCTGCCGGTGCTTCAGTGTCTTTGCTTCCCAGCACCCTGGCAACTGAGTTCTGCAAATTGTTTTCCATGAATAGAACCTCAAGTAGTCGAAGGCTGCCACTCCAGTTTGACTTTGATTGCGCCGGTAGCCGAGCCTTTGGAGATATACCAAATGCCGGCCTCAATGCTGAAGCCGCACGAGAATTCAGCTTCGATTTTCTTCGGGCGCACGGCCAGCTCAATGCCGTTGATGCTTTCAACCAACCCAGCAGCTGTCTTCTTAATAAGGGCTGTTAGATCCCCTATGTGCTCTGACAGTGACTCCTTGGCGCCAATCATTTCGAATTCGGATGAACCCGTGTCGAGCACAACTAGACCCGGCGTAGTTTCGATCGCGACCGGCGTTGAGGCGATGGTAGTAATAGCTATCCGACTGGCTTGCTCGGGCATGCATGGCTCCTTGGTTCAAGTGTTTGAATATGAGACTTAAGGGTCCCGCAGCGCGTTTCTCCCCCGAGGAAGGAGTCGCGACGTTCCGACTTGGTCGCCAACCTTTGCAGAGGTGTAGGCACGCATGACGTCTTCCCGGTGAGCGACGGGCAGTGCGCCTTCGTGCCCCGGAAAAGGGTAGAGCTGGCGGTGGGCGCGGTGGCTGTAGGTCGAGGGATTCGCTGTCGGCCTGCGCACTTGCACCTTGGTTGCACCACGGGCTCCCTCGGAGGCTTCAGTGGACGATCTCTCGCCTCAACTGCTCCAGTGGCTACCGGGCGAACCGACAATTCCCCGGGGCGGGACCCGCTGGCTTTGAGACCCAGAAGGTCTCGCCGTAAACTTGAACCCCTCAGCTCACGGCGGACCTCCTTTCGTGTCGCACTGCCAGACTAACCCGAGGACGAGACCGATCCTAGCCGAAAACGGCATCCGGTAGAAGCGAGCTACGGCCAGTCTTGGGCGGAAATCGTGGCGACCGCCAGCACCTCTTTCTGCTCCAGGTGCTCGTGGAATTGGCGAAGGTCGATCGAGTAGGCTTTGAGCGTCTTGGGGCTCAGGTTCTTCTCGTATCGCCCATGGAAAAGAAATGACGAGATTGCGTCCTGTGCGAGCATGTTTCTCCCCTTCTCGGCCACCCGGGTTGTGGAAAGGGGACATCATAGAGCCAACGGGAACTGGGGTCCGGAAGCCGGAGCGTCGGCTCGGCGCACGAGGGCGGTCGCGGCCCTCGGCTTCTCCTGTAGACTAGCCGTTGACGCCAACGTCGTGCGCCCGTGGACCGCGACATAGGGGTGGGCCGGCCGAGATCGCCAGTGATCTCTCCCAGCCCAAATAGTGAGCTGGCCCAGATCACCTCTGTTCTGGCCTAGATCACCACTGTTCTGGCTCAGATCACCACTGTTCTGGCCTAGATCACCACTGTTCTGGCCCAGATCACCACTGTTCTGGCTCAGATCACCACTGTTCTGGCTCAGATCACCACTGTTCTGGCTCAGATCACCAGTGTTCTGGCTCAGATCACCAGTGTTCTGGCCTAGATCACCACTGTTCTGGCCCAGATCACCAGTGAGCTGGACTTAAATACCACCTCCGTGGTGGCCTTCGCGGGCGGGTGCAAGGTCTGCCCTACGCAAGCTTCTGAGCGGATCTTCTCCGGGCGGGGACCCACCCTTGACCACCGAAAAGCGCTTCCTCTCCTCGACGCTGGCGGCGTATGGGAGCCAGATCGGCCGGGCGGTGTTGCGGGCCGGGTCGGATATTTTGCTCGCGCGGCTGATCTTGCCGCGGGATCATGGTTTGTTCGAGGTGGCGCTCGGGATTGTGGTGATCGCCGGGATCTTTCGCGATCTGGGGCTTGGGTATCAGCTGATCCGCGACGAACGGCAGCCGTATGGGACGGTGTTTGCCTGGACCGCGGGCGCGGGCGCTCTGTTGGCGGCCGGGGTGGCGCTTTCGGCTCCGCTGTTCTCCGGCTTCGGGCAGGGGCGGCTGCCGGCGATTTTGCCCTGGTTTGCGATCTACATCTTTCTCGATGGGCTCGCCGTGGTTCCGAAGCTCTGGTTCGAGCGGCGGCTGGAGGTCGGGCGCCTGGTCGGGCCGGAGCTGCTGCGCGGTTTGACCATCGCCACGATCGGCATCACCCTGGCATTTCAGGGCGCGGGGGTCTGGTCGCTGGTCTGGGCCGAGCTCGGCGGGGCGGCACTGTTTGCGTCGCTGCTCTGGGGGCGCGCCTGGGGGAAGATTCCGCTCATCGTCGATTTTCGCCTGCTGCCGAGGCTGATCCGCGAGAGCGGCACGCTCTTCCTGATCGCGCTCGCTGCGTTGCCGATGCCCTACGTCGCCCGCTTCGCGCTCGGCTCGCGCGGCGAGGCGGAGGTCGGCTATTTCGGCAAGGCGCGCGGCTGGGGGTTCCGGCTCCAGGAGCTGGTGTTGCCGGCGGTCGCTCGGGTGTTGTACCCGGCGCTCGTCGAGTATCGCAACGATCGGCCGCGCTTCCTCGGCGCGTTTCGCTTGGGCACCGTGTCGATCCTGGCGCTCGAAACGCTCGCGGCCTACTTCTTGTTCTTCAACGCCCATCTCGTGCTGGTCGGCATTCTGCTCGGGCCGGCTTGGGAACGCGCGGTGCCGATCCTTCAGGTGCTCTGTTTCGTGCCGCTCACCGATCCGTTCTCGCGCTTAGGGGGCGAGCTGCTCAAGGTCGAGCGGGAAGACCGTATCTGGCTCGCGATCGTGCTGCTCAACTTCGTTTCGTTGCTCGGGTTCGGCATCCCGTTCGCCCATCGTTGGGGTGGGGTCGGAATCGCCTGGGCGCATTTTCTGCTGCTCGGCAACCTGCTGATGACCTGGCGCGTCGCACGGATTGCGGGCGCTGAATTCTGGCGCTTGGTGCGCGACCTGGCGTTCGTCTACCTGCTGCCGTTGCCGCTGTTCTTGCTCGCCGCCTGGATGCTGCCGGCCGGCTCGTGGGCACGGCTCGGCGCATCGCTCGCCGCTTGCGCGCTCGCCGGATTCGGCTATCTCGCGCGCTTCCGCCGGCCGTTTCGGGAGTTCTTCTTCGCCGGGGCGAAACGCGCGTGAACCGGCCACTCAAAGTAGCGTTCGTGATGCCCGGGGTCGGCATCGAGAACCGGGGCGCCGAGGCGTTCGTAGTCGAGCTGGCGGCGGCTTTGGCCGGCCGGGGATTCGCCCCTGTGATCTTTTCGCGCGGCACGCCGCCTCCAGCTTCAGGGGTCGGCCACGAGCCGATCCGCGCGATTCCCCGCGATGCGCGCTGGCTCGACCGGGCGTACCGCGCGACCCGGTTGGGCAAGAAGGTGCTCGATACGCTGTTCCTCGATCCGCTGTCGATCGAATGGGGCACGGCCGCCCTGTCCGCCCGGGGCCGGATCGCGCGCGGCGGCTTCGATGTCTTGATCATGGAGGGCGGCCTGGTTGGTGCCCGGGTCGCCCGGTGGCTCAAGTGGCGCCGCGGCTTGCCCTGGATCGACCTCGCGCATGGCAACGACCCGAAGTGGGAGGGGGCGTTCGCCCGGCAGAACCCCGACCGCGTGGTCTGCTTTACCGAAGCGGCGGCGAAGATGATCCGCCAGCGGGCGCCGCGGGCGAAGATTCAGGTGATCCCCCACGGGGTCGATCTCGAACGGTTCCGGTGCTCGCCGGGTGGTGTCGAGCCGGTGGCGCTCGATCTCGAACGGCCGATTGTATTGACCGCCGGTGCGATCGATGGGCACAAGCGGATGGCCCTCTGCGTCGAAGCGCTCGCCCGGCTCGGTCGCGGCAGTTTGGTCGCCCTCGGCCGGGGGCCGGAAGAGGAGGCGCTCGATGCCCTCGGTTCGAGGCTCCTCGGCGAGAGGAGATATCTGCGCACCTCTGTTCCCCGCAGCGAAATGCCGCGGTGGTACGCCGCCGCCGATTGCTTTACCCTACCTTCGCGGACGGAGTCGTTCGGCTTGACCTACCTCGAAGCGATGGCGTGTGGCAAACCGGTGGTCGCAACCGACGATGCGGTGCGGCGCGAGGTGATCGGCGACGCGGGTCGGTTCTGCGATCCGGAAGATCTCGAAGCCTACGCCCGCGCGCTCGGCGAGGTGCTCGAAAGGAAATGGGGCGCGGGGGCGGAGAACCTGCCGCGCCGACGCGCAGAGCGCTTCTCCGTCGCCTCGACGATCGATGCCTACGCTGCGCTCTGCACCGAGCTCGCCCGATAGAGACTCCTCCAACCGATCATGCCCCCCTTTCCTCCCGTCCTGATGCTCCATCACGTCGAGCCGATGCCGCTCGTGCCGCCGCCGGTCCATGCGAATTCGTATCTTTCGCGGTTGGAGTTTGCGGCGTTCCTCGATCAGCTCGCGGCCGGCGGGTGGCAGACGGTGACCCTCGCCGAGGCCTGCTTGGGGCCCTCGTTGCCGCGGCGGGCGGTGGTGCTCACCTTCGACGACGGCTGTTCTTGCTTTGCCGAGCACGCCTGGCCGGAGCTCCTCGCGCGCGGGATGACGGCGACGCTGTTCGCGCTCGCCGGTGCGGTGGACGGTGCTCTCGCTGGGGAATCGGGCGGCACGAATCTCTGGGATCGGCAGAACCCGCAATCGATGGAGCGCGAGGAGCGGCTGCTCGACGGGCCGGAGCTCGCGGCGCTCGCGCGCGCCGGAGTGGAGATCGGCTGCCACGGTGGGGTCCATCGCGATCTGGTGACCTGCACGGATGAAGAGTTGACCGAAGAGGTCGCGACCGCGCACGACACGCTCGCAGCGGCCGTGGGCGCCCCCGTCACCACGTTTTGCTACCCCTATGGCCGGCTCGACCCGCGCGCCCGGGCCGCGGTGGCGCGGGCCGGGTATCTCGCCGCGGTGTCGATCCACGGCGCGCCGTACGCGAAGACGGCGGATCGGCTGGCGCTGCCGCGCCTGATCCTCAACCCGGGCGAGAGCCCGTTCGAGCGCCGGCTGAAAGTTTCAGGGCTCTATCCGCTCTGGAGTCGGCTGCCGCGCGTAGGTGTCCTGCGCGCTCTGCGGGCGCTCCGTTCCGGAATCCGGAGGTTTGGCTGATGGCAAATCCTGCAAGTTTTGCGGCTCGACTCGGTAAGGATTTCGCACGCCTGCACGCCGTCAAAGGGCGGGGGCTCGCCGCCGCGCTGGTCGATGCGTTCCTGTTCGATTCCGGATTCCAGGCGCTGGCGGCGCACCGCATCGCACACGCGCTGGCCTTGGCCGGAATTCCGATCCTCCCGGCACTCTGCCGCCGTTGGGCGATCGCGGCGTGCGCGATCGATATTCTGCCGCGCGCGGAGATCGGCGGCGGTTGCATCATCGCGCACGGGATCGGATTGGTGATCGGCGGCCGAACCGTGATCGGCGAGGAGTGTACGCTGCTCCATGGGGTGACGCTCGGCGAGGCGCGCTTCACCGAACTCGATTGCCCGCGGCTTGGGAGTAGGGTGACGGTGGGAGCCGGTGCGATCGTGCTCGGCGCGATCACGGTGGGCGACGGCGCGATGATCGGCGCCGGTTCGGTGGTCCTGGCGGATGTTCCGGCGGGAGCGACGGTTGTGGGGGTACCGGCTCGGGTGATCGGCTGAGCCGTGACGTGGGGCGGGGTTTTCCCGCCCCAAGTCGACCGAGAAGAGCCTACTTCTCGAGAGGCGGGATGCGCAGCTTCTGACCCGGATAGATCTCGTCCGCGTCCTTGAGCATCGGCCGGTTGGCCTCGAAGATGACCGGGTACTTGGAACCATTGCCGTAGTGATGGGCGGCGATCTTCCACAGCGTGTCGCCCTTCACCACTTCGTAGTAGGTGGCTTCCGGTTCCGGGTTCGCGACCGCCAGCTGGTCGTCCACCTGACCGATGCCATCGACGTTGCCGACCATCAGCACCGTCTTTTCGCGGGTCGCCTGCGTGTCGGCGGTGCCGGTCAAGGTAACCTTCTCGCCCTTGGCGTTGACGCCGAGGTTGTCGATCTTGAAGCCCATGTCGGCGATCAACTTGAGCAGGGCAACCTCGTGCTTGCGGTCGCTCAGCTCCTGGACCTGCTGCGGCGTCGGACCCTGCGCAGTCGGTGCCGCGGCGGGCGCATCGTCGTTGATGATGTGCAGCTTCTTGCCTGCGCTCTTGAGGAAATCAATCAGACCCATCTGTTCTCTCCTTTGACCATCCCGAGAATCGTGTACATCTCTTTAGCCCTCGCAGAGCGGTAGTAACCGCACCGAGGGGCGCTCCAGTCTATGCAAAAGGGTTGCCGCGGGGAACGGCTTCAGCGCACGTCGCCCTGGGAGGCGCCAACCTCCTTGCGCAGCGCCTCCAAGCGGCCGAGGTGCCCCTTCTGCTCTGCGACGACTCCCGCGAGCGCCTCGGCGGCGGCTCCTTCGAGGTCGCGCAGCATTTTGGGGTAGAGGACATCGTTCTCGAAGCGCTCCTCCGAGATCGCGCCGACCACATCGGCTTCGGCGCCGCGAACCTGCTCCGCGGCCTCGAGCAGACGAACCGCGAGGTGATCCTTGGCTTCGGCCAGCTCGCGCCAACGTTGGGCCAGATTGCTCAGGCCATCGCGCTCCGCGCGCGCGGCATAGGCGCGAAACCGGGCGGCGCTCGCCGCCTCGGCGGTAAAGCCGGTTTTGAGATGCTCCTGGGAACGCGGGATCCTCGACACGATCAGCTCTCCTCCGCTTCGGGCTAAGATGAATGGGCCGGACGAAATGACTTTTTTGTCCGGCCAAGGAAAACTCATTCTACGGGAGTCGCGACGCCCCGGCCAGCACCCGGGGAACCCAGGAGGACCCCAGGAGCGCAACGCAACCCGGCACCCGCCCCAAGCGTAAGATCTCTCGAACTCGATCATCCCCTCCCTTACCCCGTGAAACCCAAAACACGCAAACGCACCGCCGCCGTAGTCGGCCTCTACCTGCTCGCCGCCGGGCTGGCGGCGCTCGCGCAGGCGAAGATCCCCTACGCGAGCACGACGGCGAAGGCGATTCTCGCGGCGACGTTGGTGTTGGTCCTCGGCTGGCTCGCGGTCAAGGCCTACCGCGCATTTCTTTGGAAGGTCGGCCGGCGGCTCGCGTTCTCCTACTTCCTGGTCGGCGTGCTGCCGGTCCCGATGGTCATGATCGCGCTCGCCATCGGGCTCTATATCCTTTCCGGGTTCTTCCTCGGCCACCTGTTTCGCGACGGCTCTCGCGCGCTCTCCTTCGAGCTCCGGCAGAGCGCGATGATCGCGTTTCACGAGATGGCGCGCAACGAGCCGATGGCGACCTCGGCCGGGCCGGAGATCGTGTTCGGTTACTACCGGGGAGGGAGAAAAATCGCGGGCGACCCACGCACCCCGGGCAAGTGGCCCGACTGGCTCGTCCGATCGAATGTGCCCACACCGCTGATCGCCGATCGGAAGAGGGAGGAAACCGCCACCTTCGTCTCCCGGAAGAACGGTGCGCCAACCCTGGCCGGCACCGCAGGCGATGCGACGCGCGGCGTCGTGGCGCTCTACGTGGGCGATCTCGAACAGGAACTCTCCGAGCGAAGCGACCTCTGGGTCGAACTCTATCGGCCGGAGGACGAAGGCGAAGAGGGGAGCCTTTCGATCCAGGCCGGCGGCAGGACGATCAACCTCCAACGCCTGCACGAAGGTCCCGCCCGCGGCGACGCGGCGAAATTCTTCAAGGCGCGCTCTCAAGGCGAAACGTTCTGGGATGCCCCGTTTCTGATCTGGGGTGAAGCCGCGGGCTCGCTGCTCGATCTGGAAAACGGAGCGCGATCGGCGGAATACGTCGCGGCGAAACTCCGGACGACACCGCGGATGATCCGCCTGCACTTCTTCTCCCCGTCGGCGGAACTCGATTCCGCGATCTGGGCCGGCCTGGTGGTCGTCGTCTTCCTTCTGTTCGACGTTTACGTGGTCGCGGCGCTGATGGCGTCGGTGTTGATCTTCGGCATCTCGCGCGCGGTCAATCGCCTGTCGCGGGCGACCGCGGCGGTGCAGCAGGGCGATTTCGCGGTGCGCATCCCGGTTAAGAGGCGCGACCAGATCGGCGCGATGCAGCGCTCGTTCAACGAGATGACCGCAAATCTCGAGCGGCTGGTCGCGAGCGCGGCGCAAAAAGAGCTGCTCGACAAAGAACTCGCGATCGCCCGCGATCTCCAAAAGAGCTTGCTGCCGACGACCCTGCCGACCGGCAGGGGGGTCGAGTTTGCCACCCTGTTCGAGCCGAGCGCGGCGATCGGCGGCGACTATTTCGATATTTTGCCGTTCGGCGACTCGGATCTCGACGTGATGGCGGTGATCATTGCCGACGTTTCGGGCCACGGCCTACCGACCGGCTTGCGCATGGCGATGGTGAAAGCAGCCCTCCAGATCTTGGTCGAAGAGGTCGAACATCCGGACGAGATCATGCGCCGGCTCGATCGAGTCGTCCGGGGCGAGAGCGGCACCCGCTTCTTCGTCACCGCGACGCTCGCGCGGATCGACCTCAAGAAGGCAGAGATCGAGCTGACCAACGCCGGCCACCCCCCCACCTACCATCTGCGCAACGGCGAAGTGCGGGAGATCGTGCTGCCCGGCTCACCGCTCGGCGTGATGCGGCAGAGCTACGGCGCGAAAACGATCGAGCTCGAGTCCGGCGACGTCGTGGTCTGGCTTTCGGATGGCTTGATCGAGGCCTCGAACGCACTCGACGAACCGTTCGGCTACGACTGCGTCGTCCGCGCTCTCGCCGGCCCGACGGCTTCGGCGGGGCAGGTCCGCGACCGGTTGCTCGCCGCGATCGCCACCCACACCGCGGGCCACCCGGCCGAGGACGATCGAACCCTGGTGGTCTTTCGTTACGCGCCGGAAGCCGACTGACCCACTCCCCAGCGCCGATCGGCGAGATCCGCCACTTCGCGCGCGCACCCCCAGGAGAGCGTAAGCCCCGCGCCGCCATGGCCGTAGTTGTGGATCACGGCGTGGCGGGCATCCACTTCTTCGACCTCCAGTCGAATGGCCGAACGCCCGGGGCGTAAACCTACACTCGCTGCAACGACGTGCCCTCCCGACAGGTCCGGGGCAAGCCGGGCGCAACGGGCGAGAATGGCTTTGGTCTCGGCCGGGTCGGGCGTCAGGTCCTCGTTGCCCGGCTCGACGGTGCCGCCGAGCACGACATCGTGCGACCGCGGAATGATGTACGACACGCCGTCCGGCCCTTTCTCGTCGAGATACCAGCGGGACAGATCGACGCCCGCAACCCGGACCAACTGGCCGCGCACCGGGAAGACCTCCGGGTCGCCGAACAGCTCGCGGGCGCCGAGTCCCGTGCAGTTGACTACCCTGTAGGTCTCGGCAAAGGCCTCGGCGACCGAGGCGAGAGCCCGCAGGCGCAGCAGGCCGCCGAGCGACACGAACCGGCGACGGAGGTATTCGAGATAGATCGGCATCTCGGCGATCGGGGCGGCAAAGACCTCGCCTTTCTTGCCCGGAGGAAGATCGCCCGGAACCGTCGCGCGCACCGGGCCGACCGCGGGGCGCCAGGTCGACCCATTCGACAACTCCGGATCGCAGAGCACCCCTTCGCGCATCGTCACTCCGCTCGACGGGCTCAGGGCCAGCTCGGCCAGGCGGTCGTAGGTCTCTTTCGCCCACGCCCCGACCCGGTCGGCGGGCGCCGCATGGAACGGAAACCAGACCGCGCCCGCCACCGCCGAAGTGGTGGCCAAGGGCGGATCGCGCGCCCAGATCTCCACCTGGTAGCCGCGCAGGAGCAGCTCGATCGAACAGCTGAGCCCCGACACGCCGGCACCGAGGACGACGACGGGAGGGACGGAGGGATTGACGATCATCGGGAGATTATCTACCGTGACTCCCAAAACGCCCGTGTCGTACGATCCGGAAATGACAAACACGATCCGCGGGGGAGATTTCTCGTGACTCCAGGTAAAATCGGCCGCAACGATCCCTGCCCGTGCGGCAGTGGCAAAAAATTCAAAAGCTGCTGCCTCGGGCGCGATGCACGGGAACCGGCGGAAGTAGGGACACGAGCCGGGAGCGTCGCGATCGACTGGCTGCGGACGCGCCACCGCCATGCCGCCGAGACCGCGCTTCGACAGGTCTTTTTCGCCAGCCTCGACGACATTGAGATCGATCGGCTCAAAATCATCGACTCCCACGCCGATATGGAGCTTCAAGAGTTGATGCACGACTGGCTGCTCGCCGAGGCCGTGCTGCAAGTCAAAGGACATGACGTTCGCTCTACGGCGCTCGTCCTCGGCCCCGGTGGCCCCTCGCTTCAACCGCGGGAAAGAGAATGGCTCAACGCGCTCATGGCGACGCCGCTGGGTCTCTACGAGGTCGTCGAGCCCAGGATGGAGAAGGACCTGCTGCTCGTCCGCGACCTGCTCGCCCCAGGGGCGCCTGCGATTCGGGTCGCGACCCCCGACCCGGAAGAGGTGTTCGACCGCTGGGAGTTGCGCGGAGCACGCCTGGTGCTGTTCGAAGGAGTCCATCGATTCGGCGCACCGCCCCTGTCGTTCCTTCGCCGAGAAGCTCCGCATCTCCGCGCACTCGCCGCCGAAGATCGATCGCACCTCTCGGCCGAGCTCATCGCGTTCTTCCTGGAGGAACTCCTCGTAGAGTTGGAAAACGAGGGCTTCGAGGACGACGACCCGAAGGAAGAGGAGGACGACGACGAAAGTTGGGTCGAAAAAGACGAGGCTCTGCCGGAATGGGAAGACCCGGTGACCCCGTCGCCGGTCGCGGACCTCTACCGGGTGGCGGACTGGCCGAAACTCACCGTCGCCCTCGCCGAGGAACCCGACGTCGAGGGGGATCTCGAGATCGGCTGGTTTCGCTACGTCACCGATCCGGAGGGTGACACCGTGACCAGCGTCACCATGAGCTTTGAAAAGGGCTTTCTTCGTGCCTTCACCGACCGAGAGACGGCCGACGAAACCGAGACATGGCTCGGCCGGATCGTGGGTTCTTCGATCTCTCGCCTCGCACCCAGCGACTCTGACGAACCGCCTCTGAACCCGGAGCTCCCCGATATCCAGGCCGACCGCGAGGCGTATTTCCGAGTCTGGATCGATGCACCGCTAGAGCGCCTCCACGGGAGAACCCCCCGCGCCTTGGTCGCCGATCCGATGGCACGGACCGAATTACTCGACTTGATCAAAGAATCCGAGTGCGACGAGCAGCATTTCGCGCGGATTGAAGATCGGCTTCCGGCCGATCTCGGTTTTCTCTGGCGCGAGCTGGGGCTCGACCGTGCGACGGCCTGAATGCGAACAGAGAGGGGCCAACCCGGCGCAGGCCTCCGGCCGGCGCGGTAGGAGGTATCAATATGAAGACCGTCTTCCTTGCTGCTCGCTGGAGTTCTAGATCGCACGGACACCGGTCAAATTGAGTTTCCGTATGAGGCTGTCAAAGTCGAGTTCCTCCTGCAAGCCGCGTAGTGCCCCGGCAATCGCCGACGCCAACATTAGGCCACTAGGCCTGGTTCGAGGACGGGTGCCGCGGCCCAGGCGCGCGGACCCTGCCGTCTTCGAGCACGCGCAGCAGGCCCCCTTGGAGCGCCAGCTCGATCGCGAAGGAGGCGCCGACCGGGAGGCTCGCTCGGCAAGTCCTCGATCGTCAGGGAAAACCGACGGTTCGCGTCGGGCAAAGCCGACAAGCACAGCGCACGGCTACCGCCGGGCCGCCTTCCGCGCCGCCCAGGCGACCGCGCCTTCGACGATCCCCGCGACCTCTTCCGGCCGGAAGCGCGAGGCGGCGGCGAGGCCCGCCCGCCGGGCGCGCAGCCAGGCCCGGCGGTCACCCAACAACCGCTCGGCCGCATCCGCCATGGCTTCCGCGTCTCCCGGCGGAACGAGAACCGCGGCGCCGGTCGCGAAGCCGCGGATCGAGGGGATCGCCGAAGCGATGGCCGGCGTGCCGGAGGCCATCGCTTCGAGCAGCGGCAGGCCGAATCCCTCCCCCTCGCGCGAAGGGAGGATCAGGAGGTCCGCGGCGCGGACCTCCTCTGCGATCACCTCGGGCGGCACGCCGCACAGATAGCGATCGGGTTCGAGCAGCTTCCTCTCGTCGGCATCGAGCGGCAGGATCGAAAAGCGGAGCACGCGGGCGGGCAGGCCGCGGGCGCGGAGGAGGGCGATCGCCGCGAGCGCCGTGGCCACCCCTTTGACCGGGGCGGCAAAGATGCCGGGCACCGCGATCCAAGGCAGGCCGCTCGGCCCCGGCCGAGAGAGCGGCGTAAAGCGCAGATCGAGCGGCGGCGGCGCGATCGCGCACCCGCGCCCGAAGCGCTCGCGCAGAAAGGGGGCGAGATGGGGTGAGACGACCAGGGTCGGCAGCGGTAGCGAATAGACCGCCTCGATCTCGGCGAGCCGCGGCAGCAGGTGTTCGAGCGCCCCTTCGTACCCCTGGCAGAAATGGGCAACCGGCCCGAGGTCGAGCTTAAGCGCCTGGCGCACCGTGCTCCAAAACGTCGCGATCACCAGATCGTAGCGCACGCCCGAGCCCGCCACGACCGACCGATCGACGTAGGTTCCGCCGAAGGGCGCCCAATCCGGCCGTGCCCCCTCGGCCGCGAGCGTCACATCGTGGCCGAGCCCGCGCAGCAGCTCGGCGTGCTGGAAGACGACTTTGTTGCCGCCGTTCAGCTCGGGGTACGAGAGGAGGTAGAGGAGCTTCACCCTTCCGCCCCCCCTTTGGCCCATTCGGTCTGTTCGGCGGGTTCGGCGGGTTCGGCCCGCGCAAAAACCAGCGCCCAGCGCCCGAGTTCGCGCCCTTCTTCGTCGCTCACCGCGAGGCTCCAACTTCCCGCGGGCAGGCGTTCGAGGATCTCTTCCGGCAAGCGCCAGACGCCCGTCGGCTTTTCGATCCGCTCCGCGGCGGCCGGGAAGCCCCAGACGCTCGGCGAGATTTCGATCCAGATCGGCCCCTCGGCCGCCGAACGTCCGGACCCGAGACGCGCCAGATCGAGCCCTTCCGAGGGTGCCGGCGGCAGCGGATCCACCAGCCCTCCCGAGGGCGCCACAGCGGCGAGCAGGCGCGAGAAACCGGTGCCGTACCAGCGCTGCCGAAAGCGCTCGGCCGACGCTTCGAACCAGGCCTCTGCCGCGGGCTCACAGAGCGCGCTCTGGGCGTACAGATGGACGGCGCGGGCGGCGGGGACCAGGCGCGATGCGAGCCCACGGGCGGCCAGGCGCATCAGCCAGTCGGTCTCCTCGAAATAGAGCCGAAACCCCTCGTCGAACGGCCCGACCGATTCCCAGGCGTCGCGCCGGATCGCGAGCAGGCCCCCCGAGAGCCAAGGGGTCGAAAGCGGCCCGCCCGCCTGCCAATGCTCCCGGGCATGGCGGCGCCAGTGCGCGCGCGCCCGATCGCCGCGCGCCCCTCCCCGGTGGGCGGCGGCGGCGCGCAGCTCGTCGCGCCGGGTCCGTCGCTCGGTGGGCGGCAGACGGAGCCGCTCGCCCCGATCCCAGAAAAACGTCGGGCCGGCCGCCGCCGCTCCGCGCTCCAACTCGGAGTGGAGAGCCGAGAGGCAGCCGGGGCGCACCAAGACATCGGGATTGAGGATCACTAACGCCTCGACCGGTCCGGCGGCCAGGCTGTGCGCCACACCCAAATTCACCCCGCCCGCGAAACCGAGATTCTCGCCCGGCTCGACGAGATCGACCGCCAGACGGCCGAGCCGACTCCTCCCGGCCGGGTCGCTGCCGTTGTCCACGAGAACGATGCGCCCCTCGATCTCGGCGCTCAGCGAAAGGTCGGCACGCAGCGCAGCGACGCACTCCTCGGCCAGCTCCGGCGTGCGGTAGTGGACGATGACGATCGCGAGGCGCATAAAGGGGGAACTCTAAGGCGAGCTGCCCGGTCTCCCGGGGGGGCCGCCCACGCGCCGGATCAAGCCCGGCGCGCGAACGTGCATTTGTTGCAGATGAAGTTGGCGGGCGCCGGGTCGAGGCCGTAGATCATCCGCCGCATCTTGGATAGCTCGGGGCCGCGCAGCACGTCGAGCACGCTGCTCTCTGTGAGATCACCAACGATATGAAATTCGTCGTAGTCCTCGCAGCAGAGGACCACCTGGGCGCGCGGTGTGATGTGCAGGTGCTCGATCGGGCGGGAGCCGAGGTTGTCGCAGCCGCGCAGCCGCTTGCCGCCGCGCGGCACGCCGAGGCCGATCTGCAAATAACCGGCGCGATCCATCACCTCGAACGACTTGACCTCGAAACGGCTGCCCGCGAACAGCTCGCCGATCTCGGCAAAATCTCGCCGGTGATTCTCGTCGCCGGTTCCGAGCACGATCACGTCCATCTTCTCGGCGACGGGGCGGTCTTTGGCGTAGGCCAGATTCTTGAGCACGAGCGGCAGCTGATCGCCGCCCCTTTCGCTCTTGTAGCGTTCGCGATCGAGGGTCGAAAGGTTGATCGAAAGGAAGCGCAGGCCGCCCATTTCGACCAGCGCATCGACCCGATCGGGAGTCAACCCGGAACCGTTGGTCAGCACCGCGGGCGGCAGGCCGGCGGCGCGGATCGTCCGCACCTGCTCGACGAACCTTTTGTCGACCGTCGGCTCGTTGTAATTGATCATGAACACGGCTTCGATCGTGTCGCGAAAACCAGCCAACTCACGGACGATCCGTTCGTAGAGCTCGGTCGGCATGAAGTAGTCGTCGCGCGGCGCGATCGAAACCGGGCAGAAGTAGCACGACTGATTGCACACCGTGTGCGCTTCGAGCGAGACAATCCGGAGGCGGAACTCTTGGCCAGGATCTTCCCCTTCGGCCAACAGCCAGCGCTCGGCCAAAAGACGCGCGCGCACTTCTGGCGAAAGATCGTCCACCAGAGAGAGCCCGGAAGCGAGACGCGAGATCTCGGCGAAGCCGGGCGCCCCGGGGGTGAGCGCAACGCCGGTCAACGGGTGGTAGATCCGTTCCGCATCGATATGCGCGAACGGGTGGAGCGCGAGCAGGGTCGCGGCCTCATCAGGCAGGACCGCGAGGGCGGTCCGGGATTGATCGCTCATGCAGGGAACTCATTCGCGTGGGAGGTTGGAGGAAGCACTCGACTCCATTGTACGTCCCACGCGTGCTCGACGTTGATCAGGCCGATCCGATACTCGGCGCTCTCGACCGAAAACGCCGCGCGGAGCAGCCGCTGGTCGTAGACGTGGAGCGACCGGTGGTCGAGCAGGAAGACGTAGAGCGAGAACTCGCCTTTGACCATCGGCAGCGCCGGAACTTCGAGGCTCGCCTGATAGCGCCGCACTCCCGTAGCCGGCGGCAGCCCATCCTGGCGGGTCGAAAACGAGCAGACTTCGACCCCATCGATACGGTTGATCCCGATCCCGAGGTGGAACCCAAGCGTCGGATCGTCGGTCGCCCAGGAGACCTCCAGGCGGAAGGGTGAGCCGGAGGGGTACCTGGCGGGTGCGAGCTCGGTGTTCGATGCGGTCAGCTGGCGCACGCCGATCAAACGCGCGGGACCCGCGAGGGGCGGCTCCGGAGTTGCGGCCGGCTCTCGATCCGCTGGGAGAACAGGAGTCGGTGGCTCCACGGCTGAAGTGGCCGAGCCGCTCTTGGCGACCAGAAAATTTTCGTACTCGTGGATCACGTCGAGCACCGGACCGAGCGCCTGCGGTCGGCCGTTTTTGAGCCAGAGCGCCTGCTGGCAGAAGGCGGAGACGTAGTACATCGCGTGCGAGCAGAACAGCAGGGTGCCCCCGGCGCCCACGAAGCGTTCGAGGCGATCCATGCATTTCTTCTGGAAATAGCCGTCGCCCACCGAGAGCGCCTCGTCGATGATCAGCACGTCGGGCTCGACCTGGGTCGCGATCGCAAAGCCGAGCCGCATCGCCATGCCGGTCGAGTAGACCTTCACCGGTTGGTCGATGAACTCGCCAAGCTCGGCGAAATCGAGGATCGCCGGGGTCTTCTCGACCACCTCGTGCTCGGACAAGCCCAACATCGCGGCGTTCAAGACGATATTCTGGCGCCCGGTGAACTCCGGGTGAAAACCCGAACCGAGTTCTAGAATCGATGCGATCTTCCCCCGCACCTCCGACCGCCCGGCGCTTGGGCTGGTGATCCCCGCCAACACCTTGAGCAGGGTCGATTTACCGGCGCCATTCTCGCCCACGATCGCGAGCCCCTGCCCCCGCGGCAGGTCGAACGTGACCCCATCCAACGCCCGAAACTCCCGATGCCGCGGCTTGCCCCCGAACGGCTCGAGCAGCCGATGCCACGGTTGGGCATAGACCCGGTACACCTTCTGGAGATCTTGGACTCGGACGGCGGGGTCGGTCATCAGGTCGGATTGTATCCGTTCGGCGCGGGCCGGGGCTCGGAAGGCCCCAGGCGGTCAACCGAAAAGCCGCTAACTCCCCAGCCCCAGCTCCTCGATCGACTTGACCTCCAAGATCCGGTCCGTTAGGCCACCCAACTCGTCGAGCGAGTCGATCGCCTCGACCCGCGCCCGAACCGCGGGCGGGACCTGGCCGAATCGCTGCCCGAGCAGGCGGAGCAACGAAGTGCGGAGGCGTTCCACCCCTTTCTCGATCCCCTCCGCGAGAACCTTCTCCCGATATTCCGCCACCATCTGCTCGGCCCATGTCATTTCCATCGCTTAGACCTCCGGGATTCTCTCGGCCAGGCGCAGTGCGGCATACTGCTCCGCTTCGCGCCCTGCCAATTGTAGGTAAGTTTGCGCACAGTTGGCCAGCAGGAACCGCTCGACCTCGTTCAGCCGAGCCGTGGCGATCTTCCGCAGCAGCTCAAGCTTCAACCGGGCTCGGCCCATCTTGCCCGCCCAGGTGAGCGACGCGAGCGCCCAGGCGATCGGTTCCGGTCGATCGAGGAGAGTCCTCGCCGGGAGTCTCGACAGGCCGAGCGACAGGTAGTTGAAGCGCAGGATCTCTCGATCGAACGCCCGCTCGATGTGGTTGGTCCAGCGGACGCCGGGAGGGCCGCCGCGCAGGAAGATGACGATCGACACCACCGGCCCGGGGTCGCGCAGGTAGAGATGGTACGAGTAGCGCGCGACGCGCCGGCCGATCTCGCCGCTGAAGCGGCGTTCGATCTCCAAATGGACCCGAAATTTCAGTCCGGTCGCGGGGTCGGGAGTCTCGGCGAGGAGATCGACCTCGTGGCGGTCGCCCTCGGGCAGATCGTGAAACACCTCTTTGTCCAGGAAGGTGAAGCCTCCCGGGCCGAGGCTCTCGATTGGGCGGGCCGCGAGGTCGGGATCGAGCAGAAACAGCAAATCGGGGAAAAAGGAGCGAAACAGGTCCTTCCACAACTGGTCGTGGCTGGTCATAGCGGCACGTACCTCCTCTGCCGCTTAAAAGACGCGAAACACCCCCCTCAATCTTACAGTTCGGAGAAACTGGCCCGAAGAATCCGGTTGGGCGTAGATCCGCCAGCCCGTTAGTCCGGGGCCTTCGCCACGGGGAGCACGCTCACAGACCAATTATCGATGCCGCTCTGCGTCGAGATCTGCGTGCCCACAAGCGAGCTGGCCCCTCTCGTCGCGTAACCGAACTGGATTGGTGTTCCTGTGCCGGTAAAATCAGGGTGATCACTCTCTCTGCCAGAGCCCGCGCACTTCCAGAAGCTCGGTTGGTCTAGAGATCTGGCGGGGAATGGAGTCCATACACCCGTAGCAATAGTGTCCTGCGAGCTCTCATAGTAGATGCCATTCTGTAGCAGGAGCAGAGAGTATTGGTCGGATCCTCCGGAGTGGAGCGCCAGATCGTAGCCGTAGCTCACCGCGGCGATGGCTCCGCTGGCCGCCGGGTTATAGAGAGCGTTGTTCCTCATGTGGGCCACACGGAAGATACCCATATTGTAAGTCTGCGTCGAACGACGCGAATGCGGGGGGGCGCCGCTCGTCGTGTCCTGGGCCGCCGTGAAAGTCCCCTGGCTAGTATTGGTGATGATCGTACTGGTCCAGTCCGAGTTGACAAAAGTGTTGTCCGTGAAAGTCTGAGCTTGCGCCGGATGGCAGAGCACCGCGACCGATAGGCTGAGAGCCAAACAGTAGATAGCGCTACGGGCCGATTGCGTGATCGTGGTCATATTTCTCTCCTGGTAGATCACCGTTTCCAGAGCTTCGTTCTGGCAGAAGAAGAGCTTCTTCTCGCGGCGGGGATCGGTCCAGTAGGCGATCAGCCGCGCCGTCGAAGTAGGAGCTGCTCCGCCGGCCGGCGACGATCTCGTTGGTGATGCCCTCATCGGCGAACCGGAAATGGCGGGTCGGCTCGTCGAATGGCGAGTTGATGATCGGATTCTCGATGACGACTTGGGGCATGCGATGGCGATCCTTGCTGCCGGGTCGGCAGACGGGTCGTCAAAGGATACCTGAAGAAGGGCGGGCGGGAGAAAACCGCCCGTGCGGCCTGGCTCCGGAGCAGCAACAAAAACCGGCCGGGGAGAATCGGAGCCTCCGTTGGCGGACACAGACGGTCCGATGGAGCGCTCGAACGGCCGTTCGGGAGAGCTAGAACGCCCGTTGGCGTGATCCGGACTTCGTTTGGGGGAGATAGAACGGTCGCGAGCGCATCGCCGACCAATGGACGTTCGATCTCGACCAAACGGCGATCGGTCTCGACCAATGGGTGTTCTATCTCCCCCAAACGGCCGTCTACGGCGCCCATTCAGGGCTCCATCGATCGCAACGCAAGCCCGGAATCGCCCGCGGGCCTCCGCCGAAGCTCTTCCGGCGGTTCCGTGGCCCCAATGTCGTCCAACCCACAGAGGATCAACGATTCGACAAGGAGATTCGTCATGGCCGCATCCGGAAACTCCGACGCCGAGCGCGTCGCCCGCTGGGACACGCTGGTCAACAACCTCGAAGCCACAGTCACCGAGATCCCGCATCTTACGGCCATGCTCGCCGAGCTGAAGGCGGTTTTGATCGAAGCCCGTGATCTCAACTACAGATAGGACGAACTGCGCTGGTCGGCCCAAACCACACCCTCGGCTCCGCTCAGATAAAGATCTGGTCTAGACAAACAAACGGAGTAGCGTGCAATAAAGTTGACACTCTTGCGCACGAACTTGGCCATCTCTTGGGACTAAAGGATGCGTCACCCACGGCGAGTTGTCAGGGTCGGATCATGGGTGAGCGTCCGGCCAATGGTACCCGGAGCGTGAGCGGCAGCGACTGCGGGATCGCGGGAGATCGTTGGGAGACGACCGCCGAACGCTCACCAGGGGACAGGCCACCGCGATGCCGCGACCACTAGGGGAAAGGGATCGAACATGAAAATCACTAGAGGTTCGGCCGCGATAGCCGCTATCTGGATTCTGGTCTGCGGCTCGCCGGCCAAAGCGGTGAGCTGCAGCTCAAGCCCTCTTGTCCTCGATCTGGGCGGTGACGAGATCCGAACCACAGATCTCTATTTCCCGGTGATCTTCGACCTTCACGGCACCGGAACCCTGGTCAAAACGGGCTGGACCGCGGAGGGCGAGGAAGACGCATTCCTCTGGATGGACCTGAATGGCGACGGCGTAGTGAACGGCGGTCGGGAGCTGTTTGGCGATGCCACGCTGCTTCCCGATGGTAGCCAAGCCGACAATGGTTTTGAGGCGCTCAAGACCTACGACGGGGAAGCCTACGGTGGGAATGCCGACGGCAGGGTCTCGGAGCGCGATCTGGCCTGGCCCTCCCTGCGGCTATGGACTGATCGGAATCATGATGGTCACTCCCAGGGCTTCGAAATCTCAAGCCTCGAAGAGAACGGCGTCGAAGAAATTGACCTCAGCTATCGCGAAGACCGCGACATCGACGGCAACGGCAACTGGCATTTCTTGAAGGCGACGTTTACTCAGAGGATCGAAGCCCCTTGGGGCGAGGCGGTCGTCCAGCGGGCCATCGAGGATCTATATTTTCTCTACTCGCAGACGATCCCCTGAGCCTCTACTCTGACCAACCGAGCCGCCGCCGCACCCAATCGCGCAGCGCGGGCTTCAAACCGATCGCCTCCCGCGCGGCGCGGGCGCGATGGTCGCGATCTCGGAGGTGCGGTAGGAGTGTGCGCAGCAGCGATTCGGCGCCCGCTCCTATGGTTCCCGGTCGGTCGATGCGCGCGAGCCAGCCGGCGAGGTGGACCGCTTTCGCTTCGAGGCCGCGGGTGGCGAAGGCGGCGCGGAGCGCTCCGGGCGGTTCGTGGGGATGGAGGATGCGCCCCGCCGGATCGATCTGCTCGGGCAGGAACTCGTGGCTGAAGATCGCGGCGCGCTCATCGAGCTGTTCCCAAGTGGCGTCGAGAACGTCAGTCGCGGAGGCGTAGAGATCGACATCCATCCAGAGGAGCGCGATCGGATCCGTAAAGCTCGGCAACGAGTCGCGGAACCACCCCTCGACGAAATGCACCCGCTCGATCCGTCCGAACAGGCGGACGTTGCCTTCGACCTCTTCCCTGCCGCCGCGAAAATCGCCCGACCGGTACCCCTCTTCCCCGGCACCGTTCGCCTCGGGCAGACCGCGAAACGAATCGGCCACCACCAGGTCGCGCCCCAGAAATGCGCAGGCGTGGCTCAAGCAGGCCGACGAGAACCCTTTGAAGCAGCCGCATTCGAGCAGAACTCCGGGCACGCCCGCAGCCGCAGCCAGGTAGAGGTGGTTCGCGATGTAGAGCAGCTCCTCGGGCGAGGTGCCGACCCCGCCGCCCACGGCTTCGGCCGAGCGAGGAAAGCACTCCTCGATCGCGTGAAACGCCTCGTAGGACGACTTGAGGAAATAGAGATAACGGCGTGCCGCGGGCTCGATGTCCGCGGCAGCCAGGAGCCAGGCCGCCAACTCCTCGGCACGCCCTGGGGTCACCCCCAGGCCGGCAGCCTGAGCGAGCGCTACGAGGTCGGCCGGCAGCACGCGAGAAGCGGCGTCAAGGCCGCGAGGGGGCGACCCGCGCTTTGGCGAGAACGGTTCCCGAGCGGACCTCGACCTCGACGGAGAATTTCTCCGCGCGCTCGATCGGGTGCGCGGCAGGGCGGACCGCGCGCAGGCCGGGTACAATCTCCAAGCCGCGGAGGGTACCGAGCAGCGTGCCGTCTTCCGCCCGGTAGATCAGATCGACGGTCGCGGCTCGATCGGTGGGGTTGAAGAGGAGGAGGGTCGTCCGGAGGTCGCGCGTAGCGCGCAGGCCGGTGAGGTTCCAAACCTCCCCCGCGCGCGCCGCTTCGCGCTCGGAGAGAGCGGGAAGCGAGGCTTCGATCTTCGGCAGCCGACCATCGGCCTGGCCGCTTTCAATCATCAGAGCGCCCAACCCGGTCCCCCACCGATCGACCTCAAGCGAGCGACGCTCGTTCGGTCCGAGCTCGATCCGCTCCGAGCCGCGGGCGATCACGCCATCCGGCCCGGCCGGCAGAAAACGAACCACCAGCGCGAGCGGCTTCGAACCGGAATTGACGAGAGCGAGAGGCTCCTTGCCGAACGCGCCGAGCAGGACCCTTCGGCCCGGGGCATTGGTCGCCGCCTCCGCAGGCGTACCGCCGGTCACCAGCGCGTCCTGGAAAGTCCAGCTCCGCGACGCGACACTGCCCGCCGACGCGTCGTAAAACGTCGCGGGTACACCGGCATAGATCGGGGAGGGCACGACGAAATCGGCGTTCGGGACCGTGAGCGTCGTCCGCTTGTGGATGTCGAGGATCGAGAATGCGGCGCGATAGTAGAGATCGCCTGAAAACTTGCCCATCCGTCCGCCGGTGCGGTTGAAACCGGTCGGACTGTCCCGGTAGTACCAGGTCCAGTAGGTGGTGGGCGCCCCTCCGATCGTCACCGTTTGTTGCGGCGTCATATCGACCGGAGCGGTGGGTGTGGTTACATCGTAGATCTGTTCGCGAATCGTGCCGCCGAAGCAAATCTGATCGGAACCGAACATCAGGTACGACGCCGTGGCGGTGCGCGAAAAGGTGATGTAGAACTGAGGCGTTCCACTGAACATCGACCGCGACCAGATCGGGGGGCCAAGTCCGGTACAGCCGTTGGCGGTCGCGATGCAACTGGCGTCGTAGATTCGCGCCTCGGCGTTGTGGCGGGTGGCCAGGTAGTACTTTCCCGAAGGGAGATCGCGCCACAAGGCAATGCCATAGACCGATTCGGTGGTGAGCGCCGAAAGCTTCAAAACGGGATTTGAGACATCCGCCACATTCCAGATCCAAACCCCTCGGGTCGCACCCCGGCTGGCTGCGACATAGGTATCCGCGCCATCGACGTATTGAAAGGAGTTATCAGGGCTGATCTGTTTGACCATCACTTGAGGGCAGGCGCCCGCGTTGTCCAGACAGCTGTTGTAGTCGCGCGCCCGGGTCATGTCGTAGGCGAGCAGGCCGGTGATCTCACCGGTCACCGTCGAGTGCCCATCCATGAACGCGTAGGCTCGGCCACCGATCGTCGCGGCATAGACCTGCGTCGCGTTCTTGTCGCCATCCTGATAGGCCAGCCGCGGACGAAGCTTGTCGACCGTGTCGAAGATCGCGATCCCTACGCTCGGCTGACCGACCAGCGCGGCCAGATCCCCCTGGACCGCGATATCTGAAAGCACCTGCTTGCGCTCTCCTGAGGGCCACTGGCGGAACGCCGTCGGGCCATCGACCGTTTTGACGAACGTCGGCTGCTCGGGTGTCGTTCGCAGGTCCCAGATCTGCAGGCCGTGAGAGATCGCGGCGTAGAGGTAACCACCGTCGATATCGAGCGACATCCAAGCCGGCTCCGCGCTGCCGTAGCGATGCACGAACTCATTGAAGTCGGTGTTATCGCGAAGGAACGCGAGCGGGCTCGTGTCCACCGGCTTGAGCGTGCCCCAAAGTGAGCTCGGTACCGGCTGCGCCGGGCTCTTGCACTGCATGAAACCACAAGTGCCATCGGAAGCGCAGTTCTGCGCGGCGGCCGGGCCGACAAACCCCAATGAGGAGAGCCCAAAACCCAGCGCCAAGGCTCGAAAAGTTGTGGTCGATTTCATGGAACTTTACCTCCGGCTGGAAAGCTGGCTTGCGGCATGGTACCGCGTCCTTCTGGGAACGGGAAATCGAGCGGCAGTCGCAGCATCTCGAACAGCACCGCGACGAGCTCTTTCTTCTCACCCGCGCGATGCGGATTGCGAAACTCCCAGACGATTCGCCCCTCCGGCGTGACCTCGATCGCGCGGCCGTTCTCCGATTCGGTGATCAGCGTATTGCCACGGCTCAAGCGCTGGCAGGAGCCGAGCGTCTTCGAGAACAGCTCTTGGCCGGTCTCTCCGCCGTACCGCCAGAGAATGCGGCCCGGGGAGGGACCGAACGGATCGAGTTCGATCACCCGGGATCGCTCGCCGCCGAGCCCTACGTTATCGAACATCAAGAGGTGACCGCTGGGAAGGAACGTCGGTTGATGCTGACGTTTGAAACTGCCGGTCTGAGCCCAGACCACCTCCTCGCGATCGGGATCGATGATCGCGATCGCGTCCAGCTTGAGCAGCGAGATCAGCACGTTCCCTTTACGCAACGCCGGGTTTCGCGCGGCGAAACGCCCATCCAGAAGTTCCAGGGTGTTGGTGTGGAAGATGTCTCCCGAGGGGGGGCGTCGGGCCAGCAGGACGCGGAAGCGCGAGCGCTCGAACGCGTGCAGGATCGAGATCCGGCGACGGACCGCTCCGGCGGGCTCAAGCACCGTGATCATGTCCTCGAGAACGCCTTCGGTGGGGTGTATCCGTGGGATCAATTTGCCATCACGGTCGAGCAGCCAGATCTCGCCGTCGGCCATGATTTCGAGATCGTGATGAATCCCGCCGCGGTGCGACCAGAGAACGCGCGATTGGGCATCCAGCTTGACCAGTCCCTGCCCCTCGTAGATTCCGAGCAGGTCGCCATTCGGAAACAGGTAGGCCCGGCGCCAGTACTCGAGCTTGGCCATCGCTGGATCTTGCGCAAGATCGGGCCAAAGCCGACGCAGCGGATAGCGCCAGGCGTGGAGCACGCGTCCGTCCATGTCCATCAAGACGGCCTCGGCGGCGTGACCCGAAAGGTAGAGGTTGAGCCCCTTCTCTGCGGACGCGCGATCGAAGTGGGAAACGACCGGATGCTCCTCGGCCGGCCGGTAGCCCTGAAGGTAGGGCAACGCCTGAAGATTCTCGACGGCCTGCTCTTTGCTGGCATTGGTAACTTGGCCCGAACGCGCTCGGCGCCACTTTCCGGCGAGGTCTTCCTCCGCTTCCGCAGGCATCGGAACATCCGTCGCCGCGTGGGCGGGCTCCTCGGGAACCGTCTTCTGAGGGTTGGCCCGACAGGCCGCGATCAGGCCCGCGAGAAGCAGGGCCGAAACGGTCAGAAGCGAAGTATTTGAAAGCAAAAAAGCCGTCGGAGTTGCCCCCGACGGCCTCTCGTCGTTCACTCGTTCGCTCTGCCCGCGCGTGCTAGCGCGTCTCACCGCGGATATAGGCAGGGTCGTTGGTCCGGTTGTTGATCACCTGACCGGCGGCCAGCACCTTGCCTGACTTCACGATCAGCTGGACGGTGAAGCCGTCCTCGATCGTCAGGCCTCCGAGGGGATGCTCGCTCGGACGGATCTGCTTCATCTTGCCCGGGCCGAGAGGCAAGTTGGTGAAGCGTCCGAGGATCGTGCCATCCAGCTTGCGGTAGATCACGTCGTACAGCCCCTGCTCGTTCGTCGAGGGGTTCATCAGCCAGAGCGTGGTTCGCCAACCGGTTCCTTGGCGCAGACCCACGAGGGCCTGAGCCTGACCGACCGCAGCCGCTTCGGCGTCGGATTGCGGAATCATCGAATGGCCGAACCGGCGCGTCGGGTTGGCGTTGTCGTAGCTCTCTCCGGTCAAGCGCGGCAGCGGTCCGTCCGCCGTCGGGCTCTGGAACGAGAGGAAGCCGACTTGGTTCGTGATTCGCCATTTGTCGGCGATCACGTTGGCCAGGCGCTGACTCTCGCCGGGTTGGAGGGTCACTCGAACCGGCGTTTGCGGCAGACTCGACACGCCGACCGCGGTGAACGTCAAGTCGACCGCGATCGCCTGGGCGAGAGGGTTCGCCAAGACCACGTCCGTCTGCAACAGGCTGTTGTTGATTCCCGGCTGGCTGAGCGAACCAACCAGGAACAGCTTCTTGCCGCTGGGGACTTCGGCGCTGATGAAGGCCGGATCTTGAGTGGCCTGGCGCAGATTCGTACCGTACGGGTAGATCCGACCGCCAGAGATCGGCTCGATCTCGACCCGGTAGTCCGCGAGGTTGGACACCCCGAAACCGCGGATCTCCTGCGGCTGGAACTGCTTCTGGCCGAAGCGGGAGAGCGTCAGGTCGGGTGACTGACCGATCTGGTTGCCTTGCGGATCGAAGAAGCGGAGCAGGTAGACGGCAGGACCGGAGTTCGGATTGCTGAGGCCGAAATAGGCCACGCGCTCCGCGGTGTCGTTCAGGCCGATCAAATGCATCTTCTCTTGCCGGGTGCCGCTGCCGATGGTGTCGCTCATCGTGACACCAGGTACCGTCTGGCCGAATTTCGACCCGTCCGGCTGAAGCGTGTTGTTGAACGACAAGATCACCGGCTCGGCCGCCCCATCCGTGACCTCGGCGGTGATGAAACCCACGGTGTTCTCCCGCGAGAACAGCTCGCCCAACGCATCGCCGACGAACAGGGTGGCTCCGGCCGGGATGACCTTGGTCTCAAGCGGCGGATTCGCATCAGCCGCTCCCCGCTTCAGGAACTTGAGTTCGACCGTGATTTCCTGGTCGCTCGGGTTGAAGACGTACAGGTCGCTCGACTGCGTGACGACGCCTCGGGTCTGGGCGATCCAGGGCAGGATCACGACCTTCCCCGCGACCGGCACGATTCCGGTGATCTGAAATACACGGGTCTTCGTCTTGGTCTGGTTGCCATTGGTACCGGTGAGCGAGACCGTGTAGCTGGTGGGCGCCGTAAAGGTGTGGACGGCGGTGCTCCCGGTGGTTGTCGGGGTGTTGTCGCCGAAGCTCCACGTCAAGTTGGATGCACCGATACTGGTCGAGGTGAAGTTGATCGCGACATTGGTATCACCGGTGCAGAGCTCGATACCGAACAGGGTGGTGCAAGGCGCGCTGGTCGAGAAGTCGACCTCGAAGACCGGCGGCGGCGGGCCGGCGACCACAACCGCCATCACCTTTTCCGAAACGCAGGTGCCGAACAGACAGCCGGCACCGGTGCCCGGCTTGCTCACCGTCAGCCGAACGCTGTAGCTACCGGCCAGCGTGTAGGCATGTGCGGCGGTCGAGCCCGACGCGGTCCCACCATCGCCGAACTCCCAGGCATACCCGGTCGGTGAGCCGGTCGAGGTCGTGCCATTGAAGCTCACCGACTGCCCTGTCGTCGGGCTGGTCGGCGTGAAGGTGAACAGGGCCGCCAGAGTTCCCCCACCGCCCGATCCCGGGTCGGTGACGCTCACCTGCCGGCTGCCTAAGGCACCCGAACAGGCGTTGTTGCTCGCCGTGACCGTCTTGCTCCCGGCGGTCGTCCAGGTGATGGAAACCGAAGAGCCCGTCGAGCCGCCGTTGATCGTGCCGCCGCCCGCCCCCCAGGTCCAACCCGCAGAGGCCGGATTGCAGCCGGAGGCGCTCGCCGAGATGCTCACCGCCTGGTTGATGTTGGCCGAGCTGGCGCCGCTGAGCGTGATCGACGGCGGCGTGACCGTGCCGCTGATAAACATGGCGCGATGAGTGAAGACGTTCTCTTCGGAAGTCCCGCGCCGAACCCGGAGCTTGGGAATGAAAGTCCCCGACGTGGTGTAGGTATGGGTGGTTTGCGGCGTGGTGCGGCCTGATTCCTCATAGATGCCGTTGCCATCCCAGTCGTAGTCCCAGAACTGCGCCCCCATCGAGCGATCGGTGAAAGCGATCGGCACATTCAAGTCACCGACACATACGCTGGAACAGAAAATCCCGGCCGCTTGGAATTCGGCGATCAGCGGCGAGGTCTGGAGGATCGTGATAGCGAGCGGATCGCTGGTTCGTTCGGCCTCAATGCAGTTCTTCACCTTGACCCGAACGGTCTTGCCACCCGTGCTGGTATAGGTGAACGTCGGGTTCGGGCCGGTGACCGGATCGTTGGTGAAGGCTCGGAAGCCCGTGCCATCGCCAAAGTCCCAACTCCACTCGGTAGCACCGGCAGCCACGACATGGAACTGAACCGTGCCGGCCGCGAACGGGTCGTTGGTCGGCGCGAACAAGGTGGGCAGTGGCGAGAGCGCGCCGAGCGTGAAATCGACCGCTCGGGTCGCCGTCGAGGTGGTGTTCATCACCTGGAGGGTCGCGGTGAAATCGCCCGCGAGCGTGCCGACCGTATTCCAGGTGAAGCTCGGGCTGGTGCTGGAAGTCACCGGCGTGCCCCGCCGGGTGGTGATCTGCCAGTTGTAGTTGAGCGTCGGCTGGCCGGTGACACCGGTCGCCGAGAAAGTCACCGGCTGGCAGACGATCGGGTTTTGCGGCGAGAGCGCAACGCTCGCAATGACCGGCGCCGGATCGAGCACGGTGAGAGTCTTGGTTCGTGAACCGTTGCCCGAGGCATTCCCCGCGGTCAAAGAGATCGACTTCGAGCCGATGCCGGCAAAGGTGACCCCGGCTGGATTGCGCACGGACGAACCACTCGGGCTGCCATCGGGCTGGAAGCTCCAGGCCCAGGTGGTCGGCGCTCCGGACGACAGGTCGGTGAACGTCACCGCTGTACCCGGATAGATGTTCGCGGGGCTCCAGCTGAAGTCAGCGACCGGCGCGATTCCGCCGGTGCGCCGGTGGATATCGAGCATCGACTGCGTCACGCGGTAGAAATACTCGTTCTCGAACTTCCCCATGCGCGGCATGACGCGGTTGTAGCCGGTCGGGTTCTTCCGGTAGTAGTAGTCCCAGTAGCCGATCTGCAAGCCGCCGACGGTGATCTTTTGCGGCGGCGTGATGTCGTGCGCCTGCGAGGGGACCGAAGCGTCGATCAGGAACTCGCGCTGAGGATCGGGAGGATTGCCACCGCAAACATTGTCCGAACCGAAGTAGAGGAACGAGCGGCCCGCGCTGTTCGAATAGGTGACGTAAAGCTCCGGCGTGCCGCCCGGCATCGACATCGTCCAGATCGGGCCGCCGAGTGTGCAACTCGCGCCGGTGATGCAACTGACGTCGTAGATGGTACCGGTGAAATCGGTGCGCGTGGCGAGGTAGTAGCTGCTGCCGCTTTTCCACATCGCGACGCCGTAGGTTCCGACACCCCCGCTCCCCGAAAGTCCGGACAGTTTCTGCACCGGCGCCGCCGGATTCGAAACATCCCAGATCTCGAAGCCGAACTGCGGCCCGGCGCTGAAGGCAACGTAGTTATCGACGCCATCGACGTAGTTGACGCTCGAACGCGTCCCCAACCGGCCGAGATAGACGCCCGGACAGTTGTCGGTGCCGTCGAGGCAGCCCGAGGTTGAGAGCGACCGGGCGGCCGTCATGTTGTAAACCAACAGACCGCCCGGGCGGTTGGCCGGCGTGTTGCCGCCGCTGCTCGAGGCGAAGAAGGCGTAGGTCTGGTTGCCGATGGTCTTGGCGTAGACCTGGGAACCTTTGTAGTTGTCGTTCTGGTAAAGAAAGCGCGGGCTCGACCGATCCGTGAAGTCGAACAGCGCGATCCCGATGTCGCCATGGCCCACGACAGCGCCCAGCGTGCCCTCGACATCGATGTCACGGAGCGGCAGCTTCAGCTCACCCGAGGCCCAATGGCGGAAAGTTCCCGGACCCGGTACGAGTTTCACGAATGTCGGGTTGGCGGGGGTGGTCCGAAGGTCCCAAATCTGGATGCCATGCGCGATCGCCGTGTAGAGATATCCGGAGTCGATATCCAACGACATCCAGAGCGGGTTGTTCGGCCCATAGGTATTCTGAATTCCACCGCCGAACTCGTTGAAGTCCGTATTGTCGCGGGCGGGCGTGAGCGGGCTCGTGTCGACGGGCTCAAGCTCTCCCCAAAGGGTCTGCGGTACCGGACGCGCCGGAGTTTTGCAGGACATGAACCCGCAGGTGCCGTCCCCTTCGCAGTTTTGGGCAGAGGCGGGGAGCTTCGAGAATCCGCTCACGACCAGCAAGGCGAGCAAAAGGCTGAAACGGGTTGAGCGATGGATTCGATTCATGGTTCTCTCGAGCTCCCCATTTGGCGCGGACAATCGCGTGGACAATCGCGAACAATCAAGATCTAGGAAGAGGAGTGCCGCGGTTTCGGACTGCGGCCTCGGCTTCCCGCGAAGGGGGGAACGAGCCGATCGGAGGCTGCGGAATTGCCCTTCGGACCCGATCGCGCACGCGTTGGAAAATGCCAAGACTGTCGGCTCCTCCGATCTGGTCCCAGCCCGGGAGAGGGCGAGATCCAGATCGCGGAAGTCGAAGGATGAGAAGAAAAAGGGGTGGGTTCGGAGGTCCGAAACCCACCCCTCGAGACTTCGTGGTTAGTTGCCGATCAGCGCGTGATTGGCGTTGCAGGCGCTGTCGAGCTGGATCGCGTCAAAGCCAACGCTGAACCGACCCGAAGCGTCCATAACAACCGTCACCCAGGCCTGAGCCGCCAGCGGATCCTCCGGCGGGTTTGCGCCGGCCGGGGTCACCGTGGTGTTCAGGT
>JANNIH010000137.1:0-2407 GCA_031404815.1 Holophagales bacterium | reverse complement strand
CGCAAGATCACCAAGAAGAAGGTAGAGGAGGCGGCGAAAGCGAAGTCGGTGGAAGCGGGTAAGGTCGACTCGCAAGTCGCCCCGGCTTGATCCCCGATCCATCTGTGTAGGTCTCGACGGGCGGTTGCAGCCGCCCGTCGTTTTTCCCTCGCCCCCGCCGTCGCCCGAGAAACTACCCGCTCCGGCCGCTGGACACAAGCCCGCCTTCTTCCTCGCCGATCTTTCCGTCGCGCCCGACTACGATCGCAGTGCCCGTTTGCCGGACCACCTCGCGAGCACGTTCGCCGGCCCGGCTCAGGCGGCCTGCCCCAGAAGCCGCCGCATCGTCTCGGGTTCCCGCTCGATGGCGCTCAGCAGTGCACGGGCCGGCGCATCCGGGACGCAGCGGTTCTGCTCCCAATCCCGCAAAGTGCTGATCGGCAGGCCGAAGGCCTGGGCAAACTGGACCTGGGTCATGCCCAGCCGCTGCCGCAAGACCTTCACCCGCGAGCCCCGGCGCATCTTGGCCAACTGCTCCGGGCTAAGCGGCTGCGCATCAGGATCGGCCAGGGCGGCTGCCAGAATCTCTTCGTCCGTCATGGCGTTCACCCGAGCCCAGTCGGTGTCGCCGCGGGGTGGGGTTTCACCAGGCCTCAAGATTACCCGGATTGTATCGCTCTCGCTCATGCTGCGTATGATAACGCTCAGCGAGGCAGTCGAGCCAGCCGAGCCTGAGGTGGGAAGATTGATTCTCGCCTGCCCTTCCGTGTAGAGTGATTAATATGTTGAAAATTACAGGCCGTGGAGTACTATTGGCACGAGCCAGGACAGATACTCGCCCTCGTCGGCCAAGAATTTAGCGGCTCAGTTTCGGTCACGAACCTTGCGAGTAGACTTCCAAGAATGACTGGTCGAATCGAGCTCGTTGTGAAGGCTCTGGCGGCTGCGAACGTCCGCTACCTCATCGTGGGCGGGGTCGCCGTCGTTCTTCACGGGCACTTGAGGACCACGCTCGATCTCGACCTGGTGATTCAGCTTGAACGGGAGAATCTCGACCGGGCATTGAAGGTGTTCACAGATCTGGGCTTCGAGCCACGGGTTCCTGTGCTCTTGGGCGCTTTCGCCGATGCCCAGAACCGCGAGATCTGGAGCCGCGAGAAGAACATGGTGGTCTTCTCCCTTTGGCACCCCGGCTTGGCCGGCTTTGCGGTCGATCTCTTCCTTGAGGAGCCGTTCGACTTTGAGGCAGTGTATGGTCGGGCCGTGTCCGTGCGCCTCGAGGAGGTTACGGCCACGGTCCTTTCCCTCGACGACCTGATCGCTATGAAGAAGAGCGCCGCGCGGCCGCAGGATCTTCTTGATGTGGATTCTCTCCTCGATCTCGGTCGAGGGAATCGTGGCACGGAGACGCAGTGAGCCATGGCCGAGCCGACGAAACTCATTGAGGCACCCGAAGACGAGCTTTCAGGTTGGGATTTCGCGGGAACCCGCCGCCATCACCTGGAGCTCGGCCTGCGTATGACGCCAGCCGAGCGGCTGCAGTGGCTCGAAGAGACGGTCGCCGAAATGCGACGCCTTCAGGGATTGGCTCGGGCGCCTCGTCCGGCGGCTACGATTGAGACGCCGGACGAGTAGGGCTCCGGGGAGGATTTGAAATGAAGGAATCGGACTTTCAACGACTCGTAACGAGCATCAAACAGGCGGGCCAGATCAAGAGGGGCGAGATCGAGCCGGCGCGGAAGACCGAGGTACGTGCCGAAGAGGCAGAAACTCAGAACGCGCCGCTCCCGCCGTTCTTCTTCCAGACCCGATAGCCCTCCAACTCCCCCTCTTTGACCTCGGCTTTCCCTGCGAGGACAGGCTTCCAGGCCCGAAACGATTTTTCCCAGATCGGCACGTGGCCGAGGGAGAAGCCTTCTTTGTCGTCGGCTCCGCCGAGGGTGAGCTTTGTTGGATCGAGGGCCGTGGGTCGATTTGGGTATTCCTCGCGATACAGGCGGACGTGGCAGGAGCCCGAGGCCGACCTTCGTCGTTCCGCCGATCGTTAGGGGCAGATCGGGGATGTGGGTGACGAGGTCGAGCATCCAGTGGCTGAAGACGGCAAGGCCGAGCACGACCGCGTTGGCCGCCCGGCGGCGAATCAGCCAGTAGATGCCTCCGAACGCGATCGACCAGCCGAGCGCGGCGACCAGGCTGTGGCTGTAGGGATAGGGGGTGAAATCGAACGGGTTGAACGCCGTCATCCCCGGCACGATCCGCACCTCCTCCCAGCCGAGCAGGAGAAAGGTCGGCCAGAGCAGGTCGAGGAACTGCACGGCGAGAAACAGCGTTCCGAGGGAGACCGTCTTCGCCTGCCGTTTGGCGGCGAAACCGACCGCGAAATGACCGATGAACATCGGGGGCCCTCCAATCGAATAGGGCGAATTGC
>JANNIH010000136.1:0-33635 GCA_031404815.1 Holophagales bacterium | reverse complement strand
TCCGGTGAGAGTCGGCTCGGCGGCGGCGTAGGCGAAACTCTCGCCCCCACCCCAGCAGAAGCCGAGTGTCGCGAGCTTGCCGTTGGCCGACGGGATCTTCCGCGCGAAATCGCGCACGGCGTGGAGGCGCGCGAAGGTCATCTCGGGGGTAAGGCCGCGGACCAGGCCGACCACGTCATCGCGGCTCGGAACCGAAGCCGTTCCCCCGCCATTCGGTCCGAGACCCGAGATCAGGTCGGGCGCGATCGCGATGAACCCGTCGCGGGCGAGTTGGTCGGCGACCCCGCGAAGCCAATCGGACAGGCCGAAGATCTCGTGGATCACGATCACCACGCCCGCCTTGGTCTTACGCTCCGGGTAGACGACCCAGGCTTTCAGCTTGCCGCCACCGGGGAGAGGCACGTCCACATACTCTCCGTGGCGCGGCGAATGTTCGAGCCGCGCCTTCGCCGTCTGCTCGGAGGGCGGCAGATTCGGGTCGTGAGCCGCAGGGGCCGGGACGGGCGCGTTGGCAGGGGCCGGAACGTGGACAGGAGCAGGAACCGGACTCTGGGGAGCGGCAAAAGCGGCGACGCCGGGCAATAGGCAGAGGCAGAGAGCGATCCGCGCAATCCAATAGCAGCGGTGAATCATGATCATTCCCCTTCGACCCGCAACGGGAAGAGCTCGGCTTGGCGCCGGTCCTCTTCCGCTACGGGGACGCGGTAGTCGCCTGTCCAACAGGCGGTGCAGTAGCTCGATTTCGGGCCGGAGACAGTGGCCTGCAAACCTTCGAGCGACAGATAGGCGAGGCTGTCGGCCTCGACGAAGCGGCGGATCCCCTCGATGTCTTGGTTCGCGGCGATCAGCTCTTTGCGCGTCGGGGTGTCGATTCCGTAGTGGCAGGGCCAGGCGGTGGGGGGCGCGGAGATCCGTAGGTGAATCTCGGCCGCTCCGGCATCGCGCACCATGCGCACGATCTTCTGCGAGGTGGTGCCGCGGATGATCGAGTCATCGACCAACACGACCTTCCTCCCCTCGATCAGCTCGCGCACCGGATTCAATTTCACCTTCACCCCGAAGTGGCGGATCGACTGCTTCGGCTGGATGAACGTCCGGCCGACGTAGTGGTTGCGGATCAGCCCGAATTCGAGCGGCAGGCCCGATTCGCGCGCGTAGCCCAGCGCCGCGAACAGGCCGGAGTCGAGCACCGGGACGACGCAGTCGGCATCGGCCGGCGCCTCGAGCGCCAGGCGGGCGCCCATCGCGAGGCGGGTGTGCGAGACCGAGTCGCCGAAGATCCGGCTGTCCGGCCGGGCGAAATAGACATGCTCGAACAGGCAGCGGGTCGGCTCCGGCGGGATCGACAGGTGATAGCTCTCGATCCGACCGTCGTGCGCGATCACCACCTCGCCGGGCGCCAGCTCGCGGATCGGCCGCGCTTCGAGCAGGTCGAAGGCGCAGCTCTCAGAGGCGAAACAGTGGATCCCCCCATCGAGCTCTCCCACCATCAGCGGCCGGAAGCCGTTCGGATCGCGCGCGGCGATCAGCCCCTGGTCGGTGATCAGAAGGAGGGAGTAGGCGCCGCGGATCTCTTCGAGCGCGAGCAGGAAGCTCTCGACGATCGCGCGGCGCGGGTTGCGCGCCATGAGATGAAGAATGACCTCGGTGTCGCTGGTGGTCTGGAAGATCGAGCCTTCATTCTCCAGGCGCTTGCGGATCGCCATCGCGTTGGTCAGGTTGCCATTGTGGACCAGGCCGAGCGGCCCCATCGAGGTCTTGACCACGATCGGTTGGGCGTTGCCGATCACGCTCGTGCCCGAGGTCGAGTAGCGGGTGTGTCCGAGCGCCGAGCGGCCGGGCAGGCGCGCCAGTACGTGCTCCTTGAACAGGTCGGAAACGTGCCCCATCCCCCGTTCGTAGCGCAGTTGCGTGCCGTCCCAGGTCGCCATGCCCGCGCTCTCTTGGCCGCGATGCTGGAGCGCGTAGAGGCCGAGATAGGTAAGGTACGACGCCTCGTCCGTCCCCTCGATGCCGAAGATTCCGCACATAGAAAAACGTTCCCTCTTAAAGCCCCAACGCTTTGGGCAACGCCCGAGACCAGATCGACTCAAGGTGCCCGACCGGCGACCGGAAGCTCTCTCCGCCGATCTCGAATTCGAGGTCTTCTCCCCCGACCTGCCCGATCTCGGCGGCCGGCACACCGTGCCGGTCCGCGGCGCGGAGGACTTCCATCGCGTGCGACGGCGGGCAGGCGACCAGCGCGCGGGCTTGCGTCTCCGAAAACAGCTCGAGCGGCGAGGAAATCTCTAAGCGCGCGCCCAAACCCCTGCCGAAGCAGGCCTCGGCGGCGGCGATTCCGAGCCCGCCTTCGGAAAGATCGTGGGCGGTCGAAAGGAGCCCGGCGCCGATCAGCTCGCGAAGCAGGAGGGCAAGCCGGAGCTCGGCGTCGAGATCGACCTCGGGCGGCCGACCCTGTTCCAGATCGTAGAGCAGACGGAGCCAGGCGGAACCGCCGAATTCTTGGCCGTCGCGACCGAGCAGGAGAATGCGGTCGCCGGCCTGGTCGAAGTGCGACTCCGGAAGCGAACCGAGCAACGGGATCAGGCCGACCATCGCGACCGCCGGGGTCGGATAGATCGACTTCGGGCCGGCTTCATCCGATAGACCGCTCTGGGTCTCGTTGTAGAGCGAAACGTTGCCCGAGATCACCGGCACGTCGAGCGCGCGACAGGCGGCGGAAAGACCCAGCACCGACTGCTGCAACTGCCAGGCGACCTCAGGGTTTTTGGGGTTGCCGAAGTTCAGGCAGTCGGTGAGCCCGACCGGCTCGGCGCCGACACAGGCGAGATTTCGCACCGCCTCGGCCACCGCCTGCCGGCCGCCCCGCTCGGGATCGAGCTGGCAGTAGACCGGATTGACGTCGGCGGTGAGCGCGAGCGCGGACGGGGTCCCTTTGAGGCGAACGACCGCGGCGTCTCCCCCCGGACCGCGCACGGTGTTGGTGCGGACCGTGTGATCGTACTGGCGCCAGATCCAGCGCTTGCTGCCAAAATCGGGCGTGTCGAGCAGCCGTTCGAGCGCCACCATCGGATGGCCGACATCGGGCAGGGTCGGCGCCTGCCAGCGCTCGGCGAGGTCGCTCGGAGGGGCGGTCGGACGACGATAAACCGGGGCCTGCTCGGTGAGCGGCGCGATCGGGATATCGGCATAGGTTTCGCCGTGGAAACAGAGCAGCGCCCGGCCGGTGTCGGTGATCTCGCCGATTTCGGCAATCTCAAGGCCCCAGCGCTTGAACACCCGTACCACCTCTTCCTCCCGGCCGCGCTGCGCGAGAACGACCATCCGCTCCTGCGATTCCGAGAGCATCATCTCGTACGGGGAGAGGCCGGGTTCGCGCAGCGGCACTTTTTCCAGATCGAGCCGCATCCCCGTGCCGCCGCGCCCGGCCATCTCGAACGTCGAGCTGGTGAGTCCGGCGGCACCCATGTCCTGGATCGCGACGATCGCCCCGGTTTTCATCGCTTCGAGGCACGCTTCGAGCAGGATCTTCTCGGTAAACGGATCGCCCACCTGGACGGTCGGCCGCTTCGCTTCGGAACCGGCATCGAACGACTCGGACGCCATGGTCGCACCGTGAATGCCGTCGCGGCCGGTGCGGCTGCCGGCGTAGAGGATCGGATTGCCGACCCCCGAAGCGCGCGCGGTGAAGATCTGGTCGCGGCGGGCGACGCCGAGCGCGAACGCGTTGACCAGGATGTTGCCGTTGTAGCAGCGGTGAAACGCGGTCTCCCCGCCGACCGTGGGCACGCCGAAGCAGTTGCCGTAGTCGCCCACCCCGCGGACCACACCGTCGATCAGATACCTCATCCGCGGCGCGTCGATCGCGCCGAATCGGAGGGCATCCAGGCAGGCGATCGGCCGCGCGCCCATGGTGAAGATGTCGCGCAGGATGCCGCCGACGCCGGTCGCCGCCCCCTGGTAGGGCTCGATGTAGCTTGGGTGGTTGTGCGACTCCATCTTGAACACGGCGACCCAGCCGTGACCGACATCGACCACGCCCGCGTTCTCTCCCGGCCCCTGAAGCACGCGCGGGCCGGAGCTTGGAAACTCGCGCAGATAGACCTTGGACGACTTGTACGAACAGTGTTCGGACCAGAGAGCGGAAGTGACGCCGAGTTCGGTCCAAGAGGGATCGCGGCCGAGGATGCCGCGCAGCAGCTCGAATTCCTCGGCCGACAGGCCGCGCTCCGCGGCGAGTTCGGACGTGACCGTGGGCTCGTTCGGACGCGAGGAAGGAACCGGCGGTTCGCTCATGCGCGCGCCTCCCCGAGTGTCGTGATCGCCGCGACCGTTCCGGCGAGCAGGGCGAGACCGTCGGAATTGCCGAGCAGCATCTCGACACAGCGCTCAGGGTGGGGCATCAATCCGAGCACGTTGCCCCGTTCGTTGGCGATGCCTGCGATCGCGCGCGCCGCGCCGTTCGGATTCTGCTCGGCGTCGAACGCGCAGATCGAGCCGTCGGGGGCGCAGTAGCGGAAAACCACCTGGCGTTGGTCTTCGAGCGCGTCGAGACGCTCGGCTGAGTCCTCGTAGTTGCCCTCGGCGTGAGCGATCGGAATGCGCAGCACCTGCCCCACGCGCAGCCGCGAGGTGAACGGCAGGTCGTTGCGCTCGACGCGCAGAAACACGTCCTGGCAGAGAAAACGGAGCCCTTGGTTGCGCCGCATCGCGCCAGGCAGCAGACCGGCTTCGAGCAGGACCTGAAAGCCGTTGCAGATGCCGAGCACCAGGCCGCCTCCCTGGGCGTGGCGGCGCACCGCGGTCATCACCGGCGATAAAGCGGCGAGCGCACCGGCGCGCAGATAGTCGCCGTAGGCGAAGCCGCCGGGCAACACGACCAGGTCGCAGCCGTGGATCGTCTCGTCACCGTGCCAGAGGAACTCCGCCTCGCAGTCGAGCACGTGGGAGAACGCATGGTAGACGTCGTGATCGCAGTTCGATCCGGGAAAGACGACGACTCCGACCTTCATCGCCCATCCTCGTCGAGGATCTCGATCTCATAATCCTCCACGACCGTGTTGGCGAGCAGCCGCTCGCACATATCTTCGAGCTGGCGCCGGGCGACCCCGACCTCAGGGGTGTTCAGCTCGAATTCGAAGCTCTTTCCGGCCCGCACCGAAGCGACGCCGGGAAAGCCGAGGCGCCCCAAGGCATCCTCGATCGCCTTGCCTTGCGGGTCGAGGATCTCGCGCCGCGGATAGACGGTGACGCGCGCTTGAATCATCCGGCCTCCGAAAATGCCGCCATCGAATTCGGGATCGCAGCCGATGCGGCGCCGATCTCGAGCCATGGGGTCGGCCGGTCCTGATCGGCGACGGCGAGTTCGGCGCGGGTCCCCTCGCGTGCGAGGACCTCGCCGATCTCCGCCGCAGCCAGGGCCGGCAGGTTGTTGGTTCGTGATAGGTGATAGAGCACCACCCATTCCAGGCGGTGCGAGATGAGTTCGGGCATACCGTCGGCGGCCTCACGATTGGATAGGTGCCCGTGGCGCCCGGCAACGCGCTGTTTGAGCGACCAGGGGTAGGGGCCGTTCCTCAACATATCGAGATCGTGGTTGGTCTCTAGAATCAGCAGGTCGAGGTCGGCGAGCCGACCCCAGGCGAGCCGGCTCCGGTTGCCGATATCGCCGCACAGCCCCAAACGCCGGCCGGCGACGTCTTCGACCACCAAGCCCACCGGTTCGCGCGCGTCGTGCGGGATCGCAAACGGTTCGACGGCAAAGCCCGCGATCTCGCGGATCTCGCCCGAGCGGATCACGGTCGCGGCCCGCGCCTCATCCGCGCCGAGCGCGGTCCCCTCGAAAGTGCCGGCAGTGGCGAAAACCGGAATCCGATGGCGCTTGGCGAGCCGGGCGGCCCCCCGGTTGTGGTCGATGTGTTCGTGAGTGATCACCAGAGCCTGGATCGACGAGGGCTCGACCCCTACCGCGCGCATCCGCTTTTCGAGTTCGCGGCAGGAGAAGCCGGCGTCGATAAGGATGCGCCGACCGGCGGACTCGACGATCACGGCATTGCCTGCACTGCCCGACCCGAGCACGCACGCACGCAAGGGGGGCGGTGGAGGCAGGGCCTCAATGTGCCAGAGGGTCGCCTGTTGCCAGGGCATGATCGGGACGGCCACGCCCTAAAACGGGCGGGGCGCACCGGGAAAGGTATCACCCCGCGACTCGATTGTCAGGTCACCTGCCCAAGATCTTGGGGTCCTGTGCTTATCGGGCCACTACCGGAGGGGTCGACGATCAAGCGGCCCTCGTCGACGTAAATCTTCGACGCCGCCCGGAACCCGAGGGTGAGCCCGTCGCCTGTGGCGAGCTGCAGAGTGACCGCGTCGGCCGCTTCTTCGCGCGCTTCGACGACCAGGGTGCAGCCGGGCTTCAAGCCCCGGCGCTCCAGCAGCTGGAGGAAATCGCGGCTCTGATCGGCGACCCGGGCCAAGCGCACCGGCCGGCCGAGCGGACAGAGCAGGAGACTCTGAAGGTCCGGCTTGCGCACCACGCCGTGGCTGTCGGGGATCGGGTCGCCATGCGGATCGACCGAAGGGAAACCGAGCATCTCGTCGATCCGCTCGATCAGCCGGTCGGAGACGGCATGCTCCAGGTCCTCGGCCTCGGCATGGACCTCGCTCCAGTCCATCTTCAGGACTTCGACCAGGAACAGCTCGATCAGTCGGTGGCGACGCAGAACATGGGTTGCGAGCTGTCGCCCGGGGGCGCTCAAGCGGACCCCGCTGTACGGCTCGTATTCGACCAAGCCGCCATCGGAGAGCGTTTTCATCATCGCGGTCACTGTACCCGGCGCCACGCTCAACGCCGCCGCAACCTGGCCCATCGAGACGCGCGCCCCCGGCTCGCGCTCCTCGGCGAGGAGGATGTGTTTGAGGTAGTCCTCGACGGTGCTGGTCGCCATGGCTTCTCGACTATAACACCTCCGGGTTGACTTTTCGGTAAGCCATGACTAGGATTTTGGCATGCCAAAAATCCAGATCCCCGCCGCGCTTTTACTCTCTGTTGGCGCGCTGCTGACAACCGGTTGCGGCGGTTCCGCCGAGACGCAATCGGGTGGGCCACTCCGCGTCGTCGCGACCACCGGCATCATCGGCGATGTCGCAACGCGGCTCGCCGGACCTCATGCCCGCGTCGAAGCGCTGATGGGGCCGGGGATCGATCCCCACCTCTACAAGGCGAGCGAGAGCGACGTCCGCCGGCTCGCCGAGGCGCAGCTCGTGCTCTACAACGGCCTCCATCTCGAAGGGAAGATGGGGGACATTCTAACCAAGATGGCGCGGAGTCGGCCGGTGCTGGCGGTCACCGAGGAGGTGCCGCAAACGCTGCTGCGCGAACCGCCGGAGTTTCTCGGCCAGTACGACCCCCACGTCTGGTTCGATGTCAGCCTCTGGGCGAAGACGCTCGATCCGATCGTGCGCGAGCTGTCGGCGCTCGATCCTGCGCACGCCGCGGACTTCAAAGCGAACGCCGATCGCTACGCCAAAGAACTGGCCGATCTGGACGCCTGGGTAAAGACCGAAATCCAGATCATCCCGCCGAGCCAGCGCGTTCTGGTGACAGCGCACGACGCGTTCGGCTATTTCGGCCGCCGCTACGGCATGGAGGTCGTCGGTCTCCAGGGGATCAGTACGCTCTCCGAAGCGGGCCTGAAAGACGTCGACCGGGTGGTCGAGCTGGTCGCCAGCCGTAAGATCCGCTCGATCTTCATCGAGTCGAGCGTGCCGCGGCGCTCGATCGAGGCGGTCCAGGCCGCCTGCCGGGCGCGCAACTTCGAGGTCACGATCGGCGGGCAACTGTTCTCCGACGCCCTCGGCCCGGCCGGAACGCCGGAGGGGACCTACGTCGGCATGGTGCGCAAGAATGTCTCGACGATCGTCGCGGCGCTCAGGGAGCCTTCGTGATCGCGAGAGACCGCGAGCGGCCGGCGGCTCCTCTGCCGGCCGGCGACTCCTCGGGCGTTCCTGCCGTCGAGGTCCACGATCTCACCGTCGCCTACCGCACCCAGCCGGTGCTGTGGGACGTCGATCTCGATCTGCCGGTCGGGCGGCTGATCGCGATCGTCGGCCCGAACGGCGCCGGCAAGAGCACGTTGCTCAAGGCGATCCTCGGGCTGGTCCGGCCGTTGACGGGGCACGTGAGGATCTTCGGCGAGCCCTACGAGAAACGCCGTTCGTGGGTGGGCTACGTACCGCAGCGAGAGAGCGTCGATTGGGACTTTCCGACCAGTGCGCTCGATGTCGTAACCATGGGTCTCTACGGCCAGATCGGCTGGCTCCGCCGACCGTCGCGCCATCATCGCGAGGCGGCGCTCGCCTGCCTCGACAAAGTGGGTCTCGCCGACCTCGCGAAGCGCCAGATCAGCCAGCTTTCGGGCGGCCAGCAACAGCGGGTGTTCCTCGCCCGGGCGCTCGCCCAGGACGCCCGGCTCTACCTGATGGACGAACCGTTCGCCGGCGTCGACGCAACGACCGAGCGGGCGATCCTCGGCCTGCTCCAAGAGCTGCGCTCGACCGGGCGAACCGTGGTTGCGGTCCATCACGACCTGCAGACCGTCGCCGACTACTTCGATCACGTGGCCCTGCTCAACCTGCGCCTGGTGGCCGCCGGCCCGGTCGGCTCCACCCTCTCGGCCGAGAATGTGCAACGGGCGTACGGGGGGCGCTCGACCGTCCTCACCCATGCCGCCGAGGCCCTCCTGGGCCAGGCGGGCGGGGCGACCGAAGCGGCTCGCCGACTCGGCGGGAACGGCGGCTGATGGAACTCTCGTTCACCGCGAAAAACGTCCTGATCGGGTCGACGTTGCTCGGCGCCCTCGGCGGAGCGCTCGGCAGCTTTGCCCTGCTCCGTCGCCAGAGCCTGCTCGGCGACGCTCTCGCCCACGCCGCTCTGCCGGGAGTTTGCCTCGCTTACCTCATCACCGGCACGAAGGCGCCGTTGGCGCTTCTGCTCGGCGCTCTGGCCACCGGCCTCTTAGGCTCGCTCGCGATTCTCGGCATCGTCCGCTGGAGCCGGATCAAAGAAGACTCGGCCATGGGTATCGTGCTGTCGGTCTTCTTCGGGCTCGGCATCGTCCTTTTAACCGTCATCCAGAAACTCCCGACAGGCAACCAGAGCGGGCTCGACAAGTTCCTGTTCGGTCAGGCCGCAACTCTGGTGCGCGAGGACCTGCTCACCATGGCGGTCCTCGCCACGGGCGCCAGCCTCGCCATCGTCCTCCTGTTCAAGGAACTCAAGCTGCTCTGTTTCGATCCGGGTTTCGCGGCGAGCCTCGGGCTCCCGGTGCGCCGCCTGGAGATCCTGCTCACCCTGCTTCTGGTGGTGGTCGTGGTGGTCGGCCTCCAGACGGTCGGCGTGGTCTTGATCGTGGCGACGCTAATTACTCCGGCCGCCGCGGCCCGCCAGTGGACCGACAGATTGAGCTCGATGGTCTGGCTCGCCGCCGCGATCGGCGCCCTCTCCGGTGCGTTCGGATCGCTCGCGAGCGCGTCGATCGACCGATTGCCCACCGGACCGGTCATCGTTCTCGCTTCGTCGTTGGCGCTCCTCCTGTCGCTGGTGGCGGCCCCCGGCCGCGGTCTGATTTGGCAGCTCCTCCGCGAGCGGCGAGCGGCGGCGCGAATCCGCCGCGAAAACCTGCTCAAGGATCTCTACCGGCTCGGCGAAGAGGGCGAGCGCTGGGACGAGTTTCTGCCCCGCCCGCTGCTGATGGGAATTCGGGGCCAGAGCGCAAGCCAACTCGCGCGGAGCGCCCGGCCGCTCGCGCGCTCCGGCTGGGTCGAATCGGCGGGCGATGCCTTGCGGCTCACCGACGACGGCCGGCGCGAAGCCTCCCAAGTGGTGCGCAATCATCGCCTCTGGGAGCTTTACCTGAGGCATCGCTTAGAGCTGGCCGCCGACCACGTCCACCGCGACGCGGAGGCGATGGAGCATGTTCTGTCGCCTGACCTGACGGATGAGATCGAGCGGCTGCTGGGCTTCCCGCGGATCGATCCGCACGGTCGCCAAATTCCGGCCCGGTCGGGGGTGGCGGTATGAGCCCGGAAGTCTCGATCCTCCTGGTCGGCAGTTTCGTCGGCGCCTCCTGCGCGCTGATCGGCTGCTTCCTGGTGCTGCGCAAGATGGCTCTCTTGGGCGATGCGATCAGCCACGCCGTCCTGCCCGGGATCGCGATCGCCTTCTTGCTCACCGGTCGGCGGGCGCCGCTGCCGATGGTGATTGGAGCCGGCGCGCTCGGGGTCTTGACGGTTCTGCTGGTCGAGCTGTTCCAGCGCAGCCGGCGAATGACCGAGGACGCCTCGATCGGCGTGGTCTTTCCGGCGCTCTTTTCGTTCGGTGTCATCCTGATCAGCCGCTACGCCGCACAGGTCGATCTCGACCTCGACTGTGTGCTCTACGGCGAGATCGCCTACGTGCCCTGGGACCTTCTGCTGGTCGGAGGGCGATCGCTCGGCCCGAAGGCGCTCTGGGTGACCGGCGGGGTCCTGGTCGCGAACCTGGCGCTCGTCATCTTTCTGTTTAAGGAGCTCAAGCTCTCGACCTTCGATTCCGGGCTTGCGGCGACCCTCGGCTTTGCGCCGGTCTTTCTGCACTATCTCCTGATGAGCGCGGTTTCGGTCACCGTGGTCGGTTCGTTCGAGTCGGTCGGCGCGATCCTGGTCGTGGCGATGCTCGTGGTCCCACCCGCGACCGCCTACCTGCTGACCGAGCGACTGGGAACCATGCTGGCGCTCGCGGCGGCCTTGGGCGTTGCCTCGGCAGTCGGCGGCTATGGGCTCGCGCGCGCGCTCGACGCGTCGATCGCCGGGGCGATGGCGGTCGTCGCGGGCGGTTTCTTCCTTCTCGCCCTTCTGTTTTCGCCACGCCACGGTGTCCTGGCGCGCCTGTTCCATCACCGGCGATTGGGCGCGCGCCTGTCGGATCAGTTGATGCTGCTCCACCTGGACGGCGGTGGCGCCACGGCCAACACGCTCGGAGAACGGCTCGCTTGGCGACCGCGGCGGCTCGATGCGGCGCTCGCGCGGCTTCGCGAGTGTGGCTGGGTCGAGGATCGCAACGAGGGGCTTGGCCTGACCGAGGCGGGACGACGCCGGCTCGAGACCGAGACCGAGAGATTCGCGTCGGACTGAGGCTCAGTAGCTCTCTCCGGGCGCGAGCTCGATCACCTCACAGGTCACTCCCAACCGATCGAGCGCTTGCGCCAGCTGCACGGGCGTGCCGGTGAGGGCCGGGAAGGTCCCCCAATGGATAGGAATCACTTTGCGCACCCCGAGGAATCGGCTGGCTCGCGCCGCCTGCTCAGGGTCCATCGTGAACAGATCGCCGATCGGCAGGAACGCCAACTCGGGGCGATAGAGTTCGCCGATCAGCTGCAGATCCGAAAACAGGGCGGTGTCGCCCGCATGGTAGAAGGTGAACCCCTCGGGCATCGAAACGATGAACCCCGAGGCGACACCGCCGTAGCCCCCGTCGGGCAGGCCGCTCGAATGATCGGCGCGGACCATGGTGACACGTAGGCCGAGGACCTCTTGGGAGCCTCCCAGGTTCATGCCCGAACCGGTCTTCACTCCTTGGGCGGCGAGCCAGGTGACGATCTCGTAGTTGGCAATCACCTTGGCGCCGAACCGTAGGGCCAGCTCGGCGGCATCCGCCAGATGATCGAAATGCCCGTGGGTGATCAGAATCGCGTCGAGCCGGGAAAGCTCCCTACCCGTGGGGGGGCAAGAGGGGTTGCCGAGCCAGGGGTCGATCAGGACCACCTCGCCGCCGGGTAGATCGCAGCGCACGGTCGCATGGCCGAGAAAGGTGAACTTCGGTCGCGGGTGGTTCGACATGGCGGTCCGACTCCTTGGGTTGAGGGTGGTTGCGAGCGCGATGGGAAGGCCGATTCTAAACCCCGTTGCGAGACCGGATGGTAGAGTTTCGGCCAACCTTAAGGGAGGTCTCGACATGATCGGCTCGAACTGGATCCTCTTCTTTCACGTCCTTGCTGCGCTCTGGCTGACCGCGGGGGTCTTTGGCAGCACGATCATCCGGGTTCAAACCCGGAAAGCGTCCGATTTCCGGGCCAAGGCCTTTGGTATCCGGTTGCTCGCGCGCTCGATGAAGGTGTTCAGCGTGCCGGGGGCGGTCGCGGCCGGGCTGCTCGGGATCTACCTGGTGGCCGCCCGCGGGTATCGCTTCTCGGCTACCTGGGTCTCGCTCTCGACCCTTCTCTGGTTCGCGATGCTCGCGGTGACGCTCTTCTATCTTGCTCCCAAAATCAAGCAGCTGGCCGCCGCGGCCGAGGCCTCGCTCGTGGCCGGAGCGCCGACCGCGGAGTTCGAACGGCTCGGAGCGGACAAACTGCCGGGCATCTTGGCGGACCTCAACGCGCTCGGGATCGTGATCCTGGTGTTCTTGATGTCGGTCAGGCCGGGCCAGTAGGGGATTGGTAGGGGATACCCCCAAAACAGACAGCGCGGCCGGAAGCCTACCCGGCCGCGCTGCTTACCGAAACCTTCTGCCCGCGACTGCGGGCGCCGACTCAGACCTGAAACTGGCGAAAAAAGTTGTCGCGCAGTTTCGCGTTGAACGGGTGCTCGGTCAGGCGGTAGTAGATCGTCTGCGCATCCCGGCGCGGGGCGACCAGGCCGTAGGCCTTGAGCTTCGCCAGGTGCTGGGAGACCGCGGAGACCGACACGCCGAGCATTTCGGCCAGGTCGCACACGCAAAGCTCTTTCATGTTGTCCAGGAGATAGAGGAGCTTCAAGCGGGTCGAGTTGCCCGCCAGGTTCATCAGCTCGGCCGCTTCCTCGATATCCGGAGTTCCTTCGAGGTTCTGCCGAATCTGCGCCATCTCTTTCGTGGACATGTTTGCCGGTGTCGCTTTCATTTTTACTACCTCCGAGGTCATGGGTTGTACAAGGAACCGTCTCGCCTTCAGATCCGTCGAGAACCGCCGTCGTCTTTCGGCGCTCTCTCCGATTGTTGAAACGATATTATAGAGACTCTGAACCAGAAATCTAGAGGGCAAATTAATTTTTTTGAGATTTTGTCCCGCTTACCACCTTGGCTCGCACCTTGATTGGCTCCAAACCAAAGTTTCAGAGCTTGCACCGAGCCGGTAGGGCGTCGCGCCGCGGCCTGGTGGCCCGGAATCCGGACTGAACTTTCGACCCGTCGGGCCACCGGACTGCGCCCTAAGCGCCTCCCTTGTATACTGCGGATGAAAGGAGATCCCCGATGGATCAACGATTTGTTATCGAATACTGCACGTCCTGAGGTTACCTCCCCCGCGCCGCCGGTCTGGCGGACGAGATCGAAAAGAAGCTGGGGCTCAAGGCCCAGTTGGTCAAAGGGCACGGTGGTGTCTTCAACGTCAGCTTGGGCGACGAGCTGATCTTCTCGAAAAAACAGGTCGGTCGCTTCCCGGAGCCTGGGGAAGTCGCCTCCGCCCTCGGAGCGAAGCTCGGCTAGGCCCTCCCGTGCACCGGAGAGCCGCGCCGATCCGGCCGCCAGGGCGAAATCTTCCCCAGACTCGCGGCAACCCGGTGCGCTCTCCCTCTTCCACATGACCTTCCTCCTCGTTTCGGCTCTGATGGCCGCGGGCAGCCTGTTTGCGATTGCGCTCACGATCGAACAACAGAGGCGTTCGGCCCCCGGCCTGCCGCCGGCCTCAGACACCCATCCGAGGAATGCAGTACTCGTGCCAGTCCGTAACGAAGAGCGCAACGTCGTCGCCTGCGTCGAGGCGCTCCTCGACCAGACCGCTCGACCTCGGATCCGCGTTCTCGACGATGGCTCGACCGATGGCACGGCCGACCTCGCCCACGCCCACTTCGATAGCGAGTCGCAGTTCGAGATCGTCACCGTCGAGCCTCTGCCGACGGGATGGCGCGGCAAGGTCCACGCCCTCGATTTCGGCTGGCGCGGGCTCGATGAACCTTGGATTCTCACCACCGACGCCGACGCCCGTTCCGCTCCGGAGCTGCTCGCCCGTGCCCTCTGTGCCGCGGAGAGCGGGGGGTTCGCCGCGCTCTCGATCGCGGGCCATCAAGAGGTGCGCGGAATCGGCGAGAACCTGCTCACCCCGGTGGCCTATGCCTACCTCGATTTCCTGCTCGGGGATTGGCGCCCAGCGGCAAAAGGGGAGGGGCCTCCCGTAGCGAACGGGCAATTTTTACTCTTGCGCCGGGACGCCTGGGAGGCGTGTGGGGGCTTTGCCCGAGTAAAGAGCGCCCCGATGGACGACGTTGCGATCGCTGCCGCTCTACACGAGCAGGGCTTCCGAACCGCGTTTTTTCGCTCGCCTCTCCTCTCGGTACGGATGTACCTCGGTGGTCGCGAGACCTTCGCCGGTTGGCGTCGCATCCTCGGCGCCCTGTTTGGAGCGGAGACCGCTCAGCTGGCACGGTTGATCGTCATTCTCTCGGTTCCCGTGGCGATCCTGGCCACCGCGATTCTGGTCGGCGACCGGCCCGCGGCTTTCCTGGCCTGGACCGGAGGGGTGGCAGCCTCCGCGCTCCTGCGCCGTGGGAGCGGCAACCCTCCGCTCTACGGCCTGCTCTATCCGTTCGACGCCCTCACGCTCGCAACCGTCGCGGCCTGGTGCGGAATCGACCATCGGCGCGGCCGGCTCGCCAGTTGGAAGGGCCGACCGATGGACCTCGAAAAGAGCTAGCCGAGCCGCCCCCAGCGGACGCAACGTTGTCCGGCGGTCTCCTCGACCGCGACCTCCAGTTCCTCGATCCCCTGGCCTCCTCCGGCCGCCAGGCGGGGAAGCTCCACCGCGAGCGCGCTCCAGAGGTACTCGGCGAGCAGCTCGATCGACACGTTCACCATCGGTAGAAAGACCACGTCGTCGATAGGAAAGAGGTAGCGGCGCTCGCGCCACCGAACCTCGACCCCTTCGGATTGGCGCTCGACTTTGAGCTGACCGCCTGTTTCGGGCAGGAGCATTCGGCTGTCGAGAGCGGAGCAGAGCGCGCGGATTTTCCGCTTCGTTGCGTCGAGATCGACGAGCAGGCCAAGCTCGTCGAGCCGAGAGCCGGCGAGTTCGACGCGGACGCGGTAGTTGTGGCCGTGCAGCAACTCGGCCTCGCGATCGGGAAACAGGGTGAAGTGAGCGGCGGAGAATTTGAAGTCCTCTTTCTCCAGCGCGATCCGGTATCGGGGGCGTTCCATCCGATGTTCCATCCGATAAGGCTACAGCCCGCACCCTCGCGACACCAAACGAACCCCCGAGCTGGTGGTAAGCGTGGGGTATCCGACCGACCGCAGTTAGTTGTCCTTCCGGTGCGATGGGCAGACCCTGTGATGAGGGTCCCACCATAGAATCCGAAAAGTCGCGCGATCACGGACGCCGATGACCCGGGCAGTTGAGTTGACCCTAAGGGAAACAAGCTGCTCCAGATCGTCCAACTTCAAGACCTTGAGCCGTTCCTGGGCTTCGGCGCAGCACCTGTTTACGTCTATGGGGTGATTCTGTTTGTTGCCTTCAATCAGAATCTGTCGCCACGTCATCGACTCCCACGCATGGAAGCGCTTCAGCAGGTCGTCGAGATCCTCTGGGCGAAGATGAATCCAGCCGCCGACCTGAGCGAACCGATCTAGTAGAGAAAAGCTCCAAGCCGGGCAAGATTGCCAGTACTCAACCTCTTCTCCGACGCGGGGAACTTTTTTTGGCTCGGTGGCGGACCTAGCCCCCGAAGGGATTTGATGCTTACCTTTGCGCCCCTTGTCTCTGCTCACTGAAGTCCGCTGTAGTACTCGTGCATCGAAGCGGTGCTAATTACGTGATTCCCGCGTTCGCCGGGAGCCAGGGAGCCGCGGGCTTCCCGCCACGGCCTCTCGTTGTGCGTCAGGTCGCTTAGCCACTGAGACGTCTTGGGACCGTAGAAATCGAGGACAGCATCGACCGTCGCCTTGGCGTCCCTCGATAGCGCGGCGGGATCGCCAAGAGACCAACCGCGAACCTTGAATTTCCCTTTGTGCTCCTGGTACAGCACCGGAACTACGGGGCCGTTCGCCCATGCCTCAATTCGGTCCCGAAACATCGGCCGCTCGTCCCACACCAGCGACCACGCTTGAGAGTAATAGACCAGTTTCTGGAGTTTCATGGCAGTCATCTCGCCAAGTTTCGCGATGATGTAAGCCGCTAGATCGTGCGCCGTTGCCATGAGCCCTCCTTCCAGGTTCTCGGGCCTTCAACGCCCCCTGCTTGAGGTTGCCTTGACGGCCAAAACCATATCGTAATGGTATAGACCAATCAAGCCCGCGGCGTTTCATTTCGGCTGGTACTCGGCCGGCCACCCTAGAGCAGCGGAGTCGTCCAGGCTAAGATACAGCCCCTCGTTCGGCGAGCCGAGCGCAAAGGAGGTTTTCCATGAGTTCTCTGTCCGGCCCCTGGCGGCCCATCCTGTCGGGCGAGTTGGCCGACCGGGTCAACCGGTCGATCGAAGAGATCACCGCCGCCTTCCCCTCCGCCCCTCCCGTCTCCCCCTACCCGGGCGAACGCACCGGCGAATCGCCCGCGCTCGCGGGCGGCAACGCAGGGCACGCCCTGCTCTATTCCTATCTCGCCGAGGCGACCGGTCGGGAGGAGTATGCGGAAACCGCCGAACGCCACCTCGACGAAGCGGTCGAAGCGCTCGCCACCGAACCGATGGGCGCGAGCCTCTATGGTGGATTCTCGGGCGTCGCCTGGGTCGCCGAGCACCTCCAGGGCCGCCTCTACGAAAGCGAGGAGGGGGAGGACGCCAACGAGGAGATCGATCAGGCGCTCGCCGAGCTGCTCGATCATCCTTGGACCGAGACCTACGACCTGATCGGTGGCCTGGTCGGGTTCGGGGTGTATGCGCTCGAACGGATTTCTCGCCCCTCCGCCCGACTCTGCCTGGAGCGGACGATCGACCGTTTCGCCGACCTCGCCGAGCGGCGCGAGAACGGCCACGTGACCTGGTTCACCCCGCCCGAACAGCTCCCCGACCACCAGCGTGAAACCAGCCCGAACGGCTATTACAACTTGGGGGTGGCACACGGGGTGCCGGGGGTGATCGCGGTACTCGGCGGCGCGGTCGCGGCCGGCATCGAACGCGCGCAGCCGTTGCTCGAAGGGGCGGTCGAGTGGATGTTGGCGAGCCAGTATCCCCCCGGGGCCGGTTCCCGTTTCGGCTATACCGTGAGCCCGGGGGTCGACCAAGCTGCGCCGTCACGGCTCGCTTGGTGCTACGGCGACCTCGGCCTCACCGCGGCGCTGCACGCGACGGCGCAGGCGGTCGGCCGCAAGGATTGGGAAGAGCAGGCGCTCTCGATCGCGCGCGATTGCGTCGATCGGCCGGTCGACACGACGGGCGCGCGCGACGCCGGGCTCTGCCATGGCGGCGTCGGCATCGCCCACATCTTCAACCGCCTCTACCAGGCCTCGGGCGATGACGTTCTCCGCTACGAGGCCGAGCTTTGGTATGCCCGGTCGCTCGAGCTGCGCAAGCCGGGCGAGGGGGTCGCCGGCTACCTGTCGTACTTCGGCGGTTTCCAGAATGGCCCGGAGTGGATCGCGAGCAAAGGGTTCCTCGAAGGGGCGGCCGGCATCGGCCTCGGGCTGCTCGCCGGTGTCAGCAGCGTCGAGCCCGCCTGGGACCGAGTGCTTTGCCTGTCGCTGGCGCCGGTGGGGTGAGCCCTTCGCCTTGCGCTCAAGGGGCGCCGCCCGGGTTGGGCGTCGCCCCTTCGTCTCCTCTTCGGAATCGCCGCCGCTAGAACGCCAGGCGCAACCCCAACGAGACATCGCGGCCGATCAGCGGCGCCGCGTCTTTCAGGAACGAAACGTGGTTTCGGGCCAGCTCATCGGTCAGGTTGCGGCCGCGCAACAGCAGATCGAGCACGGTGTTGCCCACCAAAAACCGGTACGACAGGTCGGCGTTCCACAGGTCGTAGCCCTCGGTTTCGGTCTCGAAGTCCGCCACCCGGTCTTGGGTCTCGACCCGCACCCCTTCCACTTTTCCTTGGAGCTTGCCCCCGCGATAGTGGAGCGCGAGCCGATAGCGGGCCGGCGGGATACGCGGCAGCGGTCCGTCTTGTGCGCCCCGCAGGTTGGCGCGAACGAAATCGGCGCCGAGTTCGACATCGAGGTGATCCGGTTCACCGTGGTAGAGCACGTAGACCCCCGAGATCTCGGCGCCGCGAAACTCGGCGTCGCGCGCGACGAAGCGGACGATTTGGAGCGGTTCCTCTTCGTCCGTGAATTCTCCGGTGAAGCTCTCGAAGATGAAGCTGTCGAAGCGGTTGGCGAACAGGTTGATCTCGCCGGTCAGGCGCCCGGTCCGCTTGCGCAGCGACAGATCGAAACCGAGGTTGGTCTCTTCGGTCAGCCTCGCATCGCCGAGCTCGAACGAACCGGTCGCAAGGTGCGGCCCGTTCGAGAACAACTCCTCGGCGTTCGGCAGTTTGACCGAGCGGGCGAGCGACAGCCCGAGCGACCAGTCTTCGTTCGGCAGCCATACCGCGCCGACCGAAGCCGACAGACCGGAGAGATCGCGATCGACCCGTCCCGCTTCGGTGTCGGCCTCGACCGTCTGGCGCTCGTAGCGGGCGCCCAGCTGGTAGCGGACCGGGCCTGCGGAGATCTCCTGGAACGCGAACAGCGCCCGGTTGTCCGTGGTGGTCGGGGGCACGAACGACTCCTCTCCGATCGCGCTGAAATCGCGTTTCGAGACCTGGAGGCCGAACGAGCCGGAGAGTCGGCCGACGGTGTTCTGCACCCCTTCCAGACGCGCCTCCCAGCTGTCGTTCAGAAAGCGGGTGCCGATCTCGCCTCCTTCGAGCTCGACGTGCTCGTAGTCGGTGGTGCCGAAGCGGACCTTGGCCGCTTTCAATCCCGCAAACGGCCGGTCGATCTCGCCGCGCAGGTCGGCGCGCTTCTGAGCGAGGTCGATCTTCACCGCTTCTTCGAGCGGGCTGCCGTACAGCGTGTCGTAGGTCGAGAAGGAGACGCCGAGAAAGCCGGAATCGCCGATGTACGAGACGCCCGCTCCTTGGGACACCGCGTCGAGGGCGCTGTTGCCGACCTTGCCCTCTCCCGAAAAGTAGTCATCCGCCTTCCGCTTCACCCCCTCGACGTGCCAGGCGAAGCGACCGAAGCCGCCGCCGAGCGTGGCGGCCCCGACCTTTTCGCTGGCGTTGCTCCCGGCGTGCAGGTCGAGCATGCCGGTGAGCGGCTGGCCGGGCAGCGACTCGGGGATCCGCCCCTCGATCACATTGACCACCCCGCCGGTGGCGCTCCCCCCGTAGAGGAGGGTGGCCGGACCGCGGACGATTTCGATCCGCTCCGCAAGCTCCGGGTCGAACGAGACCGCATGATCCGGGCTCGTGGTTGAGGCATCGCCGCTGCCCAGGCCGTTTTGGAGGATGCGGATCCGGTCGCCGCCGAGGCCGCGGATCACCGGCCGGCTCGCCCCGTTCCCCCACGAATTCGCGGAGACGCCCGGTTGATCGGCGAGCGTCTCGCCGATCGTGCCCCGAACCTTTCGGGCGAGGGATTCGGAGTCGAGCACGGTGGTCGCCTGCGCGAGTTCGAACTGACTGCGCGCATCCGGCCCGGCGGTCACCACGATCTCGTCGCGGTGGACTGTCAGGTCGAGGCGAAGGTCGATCGTCGCCGTCTCGCCAGGAGAGACCAGAACGCGCTCGAGCGCGCCACCAGAGGTCGCGCTCGTCGCCTCGACCAGATAGTCGCCCGCGGGAAGGTTCTCGAACCGGAAGGTGCCGCCGGCGTCGGCCGAGGCGCTCCGGCGTAGATCGACGATTCGGACTTGAGCGTCGGCGACCGGCGCTCCCGTGGTGGTAAGGACCCGGCCGGAGATTGCGCCGGAAGTGTCCTGGGCCTCTAGAGATGGGGAGAGGAAAGGCACCAAAGCCAAGAAGATCAGGCCGCATGCGCTCGCGGCGCGGCGGCTCGTGAAGTTGGGCGACATACGAAGCTCCTCGTCGGCCGGCCTCGCAAAAAGAGGAGCGGCACGTTCGTTTCGGTAGGGGGAATCCCAGGGACCCGACGGAGGGCGCCCTGGAGAGGACCGCTTGGAAACCGGAACGGATCAGACGAAGAGAAGCGGCGGGGCTCGCCCTTGGGCCGACGAGCGAAGACCGGCGCGACGGGGCAACGGGCGACGGTCGAGCCAAAAACCGGCGGCGCGAAGAGCTTCGCATTCGAGGCGCGACACGGGCGCCCCGCCGCGCGTCTCCAGCCGGTGGAGGCAGGCGGGGCAGGGTGGATGCTCGGCTTCCTGCGCCGACTCGACGTGTAGAGGCTGGTTCGGGTGCTCGGCCGCGGGGAAGTACGCGACCGCCGAATCGGCAGACACTCCCGTCGCCGAATGCTCGGAATGCTCGGAGCCGGGCGCATGCAGCTCGACCAGGCCCGGCAGCAAGAGCAGCAGGGCGAACGGCGCAAAGCGCGCGGCGAGTTTGGGGCCGAACGGCCGCCGACGAGTCATACGAGAACACGTTATCAGATTGCGCCGACGGGGGTGGCTCCTACGCCGCTATACTCGTCCCCCATGGCTCCCCGTTTCGACGCGACGCGGCGAGCGCTCGATCTCGCGGTCGCCGATCTGCTCGACTCCACCCTGCTGCGTTCGCTCGGCTTTGCCAACCGTGGGGGCTACGAGCGGCTGTGGCTCGGCCAGGCGATCCACAGCCGCTACCAGGAAGAGACGCTCGGCGCCGATGCGACCTATCAGCGCGAGGTGGTGGTCGTCCACCGCTTCGAGCATCGCTTCGGCCAGACCCTCTGGCAGATTTCGGTGTCGGGGCGGATCGACGGCTTGCGCAAAGAGCCCGACGGCACGCTGGTCGTCGAGGAGATCAAGTCGGTCCGGCGCGGTGCTCAGCTCGCGCCGCACATCCGCGAGATGTACCAGCGCCAAGCGCTCCTCTACGCCTGGATGCTCGCGTCTAGCGAAGGGGCTCCGGAGAAGATTCGCGCCGAGCTGGTGTTGATCTCGATCGGCAGCCACGACGACGGGGCCGGCTCGGACACCGAGCGGGAGAGCCTGCCGCTCGACGTGCGCGCGATCGAAATCGGCGTGCGCCGAAGGCTCAACCTCTTAATTCACACCTGGGAGTCCGGCCTTCAGGCCGCCGCCGACCGGCACCGGGCGGCCGAACGGTTGCGCTTTCCCTTTCCGCAAGTGCGCCCGGGGCAGGAGGAGATTCTCGCGGCATCCGAGACCGCCGTCGCAAACCACGAGCACCTGTTGCTCCAGGCGACCACCGGGATCGGCAAGACGGTCGCCGCGCTCTACCCGGCGCTTCGCCATGCCCTGGCAAACGACCAGCGTCTGTTCGTGCTGACCGCCAAAACCACCCAGCAGGAGATGGCGACCGCGGTGATCCGCCTGCTCGACCAAGACGGCGCATTCCGCGCCGTGCGCCTGCGGGCCAAGGCGAAGATGTGCGCGAACGACCAGATCATCTGCCATGAAGAATACTGCCGCTTCGCCAAGGACTACGCGCTAAAACTGCACACCAGCGGCCTGATTCCACGCCTGCTCGACGACTCGGCGCTCTTAGAGCCCGACGCGATCTTCGCCGCCGCCAAAGCGGCCGAGGTCTGCCCGTTCGAAGTGAGCCTGGAGCTGTCGGGGCGTGCCCAGGTGACGATCTGCGACTACAACTACGCGTTCGACCCGTACGTCTCGCTCCCCGATTTCGCCGCCGACCGCGATCTGTCCGACACCATCCTGGTGATCGACGAGGTCCACAACCTGGTCGACCGGGGGCGCGGCTATTACTCTCCGGAACTCTCGGCCGGTGTCGCCCGACGCGCCGCGGAAGGGATGCAGCGCGGGGGTGAGCCGATCCATTGGAAGCTCCAGACGCTCTCTCTCCGACTCGCCGAGCTGATCGATCGCGCGGTGGCCGATGCGCTCGAAGAGGGACCCGCGGGGGAGCGGGCGGTCGAAGGCCCACTGCCGGAAGAGGAACTCTGGCGGCTGCGGCCATCGTTCGACGAGGCGTTCGTCGACTACCTCGAATACCAGCGCGACACCAAGAGCTTCCGACCGGAAGATCCGTTTGTCGAACTCTACTTTGCGCTGCTCAAGTTCCTAAACGGCGTCGCGGTCTCCGACGGCGCCTTCAGCCATACCCTGGAGCGGCGCGCCGGGAACAGCCGGCTGCGCGTGCTGTGCAAAGACCCGAGCCGCTTCTTGGGGTCGGTTCTCAGTCGCTGCAGCTCGGTGATCGGCCTGTCGGCCACCCTCTCGCCGCCCGAGTTCTACACCGGGCTGCTCGGCTTCGGTGCCGGGCGCACCGCGTTCGTCGAGATCCGGAACCCATTCCCGGTCGAGAACCGGCGGGTGGTGATCGACGCCACGGTCGAGACCACCTACAAGCAGCGGGGCGAAAATTACGGCCGAATCGCCCACCGCCTCGCCGCGTTCGTCGAGAGCGTGCCGGGCAACTGCCTGGCGCTCTTCCCGAGCTACCAGTTCCTGGCCGAAGTGGCGCCCAAGATGCGGCTGGCGAACAAACGCCTCTTGATCCAGCGCCAGAGCGACTCGGACCGTGAGCGCGAGCTGATTCTCGAATCGCTGCGCACGGCGATCTTCGGCGACATTGTGCTCGCCGCGGTCGCCGGGGGGGCGTTTGCCGAGGGGGTCGACTACCCCGGCGAGATGCTCAAAGGGGTGGCGATCATCGGCCCTTGTCTGCCCGGCCTGTCGCTCGACCAGGAGCTGCTCAAGGCGTATTACGAAGAGCGCTTCGAAAAAGGCTTCGAGTACGCATTCGTGGTACCGGGCTTAACCCGCGTGGTCCAGGCCGCCGGTCGATTGATCCGCTCGCCCGACGACACCGGGGTGATCGCCCTGTTCGACCGCCGATTCCTCGCGACCCCCTATCGCCGCTACCTGCCGGCCGACTGGTTGCCGGAAGAGGGGGCGGGCGCCCTGGTCGGCGATCCGGCGGCATCCGCGACCGAGTTTTTCACCCGGATCACCCGCTGACGATGAGAGTTGCTAAACGGTCGGGCCGGGTGCTCCGTATGACTGGATGGAGCAGGCACAGACGACAATCTCCCTCCTCCGACTCCCTCCCTCCAAACCCCGCGGAAGCGGGGTCTTTTTTTGCTCGCGAGAGGTCCTCCCGTTCCTAGCTAGCTAGACGAGGTCTTAGAGCCTTTGGAGAAGCGGCGTGCTACCGAATCTCGAACCGAGAGCGCTCGATCTCGGTCGTCCGGCCACCTTCGACCGCGGAGAGAGTCACCTCGTAGCGCCCCTTGCCAAGGCTCGAAGGGTTGATCTGGAAGAGAACTCCGCCATTGTTCGGATCGAACCGGGCAGCCTCCGAAATCACCGAGGTCTTACCGCGCCGAACCTCGACTCGATAGCCGGCCGCAGGCTCTCCTCCGGAGTCACCGAGGAGGAGCAGGAGAGCGCTCTCGCGTCCCGAAGAAAGCACCGGCGGCCCTTCATCTGCTGCTCCCCGGGTGACATCGCCGCCGAGCGCTACAATCTCTACATTGCCGGTTCCGTAGCGCGGCCTGGTCTCGATCGGCGGAGCGGTCGCGACAACGACAGGCTTGGGGGCCGCCACCTGCTCGCGCAGCTGGCCCACTTGAGCGGTCAAGCTCTCGAGCCCTTTTTGGGCTTCGACCACTTCCTGGCGCGCGGCGGTGACCTGCTCATCGAGCGCGTTGCGCCGACTTTCGCTATGCATCCAGCCGGTGACCGCGACGACCCCGCCGAGTGCGGCGGCGAGGGCGGAAGCCTGCCAAGCCCGGAAGAAGCGCGGCGGCGCGGCGGCAACCGGCGGACGAGTCCGAGGCTGGAACAGGACCACGTCCGGTTCCTCGGCGAGGCGCCGGCTGGTGCGGATCAGCTCGAGTTCCGCGGCGCACTCCGGACACTCTTCGAGATGGCGTTCGACGAGGCCGCTGTCGATCCCTTCGGGGGTTCGATCCCAGGCGTAATCGGCCAGCGCCTCGGCCGGCACATGGGCCGAAAAAATCCGGAAGCCGATCCGGGTTTCGACGAGCGCAGCCCGACAGGCGGCGCAGCTCGCGAGGTGGCTACGGATCTCGCTCTGCTCTTGCGAAGCGAGCGATCCGTTCAGGAACCAGGGTAGCCTTTGGACTACTTCATCGCAATTCATTCGCATGCCCTCCGCTTTTCTTAGGCGCGGTTCGGGCCGGTCCGTTACCAGGGTTTCCCGCGAGCAGCTCGGAGCGCACGCGGGTCGCCTTCTCGCGGCAGCGCAGAACACGCACCCGGAGGGTCCCTTCGGCGACCGCCATACGGTCGCTCATCTCCCGGTACGAGACGCCCGCAGCGAGCATCTGCCAAAGGCTCTTGCACTCGCCGGGCACCCGATCGAGAACGCGCAGAAGGAGATCTTTGTCGGCCCTGACGTCGGCCACGCTGCGGCCGGGAGCGAGCGGCTGATCGTCTCCTTCGAGGTCGGCCAGGTCCTCCGTCGGTCGTCGCTTAAGCGCCCGGACTTGGTCGATGCAGGTGTGGGAGACGACTCGAAAGAGATAGGTTTTGAGGCTCGAATCACCGTGGAAACGCCCTTGGGTGAGTAGGCGCGTGATCTCCAGGCGGGCGTCCTGGAGCACATCGTCCCAGCGATGGCGTAGCCGGCGCTCGAACGGCCACGCCGCGCGAACGATCCAGGAGTCGATGGTCCGGATCGCCTGCCGGTCGCCGGCCAGGAACTTCTGTGCAATATCTGCGTCCTCACCGGGTGCCGCTCGCGACAACCAGGGGAGAGCTCGAACAGCGTCATCGAAGATCATTCGCAGTTCCTCCGCGGCGTTTAGGCGCGGAAGCGGCGTCAATGTTACCGGCGAGCTCCACAGAGACGCCTGCGAGCAGCTCGGCCCGAGCGCTGGTCGCCTTCTCGCGACAGCGCAGGACGCGCACCCGGAGCGTTCCTTCGGCGACGCTCAAGCGGTCGCCCATCTCTTTGTAGGAGAGTCCGGCGGCGAGCATTCGCCAGAGGTTGCGGCAGTCGTAGGGAACGCGATCGAGAACGCGGAGCAGGAGATCCCGATCGACCCGGGTTTCGACCGGGCTCGGCCCCGGGGAGTGCGGCTGATCCGCCCCCGGGAGGTCGTCCAGATCCTCCCACTTGTGCTTGTTCTGCGCCCGCACCTGATCGAGGCAGGTGTGAGAGACGACGCGCCAAAGGTAGGTCTTGAGGCTCGAGTCGCCGCGGAACTTACCCTGCCCGAGCAGGCGGGTGATTTCGAGGCGAATCTCTTGAAGCACATCGTCCCAGCGGTGAGCCAGCCGACGCTGGTAAGGCCAGGCGGCGCGGGTGATCCAACCGTCGATCGTCGAGATCGCCGAGCGCTCTCCTGCCAGGAACCCCCGGACGACTTCCGCATCCTCCCCTTGCATACGACGGCCCCCCTCCAGACCACCTTAGATCTTAGCCGCAAAGCCCAGGCGCCTGACAAACGCGCCCGGACTAGAATCAGCCGGACCGGCGGTCCGCCAGGTCCCGATCGAACCGACATGGAGCTGACGATCAACCCCGAGATCCCTCGATCCGCCCGCCCCCGGCAGGCCCGGTTGACGTTCCTCGTGGCGGCGTGCCTCGTCTATGTATTTTCGGCTACCCCGAAGCCCTCTGCGGCCGAAGGGGTCGTGCCGCTTGAGATCGACCAGAGCGTCGACATCGAGCTCCTCCCCGGCGCGGCGCGATCGTTGACCCTCTCGATGACCGAGGGTGAGTACTTCCAGATCGGGTTCTCTCCCTCTCCCCTCCTCAAAGCCACGGTCGAGCTGCGGGACCCCGCCGGCCGGATCGATCAGACGTCCGAGATCGAAGCCCCGCAAGTTCTCTGCGGCATCGCCCAATCGACCGGAGACCACTCGCTGTTCATTCGACTCAGCTCCGGCGACGGGGGCTCCTCGGCCAAGATCGAAGTGGCACGAGAGGTCGGGCGAACGAACCGTCCTGGCGACGCCGATCTTTGTCGCGGAGAACGCGCGTTCTGGCAAGGGAGAGCCGAGGAGAACAAAGGCGAGATCGCTCCGGCTCTCGCGAGCTACGATCGAGCGCTCGCCGCATTCCGGCAGGCGGGAGACTTGACCGGGCAGGTCAAGGCGCTCTTTCGCGCCGGACGCGTAATGAATTCCCGTCGCGCGCCCGGCGATGTCGAATCGGCGCGTTCGAAGTTCGACCAAGCCCTTCCGCTGGCCGATCGGCTGGCGTCCGCGGCGGTGACGGATCGCGCGGCGGCCGGCTCTTGCGCGAGCCTCTGGAGCAATGTCGGACTTCTCCTTCGTGCCAAGGGCGACGCACAGGGAGCTCAGGCCCTCTATTCCCGAGCGGTCGCGGTGGCGCGGGCTTGGCCAAACGACCTCGATCTCGCCGATCGGTTGAGAAACCTGGGTGACGTATCGATGCAGTCCGGCGATCGCGCCACCGCCAAGGCGAGCTATCTCGAAGCGATTTCTCTCGCCGCTCAAAATCCCGCCCGCTTTGCCTTGGCGGCGCGTGCGCAGATCGGCATCGGTCAACTGGCCGATCGGCTGGAGGAGGCGCTCGCCCATTTCGACGTGGCGAGGTTACTGGCTCCGGATCAGCCCGAAGTCGCCTCTCTCGCTCGCCACGAGAGGTGCGTAGCGCTCTCCCGGTTCGGAGCCTTCGGGGAAGCGCTCGCCGAATGTCAGGCGTCGCTCGTGCTCGCCTGCCAGGCCGAAGATGCAGGAGCTGCCGAGGCCGCGGGCCTCAACACTCTCGGCAGCCTGTACGTCGACCTCGGCTCGTACGACAAGGCGATCGAGCAATTCGAACGGGCCAATCAGCTTTTCAGAGGTGTCGGGGCGCAGCGCGATGCGGGCGGAACCTTGCTCAACCAGGGGGTGGCCCAGTTGGCGCTCAATCGGTTCGAAGCGGCCACCCAAAGCTTCGAGCACGCTCTTGCGATCGCCCGCGAAGCAGACGATCCGGAGAGCGAGAGCTCAGCTCTCATGCAGCTCGGCCGGCTCGAGCTCCAACGTCCGGAGGGAAATCCAACCCGAGCGCGCGAGCGGCTCATCGACGCGCTCGCGCTCGCCGCGCGATCGAACGCCCCGGCCCTCTTGGCCGACACCCGGCTTGCCCTCGCTTCGGCAGATGCTCTGCTGGGCAACTCGCAAGGCGCGCTGACACAGCTCGCCACGGCGCTCGCGCTCGCCGAATCGCTCGGTGATCCGGTCCGTCGAGCCTCGGTGCTGACCCGCCGCGCCGAGGTCCTTTATTCCCTCAACGATCTCGACGCGGCGCTCGCCTCGATCGATCAGGCCGCCGAGCTGATCGATGACCTTCGGACTCAGGCCACCTCCGGTCTGCGTGCCTCGTTCCTCGCTCGCCGCCGACGTACCTTCGAGCTCCGGATCGAGATCCTGATGCGGCTGGAGGAGTCGAAGCCCGGCGCGGGCTACGACATCAGGGCCTTCCAGGCGAGCGAGTCGGCGCGCGCCCGGAGCCTGCTCGACCTGCTCGCCGAGAGGCGGTCCGGAGGCCCGGGAACCGGCACGGCCGAAGCCCTCTCCGCCGAACAGATCCGGAGCGCCCTGGCGCCGGGCGAACTCTTGATCGAATATTTCCGCACCGGTCGAGCGACGTTTTTGTTCGCCGTAACTCGCGACACGCTCGCCGCCTTCCGGCTCGATTCTCAGACGATCGACGGGGCGCTTCGATCGTTCACCGCCGCGCTCGCCAACCCACAGAGCTTGGCGCAGGGAATTCACCCGCGAGCAGGAACCCTCTATCGAGCGTTGCTCGGCCCGGTCTCCGATCTCCTGGCCGGCGCGAACCGATTGATCGTGGTCGCCGACGGCGATCTGTACGATCTGCCGTTCGAGACGCTCGTCCCGCCCGCTGCGCCGGGGACCAAGGCTTCGTATCTGGTTGAAACCCGCACCATTTCGTACGTTCCCTCGGCGAGCATCCTCCCCCGTTTGGCCAAACTCCCCCTCGGGGACGGCCCCGAATTCCTCGGCTTTGCCGTCGGCGACGCCGGAGACGGCCTCCCGAACCTGCCAAGGGTCGAAGAAGAAGTTCGCCGAATCGCGGAGCTGTTCCCGGATAGGAGCCGCATCTTTCTCGGTTCCGAGGCGACCGAAGACCGATTTCGTGCGGAGCGCGCGTTGACCGGAACGGCGCGACATCTTCACTTCGCAGCGCACGGCTATCTCTCGGAGGATCCGGAGCAGATGGGCATCCATCTCTCGCTTGATCCGACCCGGCCTGGCGATGGGCTGCTTCAGGCGTTCGAGATCCTCGGCCTCGATCTCCACGCCGACCTCGTCGTCCTCTCCGCTTGCGAGACCGCTCGCGGTCAACGTATCCCGGGAGAGGGCATTCTGGGCCTTCCGCGAGCTTTCTTTTACGCCGGTGCGCGGAGCGTCGTGGTGAGCCTCTGGCGTGCGGACGACAACGCTACCGCAGCGCTGATGGTCGCCTTCTATCGCTTCCTGAGCCAGGGTTTCGATAAAGCCGAAGCGTTGGCACGGGCCAAGCTTGAGCGCATCGCGGCCGGAGACACCCCGCGCCTCTGGGCGCCGTTCGTGCTGGTCGGTTCGCCGATGCGGTAACGTTCGGTCACGATCGGCCGCCAAAGAGCAGAGACGTTTTGTTTTCGGAGGTTCGCGCGCATCCGGTGCCGACGATCGGCGGCCCGTGAAGCCTGGCCCTCTTGCTTTGTCACTACACCCTTTTTAGGGAGGAGTCGAACATGCCTGTCGACAACGACACCGGAAGTGGAACCCAGTACACCCTCTCGCATCCGCGCCCGAACCAGCCCCAACCGGGTGACATCGCGGCGGCCGTCGCCACCGCGGTCGCGGCCGCTTTCCAGTTGTACTCAATCTTCAGCAGCGAAGGCGAGGCCTCGGCACTGCAAATCTCGGCCCTGGTCGCCACGATCGTCGGGCTTCTGGTCCTCGTCGTGACCATCGTTCAGGACGGGATGAGCCAGGACGTGTACTACGACATCCCGATCAACCCGGCGCTATGGACATCGCTCAAACCGCAGCAAAAGGGCGGCCCCCTGCCGAGCGGCATCCTCGCGGAAGACGTGATCCTGTTCCGCGATCCGGACACCTCGGCCGGTACCAAAATCCAGACCTCCGGCGGCGGAATCACAGACTCGTCAAAGACAGTACATCTCAACAACAATGGCTCGACAAGAAACGACACCACGAGTCCATTCTTCATAACCTACGATCCTTAGGCTCACCCGGGAAGATGTCCCGGCTCTCCTCGGTTATAGTCCCGACCTTCATCCGGGCTTTGCCGAGGGGAGCCGTATGTCCGAGACGTCACAACTGATGCGCAAGCTGCATGAGCTGGCGCAGAATCTTTGGTGGTCCTGGCGGCCGGAGATCCGGTCGATCTTTCGTGAGCTCGATCCGGAGCTGTGGCGCGCGGTCTACCACAACCCCGTCGCGATGCTGCACCGGCTGGACGACGGCAGCGTCGCCCGGCGGGTCTCATCGCTCGAGATGCAGACCCGCATCGACCAGGCGCATCGCCGATTGAGCGAATACCTGCGCGGCGGCGACGGCTGGGGCGCCGTCCACGCCTCGGCGTTGCTCGCGCGGCCGGTCGCTTATTTTTCGGCCGAGTTCGGCCTCCATCAGTCGATCCCGGTCTACTCCGGGGGTCTCGGCGTCCTCGCCGGCGATCATTTGAAGAGCATGAGCGACTTAGGGGTGCCGGTGGTCGGCGTCGGACTCCTCTACCATCAGGGTTACGTCCATCAGCTGATCGACGCCGCGGGCGACCAGAAGGACCACTACGAGCCGATCGACTCCGCGCTGCTGCCGATCTCGCCGGTCCTCGGGCCGGACGCCCTGCCCGTGCGGGTCGCCGTCGAGCTGCCGGGTCGCATCGTTCAGTTGCGGATCTGGCGGGTCGCGGTCGGGCGCTGCACACTCCTTTTGCTCGATGCCCGTGACGACGAGAATTCCGAAGCCGATCGCTCGCTCACCGACCGCCTCTATGGCGGAGATACCGAGACTCGCATTCAGCAGGAGGTGCTGCTCGGGGTGGGCGGCTGCCGCGCGCTCCAAGCGATCGGTATTCACCCTTCGGTCCTCCACCTGAACGAGGGGCATTCGGCGTTCGCCCTGCTCGAGCGTGCCCACCAGCTCGCCGCCTATCAGGGGCTGTCGGCGAAAGAGGCGCTGCGCGAAGTGGCCGCGATGTCGGTGTTCACCACTCACACCCCCGTCGAGGCAGGCCATGATCGCTTCGACCCAATTCTTGCCGCCCGTTACCTCGAACCGCTTTTCCCGGCGCTTGGGCTCACCCCCGGCGAGCTGGTGGCGCTCGGCTTGGAAAAACCGGCCGAGTCGGATTCGTTGTTCTGTCCGACCGCCCTCGCCTTGCAATTGACCCGGCGGGCGAACGGTGTTTCCGCCCTCCACGGCCGGGTGTCGCGCAAGATGTGGCATCACCTCTATCCGGGCAAGACCGAAGAGGAGGTGCCGATCGGCCACATCACCAACGGCGTTCACGTCCGGACTTGGATCGCCTCGGACATGCACGAGCTACTAGTCCGTCATTTGAGCCCCGATTGGACCGAGAGGATGGCCCACCGCGACCTTTGGGCGGGGATCGAAGAGGTGCCGGCGGCGGAGCTCTGGGAGGTCCACCAGGTGCTCAAAGGGCGAATGCTGGAATTCGTGCGCGGTCGGCTCGCCGAACGTCGCCACCGGGAGAACCTGCCCGAGCCCACCAAGGTTCCCCTCGAAGCCGAGGCTCTCACCTTGGGCTTCGCGCGCCGGTTCGCGACCTACAAGCGGGCGGATCTACTGCTCACCGACTTGGATCGCCTGGCGCGATTGGTGGGCGATCCGACACGTCCCCTTCAGATCGTTTTCGCCGGCAAGGCCCATCCGCGCGACGCGGCGGGCAAAGCGCTGGCGCGGAAAGTGTCCCAGCTCGAAGAAGATCCACGTTTCGCCGGCCGCATCGTCCTGGCCGAGAACTATTCGATGCACGTCGCCCGCCAGTTGGTGCAAGGCGTGGATGTTTGGGTCAATACCCCCCGCCGCCCGAACGAGGCGTGTGGCACCAGCGGCCAAAAGTGCATTCTGAACGGCGTGCTCAATCTGTCGATCCTCGACGGTTGGTGGGCCGAGGGGTACGACGGCAGCAACGGCTTCGCGATCGGCCATGGCGAAAATCATCAGGACCCCGAGATTCAAGACGCGCGCGACGCTTTATCGCTCTACCAGGTGCTCGAACAGCAGGTGATCCCGCTCTACTACGAGCGCGACGCCGAAGGGCTGCCGCGCGCCTGGATCGCTCGGGTCAAACGGGCGATCCACACGATGGCCTGGCGTTTCAACGCCGACCGTATGGTGCGCGACTACGTCGAGGAGTGTTATTTGCCCGCGGCCGGTGGTGCGACCTCTAGAATGCCGGCGCGGTGATGGAGGTCGCTGCCGCTGCACCGGCGACATGGGGTTCTCCGCGGCCAAGACCTACGACCTCGAAGGCTGGCTCCCCGGCCAGAGCGCCTACCGAGAGATCTCCTCCTGCTCGAACTGCGAGGACTTCCAAGCCCGCCGGGCGAGCCTCCGCTACCGCCCCGCGGATGGCACCAAACCCCGTTTCCTCCACACCCTGAACGGCTCCGGCCTGGCGGTCGGCCGCACCCTGATCGCCGTCCTAGAAAACTACCAACAGGCCGACGGATCGGTCCTCATCCCCGAAGTCCTACGCCCCTACACCCGGGGCCTCGCGCGATCGCTTGTCCCATCCGAGAAGCTGTACTACGCTGTGGTGCATGGCCAAGACGGAAGTCTACAGCTGGCGCCTATCCCTTCCCTTGAAGGCCGAGCTCGAAGACGCGGCTCAGAGCGAGGAGAAGAGCTTGGCGGAGCTTCTTGAACAGATCTCCCGAGAGTGGCTGGAACGTTCGCGGCGGAGCGGAAGCGTCGAGGTGCAGGAAGAGCGATTGCGAGCGGCTGCGATGAAGTGCGCCGGCTCGATCGAAGGGACAAACCCCCAGAGAGCCGAGAATGCTCGTGCCGCGGTTCGTGCTCGGATCGCCAGCCGCCATGGGCGCTGACCTGCAGCCGCGGGGTCTCGCCGATACCGGCGCTCTTCTCGCCTTCCTGGATCGCGGAGACCGCTGGCACCAGCGCTGTGTTGAGGCCTTTGCCACCCTCCGCTTGCCGCTGGCGACCTCGGCGGCGGTCCTTACGGAACTCTTTCACCTCCTGGATGATCCGAGGCAAGAGACCGCCGCCTGGGCGCTTCTTCGCTCGGGTGCGGTGACGCTGCTCCCGATCGGCGACGAGGATCTTCCGGACCTCCAAGCGCTCATGGACCGGTATCGTGATCGGCCGATGGACTTCGCCGATGCCACCTTGGTTCATCTCGCGAGACGGGAGGGTTTGACCACGATCTTCACCATCGACAACGACGACTTCGAAACCTACCGAATCGAAGGAAAGCGCCGCTTCCGCATCGTTCCGGGAAGGTAGCCGACCTCATTTCTGATCCCTCTTCTTGACCCGCTCCGCCCACCCCAACAGCCCCCGAGCCCCGGCGATCACGATCATCACGTACGCCACCCCCACCGGGCCGGGGTGGCGATCGGCCCAGATCAACGCGAGCAGCCCTTCCAGGATGAAGGCGAAGGCGGCGGTTCCGAGCAGCCAGGTGGCGAAGCGGATGAGGCGGGGTCGCGTGTCCGGCTCTCCGGGTTTGAGGCGGCGCCAGGGTTTGAGGCGGGCGAGGGTGGCGATCAGGATCGCCGAGGCCGCGAGGGTTCCGATTGCGGTGGGCTTCCACTGGCCGTGCCAGACGCCCAGAGCGTCTTGGAATCCGACGGTGCCGAGGAAGAGCACGGCGCCGATCAGGGGGGTGGCGATCAGGAGAACCCAGAACGGCGCCTCTTCGATCGGGGTGCCGTCGGCTCGGTTGGGGCTGATGGAGAGGCGCTTTGCACGCACGCCCTCCATGTTCGCGCTCTTGAGGGTCGCGATCAAGGGCTCGGTCGTCGGAAGCGAAGTCCCGACATTCCGGACCGGTCCTTGGACCGTAGAGCGCGACGGGCGGCTGTGGCGAGCCCGTTCCCGCATTTCCCGCTTGGGTTCCGAGTCGTCGAGACCCAGGTCGCGGCGATCGGCGGGGGATTCAGGAGCGCGGTGACTTGGGGCCCGACCTCTCCCGGCGATTTTGGACGGCCCGCTGCTCGGTCTCAGGTTGCCGGTGCGCGGTCCCCGTTGGCGAGAGCCGGCACTCGAAGTTCGGGACCGGATTCTGCGCTGTCGCGACTCGGGTCCGCGTGTTCCCCACCTATTTTGGGAGGCTCGAAGCTCTCCCGAAGACTCTTCCGACTCGGTCGGGGTGTTCCAGGATCCGCTCGCGCACCCTCCGAACTCGATCCCGGACTTCGCGCATCCGGTCGCGAACCCTCAGACCCACCTTCGCCGGCTCCGATCTCGGTGCGCGGCATGTCGTGCCGGCTGCGGGACTCTCCGGGCTCGCTCGGGGCGTTGCGGAATCCGGTCGCGAACCCTCTGAGGTCGGTCGCGATCGTCGGTTTTGGCCGGGGGCGAAAACTATTTTGCTCAGCCTATCGTTTTACCGGAACCCC
>JANNIH010000135.1:0-5405 GCA_031404815.1 Holophagales bacterium | reverse complement strand
ACGACACAAGGGGAGTCGATCGAAGAGGCGCTCGAGAATCTGAGGGAGGCCACCACTCTCTACTTGCAGGAGTTCCCCCTGGCCAGCTCTCTGCCGCCGCTGGTTACATCCTTCTTCGTCCCTGCCCATGCCTAAGCTGCCGCATCTCTCAGGGGCGCGCATCGTGCGCGTTCTTGAAGGTTTAGGGTTTGTCCGGGTCCGCCAGAGCGGTAGCCACAGCGTGCTTCGCCCAGGGAGTTCGGGGTGTGTCGTTCCACCTATACGGCAGGTCTTCTCCCTCGTGTTTCGGGATACCGGAGCCCCGGAAGGCTCGCCCTAGGCAGCTCGACCGAGGATTACTCCGGATTCCCGGAGGGAGCCGTCTGAAATTCGGTCAGATTGACGAGGCGGTATCCGGCCGGCGGATCGTAGAGACCGGCCGGAGCATCGCACGTTTCGATCTTCTGAACGGTGAACCTCCACTTGACCTCGTAACCGGGCTGTTGGAAAAAGTGCTCGCGAAGGACGGGAAATCCCGGGTTCTCCAGGAGCGGCGCGAGCGCCGGAGATTCGAGCAATAGAAACTGCCGGTAGGCGCCATCCTCGATCTTCACGTCCTGGGCGAGCCACCAGGAAAGGCGGACTCGCCCCGCTTCGAGCTGGCTCTGGAGCTTGCCGTCGTATCGCTTAGTCTGCCAGGGACCGATCTTGCGGGTCTCTTTCGTCGGTAACGCGGTGAACTTCTGGCGAAGAATCTCCTGAGCTTCCGCATCCAGGGGCGGCCAGTTCGGATCCGGTACGCGTTCCCAAAGAGGACCTTCGGTGCGGAACTCTTCGATAGCATAGATCTTCCGCTCCGGATCGATTCGGTAGAGGCGCTTCTGGTCGAGTCGCAGGATCTTGGCGACCTTGCCTTGACGGTTGAAAACGCGATCGGCACCGATCCAGATCTCGACCTTAGGATCGACCGGCCCCGCCCCCTCTGTGGATAGTCCGACGAAATCATCACCGTCGATCTTCGCAGTGACGCAGGTATCGGGAGCCGCGGCAGCCATGCCCGCGATCAGGTTCAGCGGCAGCACCAGCAAGAGCGGAAGAGCCTTGGTCATTTCGAGATCCTCCACGGGTCCTCCGGAGCTTATCCGTGATTCGCGTAAGACAAGCACGGGCCTGGCCGGGGGTTCACTGCGTCACCGCGCTCCTCACCGGCGAGCCAATTGAGGGGACCTGGTTCGACCGCACCCAAGAATGGGAAGAGCGTCTGCGCGGCGATCAACGCCCAAGCTGCCGCTCGCCAAGCGGCGACGGGAATCGAGCCCCCTCGGCCTGTCTCCAATAGGCCGGCACCTATTCCGGCACCTATTCCGGTGGCGTGCTCAATCCATCCCACCAAGACGCGCCTCTGTCAGGCCCGCGAAGAGCCCTGGGCGCCTCAATGCACACCCCGGATTTTCGCCAGGGACTCGATGGAAACCACGCCGTCCTCTTCCACATCCATGACGACACGGTGGCCATCAAGCAACGCCATGCCGACGAGAGTCCCGCCTTCTGCTTCGAGAACGTCCCGCGGAGCGCCTTCCCATCGGATGGCCGCGAGAAAAAGATCCATGCTCACTTCGTTTCCGTCTCCGAGAGCGGCCCGTGTCGGCCCGACGAAGACAAGCGCGAGGTCTTGGATCGCCGTTCGCGGCAAGGTCAAGAAACCGTTGAAACCGGTGTCGATCCCCGCCTCGACTCGAAGGATTTGGCCTCGTGCATCCAACAACTCGATCGGGAGGACCGCTTCTTTGTCGGCAGTCACGTAACCGGTCAGCATGCTTGGGTTGCCAGAGTTTTACGTCCGAGGCGATAGGCCGCCGAATGACCGACCCGGAGGATATAGAAGGCGCCATCGAGATGCTTCGACCGAGCTCGCTTGACGGCGGCGAGCTGATCGGGGTCCACCTCGAAATCCCCGGTCTCGATATCCAGAACGAGAAAATTTCCCCGGGCGGTCATCGGAAGCGCGCCTTGAATGTCGCGCTCGTCGAGAGCTTGGCCCCGCTCGGTGATCTCGTCGCTGGAGTAGCGTGGATGAGCCATAGTCAACCTCCCAGTTGATCCTAGCATCACGGGGCCAGCGTGGTTCGTCCCCGTGGACGCGGACGAACCCGAGGCTTTCTGTCGCTGAACCCGCAAAAGATTGCGTGCCTGCCGGTCGATGCCTACCCGCGGGGCACAGCAGGTTCGGGCAGCTTCGATTCGCTTCGAGTCCGAGACCCGAACACCCCAGGCCGGGCAAGCGCGACCGCCTTCGCGTCAGCCTCGGGCAGTAGCGATCGTGCTTCGTTGCCCGCTGCTAGACACCAACCTGCTGACCCGGATGACGCGGTCGCAGGATCCGCAGGCCGGCGTGGCACGCGCGGCAATTCGGACGCTCCTGACACGCAGGGAGCTGCTGGTCTTGGTTCCTCAGAACTTGTACGAATTGGTCGAATGTCATCTTCTTGGCGTGTACCCGGACTGGTATCATGAAATGGTGCATTGGAGGCCACGCTCATGGAGCATGCATTGACGGTTCGTTTGCCCGTTCAGGTATACCAAGCGGCTCGCAACATGGCGAATCGCCGGGGGATCAGCATCAACCGGCTGGTGAAGGAAGCCGTCTCGGAGAAAGCGGAGCGGTCGTTGGACGAGCGCCTGAGCCATGCGTACGACCTGCTCGCCGCGGACCAAGCAGAGACCGAAATCGAGAGTTCGTTCGCGATCCAGGCCGAAGCCCTTCTCTATGAGTGACCCCCTGCTGCCGCGACGCGGTGAGATCTGGTGGGCCCCACCCCTTTGCCCCCAACCACCACCCCTGCATAGAGTTCCCCGCCGTGAGCGACCGTGACATCTCTCAACCGGCCAAGACCAAGAAATCGCCCGCGCCGCTGGTCCATGCCGCAATTCGCCGAGGCCGTCGCGCCGATCCTTCAAGCCGCCCGGCGAAACGCTCAAGCCACCGCGACGGACGCCGACGCCACCCGGCGGAACGGTGAAGCCACAGAGGCGAATCCCGAAGCCACAGAGCGGAACGGTGAAGCCGCCGAGAACTTCGCTGAAGCCACCGAGAAATTCACTGAAGCCACCGAGAAAACCCCTGAAGCCACACAGAAATTCGCCCAAGCCACGCAGGTGACCCGCTTCGTCGGCGACCCGACCGGATTCTTCGGCCATTTTGGCGTATTTCTCGGTGACCTCAGCCGAGGGTTCGGTAACTTTTGCCGTCCGGTGTGTTGCTTGGGTGGTTCCTTGTGTTACTTCACCGCCTCCGATCGTTGCTTCGTTGTCTCTCTGCGTTACTTCGCTTCTCGGCTGTGTGGCTTGAACGTTCTTCTCGGTGGCTTCAGCGAATTTCTGCGTGGCTTCGTCAGCCCAGAGGCCTGGTTTTGGGCGGTTTTGCGTTGCTTCGCTGTCTTTGTGTGTGGTTTGGCTTCTCGAACTGCGTGTCCTGTCGGGAGAGCCGTACCGCGAGCGGATCGGGGAGTTGATCGAGGCGATGATCGCCCGCGTGCGCGAGCGCAGAGGGCGTCTTGCAGCCGACGATCGCCGGGGCCTCATGGACGAGTTCATCGTTCTCGAGCGCCTCCACCATGAACAGGGCAAAGTCCACGCGGCGTGTCAGGTTGCTCGCAAGAATAGGGTCGCCCACATGCCGGCTCCAAACGGGCAGGCCCTGGCTCTCGCCTTCCTCGAGGTCGCTCCCGCGCACGACGGTCCAGCGTGTGTCGCTGGCGAACACCCGCCGGCAAGCCTCCACCTGGTCGTCGAGTTCGGCGAAGCGAGCCAGACGCGCGAGTTTGCCGAAGACCTTCACGATCGCCTTGAGCTTCCACGAATAGACGTCCTGGCCGTCGCGCGTGATGTGCCAGCCGCACGAGAAGACGAGGCGCGCCCCCGGGCGCGCAGAGTCGAGAACCGCTTGGGCCGTTCCCGACGCGTACTGGTGAACCCCCCACGGGGCGAGCACGACAAGCACCCCGTCGCACCCCGCGACGGCGCGCTGGATGACCTGGCGGTCGTTCGTCGCTCCGGGGATGATTGTGATGCGCCCCTTATAGGCGTCGAGCTTCTCCACGCTCTGCTCGCGGCACACGCCGACCACCTCGTAGCCGCGATCCTGCGCGTGCTGCACCATGTACCTGCCGAGTTTTCCAGAGGCCCCGACGATGCAAATCTTCATCCGTTTGCCGGAGCCTCGGCGGCACCGCGCAGGAACGAGGATTGGTCATCGAAGGCGACGCCAACGAGAGCGATGGTGGGCGGCATGGCGCTAGTCTGGCACGCGGGTGGCCTCGCCGGGTAGTTCCTTGAGCTCACACGCCCGAGGATCGGTGGCAGGCCGTTTGAGATACCGGCTGCCGAGATGTCCCGCAAGATTCGATTCACGCCCAGCCAGCTCCAGAGACCGTCCTCACAGTCGATCTGGAATTGGGCGATGAGGGCTTCCTGAGCCGCTGCCGTGAGGGCGCCTTCGCGTAGTTTGCGCGAGAACACCAGCTCGGTTTCGAGCCGCCCGATGACCAGGCTGACGACGCCCGGCGAGTTTTCGGTCAGTGCGCGGACGGCTTCGCTTTCCGGTTCTTGAAGATAAAACTTGGCGATGAAGGCGGCGTCGAAGTACAGCATGGGGAAGCCTACTAACGGCTGTCGCGGTCCTCGCGAACGATCTGCGAGCTGTCCGTACCACCTTGGAGCGCACCGGTGTCGAGCAGCTCCTGATAGGCCGGAAGAACGCGCCGACGTTGAAACGGCCGGTCGACGAACCGGCTCTGGTCAGGCTCGATGCGGGCAATGGGTGCGCCGCGATCCGTGATGACGATGCCACCCAAAAGTACCGCCTCGCGGACGAGCGCTCCGGTGTTTTCGTGCAGCTCGCGGAGTGAGACTCGTTTCATGTGTCACAGGGTGACGCAAACGCGGTCGGCGGGTCAATCTCCCGGGGGGAGTTTCCCGCCCGGTCTGCCGTTCGTCCGAGCGGGCCAGTTGGCGATCGGGCCGGCTGGACTGGTGGCTGCGGTGCCACGTTCCGACCCTTTGGTTCGACGCTCCCGAAGGCCCCACGAGCTTCGAGTTCGGCATGATTTCTGCCGCACGCCGGTTGCAGCTCGCTCTGCCAACTGACGTTTTCGGCCGGGAGCGGTTGATCTGACCCCGTTCGCCGCACGAGGATCGGGATCGCTCCCGTTTAGGCTGGCGCCTATTCCGGCCAGTGTGGTTGCGGGATTGCCATCTTCCGGCTAGCCTACTTGCAAGGCTCCGCGGTACCTGTCGCCGCAGGGTCAGCAGCTCTCACTCCCAGGCCCTTGGTCGGAGGTCTCGTCATGCAGCTCACCGTGGTTCTGACCCATGCCGAAGAAGGCGGTTTCATCGCTCTCAACCCTGAAACAGGCACCACGACACAA
>JANNIH010000134.1:0-83028 GCA_031404815.1 Holophagales bacterium | reverse complement strand
CCGGTCTTGCCTGCCTTGACTGAAAAGATGATCTGCTTCGTCGTGCCGCCGGTGCTCTCGTCGTGGAAGTAGAGCCGGCCGTCGATCCCTTTGTCGGCTCCTTTCTTCTGCTCCGCCGGTCGGGCTCCGACCAGGCCGAGCGCCCACCATTGAAACTGGTAGGGGTCGCTCGCCGCGAGCGACTCGGCGCCGGTGAGATCGACCGGCTCGCCGATCACGTCGTACCGAGCCTCGGTGCCGAACGCATTGAACAGGCGGTGCTTGACCAGGTTGATCGCGAGATGGGTGATGTCGATGCCGATCCAGCTGCGACCCAGTTTCTGCGCCGCGGCGACCGCAGTGCCGCAGCCGCAGAACGGGTCGAGCACGACATCGCCCGGGTTGCTGCTGGCCGCGACGATCCGTTCGAGCAGCGCTTCGGGCTTCTGTGTCGGGTAACCGAGGCGTTCTTGAGCTTGTGAATTGATGAAAGGGATGTCGTCCCAAATCGTTGTGACGGGCGTACCCGGCATTTCATCGAGATACCTCTTGTACCTTGGGGCTCCGGACTTCGTGTAGACCAAGCGACCCTCGTCATGCAATCGCTGCATTCTTTCTTTGGTCCAACGCCAGACTTTCGTTATACCCATCCACTCATAAGTCAGGTTTGGACGATTCTTGTTGGGGTTTGTGCAGTCGCTGAGTGTGTAGCGGCGACCGGTTTCTTCTTCGACGCTCGCATAGTGACTCTCGAGGTAGTCGGAATCGTAGCCTCTGTGAGGTGAATTCCAGGTAGGTGCTGAGCCCTTGGAACAGAAAAGGATGGTGTCATGGGTTGATGGGAAACGAGTGAATGCATGGCCTTTTGGGTCGGCGCGCCGCCAAATGATCTCGTTGCGGAATTGTGCAAGACCGAAGACCGCGTCGAGGAGGAGTTTCAGGTAGTGGCTGGCATTCGGGTCGCAATGGAGGTATAGGCTTCCCGTGGGCTTGAGGGCTCGCCGAAGCTCTACAAGCCTGGGCGCCATCATCGCCAGATAGGCAAGCATGTTGCTGGTACCAAGAAGGGTGCGGAAGGCGATCATTGTTTGCGCGACCTGGCCCCCTTGTTCAACCAGCTCTTGGTAAGCGAGCGCCGACGAAGCGTCCCATGCCCAAGTATCGCCAAACGCCTTGATCTGCGCAGCGGCCCGCGAGCCGTCCTGTTCGGCGAACAGCACGTTGTAGTTGGCGTTCGAGTTGAACGGCGGATCGAGATAGATGAGATCGACCGACTCGTCGGAGATGTGGCGACGTAGAACCTCGAGGTTGTCTCCGAAGAAGAGCTTGTTCTCGGCCATTTCCGCAATGCTAGCAGAGGTTCGCGTCGGAGCATGGAGCCGAGAGGGAAGCGGAGCGAGATGGGTGGCAGCCAAGAGCATGGTGGACCTCATCTGAAATCGTGGCTCGGCGTCGCGGCGAGATCGCGCAGCGGCCAGAACTTTTCGGCGCGGACGGAGAGGGTGCCGTCGCGCTCTTGCAGCTTCCCCTCGACCGCGAGGCCGGGGTTGCCGACGATCATCTTGCGGTTCTCCTGGAACAGGTCGGGGGAGACGATCGCCTGGCACATGCCGGACTCGTCTTCGAGGGTCAGGAACAGCATCCCCTTTGCGGTCCCCGGGCGTTGGCGGACGATCACCGAGCCCGCGATGCGCACCCGCTCGCCGTCGCGGTGGCGCGGCAGGTCGGCGGCGATCACCACGCCCTGGCGGGTCAACCCGATGCGGAAGAACGCGACCGGATGCGGCCCGAGCGTGAGCTGGAGCCCGGCGTAGTCGGCGAGGGTCTTCTCTTGCGCCGTCATCTCGGGGAGGGGAGACGGTGCCTCGTCGGGGAGCGCTTCGAGCAGCGGACCGGCCGGTCGGCCGACTCTAGCTGCCTGCCAGAGCGCGGCGCGACGGGGGAGCCCGGGCTTGGGCCTGGAACGGCCCGGTTCACCGACACCGCCCAAGGCTTCGAGGGCGCCGAGGCTCGCGAGCATTTCGAGTTCCGGCGCGTGGAGCCGGCAGCGGCGGGCGAGATCTTCAACACTTTTAAACGGCGCCGTCGCCTGCTCGGATTCGATCGATTTCGCCGCCTGTCGGCGTAGGCCGCGCACGAACTTGAAGCCGAGCCGGATCGCGCCAGCGGGGCCCCTTTTCTGGTCCACATTCCGCTCCTCCCATCGACAGTTCCACCCCGACCGCTGCACGTCGAGCGGGCGGATCAGGACGCCTTGGCGTTCGGCGTCTTTGATCAACGTCGCCGGGTGGTAAAAGCCCATCGGCCAGGCGTTCAAGAGCGAGAGGTAGAAGGCGGTGGGGTGGTGGGCCTTCAAGTAGGCGCTCGCGTAGGCGATCAGAGCGAAGCTCGCGGCGTGCGATTCGGGAAAACCATAGAGCGCAAACGACGTGATCCCCTGGACGATCTGGTCCTGCGCCTCTCCGGTGATGCCGCGCTCGTTCATGCCGGAGCGCAGGCGGGTCTCGATCGCATGCATCCGCTCGACCGAGCGTTTGAAACCCATCGCGCGGCGCAGCTCCTCGGCTTCGCCTCCGGTGAAACCGGCGGCGACCATCGCGATGCGCAGCAGCTGCTCTTGGAAGATCGGTATGCCGAGCGTGCGCTTCAAGATCGGCTCTAGAGAGGGGTGAGGATAGGTCACCTTCTCGCGACCGAGCCGGCGCTCGAAATAGGGGTTCGCGAGGTTGCCGGCGATCGGGCCGGGGCGGATGATCGCAACTTGGATCACCAGGTCGTAGAACGTCTCCGGGCGGTTCCGCGGCAACGCCGACATTTGCGCCCGGCTCTCGACCTGGAACACCCCCACCGTGTCCGCGGCGCGAAGCATCCGGTAGACCTTCGGGTCGTCGGCCGGCAGGTGGGCGAGATCGATATGCTTCTTCTCATAGGTGCGGATGGTCGGCACGGCCTCTTCGAGTGCCGCGAGCATGCCGAGGCCGAGCAGATCGACTTTGACGATGCCGAGATCGGCGCAGTCGTCCTTGTCCCATTGGATCACCGTGCGGCCGGGCATCGAAGCCGGTTCGAGCGGCACCACCTCGTCGAGCCGCCCGGCGGCGATCACCATGCCGCCCGAATGCTGACCGAGATGGCGCGGCAGGTGCTGGATCTTCTCGAACATCTCGGTGAACCGCTGTAAGCGCGGTTCGGTTGGGTCGAACCCGGCGGCGGTGAGCTCCGCGTCGAACGACTTTTGATCGCCGCGCGAGCGGTCGTAGCTCCACCGGCCGAGCTGCTTGGCGAGCTTGTCCACTTGATCGGGCGAGTAGCCGAGCACCTTGGCCGTCTCGCGCGCGGCCGAGCGGTCGCGGTAGGTGATGACGTTCGCGGTCATCGCGGCACCATGCGGGCCGTAGCGCCGGTAGACGTACTGGATCACCTTCTCGCGCTGCGCGCCGGAGGGGAGGTCGAGGTCGATGTCCGGCCACTCGCCGCGCTCTTCGGAAAGGAACCGCTCGAACAGGAGATCCATCCGCACCGGATCGACCGCGGTGATCGACAGCGCATAGCAGACCGCGCTGTTGGCCGCGGAGCCGCGCCCCTGGGCGAGGATGTTTTCGGCGAGGCAGAAGCGGACGATGTCCCAGACGATCAGGAAGTAGCCGGCGAGATCGAGCTTCTCGATCATGTCCAGCTCTTTTTGGATCTGCGCCTGCGCCTTCCCCGAAAACGGCCGGAAGCGCGCGGGCGCGCAGTTCCAGGTGATGTGGCGCAGGTAGGAGGCGGGGGTCTCGCCCGAAGGCAAGGGGTACTCGGGGAAGCGGTAGCCGAGATCGGCGAGCGTGAAATCGAGCCGGGCGGCCAGCTCGACGTTGCCGGCGAGCGCCGCGGGCAGATCGGCGAACGCCTGCGCCATCTCGGCGGCGCTTTTGACATGCCGTTCGCGGTGGGCGGCGAGCAGCTTGCCCGCGGCATCCAAAGTCGTGCGATAGCGGATCGCGGTCAGCACGTCGAACAGCGGCTTGTCGTCCGGTTTCGCGTAGCGCACGCCATTGGTCGCGACCAGCGGCAGCCGGAGCCGGCGCGCGAGGTCGACCAAAGCCCGGTTCGCGTGCTCCTCTTCGCGCAGCCGGTGGCGGCCGATCTCGACGTGGACGCGACCGGAGAACAACGCCACCAGCCGCTCCAGCTCGCGCCGCGCGCCATCGAGCCCTTCGGAGCGGAGCGCGCGGGCGACCGTCCCCTCCTCGCCGCCGGTGAGACAGCGCAACCCCCGCGCGTGCTGCTCGACCAGCTCCCAAGAGGCGCGCGGATCCCCTTTCGGTCGCTCGCGCGCCGCGGCCGAGATCAACCGGCAGAGGTTCTTGTAACCGGTCCGGTTTTCGACCATCAACGTCAGGCGGGGCAGGTCGGGGAGAGCGCCGTCGGCCCCGGGCGGAGCGAACAACGGCGGCGGTGCGTCCAGAGAGTCGGGCTCTTCGCCGTCACGCCTTCGTCGGGCGGAGCGGACGGCGCGCGCGAGGAGGGCGGCGGGGGGAGGTTCACTCCGATCGCCGAGCGTCACCTCGGCGCCGACCAGCGCGCGCACCCCCGCCTGTTTCGCCGCCCGATAGAACCGCGGCGCGCCGTACACGCCGTTCCTATCGACCAGCGCGACCGCAGGCAGATCGAGTTCCGCCGCCCGCGCGATCAGATCCTCCGGAGGGGAGGCGCCGTCCAAGAACGAAAACGACGACGCGACGCGCAGCTCGGCGTACGGCGGCGGCCCGCCCGATCCACCGCCGCGCGGCCCGATCCGCCGCACGTTCTCGGGCAGTTTCCGCAGCGCCTCCTTCCGCGCCCCGGGACCGGCCGCAAGCTGCCCCATACCCTGGCCGTAATCGCGCGATGGAGGACCGAGGGACATGGCGGCGAGTGTAGCGTAAGTGGAGCGTAATCGACGTGTGGTCGTCCAACAACAGCTCTCCTAAGCAGTGACGTGCGCTTGCCCTACGCTCATTGGCCCTTCCTACGCCTTTTTTTCGCGTACCCACAATAGTTGGCCTATCTCTCCTAGATCCAGACGCATGGTCGGCTGGAGTCTAGGGTGGGAGAAACGGACTCTCCTCAATGGAACTGCCGCCGCAGCCTCTAGGCCCTTCGCTGCCTCCAAATCTGAATGGTTGGCGAGGTCTCAAGCGCAAGTGGAAGTATGCTGTAGTGTCGCTGGCACTCACCTCCGCAGGAGTTCTCTTCGGTGGTGCCCAGCTTGTAATCACGTACCTCCAGTATGTCGATAGTAAAAAGGGCACTGCGGTCGCCCCGCCCTCTGATCCGACATCCCCAACACCTGTCACTTCTGAAGTTCCGCCTTCTGGAGGCGAGACATCAATGCTGCAGCCACCTCCCACTCCTGATCCACCAGCAGGGAATGAGCCGAGTGGCGATGATCCAACCTTGCATCAACCTCCAAGCACAGGGAATCGAATGGTCGTCATTTACGTAAGAATTCCAGATGAATCAGGGGCCGAGGAGGTGATTGGCGGCAATACGCCGCCGCTTGAGGCACCGCTTGAGGCGCCGCTTCAGGCAGGGACAATAGAGTTCCCGGAAACGCAGAGTATCTTTACCGAGACGACGACGGTCAACACGGATTTTCCTGTGCTCGTGAAGCACGCGAGGCCACTTTCGCTCAGCTATCCAAAGACTCCACCTGGATTTAACGTACTCGATGGCGCTGTCATTAGCTGCAACGTCACGGTTCAGCCCAATGGCCAAGCCAAGGCACACTGCGGCTCCTCGACTCATATTCACCGTTTCTTCCTGGAGCGCTGTAGGGAATCCATCGAGCGCGCCAAGTGGAGCCCGGCGGTCGACGAGAGTGACACACCCACTGCGGAAGAGCTGGTGGTTCGATTCGTTCGGTAGGCGTGAGCGCGAAGGAGGCGGGATGAGCGTCTTGTTATTGAGAAGTGAGCACGCAAGAACGCCTGGAGCTCCTGCCGGTGCTCCGAGTCGCACTTGTTCACCCTGCACATCAGGGTCCGGCATAGAATCCAGCCCATGACGCTCACCACCGACCACCTGAAGCGCTGCATCGGAACGCTCGAAGCGTCCCTGGCTTTGTACGGGGAGGCCGTGCCCGAAAGCATCGACCAGGAGGTGTTTCGCAACGCCATCGTCAAAGGCTATGAGCTGACCCAGGAAACCAGCTTCAAGCTGCTCAAGCGGGCACTCAAAGACTTTGGCCACGGCGGCAAAAAGTTGGACGCCACGCCGGTCAAAGAGATCTTGCGCCTGGCGGCCGCACATGGATTGATGACGCTGGAAGAGGTCGAGCGCTGGTTCGCCTATCGCGACAACCGCAACAACACCGCCCACGACTACGGCGAAGGCTTCGCCAAGCAGACCCTGGTTCTCCTACCCGCCTTCATCGCCGACGCAAAGCTGCTGGAATCCGTTTTAAGCGACCGTTTCGCCGCCGAGACCTGACGATGGATCTGCCCCAGCGATACCTCGATCAAGTGGTCGCCGTGCTGCGCGCCCACGCGCCGCACGCCGAGGTCTGGGCCTACGGCAGCCGGGTAACCGGCGACGGCCACGAAGCGAGCGATCTCGACCTGGTGCTGCGCAACCCGGCGAACCTCGGGGCGGAGACCCCGGAGCTATCCGACCTCAGAGAAGCCTTCATCGAGAGCAACCTGCCGATCCGGGTCGACCTCATGGACTGGGCTCGCCTCCCCGAGAGTTTTCACCGCGAGATCGAACGCGCGCACGACGTCCTTCAAGCGGGCGGCTGAAGCGAGCGACAGAAGTCGCCCGCGACGCCCGGCGGCTCACCGCCTACCGCCAAAGTCAAAGGCCCCGAAGAAGGGGAACCTGTCGCCAGTGCGCCTCAATGCCGGCACGTTCTTCCGCCGTGAGCGCCCAATCCTGCGCCGAGGTTCGAAACGCATCTTTGGCTCGCTCAATCGTTTCGTCGACGATTCCCAGGAGATCCGTCGGGGACATCGCGAGCTTCTTGGCGAGCTGGCGAAACCGGTCACGGGTAATCTCGGAGAAGCCTGTGACGCCGACAAAGTCGAGTGCCAGGGCCTGGGCGTACTGCGGGAAGAGGACTGTCGGCACGATGTCGTAGGCAGGTGCCAGCCGGGCATGAAACCGGTCGCGGTAGTTCAAGCTCCAGTTCTTCACATGGCTGTCGCCATTCCCACAAACGAGGTCGAAGACGAGGCGTCGCAAGAACAGAAGCATCTCATCGCGCCCGGCGATCGCAGATAACACTTTGGCGATGGCCAGGTACCCATAGGTGTCGTACTTGCCCTCATGAGTCAAGGCAGCCCCGAAGACCTGAGCAAAGTCCTCGATATGAATGGGCAACCCATCTTCAGTACGGTCGAATCGACGGCAGACGTAGGCATTTCCCTCGCTCCACTCAAGATGAGGTGGCAGGTCCTCAAGGTCGCTCGCAGAGATCACGTCGGTCTCGGGTACCTCGAAACCGGTTGCTGTTGCCCAGCGCATCATGGCGTGCTCAAGCTCGGGAAGGCGCGGGTGCATCCGATCGGGCAACTTGACGATCCACCTGCCGGCGCGGTCACGCGCAGGGAACGTCACGCGTCCTTTCCGTTCGGCGGAGAACTTGAGCTGCACTCCCGCCAACGAAAAGCGGCGTCTTTCCATCGGCGGGGTAGGCGGCGCGGGTGTCTCGTCAACGATCTGGCCGGGCACCTCATCGTCCGCGGTATCTTCTGGAACAAGCGCCACCGCCCCGGGAAGATCACGGCCGAGTCGGCGAAGCAACTCGACGTCGGAGTCTGCGAGGTGCTCCGCCCTCAATATGTATTTTCGAAGCGCGCCTTCGGGCAAAAGATGTTGAAAGAAGGGAGGCAAGGACCGGAAGGGGCGACTCTTGGACAAGTTCCAGTCTTCGAACTTCTGGCTCAGAACCGGGCGCGGTGCTGCCTGCACATAGGAGTCAAGAAACCTGAGCGTGGACGAGCCGTCGTCGCGGACGCGAAGTTGTGCGACCGGCTCGTTATGCAACAGGACGGTGAAGGCCTGGCCACTGTATCCAGTCATGGTTGCGTAGAATCGACCGCGAGATATTCGAGCGAAGGCCGGTCGTTCTCACCCCAGTGCGCTCGTTGCGCTACAAACTCCGAAACGATGTGCCGTACGCAAAGTGCGCGAGCCTCGAGGGCCGCTTGCCAATCGCCGGAGCGCAGCGCATTCCTTGCGGGGCCGTCGAAACCGTGGGATTCAAGGTCGTCGTCCGAGCCTTGGGTCAAAATGGTTTCCCAACTCGGATCACCCGGTCTGCGGGGAGGACACAGCAGGCGAGCGGCAATTGTTTGTCCCGTCGGCAGGTCGGCTATTGCGGGTGCCCAATGTGGCAGCTTACTGGCCTTCACGAGACCGAAGAGCTCGTTGATGTCGATGTCCAGATCGAGCTCAAGCGGATCGGCCGGTACCAGTCGCTGTGGCCGCAAGGCCGCGAGAGCCGCCAGCTCGACCTTGGTCGCGGCGGTTGCCGGCCGATAGCGACTCAACTCCAGATCGTTGCGCGGGGCGGGTGACGCCGAAGGGACGAGTGATAAGAGCCGTTGCACGGAGCCCTCCTCGTCGCCGGCCACGAGCGCACGATAGTTTCTTCGCACGTAGGGCACGCTCTCTCCCCGATGAGCCTGACTCACGGCGCCGCGCCAGACCCACCTGGAGAGCAACAATTCGGACCGCTCTTTCGGAACGGGGAACAGATGGTAGAACCGGGCGAGAACGGCAAGCGGCAGGCCATAGGGCAACACTTCAAAGTGAGGGATCTTTGCGACCCCGCGCAGGAGCTCGATGACCTTTCGGAGCACGGGCAGAAGCTCGGTGAAGGTGTCCTTGAGCGCGCCCGGCTCGCGAAGCACCCCTTTCAGCGACTGCGAAGCATCGATGCCCCGGATGGCGAGGGCCGCCTTGTGCAGCCACTGGTCCGACACGATGCCGAAACGCACCGCATTGTGAAGCTCTGTTGCGAGCGTAGCGAATGTTGCGGGTTTCTCGCCATCCAACCCGGCATGGAGAGCTTGGAAAACGTCGGTGCTCAACATGCGCTTGCCGGAAGTGTTTGCGCGGTCGAAGATGGCACGCAGCGCGCGCTCGTCGGGGCTGTCGACGACGTACCCTACGATCTCATACTCGCGCAATCTGCGGCCGACATCGTGAGCCTGACGTTGTCGCGTTACGTCTAGGCCAGACTGTCCCAACCAAATGCCCAGGTCGGCGGCATCGACCAGGCGATTGACCGGCACCCACTCCGGGCGTTCCGTGCTCGCCGGTGTTGCATGCACGAACTCCTCACGGGCGAGGTCGTAGTAGAACGCAAAGGGGCTGGTCGGCTGAAGTGGATCCGGATGAAGAAGCGTTCCGGTCAGAGAAGTGATTCGCTGCTGCCCATCAACCACCCACCAGGCATCCGGGCTCGACGCCACCTCCTCGGACCACGGACCGAGCACCACCCTCGCCCTAGGAGCCAGACGCCGCCAGAAAAGAAACACCCCGGCGGGGAACCCGCGGAGGACACTGTCGAGGAGGAGTTGGTGATCATTCTGGCCCCATCGCAAGGGGCGCTGGAAGGCGGGAATGCGGATGCGGCCGGAGCGTACCCGCTCCAGTAATTCCTGTACGTTGAGCCGTACGCCCTCGGGACGTTGGGCCAGTGTGATCCGCGACATGGTCACGAGTATCGCTGAAGGCGACGCTATGTCCTTTCCCCTCAATCTGTTTGTAACTCGCTTCGACTTCGAAAGCCAAAGCCATAGGCCATGAGTCCAGACTAGCACGCCTATTTGCCGAGCCACTCCAACCCAACAGTGGAGGACCCATTTTACGACGCCCGCGACGCTCTCCGCCCCGGTTCCGTAAGACAAGACAGAACCGAACGTACGAGCCGCCGCGCCGCTGCGACCGGGCGTGGCTCCCGAGGAGAGACCGCCGATGAATCGCCATGCCGCGCTTCGTTTTTCGACCGTCGCCGCGCTGTGGGTGGCGCAGGTAGCCATCGCCTACGCCGCCACCCCCGCCACTCTGGTGCGCGACCTGCGCCACAACCCCGGACCGAACCTCTCGTCGAGCCCCCGGTCGATGATCTCGCTTGGGAATCGGGCGCTGTTCTGGGCGCGCACCCCGCAGCTGGGCGCGGAGCTCTACCGCACCGATGGCACGGCCGCGGGCACCGCGCTGCTCACCGATCTCTGCCCTGGGCCGTGCGATTCTTTCGGCTCAGTAGAGCCGGTCGTGGCGGGGGGGCGCGCGTACTTTCTCGCCTCGGACGGCGCGCGAGGGGTCGAGCTCTGGAGCAGTAACGGCACCGGGCCCGGCACGCGGTCGTTCATCGATCTGGCGCCGGGGCCGGCGGATGGGGTGTATCTCTTCCTGCGCGAGGGTGGCGACCGCGTGCTGTTCACCACCTTCCATCCGTCGCTGCGCGGTTGGGATCTCTGGTCGAGCGACGGCTCACCCGCGGGCTCCGCACCGTTCGTGCGGATTTCCGGCGAAGCCGGCGGCGGAGTGTCGATTCCCGACGGCGCGGGTTCGCCGCGGCCGATGCCGGGTGGGCGGCGGCTCTATCTGCGCAACTTCAGGATCGACGGCGTCGAGGAGCTCTGGGAGAGCGATGGCACGGCCGCCGGTACCCGGCGCCTGCTCGCGCTCCGTCAAGACGCGGGGGAGTCGATCTGCTCGGTGGATGCCGACTTGCCCAAGGTCGTGGCGGGCGACTTCTACTTCTCGGCCGCGACCGCTGCCACCGGCTGCGAGGTGTGGCGGGTTGCCGGTGGGGTGGCGAAGGCGTTCGCCGATGTTGCCGCCGGGCCGGCCCACTCGTTTCCCCGATCGTTCGTGAGCCAAGGGGAGTGGACGCTGTTCGTGGCCGACCTACCCGGTGCACCGAACCGCCTCTGGACCACCGATGGAACGCTCGCCCGGACTCTGCCGGCGGCACCGGCCGGTTCTCCCGCGGGTTCTCTGCCGGTCTATCTGGGGAGCGATTCGGCGGGCGCCTACTTCGCTGCCGAGACCGTCGAACAGGGGCGGGAGCTCTGGGTGACGAGCGGCCCTCCGGGGCAATTTCGAGCGCTCGGGGATTTCGTCTCAGGTGCCGGTTCATCCAACCCGGAGCGGGCGGGGGTGGTGGGTGACAGGGTTTACTTTTGGACCTCCCATCCCGACCGCGGGATTGAGTTGAACGCCGCTTCAGGGAGCGATGTTCAGAGCGTCGCCCGAGTCCGTTTGAGGGGAGACGGCGACGGTTTCGCCGCCGTCGGGGACCAAGCGGTGTTCGGCGCCGATCTCGGCCTCGGGCTGGGAATCGAGCTGGCGGTGACCGACGGCTTGCCCGGCGGCACCAGCCTGTTGCGCGACTTGGGCCAAGGCGATCCCTCTTCGTATCCGAGGCAACTCACCCGGGTGGGTGGTCGGTTGCTGTTCACCGCGATCGACGATGCCCACGGCGGCGAGGTCTGGCGCAGCGACGGAAAGACCGCGGGCACCGAGCTGGTCGCCGATCTCACGCCGGGGAGAGAGCCCGCAGATTTCCCACTCCTCCTTGCGCCGACCGCTTCGGGCGTGGTGCTCGAAGCGCCCGACGGTTCGATCCGTCACGCCCCTGCGCGGCGCGGCGGCATCGATCTGCTCTTCCGCCCCGCGAGCGAGGTTCGGGGTTCGCACCGGGGTTTCCGGCTTGGCGCCAAGGCGCTGTTCTTCGCCCCGGTAGGCGACGCCGAGAATCCGCGGTTCGAGCTCTGGCAGGCCGACGGTCGGCCCGAGGGGAGCCGACGGCTGGCCGAGATCTCGGGGTTCGACCGCTTCTTTGGCTACGGGATGCTCTCGGCGGTTGACCCGGAGAGGCGGCGTGCCTTTTTCATCCCCTCGACGTTCGATGTTCAGTTCGGTTCAGTCCCTTTGGGGCTCTGGATCACCGACGGCACCGGAGCGGGCACTCGCCGCGTGCTCGCCCATCCGTGTGACTTCTGCTTTGGCGGCATCGGCGAAGCGATCGTCGGTCCCGGTGGCCGTTTCTTCTATACCGCCGACGACTTCAGTGAGGATGTCTCCCAGCTCTGGGCGACCGACGGCACGACCGCCGGGACGGTAAAGTTGGTGGAGTCGCCACATCGGATCGACGGCGATCCGATCCGCACGCTCGCGCGGCTCGGCGAGCTGCTCCTCTTTGCCGCCTCCGATTCGGAGCATGGTCAGGAGCTCTGGGTGAGCGACGGCACGCCGGGCGGAACGCGCCTGCTCGCCGATCTGCGCCCCGGTCCGGCGCCCTCCTGGCCCGACGGGATCACCGTGGTCGGCGCCCGGGCGTTCTTCTCGGCCGACGACGGCGCGACCGGCCGCGAGCTCTGGGCGACCGACGGCACGGCGGAAGGAACCTATCGCGTCGCCGACATTCGGCAGGGAGCGCGCTCCTCGGTGCCGCAGAATCTGACCGCGATCGGCAACCGTTTGGTCTTCGCGGCGGCCGACGACCGGCACGGGCTGGAGGTCTGGTCGAGCGACGGGACCGCTGCCGGCACCCGGCTCGCGAGCGACGTGCAGGTCGGGCGATTGCCGTCCTCTCCGAGCGATTTCATAATCATCGGGTCGGACCTGCTGTTCGTCGCCGCCCGCCTCGGCACCGGGCGCGAGCTGTTCCGCCTGCCGCTGACCGCGCTTGGAGCGCCCTAACACCTCGCCGCTCCCCGGGAGGCGGCGTCTCTACTTGGCTCTTTTCAGCGCGCTGTGGGAGAGCGACGGCACGGCGGCCGGCACGCGCCGGGTGCTCACTCCACTGAACGGGCTCGGGACCTGCTCGTTCGGTCCCGACCTGCCGCGGGTGGCCACGGGGGATCTCGTGGTTTCGTTTGCCTCCGAAGGAACGGGGTGCGAGCCCTGGCGAGTGGCGGACGGCGCGGTGGCGCCGATCGCGGATCTTGCCCCGGGGGCCGAAGGCTCGTCGCCGCAAGATTTTCTCCGTTTGGGTGACCTCACTCTCTTTGCCGCCGTTGGACCGGGACTCGGCGCCGAGCTATGGCGGACGGACGGCACGGCCGCCGGGACGCTTCTGCTCCGCGATCTCTTCCCGGGGCCGCAGAGCTCGGCGCCGGTCTTTCTCGGCCGCCTCGGGGAGGAGGCGATCTTCGCCGCGTCCGACCCTGAAGGCGGGCGCGAGCCCTGGATCACCAACGGTGCAGCGAGAAGCTTGCGCCGCCTGGCCGATCTCGCGCCCGGCGCAGAGTCGTCCGATCCGAGACTCGCGGGGACGGCGGGCGGCAACCTGTTCCTCTGGACTTCGGTGGACGGCCGGCTGGAGTTCCGGGTGGTGGGCGCCGACGGTTCGGTCGAGACCCTGAAAGGAGCCGTGGAGGCCAACCTGCGACCCGGCGCCGCCGCCGGGCCGATCTCTTGTTCCGCCCCGAGGGCGAGTTTCCCGACGCCGACACGGGTTTCGTTCTCGGCGGCAAGGCGCACTTCTTCGTCGAATCGGGCGGTTTTCCCGAGTCGGCGCTGGAGCTGTGGCAGACCGACGGCCGCCCCGCGGGGAGCCGAAAACTGGCCGAGATCGCCCGTTTCCATCCGGTCATCGGATATCAGGTGACCGTCGCCCCGGAGGAAAGTTCTTCTACGTCATCGTGGATATCGCCGATCGCTTCACCCAGCTCTGGGTGAGCGACGGCATGCCGGCCGGAACGTTGAAGCTGCTCGATGCTCCGGGAGAGTTCGAAGGCGAGCCGCTCCATTCGCTTGGGTGGCCGGGTGTTCTTCTCGGCCGACGGCGTTCACGGTCTGGAGGTATGGTCGAGCACGGGTACCGCCGCCGGCACCCGCCTCGCGAGCGACGTGCAAGTGGGGCGGCTGCCCTCCTCCCCGGGCGATTTCGTGGCACTCGGCTCCCAGCTTCTGTTCGTCGCCGCGCGGGCCGGGACCGGGCGCGAGCTGTTCCGCCTGCCGCTCGCGGCGCTCGGCGAGCCCTGAGACAGCTCGCAAGAAGATCTTTGGTACGATCCTCCTAGCCTCAGATCGGGTTCCTGCCATACACTGCAGCTCAGGCGCCGCCGCGCGGCGCAGCACCTGTAAACTTTTCTATTCGAGCGTACATGTCCAGCCAAAAAGTAGGGATCTACGTCGACGTCGAAAACATCACCCGTAACGGCGGCTTTGGCATGCAGTACGACGTACTGCGCGAGTTCGCCTGCCGCGATGGGGCGGATGCCGCCCGAATCAACGCCTATGTCCGCTTCGACGAGGAGCGGTCGCGGCGCAACGATCCGACCTATGCCAAGGTCCTGGAGTTTCACAACCGGTTGCGCGACATCGGCTACAAGGTGGTCGAGAAGCCGATCCGCTGGCAGTTCGATTCGGTCACCGGCGAGCGCTACGGCAAGGCGAACGCCGACATGGACATGGCGGTCGACATGTTGCTCCAATCCGAGCGGCTCGATCGCGTCGTGCTCGCGACCGGCGACGGCGATTTCACCAAGGTGATCGAGGCGCTCCAGTACCGCGGCCTGCGCATCGAGGTGATGGCGTTCGAAAACGTCGCCGAGTCGCTGCGCAACCAGGCCGACCTGTTCGTCTCCGGCTATCTGATCCCGAACCTGCTCCTGCCGCCGAGCCAGGCTGACCGCAGGCACTGGAACGACGAGGGATCGCGCGTGCGCGGCATCTCCTACTGGGTGGACAAGGAGAAGAAGTACGGCTTCATCCGCTTCTTGACCACGGTCAACGACAACCTCTGGATCTACGATTCGCGCCGCCCCGGCTCGCCCTACGGCAACAGCTTCTTCCACATCTCGCAGCTGCGCGACTCGAACGTCTTCGATCGCCTGCCCAACCGCGAGGTGATCTTGGAATACACCCTGCGCCGCGGTGAGAAGGGTTGGGAGGCTGAGGACATCGTCGCGGTCGGCGGCATGCCGCGCGCGCCGTTCTCTCCCTGGTCGCCCACCTCCGCTGCGGCGGCGCACGCCATGGTCACCGAGACCGGTACCCACGCGATCGCCGGGTTGCGCTCCTCCGAAACCGGGGCCCATTCGATCTCGGGGCTACGCGCGCCGGTTTGGGCCGAACGCGAGACCGCATCCCGGCCTGCCATCTCAACGCCGGCGGACGATCTCGAGCCCGCGGCGGACGCGGACGCCGACACCGAGGACGACGCGGGCAACCGGTAGGGCGGGGATGGGGAGAGGGGCCGGGGGTGAGCGTGGTCACTTCATGCTGAGATGGAATCTCAGTCGCTTCGCGATCTGGTATAACGGAAGCGCTACAGCTATGATGTGCAGACCCTAATTCTGCTTCAGGCCCTTGCGATGGAGGTTCGTCGTGGCTCTTAGACGATGGCGCGGCTTGGGAATGTGGGGGCTGGCGCTCGGATATTTCGCCTGGTACGTGCCGTACAGCGCTCTTGCCAAGGGGCTGTCTAGTGGCATCCTGCCGGGCTTTCGTGGCGCGGTCTCCGGCTTCGAGCTCCTCCCGGCCGTGGCCCTGGGCTCACTGGCCGGGATGCCGGTGTTTGTCGCCTTGAGCGGCTGGTTCGGCTATGCGCGCCGTCGGCGGGTCTGGGGGCTCGAAGTCCCGGTCCCCGGCCGGGAGGTCCTCTGGGCGGCGTTTTGGACCGCCCTGCTGATCGGCGCCACCACCCTGAACTACACGTTCAGTGGAGTTTCCATCCTCTTCATGTTGCTCGTGATGCGCGGTGGCGTCCTGGTCGTTTCGCCACTCGTCGATCGGCTGCGGCGCCGGAGCGTGCATCCGAGCGCGTGGGTCGCCTTGGCGCTCAGTCTGATCGCGGTGGTCGTCGCCCTCTCGGACGTGCAGAGCTACGCGCTCACCTGGGCCGCAGGCCTCAGCCTCGCAATCTACCTCGCAGGCTACGTCGGCCGCTTCCTGGTGATGAGCCGGCACGCCAAGGTGGGCGATGAGGAGGTCAACCGCCGCTACTTCATCGAAGAGCACATGGCGTCGACACCCATGCTGGTGCTGTTGCTGGCGATCCCCGCCGTGATCGGTAGCGGCGAGATCGCCCTCGACCTGCGGCACGGCTTCACCACCTTCCTCGGCACCGGCGCGGCGCTCCCGGCCTTCGCCATCGGCTTGCTCTATGAAGCGCTGTTCGTCTTTGGCAGTCTGATCTACGTCTCTCGGCGCGAGTACACCTACTGCGTGCCGTTGAACCGTTGCTCGAGCCTGCTCGCCGGCGTGGTCGCGTCGTGGGCCGTGACGGTCCTTTGGGGGGGCAAACCGCCGAGCCCGGCCCAATACGTCGCCGCCGGCTGGGTCCTGCTCGCCCTGTTAGCATTGAGCTGGCCGGTGCTGGCGGCGGCCGCCCGCCGACGCGTAGCGCCGTCGGTGCCGACGGCGCCGACGCCGGGGGAGCGTCTGTTCCTGTTCGTGTGCAGCGGCAACACCTGCCGCTCGCCGATGGCGGCGGCGATCGCGCGGGCGGAGATCGCCGCGCGCGGCATCTCCGGCTGGTCGGTGCTGAGCGGCGGCCTGACGCCACGGCTCGGCGCGCCGATGACCCCGGAGGCCGTGGTGGCTTTGCGCGAGCTCGGTGTCCCCTCAGGCGGGCACCAGGCGCGCGCCGTCACCTTCGAGGAGATCGCCCGTGCCGAGCGGGTCTTCTGCATGACGAGCGCGCTGCGGCAGGCGGTCTGCGCCCTGGCGCCGGACGCGGCGGCAAGAATCGTCTGCCTCGATCCCGACGGCGACCTCCCCGATCCGATCGGCCAGGCGATGCCGGCCTACACGCGTTGCGCCGGGCGCATCCTGGAGCTGGTGCGGCGGCGGCTCTCGGCGCTCGACGGCGCAGTCTATTCAGGGTCGGCCGACGCTTGACCGAGCGACAGGATGCAATCCCCGGGGCTCGCCCGGGCGGCACGGCGGCTGAAGGGTTGGCCTTCTGAGCTGTAGATCGGTTCGGTGTGCTCGAAGGCGTCTGAGCGGCCTTTGAGGAGGCGGTCTTGCCGCCCTCGGCCGGTTGTGCTGCAATCCGCGATCGATGCTTTCCAGAGAAGAGTACGAGGAGCGGCGCCGGAGGATCGACGAGCAGCATCAGGCCACGATCGCGCTCATCGAGGCGGGCCGTCTGGCGCAGATCCGCGCTCTGGATCTGGTGTGGCTGGCTTCCGCCGCCGGGGGAATGCCGTTCCTGCCGCAGATCGAGGATTTGGCGCTCGGGGCGCCGACTCGGCTGCTTGAGGCCGGCGCGGCAGAGGAGCGGAGCGTGCCCCCGCCGGCCGCGGCATCGGAGCCCCCGCCCCCGCCGGTCGCGGCATCGGAGCCCCCGCCCCCGCCACCTCGGCGCAAGGCCTGGGATGTGATCGGCCAGATCGAACAGGTCTTCGAAGGGCTTCCCGAAGTCTTCGACCACCTCGATCTCAACCGAGCGCTCGGCTACGAGCTGGATCGCGGCGTCGCGCGGCGCAATCTGAAGCTGCTGATCGACGACGGCGTTCTCGCCCCGGTGGAGAGCGAAAGCGGTCGGTTCCGTCTCCGGTACCGCAAGCTCTGCGCGACGATTCCGGAAGACGCCGAATGAAACCCCAAGGCCGCGTATTCTCGCGCCGAGCTGGTGTTCTCGCGGCCGGAACTCACGCAGAAATTCACTGAAGTCACCGAGAAATTCACTGAAGTCACCGAGGAATTCACTGAAGTCACCGAGAAAATCGCTGAAGTCACCCAGAAATTCGCTGAAGTCACCCAGGAAACCACTGAAGTCACCCAGGAAATCACTGAAGTCACCGAGAAAATCACTGAAGTCACCCAGAAATTCGCTGAAGCCACCGAGAAAATCACTGAAGTCCCCCAAGAATTCCCTCAAGTCCCCCAGGAAATCCATTTCTTCAGTGACACGGCCGAATTTCTGCGTGACTTCAGTGAATTTCTCGGTGACATCACGCTGGTTTTGCGTTGCTTCACCGGCATCCGTTGCGTGACTTCGCCCTCCGCTGCGTGGTTTGCAGGGTTTCCGTGTGACTTCCGCAAATTTTTGCGGGGCCGGAACCGATCACCGCCACCCTACTTCCTACTTCCCTCCCGCCCACACCCCGGGCAGCCCGGCGGCTTGGGCCTTCTGGTCGAGAACCGCGAGATCCCCGGCGATCAATCCATCCAGCTCGGCTGCGAGTGCGTCGAGGTCGGCTTTCTGTCGGGCGTACTCTTCGCGCATCCCTTGGGTCGGCGCGCCGTCACCCCCCTTGACCGCTTCGAACAGCGGCGCTATGCGCGAGTAAAGCTTGGCGCCCCCTAGAAACGCGAGGACGTCGTAGACCACGGTTGCTTTCGGGTTGTGGAGCTTCCCTTCGAGCGCGTCGAGCTTGGACGCCAGATCGTCCGACGCTTTCACCAGCTCGGTTTTCGAGTCGTCTTTGCGCACCAGGTCGCTGCGCGCCGCGATCTGCTTTCGGATCGAGCGCAACCGTAGGACGGTGCGGGTCAGGCGGTCGAGATCGGCGCGCACGCCAAGCGCCAGTTCGAGCTGAGCGGCCAGGTCGGCCGTGGCGGTGGGGAAGCGCGGATCGGCCACGACCTTGCCGGTCATGCTCTGGCTCGTGCCATCGACACTCAGTTTGAACGTGTAGTTGCCGGGCAGCGCGGTCGGCCCGTAGGCGGGATAGCCGGCGTCCAGTATGCCCCCGGGGATCATCGCGGCGCCGTCCCAGAGGAGATCCCAGAAGTAGAGATTCAATCCCGGTTCTTTACCCGGCGCCCTGCCTTTGAGCTCGTCGAGCTCGTCCTTGACGTATTCGGAGCTGCCGGACGCTTCGGGCTTTTGCGAGGTCCGACGGGTCACCAGGCGGCCGGAGTCGGTGTAGATCTCCAGTGTCACCTCGCCCTTCGGCGCCTTGCCCAGCCAGTAGGCGACGCGCACGCCGCGCTCCGGGTTGCTCGCGATCCACGCCCCCTGGCGCGTCACCCCTTCGCGGAGCGTCCAGCGGACGGCATCGGGCGCGGGGAAGAGGTGAAGGTCGCTCTTCCTCACCTCTTCGGACAGCTCGAACAGGAGCGAAGTGTCGTCGAGAATCCACATCGAGCGGCCGTGGGTGCCGATCACCAGGCTCGACCCCGCCACCACCAGATCGTGCACCGCGACGGTCGGCAGGTTCAGCTTGAGCGAGCGCCAGGTTGTGCCATCGTCGGTCGAAAGAGCCACACCCCGCTCGGTGCCGAGGTAGAGCACGCCCGGCCGCGCCGGATCGGTGCGCACGGCATGCAGATAGACGTTTTTCGCGAGCCCCCCTTTGCCGAGCGCCGCCGCGACACCGAGCCGCTGCCAGCTTTTACCGAAGTCGCTGGTCTTCCAGAGGTAGGGGGTCATGTCGTCGAGCCGGTGCGCGTCGACCACCAGGTAAGCGGTGCCCGCGTCCTTGGCCGACGGTTCGATCATCGAGACCGTGCCCCATTCCGGCAGGCCGGGGATGGCTTGGGTGACGTTCTCCCAATGCGCACCGCCGTCGCGCGTGAGGTGGACCAGGCCGTCGTCGCTGCCGGCCCAGATCGTCCCGGCCGCGACCGGAGACTCGGCGATCGCGAAGATCGTGGCGTAGGTCTCCACCCCGGTGTTGTCGCCGGTGATCGGGCCGCCCGACCACTTCTGCTTGGTCTTGTCGTTGCGCGTGAGATCGGGGCTGATCGGTGCCCAAGTCTGGCCGGCGTCGCGGGTGCGGAACAGGAGGTTGCCGGCGTGGTAGATCGTCTTCGGATCGTGCGGCGACGAAGCGATCGGCGCGGTCCACTGAAAACGGTAGAGGAGATCCTCGGCGCCATGCCCGGACGGGTTGTCCGGATAGATCGTGACGTTGCGGGTCTGACCCGTCTCGTGATCGTAGCGGGTGATCGTGCCGCCATATTCGCCGGCATAGATGATGTTCGGGTTGGCGCCGTCCGAGGCGATGAACCCCGCTTCGCCGCCGCCGACGCCATGCCAATCGAGATTGCGGATACCGGTGTAGGCGAGCGTGTCGGAAGGACCCTGCGCGGTGCCGATGTCTTGAAGCGCGCCCGCGACATGGAACGGCCGGCGGCTATCGACCGCGGCGTGGTAGAACTGGCCGATCGGCAGCGCTGGGAAGCTCCAGCTCTCGCCGCCGTCAAACGATATGTCGACGCCGCCGTCGTTACTGACGATCATCCGCTTCGGGTTTTTCGGGTCGAACCAGACGTCGTGGTAGTCGCCATGATGCAGACCCCCCTCGACGAACTCGAAGGTCTTGCCGCCATCGATCGATTTGAGCATCGGCACGTTGGGGCACCAGACCTCGTTCGGGTTGGTCGGATGGATGGTGAGGGTGGTGTAGTACCAGGCGCGTTGGCGGATGCGCCGGTCGCCGCTCGCGAGCGTCCAGCTCTCTCCGCCGTCGTCGGAGCGGAACAAACCGCCCTGCTCGTTCTCGATCAACGCGTAGACGCGCCGACCGTCGGACGGTGCGACCGCGACACCCACCTTGCCCCACATTCCGTCGGGCAGCCCGCCACCGGTCAACTGCTTCCAGCTGTCACCGCCGTCGCGCGACAGCCAGAGGCCGCCGCCCGGGCCGCCGCTGGTCATCTCCCACGGCCGCCTACGCGCCTGCCAGAGGCCGGCGAACACGAGGTTCGGGTTGTTCGGGTCGAGCGCCACGGACGAGGCGCCGGTCCATTCGTCCTTCTTGAGAACCTGTACCCAAGATCGGCCGCCGTCTCGCGTCCGGTAGACGCCGCGCTCCGGATTCGGGCCGAACGCGTGGCCGAGCACCGCGGCATAGGCGACATTCGCATCGCGCGGATCGACCGTCATCTCGCCGATCTGCCCCTCCTGCGCCCAAACGTGGCTCCAGCTCTTGCCCGCATCGGTCGACTTGTAGATGCCGTTGCCGGCCGCGACGTTGCCGCGGATGTTCGCCTCGCCCGAGCCGACGTAGATCACGTTCGGGTCGGACGGCGCGATCGCGAGCGAGCCGATCGAGGAGATCGGCTGGTCGTCGAAGATCGGCTTGAAGCTCTTGCCGGCATCGGTCGATTTCCAGACCCCGCCGGAAGCGGCGGCGAAGTAGAACGTGTTCGGATCGCCGACAACACCCGCCGCGCGCGTCGTCCGTCCGCCCCAGGCCGGCCCGAGCAGCCGGAACTTGAGCCCCTTGGTACCGGGGGGATCCTCAAACGTACTCTCGGCCGCGCTCCCTTTCGCGGGAGCGATGCCCGGCGGCTTGGTTTGCGCGGCGAGCGGTCCGGTCCAGAGGGGGAGCGTGAGAGCGGCAACCCACGACAAACAGATCGAGCGGACCATCGAGCGCATGCGGTGTCCTCGCAGAAAAGGTTCGAGGGTGGAAATCCGGAATACGTACAAGCCTAGCCGAAGGTGCGGTCGCGGGCTAGTCAACCTCAAAGCTGCGCGGCGCGAGCCGGGAATCGGTCGCCGAGAGGAGCGGAAACAACCGCCCCGGCTTCGCACCGCGGGATCTCGGACGACCCGAGATCCAACGCGAAGGAGCGTACGGCGAGGGCTCTTGGCCGTGCTATCGAAATCTTGATTGTTTTGCGGCGGGGGCGCCGGCCGGCTCGCGCGCGGACTGGCGAGCGGCGTTCACGAAGGTATAGGCTTCTCGTCGATTCGGAACCGGAGGTTTGGCGGCGCGGGACAGCGCGGGCGGTTTCGACCCGATCTCGGGGAGTGTCCCCGGACGATGGAGCCATGGCGAACGACTTCCGGGCCGACGAAAACCTCCGGCAGGCGATCTCGGAGCTGCAGCGCGGTTTCAAGGTCGAGGCCAACAGCCGCCTCGTCTTCGAGCGTTTCTACCCTTTTGTCCGGCGCTACTTCTCGCGTTTCGGCCATCCCCCTCCCGACTGTGAGGACCTGGCGCAGGAGACGTTCGGCCAGCTGTTCCATCGGCTCGGCTCGTTTCGCCACGACGGGCGGTTCGAGTCGTGGCTGTTCGCGATCGCCGCGAACCTGCAACGAAACACCGGCCGCGACCAACGCCGCGACAAGCGCAACGCGCTCGAAATTTCTCTCGAAGGGGCACGGGAGGATGAAAACGCGCCCTGGGAGCCGGTTGCCAAAGAGGTCTCCGCGAGCCGTGCGGCCTACGAGAAAGAGCGCCGCGGAGCGCTCGTGCGCGCGATTCGAGCGTTGCCGCCGCAGATGCGCCAGGTGCTTCTGCTCCGGGTCGAGCGCGAGTTGAAGCATCGGGAGATCGCGGCGGTGCTCTGCATCTCGGTGGATACCGTGAAGTCCCACCTGTTCCAGGCGCGGCAGCGGCTGCGCACCGTCCTGGGCGACGATTTCGGAACTTGGCAGGAGCCGGAGCATGATTCGGCCTGACTAAACCTGTGCGCCGCAGCGGTTTCTCCCCTGGTTGAGGGGCGGGGCCCGGACGCGCGGCACTGGGGGAGGAGCGAGATGCCATCCAGATCCGAACCGACCGACCCGTTGCGTCAGGCGCTCCGCGCTCTGGCGACCTCCTTCTCCGAGCACCCGTCGCCCGAAGCTCTCGCGGCCTATCGGGAGGCGGCGGGCGGACCCGACACGAGCGATGAGATCGAGGCGATCCGTGAGCACGTCGCTTCGTGCGCCGCCTGCACGACCGAGCTGCTCCTCCTCGACGCCTTGCTGGCTCCCGCCGCGGCGCGGCCGGAGGAGGAAATCCCGGCGGCGGAGCTGACGGCGGCCTGGGAGGTCCAACGGGCCTTTGGGATCGCGCCCTCCGCTCGCCCGCCGGTCCGAATCCATCGGTCGCGGCGGAGCCGGCTGCCGACCGGGACCGCGTTGTTGGCGGTGGCCGCCTCGATCCTCGCCGGAGTCACCCTGGTCCAATGGCGCCGGATCGTCGAGCTCGAACGGCCGCGGGTGAATTCACCCCTCCTCCATTTGGTGCCCCTCGACTCGATGCGGCAAGGGGCGGCGAAGACCCCCGTGCTCCACTTGGCGGACGAGGGAGGGCGGGCCTTGCTGATCCTGAATCCGGAAGCGGATCTCGAAGGGCTTTCCTCATTCGACATCGAGGTGATCGGCCCCGACGATGCGGTCGAGCTGCGCTTCGCGGGAGTCCCGAGCAGCGATGAGGGGAGCTTCCGCTTGGAGATTCCCGGAGACGCGCTGCCGAGTGGACGCCACCGGATCGTGCTCTACGGCCATCGCGAGGGCGGACGGCAGGCGATGGGGCGCTTCGAGTTCGATGTGAACGGTCCCGTGGAATGAGGCTCGGCCGGGCCGGCGGCGCGCTGCTCGGTGTCGTCTGCCTGGGCTCGCTCGGTTGCGACGGCCAAGAGCGAGCCGGGCCGACCCCGGTTCGAAACTCGCCCCCCGCTCGCGCACCGGCGCCGCTTGGAGACCGGGGATCGATCGCGATCGACCCTGCCAAAGCGGGCTGGCGGCGCACGGAACGCCTAGCCGTCGGCGCGACTCAACCGTACACCCTCCCGCTCGCGCGCGGCGATTTTCTCCACCTGATCGTCGAGCAGAACGGTTTCGACCTGGTGATCCGCCTAATCGGTCCCACCGGTCTCCGCCTTCTCGAAGTCGATCGTCCCCGCGACGAGAGGCAACCCGAAGAGCTGTTCTTCGTCGCCCCTGCGGACGGCCGCCACCGGATCGAGATCGCAGGGTGGAGCCCGACCCTGGAGGCCATCGTCGAAGTGCGGATCGCGGCGCTGCGCCGGGCGACGCCGGACGACGTGCGCCGTTCGCGCGCCCTCGCCCGATTTCTCGCCGCCTGGCGGCTGCACCGGGAAGGTGGGAGGGAGGGCGAGGTCGTCGCGGGCTACCGGGAAGCGGCGGCGCTCTGGAATCGGCTCGGGGACGGCGTGCGCGAGGGGTGGGCCTGGGACCAGTGGGGGCGGCTCGAAACCGCCGGCCCCGATCTCGCCCGATTGCGCCGAGGGGTGAGCAAGCTCGAACGGGCCGCGGCGCTTTACGCGCGTTCCGGCCAGCCGGCGCACCAGGCGGATGCTCTCGGAGAGGCCGGGGATGCCCAGACTCGCCTCCGCGAGGTCGAGGCGGCGGCGAGATCCTACGAGGAGGCGCTGGCGATCGAGCAGCCGCTCGGAAACCGGCCCAACGAAGCGGCACGCTCGAACTCGCTCGCCCTGGCTCGCTTGCGCCAGGGGCGGATCGGCGATGCGTTCGATCTCTACGGCCGGGCAGTCGAGTTGAATCGAAGATTGGGCCACCGGGAAAACCTGGCGCGGGTGCTGTTCAATCGCGGTACCCTCCACGCCTTGGTGGGCGATCCAAAGCGCGCGCTCGACGACCACCGCGCGGCGCTGACGCTGCTCGCCGAGAGTCGAACCAACTACTCTTTGCGCGCCATGATCCTCACCAAGTTGGGGAACGACCTGCTCGACCTCGATCGGGTGGACGAGGCGCTCGACCATTTCGGCCAGGCTCTCGCATTGAGCCGCCAAGAGGGCGCCGCCAATGACGCCGCGGTAGCCTTGAACAGCATCGGTCTGGCGGAGCTTGCCCGCCATCGGCCGCAGCCTGCGCTCCGTGCGTTCTTTGAGGCGTCGGTGATCTTTCGTCGGCTCGGTCGCCGGTCATCGCGCGCGGTGGTGCTCGTCCACCTCGGCCGCACCTACGAGCGGCTCGGCGCCTTCGATCGTGCTCGCGAGCGCTACGAGCAGGCGCTCTCGATCGCACCCGAGAATCCGTTGCAGTGGATCGAGGAGGACGCCTCCCTCGGTCTCGCGCGCTTGGCCCTGCGGGCCGGCCGTCTGGCGGAGGCCGAGCGGCGGATCGAGAGTGCGCTGGCGCGCATCGAAGCGCTGGGTGCGGCCCTCGATCGGGCCGATCTGCGGGCCTCGCTCCTGGCTTCGCGGCAGGAGCACTTCGATTTTTTCGTCGATCTGTTGGCCGAGCGGCACCGACGCGAGCCGTCGGCGGGGTATGACGGGCGTGCCTTTGCACTCCACGAGCGGGCGGAGGCGCGGGGTTTGCGCGAGCTGATGGCAGCGGGTCGGCAGAATCTCGACCCGGCGGGTGCGGCACGGTTGCGCTCCTTGGCTCGCCGGATCAATTCCGGCCATCGCTCTGTGCTCCGCAGAGCCGACGCTGGGAGCTTGGTGCCGAACGAAGCGGAGCAGGCGCTCGACGACCTGCTGCACGAGTATCGTTCGGTTTCCGGAAGTGCTCTCCCTTCTGGCGAGCCGATACTTCCTCCTCAAGTTCTCGACTTGGGCGCGGTCCAGGAACGGCTGCTCGACGAGGAGACCCTCTTGCTCGAGTTCCACCTCGGCGCCGAGCGGAGCATCCTTTGGGCGGCGACCCGATCGATCCGGCGCTTGGTGCTGCTGCCCTCGCGCGAGACGATCGAGCGGGCCGCGAGCCGGGTCGATCGCTTGCTGCCCGAGAGCCGCTTCGAGACCCGGGAGGTCGCGGCGCGGCAGGCGGTCGCGGGGCTCAGTCGAATGATTCTCGCTCCGGTTGCCGACCTGCTCGGGTCGCGACGCCTGGTGGTGGTGGCATCCGGAGGCCTCGGCCGGGTGCCGTTCTCGGCGCTGCCCCATCCAAGGGACCAAGCGCTCGATCCGGCGCCGCTGCTGGTCGATCACGAAGTCGTGCAGCTCCCCTCGGTCGCCGTGCTCATGGCTCTGCGCAGGATGGAGCGGCATCGATCGCCTGCGCCTCATCTGTTGGCTCTGGTCGCCGATCCGGTTTTTTCGGCCGGCGATCCACGGCTAGGCCGATCGGGCTTGAATGAGGAGAAGCCGCGCGGGGCGGGGGTTCTTGGACGCCTTCGCTACGCCGGTGGCGAGGCAAACGCGATCCAGGCGCTGGCCCCGCCCGGATCGGCCTTTGTAGCGACGGGACTCGACGCGAGCCGCGCGCTGGTCGAGAGCGGCTCGCTGGCCGATTTTCGCATCCTCCACTTTGCGACCCACGGCCTGTACAGCGAGGACTTTCCAGAACTCTCCGCCCTCGCCCTGTCTGCCTTCGACGGCGCGGGGCGGCCGGTCGACGGCCTGTTGCGCGCCTATCAGGTGGTGGGGCTCGATCTGCGCGCCGACCTGGTCGTCTTGAGCGCCTGCAAGACGGCGCTCGGTGGAGGGGATGCCGCCGGAGGCGCGGGACAGCGCGGGCTCACCGAAGCGTTCCTGCGCGCCGGTGCGCCAAGGGTCCTCGTCTCTCTTTGGGACGTCGACGACCGGGCGACCGGCGAGCTGATGCGGCGCTTCTATCGCGGGTTGCTCGGCGGGCGCCTCACCCCTGCCCAGGCATTGCGCCGGGCGCAGCTCTCGCTGCGCCGAGAACGGCGCTGGCGCGCGCCGTTTTATTGGGCCGGGTTCGTACTCGAGGGGGATTGGACGTGACAGCCGCTCCGTCGTCTGTCGCCGGTTGCGAAAGATTTTTCTCTCCGCACTGACCCTTTTTCCGCCGACGGTTTCTCCAGCCTCATCACATTCAACGGGCCGCGCGCCGCCGGACTCTCTCCGGCGGATCGGGCCGCCAAGGAGGCCGAGATGGAAACGCAGAGATCTGGAATGGGTGCGCCTACCGACGATCTTCCCGCCGCCGAACGCAAAGGGGATGACTTCGATCCGCCGGTGACAGAGACGGTGGTGGTCAACGACCCCAAGACCTACGACCCGCCAAGCTGAGGCGCAAACCGTTCACCGCCTGGCCGTGCCCGGAGGTACGGGCAGGCGGCTTCAGGTCACACAGTCCCTCAATCCGAAATTGTCGACCGGGCGTTACGCCGCCCGAAGGAGAGTCGTGCATGTCGAACCACGAATCGCCGAGGGTGATCCCGAACGGCATCCATGCCCGAACCGGCGCGCCGTTGCTGCGCGGTGCCACGCTCGAAGAGATCGCCGCGATCGCCTGCGGCGACCCGCCGGTTCCGGTCGAGGTCGAGGAGCTGCGGCGCCTGAGGGCGCGGCGCGAGAAGGATCATCTGGATGTCCGCTTCGGCATCGACCCGCGCGATCTGGGGGAAGCCGGCTGGGGCGTCGTCTTTCCCGCCGGTCGGGAGGACGAGCTGCGCGCCGCCTTGAGGCCGCTGCTCGGATTTCGCCAGGAACAGGCGACGCGGGTTCATGAGGGGCGCTACCGCGAGCTGACCTATCGCCAGAACGAATCGAAAGCGCGCTTCCTCGCCCGCCACGGCGTCGGCCCCGGACCGGTCGATCCCGACCGGTTGCCCTACTACCTCCTGCTGGTCGGCGATCCGGGCGAAATTTCCTACCGTTTCCAGTACCAACTCGATGTTCAGTACGCGGTCGGTCGGGTGACCTTCGAAACATTGTCCGAACTGACCTGCTATGCCCTTGGCGTGGTCGCGGCCGAGCGGTGCCAAACGGCGCGCAAGCGCCGGATCTCGTTCTTCGCCACTGCGCACGAGGGCGATCCGGCGACCGAACGGAGCCTGCACGACCTGGTCGAGCCGTTGGCCGATCGGATCGCTCTCGCCCGCCCCGACTGGTCGGTCGAAACCGTCGGTGGCCGCTCGGCGACCCGCGACGCGCTCGCTGAACGGCTGGGTGGCGACAAGACGCCCGCGCTCCTGTTCACCGCTTCGCACGGAATGGGGTTCGATGCCGACGATCCACGCCAGCTCGCCGAGCAGGGTGCGCTGCTCTGCTCGGAGTGGCCCGGCCGGCAGGGTGGCCGCGGCGTTTGCCAGGGGGACTGGTTTGGCGCCGACCAGGTTTGCGACGGCGCGGAGGTCGGCGGGTTGATCGCCTTCGTCTTCGCCTGCTACGGGGCGGGAACCCCGTGCCACGACAGTTTCATATGGGAGGGGGAGAGGCGCCGGATCGCCGCCGACAGCTTCGTCGCCCGGCTGCCGCAACGTCTGCTCGGTCATCCGGGTGGCGGGGCGCTCGCGGTAGTCGGCCATGTCGATCGCGCCTGGACCTTCTCGTTCGATTGGCCGGGTGCCGGGATGCAGCTGGAGGTCTTCAACAGCGCGCTCGGCCGGCTGCTCGATGGCTACCCCATCGGTGCCGCGATGGAGTATTTCAACCAGCGGTACGCCGAAGTTTCGACCGACATGAGCGACCAGGTGGACGAGGTGAAGTGGGGTGCCCAGCCCGATTTCATCAGCCTCTCGTCGCTCTGGATCGCCACCAACGACTCGCGCTCCTACGTCGTGCTCGGCGATCCGGCGGTCCGGCTCGCGGTGGGATCGAACGGCGTCCACGAGGCGGCCGGGGGCTCTGTCGTTTCGTGAGTGAAGAGGGCTATCTCGACGTCGAGCTCTACCTGCCGAGTTTAGAGCAGGGCCGCTTGAGTTGGGCCGGACGGGAGTATCTCGCCCGCCCGGTGCTCGGCCCCGAGCAGGCGATCGATCTGACGGTTTTAGAGCTCGACCCGGCCGCCTACGGGAGGACGCTCTATGACGCGCTCTGCCCTCCCGGCAGTGCGCTGCGCGAAGGGCTGCGCGAGGCGATCCGGGAGGCCGAGCGCTCGGAGCGGCGGCTCCGCCTCCGGTTCCATCTCTCGCCCGACCTGCCGGAGTGGGCGCACGGCCTGTATTGGGAGCTGTTGGTCGATCCCGATCGCCGGCTGGCGCTCGCCCGCTCTCCCGACACGGCGTTCTCCCGTTACAGCCCCATCGCGCGCCCGCTCGGGCGTTCGGTCACCGGCCGGCCGCGCCTGCTCTGCGTCATCTCGGCGCCCGAGAACATCGAGACCTACCAGATGGCGAGAATCGACGAGCGCGAGGTGCGCGGGCGCCTGGAAACGCTGTTCGCTTCGCTGGGCGACGAGATCGAGGTGAGCTACCTCGAACCGCCTGCGACCCCGGCGCGTTTGCGCGAGCGGCTGGTCTCCGGCGGCGGATTCCACCTGCTCCACATCTTCGGTCACGGTGTGGTCGAGAAAAGGGGGATCTCCGCCCTGGTGCTCGAAGACGATCGGCGGCAGGTGCGGCACGTTGCGGAGGATCTCCTCGCGGAGACCTTCTTGGGCGAGCGCGAGCTGCGCCTGGTGACGCTGATCGCCTGCCACGGCGGCGCCTCCTCCTCGGTCGACGCTTGGAGCGGCCTGGCCGGGCGGCTGGTCCAACGCGGCATCCCCGCGGTGATCGGAATGCGCCGGGCGGTGAGTGTCGAGAAGGCGCACCTGTTCACCACCCACTTGTATCGCCAGATCGTCGCCACCCGGCGCATCGATGCTGCGGTCAACGAGGCGCGCCACCAGCTCTATCTGGAGGAGGAGCCGCGCGGGCTCGAATGGAGCAGTCCGATCCTCTATCAGCGGCTGAGCGACGGCCAACTCTGGAACCTGCCGGTCGAGGCAGGGGAGGAGCCGGCGCCCGACACGGCCGCTCCCTGGGTCGGTTGGGCGCCACGTCGCCTGCGTCGCCCGGTCGTCTGGCTGCCCGCTCTCGCCTGGCTGCTGTTCGTGGCGCTCCGCTTCGTGCCGTCGAAAGCCGCCGAAGCCGTGCTCGATCTGGAACTCTCCCGCCTCTCGTTCCGGCTCGCGGAAGCGTCGTCGGTGATCGAACGGATCGAGCTGCGCGAGCTGGCCGCGGCCGGTTTGGGCCGCCTCGATCTGCCCGGGTTCCTTGCGGCGTCAGAGGCGTCTCCGGCCGGTGCGGCCTCGACCCCGCACCGGCCGGGCTTCCTGCTCGCCGGAGGGCCAGGGGCGACGATCACGCTGCGATCGCCGCCCCAGGCGGCGCGGACCCGGATCGCGTTCGAGGCCCAAGGCGAGGGCGCGTTTCGCTTCTCGATCACCGATTCGCCGGCCAAACCGCGCGTCGCGTTCGAGGGCGATGTTTTATTCAAGCGGCTCGACCGGCGCGCTGAACAGGTCCGGTTCGACCACCCCGATTCGATCGAGCTCGAACCGGCCGGCGGGGCGCTCGAGCTGGATCTCGCGTTCGCCCGTCTCCCTGGGCAGCGGCTGAGCGCGTCGATCGCGATCGATCGACTCGATCTGGCCTCGATCGAAGAGCGGCACGACCCGACGGCGACGCTGTTTCGACAGGTCTCGGCGATCCGCCGCGGCGAGCTGCGCTTCACGGCCAACGGCGGGCGCCGAACCCTCGGGCCGCACGACGTGGTCCAACTCGATTCGGTGGCCGGCGCGCTCACCGATCTCCGTTTCACCGAGGGCGGCATTCATTGCGGTTTCCGCGGTCGCCTCTCCGGGTTGGAGATTCGGCCCGAAGGGGGAAAACCGTTCCGGCCCGCACCTGTGCAGCTCGACCTCTGGCTGGCTGCGGGTACGCAAGACGCCATCGCCCGCGCCCTCGCGGTCGTAGCTCTCGCGACCCTACTCGCTTCAATCGTCATCCTACGCCCCTTCCCGCGGCGGACGCCCCGCCCGAAGGTGGCATTTTCCAACCGCTCTCGTTCCTAACTGTAAGGAGGCATCGTGTCGCGCATTCGTTCTCTCGCCCGCTGGTTCCCGCTCGTTACCCTCGTACTGCTCATCGCATTGCCCACGTCACCCGCTCACGGGCAGGTTGAAAAGACGCTGTTCAAAATGGGCTTGGTATTGAATGGTGCCAAGGATCGGCACTTCGACGGCGACGTGCTGAACGCCGCGACCGCTGCGTTCGTCGAGTCGAAACGGTTCACCATGGTCGAGCGGAGTCAACTAAACGCCGTCCTTACCGAAAAAGACTTTCAGGAGTTCATCGGCGGCCAGGTGAAGCAGAAGCTGACCACCGTCCTCGGCCTGGACTACCTCGGGGTCGTGGACTATACCTCCGACAAGGTGACCGGGCTCGACAACGTGAAGCGCCCGCGCCTGATTATCAACGTCAAGGTGATCGATGTCGGCACGGCTGCGATCTTCGCTACTCTCGAAAGCGCCCGCCCCGATCTGCTCTCAGTGCCTGAGAACCCGCGCGACGCGGGGCTGGCGTTGTTTAAGAGCGTTCGCGAAGCGTTCCCACCGCTCGGCTACGTAGTCCAGGTCGAAGGGAAGAAGGTCATGGTCGACCTGGGCAGCGAAGCGGGAGTCAAAGACGGCGATGTGCTCGAAGTGGTGCGCGAGGGAAAGCAGATCGTTCATCCGGTCAGCGGCAAACTGCTTCCCGCGGCGATGGAAGTGATCGGCGAACTCAAGGTGATCTCCAGCTCCCCCGCGATGTCGAGCTGCAAGGTGAAATCGAGCAAGGGCGGCGAGATCGCGGTCGTAAATCTGGTCCGGCTCAAGAAGGAGAATTCGGTCTGGAAGAGCTTGCTCCTCAAAGTGCCCCTCGCCAGAAACATGGTCAATTCCGTCAGCAAGAATAACGGAAAATAGGGCGATGATGATAAACACCCCTGGTCTTCCTTCTCTTCTACTCTCCGTTCTGATCGCCAACGGATGGTCACCGCTACAGGCGCAGTCGAACTGCGCCCTCGAGCTTTCTGATCGCTCGACCAGCCCGATGGCCTATCGCCAGCGCGGCGATCGCTGTGAAGGGATCTACGCGCAGCAGGTGGGGGCCTTGACGCTGGAGGTCCGATCGCTGGTCCGCGGCTTCGGGCCCTTTGATCCGGCGAAGAGCCCTCATCTGACGCTCGAATGGCAGGCGCCGCCAAACCTTTCGGGCGACGTTCACCTGCGCGCGTTCAGCTTCAAGCCCAGGACCTACTACCGAATGGATACGATCCTCCCTTCGACGCGCGGCCTCTACCGCTGGCCGACCGACGTATTGGCCGGTGTCGGCCTCGGGCGGGACGACTTAGGAGTCGTCGCCTGGATCGACCCCCCCGCCTCTTCCGGGTTTGGCCGGGTGATCTACCTGCCGCTCAAAATCATCGGCAACGGTCTGGGCGACGGCACAACCGAGATCCAGGCGACGATCGTCCCCTCGAACCGGCTGCAAGAGCTGCGGGTTTCGATCTCCCGCCTCGACGAGCAGGGGCGCGAGTCGTCGAGCCTGCGTCGCGACCAGGAGCTCGGTTACGGCTACTACCCATCCAACCAGCGGATCGATTTCCCGCTCGACGAAGCGACCGAGCCCGGTTTCTACCGGGTCAAGGTTGCGGCGCGCCCCGCCGCAGGGTCTCGCGACCTGGCGATCGAGGAGTTCGTTGTCTACAGCCCCCAAAGGAGCGCCACGAAATGATCCGTCTCAAACCCTCGTTCCGCATCGTCGCCGTCCTTTCGATCCTCTCGGCTCTGGGCTCCACCTCGGAAGCGTCGGCCGCGGGAACTTCCCGGGCCGATCTCTACCAGCAGAGCGATCGAGCCGAGGCGCTGGTCGTGCGGGTCACCGCACCGAGCACTGAAGGGGCAGGCGTGATCTTCCATCTCGATGAGCGCTACGCCTACGGCTTCACCGCCAAGCACGTGGTCTATCAGCAGGGCAAGAACGTCGTGGGGTTGAGGGTCGATTTCCGCGCCTTGCACGGCAGCCTGCCGGCCGAAGTCGATCGGCTCCATTTCGAGAAAGACCTCGCGGTCTTCCGCGTCGACCTCTCTTCGCTCGGCCTGTCGTTGGCCGAGATCCGAAGGGCGATCCCGCTCGACCAGCTCGGATCCTCGGTCGATCTCGACCCCGGCGATCCGCTCGGCGCGGTCGGCCATTCGACCGCCGGGGCCTGGCTGACTCCGAAGGAGCCGGTCCGGTTCGCCCGTAAAGATGCCGCCGATAGTTTTCTCTTCGAGCTCCAGTGTCCCCAGGGGCATTCGGGAGGGGGCGTTTTCGACGCCGAGTGGCGGGTGGTCGGCATGATGATCGACGAGGAGCGTCCCTACTGCCGGTCGCTCCGGATCGAGGCGATCTTGAAGATCATCCAGGGTTGGAAACTCGAGGTCGACCTGCGCCCGCCGCCGAAGCAGAAGACCGACGCCGCGTTGGAGAAAGATGTGCGGGTGGCTGTGGTCGATTTCGACAACCGGAGCGGCCGGGACCTGCCCAACCTCGGTTTTGTCGCCCAAGACATCACGACGACGTTCCTCTACACCGTGCCCGGGGTCGTTCTGGTGACGCGCGACCGGCTGGAGTCGGTCAAGAAGGAGCATGGCATTCCGGGCGTCATCCAAGCCGGAAGCGGAGCGACCCGGGTGGGACACCTGATCAAGGCGGACGCCCTGATCACCGGCTCGATCCTGCGCTACGAGGTCGAGCGCCGCAAGTTCGAAGGGTTCGGCACCAACGCGCTCCAGGACATTTCGCACATGGCGATCAGCCTGCAGATGCTCGATGTCGAAACGGGCACGGTCCGTTTCTCGAAGACCTTCGATGTCGAGCGGACCAAGCAGTACCCGAAGGCGACCTCGGCTCCGCGCGAGCCGATCGATCGAACCAGTGAGCTGCTCACCGCGCTGCTCGACCAGGCGCAAGCGGAACTGAAGAGCGCGCTCCAACAGATCGGCGCCGGCCTCAATCGAGCGGGGCAGTTCATCCAGGTGCCGATCGCTTCATCGCCGGCCGGTGCCGACGTGATCCTGAACGGCGTCTTCATGGGGAACACGCCGCTCAATCTACAGATGACGCTCGCCGAGCACGAGATCGAGATCCACCTCGGTGGCTACGAGCCCTGGCGCCAGCGGGTGAAGGTGCAGCCCGGGTTGACCCTCTCGGCCCGGCTGGTGCGCAAGTAGGGGAGCGGGGGGGGGGGGGGGCGCCGGGTGCCAGGCCCGGCCCGGCGCTCGCGCGACCCCGTTCCGCCGTCGCCCGTCCGGCATAGAATCAAGAAACGAGAGGCCCTCCGCGATACGCTTATCCCCAAGCTCATCTCCGGCGAGCTTCGGTTGAAGGATGCCTACCTACGAATCGAGGATGTCGCATGAAACCAATCGTCGGGCGCCCCGCCGCCGTGGCGCGCATCGAGTCCCTGAAGGTGCAGAACTTCCGCGCGCTGCGTGAGGTCGAGCTCAAGGATCTGACGCCCCTGACGGTGCTGCTCGGTCCCAACGGCAGCGGCAAGTCCACCGTGTTCGACGTGTTCGCTTTCTTGGCCGAGTGTTTTGAACTGGGGCTCCGCCGGGCCTGGGACAAACGCGGGCGGGCCAAAGAGCTCAAGACGCGCGGCGGCGACGGGCCGGTATCGATTGAGATCAAATACCGCGAGCCGGGATATCCGCTGATCACCTATCACCTAGCCGTCGACGAGCGCGACGGCAGGCCCGTGGTGGTCGAGGAATGGTTGCGCTGGAAGCGCGGCAGCTACGGGCGACCCTTTCGATTTCTCGACTATCGCGAGGGTCAGGGCCGCGCGGTCAGCGGCGAGTTGCCCGACGCGCAGGACCGGCGCGTCGAGGTGCCCCTCACCTCCTCCGACCTGCTGGCGGTCAACGCGCTGGGCCAATTCTCCGACCATCCTAGGGTTGCCGCTTTGCGGGAATTCATCACCGGTTGGTACGTGTCCTATCTCTCCGCCGACAGTGCGCGTGGTCAGCCCGAAGCCGGCCCGCAAGAGCGATTGACCAAGACGGGTGACAACCTCGCCAACGTAATCCAGAACTTGGCCGAGCGGCACGAGGGTCAACTGGAGCGGATCTTCGGCGTACTGCGCAAGCGAGTGCCACGAATCGAACGCGTCTTCGCCGAGACGATGCCCGACGGCCGTCTGCTGCTGCAGATCAAGGACGCGCCGTTCAGCCAACCGGTGCTGGCACGCTTCGCCTCCGACGGCACTTTGAGGATGTTGGCCTACCTGGTTCTGCTCTACGACCCGACGCCGCCGCCCTTCGTCGGCATTGAGGAGCCGGAGAATTTCCTGCACCCGCGCCTGCTGCCTGAGCTCGCCGAGGAATGCCGAGTCGCAACCGAGCGGACGCAGCTGCTCGTGACCACGCATTCGCCGTTCTTTCTCAACGCGCTGCGCCCGGAAGAGGTGCGGGTGCTCTGGCGCGACGAGCAGGGCTATACCCAGACGCGCCGCGCGTCGGACCTGACCGGAGTGCCGCAGTTTGTCGAACAGGGCGCGCTGCTCGGCCATCTCTGGATGGAAGGTCAGCTTGGTGTGGGCGATCCACTGGTCAACCAAGGGTCGCCCACCCGCGCGCGTGGGGCACGCAAGTTATGACGGCGACGCACCTGGAATTGCTGGTGGAGGAGCCGTCGATGGAAGCCTTCTTGCGCGCTCTGCTGCCGCGCCTGTTACCCAATGACCGCAGCTTCGAGGTGCATCCGTTTCAGGGCAAGGGCGACCTCCTGGCGAAGCTACAGGCGCGCCTGCGCGGCTATGCGCAGTGGCTTCCTGCGGACTGGCGCATCGTCGTGGTGGTCGACGGCGACGAGGAGGACTGCAAGAAGTTGAAGGGACGGCTCGAAGAAATGGCCGACTCCGCGGGGCTGGTGACCCGATCGCGAGCCGGCAGGCAACGGTGGCAACTGGTCAGCCGAATCGCGATCGAGGAGCTGGAGGCATGGTATTTCGGCGATTGGCCGGCTGTATGCAGCGCGTACCCGAGAGTATCTTCCACCGTTCCGAATCAAACGCCCTACCGTGACTCCGACGCCATCAGTGGTGGTACCTGGGAGGCATTCGAGCGCGTCCTAAAACGGCATGGCTATTTCAAGTCAGGCTTGCCGAAGCTGGAGGTGGCCCGGACGATCGGTGCTCGAATGGACCCCGCGCGCACCCGGTCGCGAAGTTTCACCAGGTTCTGCGACGCCATCGCGGAGGCGGTCGCATGATGCATGTGCCCCCTGGAGTCCAAGAGAAGCACCCATGACCCACCTCACCGAATCCACCGTCGAACACTCCGCCCTCGACTAGCTCCGGGTGCTCGCGGGCATTTGTCCGGGCGGCACCGCCTCGCCCCGGCAGCCCCGCCCGTTTGCCAAACCGGCCGCCAAGCTGTACGCTGACTGAAATTTCAGTCAGGAGTGACGATGCCGACCCTTCCGACCCAAGACGACCGCAACCCTGCCTCCGACTCCTACCACGACGAGTGGGGGGCCTCTGATGCCGGTCTGGACCGGCGTCGGCTGTTCTTGGCGGTTGGCGCCGCCGCGGTGAGTCTCCTTCCGGGTTGCCGATCCGTCGCTGCCGCGACGGCGGCGGCCGGGAGCTGGTCCGTGCCGCACGACGGTGACGAGCATGTGCGCACCTGGATGGCCTGGCCCTCCAGTCGAGCCATCTGGGGCCGGCTCTTGCCGGGGGTTCAGCGCGATGTCGCGGTGATCGCCGCAACCATCGCCCGCTACGAGCCGGTGGTGATGTGCGCCACTGACGCCCGCGAGGCGGCGGTGGCCCGACGCGCGTGCGGCTCCGAGGTCGAGGTGGTCGATCACATCCCGGTCGACGACTGTTGGATGCGTGATAGCGGGCCGATCGTGCGCCGCAACAGCGCCGGCAACCGGGAGGCGATCGGCCTGCGCTTCAACGCCTGGGGACGAAAGCAAACCCATCAGAAGGACCGGCTGGTCGCAGAAAGAGTGGCCGGGGATGCCGAGCTACCGTTCCGGCGCGCCCAATTCGTGGGCGAAGGTGGTGCCATCGAAGCGGACGGCGAGGGCACGCTCTTTGCCACCGAGAGCAGCCTGGTCAACCCGAACCGCAATCCGGGGAAGACCCGCCGTCAGGTCGAAGCCGCAGTCCTCGCCGCGTATGGTGCGACCAAGATGATCTGGGCACCCGGGATCGTCGGTCTCGACATCACCGACGCTCACATTGACGGCACTGCCCGCTTCGTCCGGCCGGGTGTTGCGCTGGTGCAACTTTCACCGCCGGATAAGAACGACGCCTGGGCGGCCAACGCCCGCCAGGTGCGCGACATCCTGCGCCAAGCGACCGACGCCAAGGGCCGGCGCCTCCAGGTGATCGAGATCCAAGGGCCCAGGAGCGTCCGTTCCAGCTCCGCGGACTTTCTCGACTCCTACGTCAACTTTCACCTGGTGAACGGCGCCGTGATCACGGCCCAGTTCGGCGATGCCGAGCGAGACGAAGCCTGTCGTCGGGCGCTGGAATCGGCTTTCCCCGGCAGGACCGTCGAACAGCTCGATGTCGACCGCCTGCACGAAGGGGGCGGCGGTATTCACTGCATCACGATGCAGGAGCCGCGCTAGATGGTGCGGAGGAACGTCACTCCCGAGACCAAAGCGACGGATCGCAAGGCCGACCTGCTCGACGCCGCAATCGAGCAGATCGCGACCCAAGGGGTACGTGGCCTCCGCGTCGAGGATGTGGCGCAACGCGCCGGTGTGTCGACGGCGCTCATCTATCACCACTTCGGCGACCGCGCGACGTTCTTGCGGCTGGCGCTCGAACACATCGGCGACCGTGCCGAGGCCTACACCGCTCGGACCCCGGGTGGTTCGGAGGTCGACGGTCTGATCGCGAGCCTGCTCGACGAGATCCAAGATGTGCCGTTGGTGAACAAGAACTCGACCGCCTGGGCCGAGCTGCGCAACGCCGCGATCTTCGACCCCCGGCTGCGCCCTACCTTCGCCGCTCAAACAGAGCGCTGGAGCCGTGACATCGCCGCTTCGATCGGCCGGGCGAAGGCGCAGGGGGAGCTCCCTGCGACACACGACGAAGAGGCGCTCGCAATCCAGCTCAGCGCCATGGTCGAAGGGATCAGCGGGCGCTGGCTCTCGGGCCAGCTCTCGGCCCGCCAAGCGCGTGAGCACCTCAAAGCGGCGAGCTCGGCGCTGCTGCGGCTCGCGCTTTCCGCGACGTTGGTCGTGTTCGCCGCCTGTTCCGCGCGACCCGAGGGCTCCGAGGGGCGGCAGGTGGAAACTCCCTCGATCGAGAGCGCTGCGCCAAGGGCGCCTCGCTCAGCGGTCAGGAGTCCCGAAGGGACGGTCACCCTCCTCATCAACGGAGCCTTCTACACCGCGAATCCACGCCAGCCGTGGGCGCAGGCGATGGCCTACGACGCCGACGGCGAGATCGTCGCGATCGGAGAGCTGGCCAGGGTACGCGCCGTCGCCGGGCCGAACGCTCACCAGATCGACCTCGAAGGCAAGATGGTGGTGCCTGGTTTCGTCGATGGCCATGTCCACGTCCCAGAGGCGGGAATCAACCAAGGCCTCTGTGAGCTGCCACCCGGCAAGAGCCTGCCCATCTACGAACGGCTTATGGCCAAATGCGCCACGGAGCAAAAGGGAGAGAGGTGGGTTCGGGCCGCCGGGGCTTCGCTCTTCGGTCTGCGCAGAGCTGGGGAGCTGCCGATCATCGCGCTCGATCGCGCTGTTCCCGATCGTCCGGCGATGGTGCTCGACGATCTCGGCCATGCCCTCTGGACCAACAGCCGCGGCTTGACGGCGGCCGGTATTCGGCCGAACGATCCCGATCCGCCCGGTGGGGTCTTTCACCGCGATCCGCGAACCGGCCGCCCGACCGGTCTCCTGCTCGAAAACGCCCAGCACCGCGTGCGCGATGTGGCCCGGCCCGGTGACGAGGTGATCGACGAGGGTCTCGCTCTGGCGCTTGAGGAGCTGGCCGCAAACGGCCTCACCACCGTGAGCGATGCCGGCGGCTTCTGGCGGCAGCGCCATCCGGAAGCCTGGCGGCGGGCGGAAGTTGCGGGCGAGCTGACGGTGCGGGCGGTCAACGCGCTCTATCTCTACCCCGATTTGGCCCCGGACGCGCAGATCGCCGAGTTCAAGCGCCGGTTCAGCAACGATTCCGAGCGGCTCCTGCGTTTCAACACCGCCAAGATCTATGTCGACGGCATCCTCGATCTCGGCACGGCGGCGCTGCTCGAACCTTACGATCGACCGGTCGACGTCAAGTATCCCAAAGGCTTTTTTTACTTCGAGCAGGCCCGCCTCAACCGGTACGCGCGGGATCTTTACAAGCTCGGCTATCAGTTGCACTTTCATGTCATAGGAGATGCGGCCACCCGTGCCGCGCTCGATGCGGTCGAGTCGATCGGCAAAGCCGGGTTCAGGGATGTGGCCGAACGGCGGCACCGGACGACACACACCTATCTCGTTCATCCGGACGACATTTTCCGCTTCGCCACTCTCGGCGTCACCGCCGATTTTCAGGCCGGGCCGGAGTCCACCGACGTCGGATACCACGACCACCTCGCCGGTTCGATCGGCGACCGGGCCAACGGCTTGCTTCCCACCGCGAAGCTGCTCGCCGCCGGAGCGGCCGTTTCCTTGAGCAGCGATTGGGATGCCGATCCGCTCTCCCCGCTCGGCACGATCGAGCGCGCCTTGACCCGCAAAACCAACGCTCTGCCCGATCTGGAGACGGCTCTGAACTTGATCACCCTGGCGTCCGCCTACGCGCTCCGGCTCGATGAAGAGACCGGTTCGCTCGAAGTCGGCAAGGCCGCCGACTATGTCGTGTTGAGCGACCATCTCTTCGAGATCGAGGAGTCCGAGATCGGCGAGGTGGAGGTGCTGATGACCGTGCTCGAAGGGAGGGTGGTCTACCGTGCCGCTGGCAGCCGTTAGATGATCGAGAATCACCCCTCAACGCGCCTCGATTCGCCACCATGAAAACCCGAAGCGCCGGGCGCCCACGTTTTGAATCGGGCTGACCACCGCCAGGCCTCCGCTCTTCAAGAACGTCACCGGCAGGTACTCGCCCGCAGGGTCGCGCGAGGGAGAGCCCGCGCCCGGTTGTGGATCGCGAGCCCAGCTATCGGGCTCGAAGGGCGGTGCCTGGATCACTCGCGGCGGCGTGTCGTCGGCGCCGACGTCGAGCCGCGCCACGTGTGCGTGCAGTGTGGCGACCGGCCCGGAAAACCAGGTCGCCGCCAGCTCGCCGGCACCGCGTGCGACGAGATAGGGGAAGTACATGGCGTCACTGTTTCGGACCACGCGCCAATGCGACCACTTCGCGCCGCGGTCGGCGGATCGCGCCAGCCAGAGCCCCTCTTCGTTCGACCAGAGGGAGTAGAGGTCGCCACGGGCGTCCCACGCCAGGGGTTCCACCCAGCGGGGCAGCGTCTCTTCGTCCGATAGTGGAAAGTCCCACTCGCGCCGGCCCGGTGCCGCATGTTTCTGCCATGTCGTGCCCCCGTCCGCGCTCACCGCGATCAGATCGACGCCCGGGTGGAACTTGTTTCCTGAGGCCGAGATCGGAGTAACGCGAACCGCGATTTCGCCGTTCGGACCGACGGCGAGGTGGCTCGATCCACCCTCCGGATGGACCCGGTCCCGTTCGATCCAGGTCGCGCCTCGGTCCGGGCTGGTCGCGTGGCAGACGCCGCCGCCGTCGTTCCAGATTACGTGAGGGGACCCGTCGGTCGCGACCTCGACCCACGGCCGGTCGTCGAACCGAGTTTTCGACAGCGACGTCCAAGACCAGGTCGCGCCGACATCGCGGCTGACGCCGATGCTGATCTGGGTGCCCTCCGCCGCCTTGCGATCGAACACCATGGTCACGAAGTAGATTGTCCCGTCGGCAGCCACCGCCAGATCCACGTCGGAATTGCCGATCGCCCCCTCGGCCTCGGTTCCCACATCGACGCGCGTCCAAGTTGCGCCCTGGTCGCGGCTGGCCCAGAGGGTCGGCAGGTCTTCGCCATACCCGGCGACGAACAGCGTGCCACCGGGGTGCTCGACGACCATCGGCTCGCGTGCGCGCAGGCCGAGCTGCTCGACCGGGGGTGCCATAACCAGAACCTGGGCCAAAGGCGCCCGAGGCGCCCGCTCGGGATCGTTCGCCAGCGCGCAGCCAAAAGTCATCGCAAGGAGGCTCGCAAGGAGGATCCGCCCTACCTCGTCTATCTGAATTCGCCAATCGCCGGCTCGCGGTGGCTTCCTGGTGGTCCGGCGCATGGGTGGATCCCCTTTTTGGCCCATTTTGGTTGCCCACCGGGCCCCACCCGTTTTCACCGTTGATGACCAGGGTGGTCGACGAGGGATGCGATGGTCCTTCAACGCTCGCCCAAGTCTACGGCACGATATACCCCTCGAAGATCGCATCCCAGGTCAGGTTGACGTTGCCGGCGGGGAAGGCCGAGTTGAACGAAAAGGCGTAGGCCTGGGTATCGTTGAAAGCGCTCGGGACGTTGAGCACCGAAATCCAGCCCGCCTGGTCTCCGATGATCCGAGAGTCGGCGATCACGTTGACCACGTGGTTGAGGCGAAACGTGGTGTCCTGGATGATGGCGCCGCTCTCGTCGTACTGGCGGAAGCCATAGGACGAGGGGCAGTTGGACGCCGGGTCGTCGCAAATCACCGAGGGCCCACCCGTCCGACCGAGAGTCCAGGTGAAGATGACGGCCCGGCTGTTGCCGTTGAGTGGCGTCGAGCGGAAGATCCGCAGATGAAAGCGGTCGATGGTATCGCTATCAGTCGCCGCCGGGCAGGTGGCGCCGATTGCGAGCCCTTGAGCGCACGTGCGGGCGTTCGTGTCGATTTCTTCCCGCAGATCGCTCGAGCGATAGAACCCGCGCAGGAGACCGTTTGCGGTATTTGGTATCGCCTCGAGAGGTACCATCGCCAAGCCATTGGCCGAGCCCTGGGAGAGCCGGGTGTAGTAGGTAAAGCCTTCGAGGGCGTTGGCTTGCGAAAAGGGGTAGCCCACCTGCCGCGGGTTGAGAGCCGTCGCGGCGGTCACCACGTCGATCGTCACGAAGCCGCGGTAGAAGGCGCCATCGGTCAGCTGCGCCCGCACCGCCGGGCTCGCGGCATTGATCAAATTGCGCATCGCGGCGGTCCACGAGCCGAGGTTGCCGAGCGTGACGTTGCCGTTGAGCGCGGTGACATTTCCGTCGATGTCCCAGACGTGGTAGTGGAACGTCTCGGTCGCGAACAGCCAGTTGGTGACCACCAGGAGGGTGTCGTGCGGCTCGGTTCCGGAGTTGATTCCGGTCTCGAAGAAGGGGACCAGCAGGCTTGCCGCCGGCACCCGGTCGGTCGCCCCCGGCACCGCCAGGGTGGGGACTGCACAGGTCAGGAGCAGAAGGAGGAAGATCGGGGTCGTGCGCGAACGTCGGGACATGGGATTCCTTTCGCGAAGCTGTTCATGGGTCTTGGGCGTGGGCCTGCCTTTTGACGTTACAACAACTGGCTGGCCCGTCGGTCTCTGGGCGCACGCCGCAGCACGCCGCGCGCCGCGTTGACGCTCTCCTCCTTCCGATGCTAGGCTTTAGATAAGATCGGGCACCCAGAAAGAGTCGGCGACGGCAACCACGCTGCGACATTTCCGCTATGACCTCCTCCCGTAATTCGGGTTCGTTCGGTGCTGTCCGCGATGCGGACACCGACAACATCGACCTCACTCCGTTCTCCGAGAGCGGAATGACCGCGTCGATCAGCACCTCTTCGAAAGGGCTGGAGCAGGAGGCCGCTGCGGTCGAGGTCGAGGCCGGCATCATCCTGATCGCCCACCCGGAAAATCAGCGCCTCGGTTCGCGCTTTCGGCTGTCGCCGGGGACCACCCTGGAGATCGGCAGGAGCGCCGCCACCGGGATCAGCCTGCCTGAGGTCCTGTCGATCTCGCGAACCCATGCGCGCCTGCGCTATTTCGGGCACCGGGTGACGATCGAGGATCTCGGCAGCACCAACGGCTCGTACGTGAACGGTCGGCGAATCACCGGTCAGGCACCGCTCCAGAGCGGCGACCGGTTCCAGACCGCGGCGGTCCACTTCAAGTTCCTCCACGAGCGCGATCCGGAGCACGCCTACCACGAGGCGATCTATGACCTGGTGATGCGCGACGGTCTGACCGAGATCTACAACAAGCGGAAGTACGACGAGGAATTGCAGCGCGAGTTCGCCCGCGCGCTGCGCCATCGCCGCCCTTTGGCGCTGATCGCGTTCGACATCGACGAGTTCAAACAGGTGAACGACTCCTACGGCCACCTGTGTGGCGACTTCGTGCTCAAACAGCTCGCGAGCTTGGTGCGCGAGGTGGTGCGGCCGGAGCAGATCTTCGCCCGGGTAGGGGGCGACGAGTTCGCGATCCTCGCGCCGGAGACCGCGCTCGAAGGGGCCGAGACGCTCGCGCGCAAGCTGTGCGAGCGGGTGCTCGAGCTCGACTACCGCTACGAGGATTACAAGATCGACGTCTCCTGCTCGTTCGGGGTCGCCGAGCTCGATCCGTCGATGCGCGCGCCGCAGCAGCTGTTCGAAGCGGCGGACGGGGCGCTGTTCGATTCCAAGCGTGCCGGCCGCGGGCGGGTGAGCGTGCACCACCCGGAAGCGCCCACCGCAGGCGCTTAGAACCGGCCCCTGCGGTTTCCGTGGATCGGGCCTCTAGATTTTCGCCAACCCCTCCGCGCCGGGATAGAATCTCCGCCTCTGGGAGGACCCGGTGCCGTTCTACAACTGCGATCGCTGCCCTTCGTACTGCTGTTCCTACCCGCGCATTCAGGTCGAGGCGAGCGATCTCGCGCGGCTGGCGAGCCATTTCGGCGTCTCGCAAGGGACCGCGCGGCGGAAGTTCGTGCGCCGGGGCGAAGAGCCGGGCGAGCTGATCCTCCGCCACACGCCCGATCCGATCTACGGCTCGGCCTGCCGGTTCCTCGACCGCACCACCCGCCGCTGCTCGATCTACCACGCCCGGCCGTCGATCTGCCGTACCTATCCGGGTGATGGGCGCTGCGGCTACTACGATTTCTTGAGCTTCGAGCGGCGCGCTCAAGGCGACCCGGATCACGTGCCGAGCACGTTCAACCATCCCCCGTCGGACGCCGCGAAAGAGTAGGGGAGAGGCGTGCTCCGGGAGCTCCATGTCCGCAATCTGGCGGTGATCGAGAGCGCGACGATCGAGCTGGGGGCCGGTTTCGCCGTGCTGTCGGGTGAGACCGGCGCGGGCAAGTCGATCGTCGTCGATTCGCTCTCCCTGCTGGCCGGGGCGCGCGCTTCGGCCGAGATGATCCGGAGCGGTGCCGAGGGCTTGAGCGTCGCCGGGGTGTTCACTCCGCGCGGTGACGCCTGGCGCCGGGTGCTCGACGAGGCCGGGCTCTCTCCGCTGGGGGACGAGCTGCTGATCCGCCGCGAGATCGCCAAGAACGGCCGCAATCGGGTGTTCGTGAACGACCAGCCGGCGACCCTGCGGCTGCTCGTCGATCTCGCGCCGCTCGTCCTGCGCATCCATGGCCAACGCGAAGAGCTGGGCCTCACCACCCCCGACCTGCAACGCTGGTGGCTCGACCGGAGCGGCGGCGCGGATGCCGAGCGGCGGCTCGGCCGGGTGGCCGAAGCGTATGAACGATGGGCGCGCCTGGCCGAGCGCTTGGAGCGCGCGAGCGGCGACCAGAAGGCGCGCCGCGAGCGGCTCGACCTGCTCCGGTTTCATGCCGAGGAGATCGACTTGGCGCGGCTGGTGGCCGGCGAGGACGAGAGTTTGCGCGTCGAGCGCGAGGGGCTGCGCCACGCCGATGCGATCACCCGCGCGCTCGGCGCTTCGCAGGCGACCTTGTCTGAAGACGAAGGCTCGGCGGTCGAGCGGCTCGGCCGGGCGCGCGAGCTGCTCGCCGGGATCGCCGATTGGCAGCCGAGCGCGGCGGCGGCGTGGGTGGCCGACCTCGAAGAGATCGAGGTGCGGCTCGCCGATCTCGCGCAGACCCTCGCGCACCATCTGGACGGGTCGGAGGCCGATCCGGCGCGGCTCGATGCGGTCGAAGAGCGGCTGGCGCTGGTCGAGCGGCTCGGCCGGCGCTTCGGCGGTTCGGTGGTCGCTGTGCTCGCCTATCGCGCGGGGATCGAAGAGGAGCTCGCCGAGCTCGATTCCGATGCGGCGGACCGCACCGATCTGTTCGTTCGGGTCGAAGAGGCGCTCGGCGCCTACCGGGAAGAGGCGCTCGCGCTGTCCGAACGGCGGCGCGCCTGGGGGCGCGAGTTGGTGACTCGGATTGTGGCCGAATGCCAAGACCTGGGGCTCGCCAAGGCGCGGCTCGAGATCGCGCTCGAGCGGCGCAAGCGCGCCGGTGGCCCGCTCACGATCGATGGCGTCGAGGTCGAGCCCGGGCGGGAAGGGATCGACCAGGTGGTCTTCCTCTTCGCACCCAACCCGGGGGAAGAGCCGCGGCCGCTCGCCCGGATCGCCTCGGGCGGCGAGCTGTCGCGGCTTTTCCTCGCGCTCCAACTGGCGGCCAAGAGCGAAGGATCGGAAGCGACCCTGGTGTTCGACGAGGTGGATGCCGGGATCGGCGGCGCCGAAGCCGCCGCCCTGGGCGAGAAACTGCAACGGCTGGCGAGCGGCGGGCAGATCCTGGCGGTCACCCACCTGCCGCAGGTCGCGAGCGCCGCCGATCATCACTATCGGGTGGCCAAAAAGGTGACCGGTGGTCGCACCCGCGTGGCGGTCGAGGCGCTCGATGAGCCGGGGCGGGTCGAAGAGGTGGCGCGCATGCTCGCGGGCTCGAAGGTGACTGAGCTGTCGCTCTCCCACGCCCGCGAACTGATCGTCGGAGCGGCGCGGCGGTGACCGAGGCCCGTTCCGGAGCGCCGTTGCGGTGGCGTTCCGGCGATCCGATCGAGCTGCTCCGGGCGCTTTACGCGCGCGGCGGAGTGATCGCGTTCCCGACCGAATCGAGCTATGGCCTGGGCGCCGATCCGAACTGCGCGGACGGGGTGGCGGCGGTCGAGCGGATCAAGCGCCGAATCGATTCGCACTCCGGCTCGCACGGTGACGAATCGGACTCGGAGCGGAAGCCCTTGCCGGTGGTGGTGGCAGACCTCGAGCAGCTCAGAGCGCTCGGGATCGACCCCGACTCAGAGCGGGTGGGTCGGCTCGCCCGGATCTGGCCGGCGCCGCTCTCCGCGGTGCTACCGCTCAGAGAGGGTGCCGCGCCGGCCGCGGCGCTCGGGCGGCGGACGCTCGCGGTGCGGATTCCGGATCATCCCGACCTCTGCGCGCTGCTCGCGGCGGTCGGACCGCTCACCGCGACCAGCGCCAATCGAACCGGCGAGCCGCCGCTGCTCCTCGCCGACGAGGTGGCGGCGCTGCTCGGCGCGGCCGGGATCTTGGATACCGCGGTGGTGGCGGGGCACGCCCCCGGCGGTCCGCCTTCGACGCTCATCGCGTGGGAGGGAGGAGAGATCCGCATTCTCCGCTCCGGCCCGTTCCCCGCCGAGCGCCTGTTCGATGTTTGGCCCCCAACACCTTCGAGAGGAGAGGCATGAATCCGAGAATCTGGTACCGCACCGCGCTCGCGCTCCTCTGTTGCGCCCTGCCCTGTCAATCGCCCGCGGCGGGCGCTCCGTCCCTCTCGCCGTTTACCGCCCCATCGATCTCGGTCGACGAAGTGCGGGTCGGCCAGAAAGGGTACGGCATCACGGTCTTTGAAGGGACCGTTCCGGAGCGCTTCGAGGTCGAGGTCGTAGGCGTGATGAGGAACCTCGCGCCGGGTTTGAGCTTCGTCCTGGTCAAGCTCACCGGGCATGGGTTGGAGAAAAGCGGAGTCGCCGCCGGGATGAGCGGCAGCCCGGTCTACTTCGACGGGCGCCTGCTCGGTGCGGTGGCGTTCGGCTGGCCGTTCTCGAACGAGGCGATCGGTGGGGTGACGCCGATCGCGGCGATGCGCCGGGTCGGGGAGGGCGGAGCCCCAGCAGGCGGTGAGGCTGCCGCAAGCCTCTCGTCGGGCCGGCCGATCGTGCCGCTCGCCGACCTGCTCGCCCGGCGGATCCCGGCGGATCTCCTCGCGACCGAGCTGGCGGCGCTCAGTGCGCGGTTCTCGCCCGCGGGTGCCGAGGGGAAGGGCGCCCTGGTCTGGTCGGCGAGCGGGTTTGGCGAGCGCACGCTCGGCGCTCTGCGGCAAGGTTTCGGTTCGACCGCCTTGGCGCTCGCCGGGCGGGCGGACGGCGTGGGTGGCGCCGGGGATGAGGTGGACGGTCCGGTGCTCGGAATCGCCGACCTGGTGCCCGGCGGCGCGGTGTCTGGAGTGATTCTGGACGGCGATTTCCGCCTCGGTGCGACCGGCACGGTGACCGATCGGGGGGGCGATTCGCTGCTCGCGTTCGGCCATGCGTTTCTCGGCGCCGGACCGGTCCTGATCCCGATGGCACCGGCCGAGGTGGTGACCATCCTGTCGAACCAGTACAACTCGTTCAAGATCGCCAACATCGGCCCGATCGTCGGCGCGATCGAGCAGGATCGCCGCTCGGGCATCGCGGGCCGGATCGGCGCGGTGGCGCCGATGTTTCCGATCTCGGTCAAGGTCCGGGGCGAGCGCGAGCGCGACTACTCGATGCGCATCGCCGATGTCCCCGATTTGGTGGCGGGGATGGTCGGCACCGCTGCGCTCGCGAGTCTGGAGGCCGCGAGCCGGACCGCGGGTGGCCAATCGATCGACCTTTCCGCCCGGTTTGAGCTCGCGGGGCGCGGCGATCTTTTGATCGCCCAGAGTTTCGATGGCGACAACTCGACCAACGAGGCGGTGTCCTACCTGCTCGCGATCGCTTCGTACCTGGCGCAGAACGACCTCGAACGGCTCCACCTCTTGAGGGTCGAGATCACACTCGACCAGGCGAGCGCGCCGCGCGGCCTCTCGATCGACGGTGCGTATGCGGAGCGGACGGTGGTCCGGCCGGGCGCGTCGGTTCGGCTGCTGGTCGATCTGCGCACCTACCGCGGAGCGACCACACGGCGGGCGCTCGACGTCGCCTTGCCGCGCGATCTCGCCCCTGGGCGCTACACGGTCTGGGTGGGGGATGGCGCGAGTCTCGACGGCGTGCGGTTGCAGCTCGAACCGTCGAATCCGGAGACGCTCGACCAGGCGCTCGCGCAGCTCGGGTCGTTCCACTCGCGCCGCGAGCTGACGGCGCTCGTCTCGCTCGCCCGCCCCGGGATCGCCGCCGGCGGGGTCGCTATGCCGCAACTGCCGGGCAGCGTCCGTTCGCTCTGGGGAGCCGGTGGCGGCGGGCTCGGTACGCCGATCTCCGGGGCGATCGTCGCCCGCGGAGTACTCCCGCTCGACGCGCCGGCCGCCGGCCTGGTGCGCCTCGATCTCGAAGTGCGCGCGCCGGGTGGTGGACCGATGCCCGCCGCAGAAGGGGTTGAGGGCGCTGACGCCGCTCTCGACATCGCGACGCTCCCGAGGCACCCCGCGCACCCGACATCCACCGATCCGGTCGCCTCCGCCCATCGTTAGGAACCCTTGGAGAGAGAGATGAAGAGAACGTTTGCCACGGTCGCTCAACTAGGCGCCGGACTCCTGCTCGCCGCCGCGCTCGCCCAGGCGACCGAGGTTCGGATCTTCCAGGTCCAGACCGGTGCCGATTTTCGTGCCGGCACGCTCCTAGGTGTTGCGCTCGATCCCGACGGCTTCCTCGATCTCGCGCCGCGGGTGGAGCGGGTGGCGGGCTTGGACGAACCGTTCGTCCTCTCGGCGGTCGCGATCCCCGGCGGCTGGGCGGTCGGCACCGGCAACGACGGCAAGGTATTGCGGGTGACCGCCGACGGCAAGGTGACCGTGCTGTTCGACGCCCCCGAGCCGGAGATCTTCGCGCTCTGGGCCGATCCGGACGGCACGCTGTTTGCTGGGACCTCGCCGAACGGCAAGGTCTACCGCATTTCGACCACCGCCAAGACGACCGCCGAGCCCAAGCCGTTCTTCGATCCGGCCGCCACCTACATCTGGGCGCTCCGACGCGCCGCGGATGGCGCGCTGCTGGTCGCGACCGGAACGGAAGGGAAGCTGTTCCGGGTCGATGCCAATGGGCGGGGTGAGGTCGCTTACGACTCTGACGATCCGCACATCCGCAGCCTCCTCGCGCTCCCTGCCGGAGCGGGGGGCGACGTGATCGCCGGAACCGCGGGCGACGGGCTGATCGTGCGGATCGCCAAGGCCGGCCCTGTGCGCACCCTGTTCGACGCCGTCCAGCCGGAGGTCACGGCGTTGGCGCTTGGCGTTGACGGCACGATCTACGCCGCCCTGGTCGCCTCCGAGGCGAGCCTGGTGCCCGAGGCCGGGCGCGCAGGGGCTGCGGCCCCCGGCGGAGGTGCGGCGGCGGGCGGCGCCGCCCCGGGCGGTGGCCGGCCCGGCGAGCCGGTGATCACGGTCTCGATCGGTGACCCCGAGCCGGCCAGCCGGAAAGACGGTTCGTCGCGGAGCGAAGTGGTCTCGATCGCTCCGAACGGCCTGGCCGAGAGCGTCGGCAGCTTCGCCGACGAGACGGTGTTCGATCTCTCCTGGCAGGGGCGCCTGTGGGTGGCGACCGGTGTTGAAGGAAAGCTCTATTCCCTCCGTTCCACCGGGAGCGGACCGGCGCGGATGCAGCTTGAAAAAGATACCGACGAGCGCCAGATCGTGGCGCTCGTGGCGGGCGCCGGGGGGCCGACGTTCGCGACCACCAACGGTGCCGCGTTGTATCGCACCAGCGCCGAGCTGGAAGCGCGTGGCACCTTCACCGGGGCGGTGCTCGATGCCGGTGCCGCGGCCAAGTTCGGGCGCCTCCGGTGGCGCGGTGAAGTGCCGGCCGGCACCTCCGTCCGCTTCTCGGTGCGCAGCGGTTCGAGCGCGATGCCGGACCGGACCTGGTCCCCCTGGAGCCCCTGGCGCACCGCGGCGAGCCGTGACGAGCTCGATCTCGGCGGTGCGGACGGGGCGCCGCTCGGTCGCTACCTGGAGTGGCGGGCGGAGCTGGTCGCCTCCTCGGGTGACGGGGGGGCCGGGCGCCGCTCGCCGCTCCTCGCCGCGGTCGAGCTGTCGTACCGGCAGGTGAATCAGAGGCCGAAGATCGAAGCCTTCGGAGCGCTCGCGCCGGGGCAGATTCTGGTGCCGCAGAACTTCAATCCTTCCAATCAGGTCTACGAGCCGGCGCACCCGAACCGAGAGGGGCTGTTCACCACGCTCGCGCCGGCCGAAGAGATGGACGACGGCAGCCGGCTGAAGCCGTTGTGGAAGCTCGGCTACCGGTCGCTGCGCTGGAAGGCGAGCGACCCGAACGGCGACCCGCTGCGCTATACCCTCACCTTCCGTCCGGCTGGAATCGGTGTGGGCGAAGATGGTGGCCCCCAAGGGAATTCCGGGACCGACTGGCTGCCGCTCGCCTCGGATCTGTCCGAGGTCTATTTGAGCTTCGATGTCGGCGCGCTGCCGGACGGTCTCTACCGATTCCGCCTCGAAGCGACCGACGCGGACGCCAACGAGGCGGGGGAGGGTCTCTCCGTCACCGAGGTGAGTCCGGCGCTCACCGTCGACCACTCGCCGCCCGCGCTCTTTAAGGTCGAAGCGGCGGGCACCCGCCTCCAGGCGGTGGTCGAAGATGTCTGGAGCCCCGTACGCGACGCCCGATTGAGTATCGACGGTGGCGAGTGGCGGCCGGCGCGCGCCGCGGACGGGCTGCTGGACGGCCGGCGCGAGGAACTCGATTTGGAGGTTCCGGCGGGCGCCCGCTACCTGCTGTTGCGCGTAACCGACGGCGCATACAATGCGGCCACGTTCGATCTTTCCGACCGACTTGTGGGGGCGAAGGGGCGATGACCGACACGCCGACGCGACGGATCGCGGTCTATCCCGGTTCGTTCGACCCGTTTCACAACGGCCATTTGGACATCGTCGAGCGCTGCTTGCCGATCTTTGAAGAGGTCGTGGTGGCGGTGCTGTTCAATGAAGAGAAGCGCCCGCTGTTCTCGGTCGAAGAACGGGTGGCGATGGTGCGCGACCTGTTCGCCGAGCGCTTCCCCGGCGCGCCCTGTCGGGTCGAGAGCTTCTCCGGGCTGTTGGTCGATTTCATGCGCCGCTTGGGTGCGCGCACCGTGGTTCGGGGCTTGCGCGCGGTGTCCGATTTCGAGTTCGAGTTCCAGATGGCGCTGATGAATCGGCGGCTCAACCCGAACGTCGAGACTGTTTTCATGATGCCGAAGGAAGATTTCAGCTACCTGTCGAGCCGCCTGGTCAAAGAGGTCTTCGCGCTCGGGGGCGATCTCTCCGGGCTCGTTCCGTCGTCGGTGCTCGCGCTGCTCGGCGAACGCCTGCCGCTCCGGAGGAGCTCGTGAACGAACCGGGGGCGATCGATCTCGATCGGTTTGCCCAGAAGATTCCGAAGGTCGAGCTCCACGTCCACCTCGAAGGGTCGATGCGCCCGGGCGTGCTGCTCGAATTGGCGCGGCGCAACCGGGTCGAGCTGCCGGCGGGCGACGAGGCGGGGCTTCGCGACTGGTTCCGCTTCCGCGATTTCGACCACTTCGTCGAGATCTACCTCACCTGCTCTCGTTGCCTCCGCACGCCGGAGGATTTTCGGCTACTCACCTCCGATGTGCTCGCCGAGCAGGCGCGCCAGAACATCGTTTACACCGAGGCGCATTTCACCATCCAGACCCATCTCGGCAACGGCGCCGACGGCGAGGCGGTGCGTGCCGCGATCGCCGACGCGGTCACCGAGGCCGAGCGCGATCTCGGGGTCACCCTACGCCTGATCCCCGACATCGTGAGGAACGTGAGCGTCGCCGCGGCGGACACAACGATCGAATGGGCGCTCGCCGATACGACCGGGTTGGTCGTCGCCGTGGGCCTCGCGGGGATCGAGAACGGCTATCCGAACGAGCCGTTCCGCGCCCATTTCGAGGCTGCGCGCCAAGCCGGGCTGCGCCTGGTCGCCCATTGCGGGGAACATGGCGGGCCGGACTCGATCCGCTCGGTGCTCGATGTCGTCGATCCCGATCGGATCGACCACGGCGTCCGCGCGACCGAGGATTCGGGCCTGGTAGAAACGCTGGTCGAACGGAAGATACCGCTCGATATCTGTCCGTCGTCCAACGTCTGCCTCGGCGTCTATCCGGAACTGGCGAGCCATTCGTTCGACCGGCTTCGGCGCGCCGGAGCGGCGGTCAACGTCAACACCGATGACCCGCCGTTCTTCGACACCGACCTTTCGACCGAATACGCCCGCTTGGCGAAGACCTTCGGCTACGACGCAAACGACCTCGCCGGTTTTTCGCTCTCGGCGCTTGCGGCGTCCTTCCTGCCGGAGCCGCGGAAAGCCGAGATGGAACGGGAGTTTCGCCAGTCTTTTGCCGAGGTGGCGGCGCGCCTCGGGGCCGACGGGAGGTAGCTTTCCCGCGGTCGAGGCATCTGCGTCGCCCGTCCGGCTCACCTTCAACCGAGGGTTACGCCGCTCCCTCGGGTTCGACGGACGCTTCCGATGCCGCTTCGGTGCCAAGGGCGGTGTCAGTGGCCTCGGCGGTGGTATCGGCGGTGGTCTCGGCGCCAGCGATCGGCTCCATACCTTCTACCGGCTCGGCCTGAGCGTTCGGATCGTCGGAGAGAGGATTGTTCTTTCGCTCCATACGCCGCTGGAGCTTTTCGTCGTGCTTCTGTTTCTTGGCCAACTCGCGCTGGCGCTTTCCGTGCTGATAATTTTGACGTGCCACATCTCCTCCCGTGGACCGATGGGTCAAGGTTCGACGTCGGATGGCTCCTGATGGCTCGAGATGGCCTCCAAACAACCCCGGCGGCCGCGGCGCGAACCGCGGCAACTCGTAAGACTATCACTCCCACCGCCTACAATGCCCCCTCTCTTGCCGCGAGGAACTAATGACCGACCCCAATTCCGCCACCGCTTCCCTAACCAACCGCCTGGCTCATGAGTCGAGCCCCTACCTTTTGCTCCATGCACACAACCCGGTCGATTGGTACCCGTGGGGGCCGGAGGCGCTCGCTCGTGCCCGGGAGGAGCAGAAGCCGATCTTCCTTTCGGTCGGCTATTCGACCTGCTACTGGTGCCATGTCATGGAGCGCGAGTCGTTCTCCGATCCGAAGATCGCGGCGCTGATGAACCGTGAATTCGTCAACATCAAGCTCGACCGCGAAGAGCGGCCGGATCTGGATGAGATCTACATGACCGCTACTCAGATCCTGACCAGCCAGGGTGGGTGGCCGAACTCGGTGTTCCTCACCCCGAATCTCCTGCCGTTCTTCGCCGGCACCTATTTCCCGCCCGAGGACCGGCAGGGGCGTCCGAGCTTCCGGGCGGTGCTCGCCCAGCTCGCAGAGGCGTGGCAGACCCGTCGGGCCGATGTCGTGATGCAGGGGGAGGAGTTGGAAGTCGCCATGCGCCGCTATCTGGAGCAGCGGAGCGCGCCCGCCGCCGCACCGCCGGGGCCGGTCGGAGCGTTGCGCGCCGCGGAATCCCAAGGCAGGCGCTTCGATGCCGCTTGGGGTGGCTTCGGCGGAGCGCCGAAGTTCCCCAGCCCGTCGAACCTCCATCTGCTCGCCGAGGTGGCCCCCAAGATGCCGGCCGCGGGCGAGATGCTCGCCTTTACTCTCGACCAAATGGCCCGCGGCGGGATCTACGACCAGATCGGTGGCGGCTTCCATCGCTACGCCACCGATCGCGAGTGGAAGATCCCGCATTTCGAAAAGATGCTCTACGACAACGGCATGCTGCTCGAGCTGTACGCCCGCGAGCATGCCCGGACCGGCAGCGCGCAGGCGGCGCGCGTGGTGCGCGAGACGGCGGCTTTTTTGGCGCGCGAGATGACCGCGCCCCAGGGGGCGTTCTGGAGCGCGATCGACGCCGAGACTGATGGCCACGAGGGCGCCTTCTACGTTTGGACCCGGGCGGAGCTGGAAGCCACCCTCGGCCGCGAGGACACGCCGTTCTTGGCGCCGCTCTACGGCTTCGATCGGCCGCCGTTCTTCGAGGAGACCCACTACGTCCTCCACCAGCCGCTGTCGTTCGAAGAGGTAGCCACGCGCCGACGGATGCCGATCTCGGAGCTGCTCGGCGAGATCGAGCCGGCGCGCCAGACGCTGTTCGCCGCCCGTGCCGCCCGCAAACGGCCGGCAACCGACGACAAGATCCTCGCCGACTGGAACGGCACGGCGATCGCGGGCCTTGCGGTCGCGGGTGAGCTGCTCGGCGAACCCGGTATGGTGGCGGCCGCCGCGCGCGCCGCCGACTTCGTCCTCTCCGCGATGCGGCCGGACGGCACGCTTCACCATACCTGGCGCGGGGGTGTCGCGAAGGTCCCCGCGTTCAATTCCGACTACGCCTATCTGATCCACGGACTGCTCGCCCTCCATTCCGCCACCGGCGAGGGGCGTTGGCTCGATAGCGCCCGCGATCTTTCCGCCGAGCAGTGCGCCCGGCTGGAAGATCCGAACGGCGGTTTCTTCACCTGTGCGATAAGCGCCGATGTGCTCTTCCGCTCGAAGGACATTTTCGACGGCGCGCTCCCGGCCGCCAACGCGATCGCGATCGACAACCTGCTCGGGCTGTTCGAACAGACCGGGGAACGCACCTATCTCGACTCGGCGCGTCGCGCCCTCTCGGCCGTCGCCGCCGTCGTCTCTCAACATCCGGAGGGGGTCAAATCGACGGCGATCGCCGCCCGCCGCTACTGGCGCCTGTCAGCCGAAGTTCCGGGGGCCGAGCCTTCCGGGCCGTCGTTCGAGGATCTCGCGAGCCAAGCCGAACGCCTGGTCCAGCCGAACTTCGAGCTCTCCCCACCGCGCGTCGACGGCTGGCGCCGATGGAAGCTCACCTTGGTGATCGAACCCGGCTGGCACCTCAACGCCAATCCGGCGAGCGCCGAGTTTCTGGTGCCCACGTTGGTCGAAGCGGAGGGGGCGCGCCTTCAAGAGATCGTCTACCCGGCGGGGCACAAAGTGAAGATGGCGTACGGAGACGCGCCGCTCGCGATTTATTCCGGCACGGTGGAGATCGAGGGCGAGCTGCTTGAAGAGACCGAGACCGCACGCTTGATGCTCACCTACCAAGCCTGTGACGAGAACCGCTGCCTGCCGCCGATCACGCGGCTGGCGGTGGTGGGGTAGGGGGCGGCGGTTCCCTGTTGGACCCGAGGCGGAGTCTCGCCGTCTCCATCGCGTGATGCGGTTTCCCTTCCTTTTCCGCCCTGATGGCAAGAGGGCCTGTACGTCGCCTCCCCATCAGAAAGGAAAAGGAAGATGACGATAGCGCGATACTTTCGAAACTTCACCCTGCTTTTCGTCGTGGCGGCAGGGCTTCTGGCCGGAGGGCGGCTCGAAGCGCAGGGACTGGAGACCGGCAGCACGAGGACGATCTCGTCGGGAACGGGCTGGCGTCTGATCGACGCCGACCCGGAGGGGCGCAGCGGCAATAACACGATGATGTGGGAAGTGAGCCCGGGCGGCGTGGCGAATCTCCCGGTCTCGCATGAGCAGAAGGACCTGTTGTCTTCGGCTTTTGCCGACCTGCCTCCCTCGGCGAGCGAATCCAACCTGATCTATTTCTCGCAGGATCTGCTCCAGGCGATGGAGCAGCCGACCTTCCCTGTGGGGTTCGAGCAGTGGGCCGACGAACCGATCAGCGAAAAATCTTTCGGTTGCAGTTGGAAGACCGAAACGCGCAATCGCAGCTGGCCCTACTCCAAAAACCTGCTGGACAAGAGCTATCCTTTCTCGGGCGGCATTTTCAGTGGCAGCTTGGACATCGACCTGCCGGTGACCGCCAACGTCCAGATCGCCGCGACCTATCAGATCCGGAAATGTTTCGGCATTCCGGTCGGCTTCCGGTTCGTGAGCGCGACAGCGAGCGGCAGCGCTTCGATCAGCGGCAGCGGTGCACTGTCGGTGACCGCGAACGCGAGCGCGGTCTATGAAAAAGAATGGCTGGTGGACGATCCGAAACTGGGCGAAGTGAGCTTCACCGTCGGCCCGATCCCCGTGCGGCTGGTCTTCACCCTGCCGATCTACGTCGGCGCCAAGTTCGAGGCGGCGCTTTCGGCTCAGCTCTCGGCTTCGCTCGACGCCTCCGCGACCGGCTCCTTCACCTACACCTGCACGCCGGACGACTGCTCGGGCACCAACGACTTCTCGGACCAGTTCGAGTTCACCGGTCCGACCGCGAGCGTCTCGGTCGATTTGGGCGCGACGGCGCACGCCCGGGTGATGCTGCGGGTGGCGCTCTACGACGATGGCTTCGCCTACATCGAAGGGGGCTTGAAGGCCTACGCGAAGGCGGGGGTCTGGGGCTACCTCGGCAACGCCTGCGGCGACGCCGACGGCGACGGCAACAACGAGACGGTGCGCGCCCTGGTGGCCGATCTCTCCTGGGGGTACCAGCTCGCATACGGTTGGGGTGGTTGGGCGCTTCCTGATCGGGTGCGCTACGCCGGCACCCACGACTATTACCTCGCCTGGCGCGACCTGCTCGGCAATGGCGGCTCGACCGCGCTCCAGCCGATGATCCTCGGCCCCTCCTCGGTCGCCGAAGGGGCCACCGCCACCTACACCGTCAAGATGCGCCCCTGCTACAAGTATGCCAACGCGGTCAATCTTTCGATGGCGCCGGGAACCTGGACCGGTGGCACGGTGGTGACGCCCCCTGCCGGTTCGACGACCTTCTCGCGCACGTTCTCAGGCGGGGGCAACCAGACGCTGGTCGCGACCGCGTTGAGCGACACCTTCGGCCGCAACCTCAATGTCCCCTATAGCCGGGTGATCAACGTCACAAGCACGACCCCCGTCGCGCCGACCGGTCTGGTCGCCACGGCACTGTCGGCCACCTCGGTTCGTCTCACCTGGACGGACAACAGCAACAACGAGACCCAGTTCGAGCTGCACCGCCGCACCCTGCCTTCGGGGACCTTCGCGACGGCGGCGACGGTCGGCGCCAACACCACCCTGGTCCTCGATACCGCGCAAGGTTCGACCTCGTACGAGTATCGGGTGCGGGCGCAGAACGGTACCAACGGTTCCGGCTTCTCGAACCTCGCGACCGTCACCACTCCGGCGGGCGGTCCCGCGGCCCCGTCCGGCTTGACCGGTTCCTACAACTCCTCGACGGCGCGGATCAACCTCTCCTGGGCCGACAACAGCACCACCGAGCAGGGCTTTACCCTTCAGTTCTCCTACTCGGGCAGCGCGTTCTCCGACATGGCGACGCTCGGGGCCAACGTAACGACCTACACCGGCGGGGCCAATCCGCCGCTCGGTTCGTACCAGTTCCGCATCCGCTCCTACATCGGCACGCAGGTCTCGGCCTGGAGCAACACTTTCTCCCTCCTCGCGGTCAACGTCGCACCCACGACCAGCATCGCCTGGATTCAAAAGGCCGAGACCTCCTGGGGTCCGGCGGGTACGCTCACCGCGGCGGGCTACGCCGCCAACGGCACCGGCAGCGTCCAGTTGATCTGGCGCGAGCGGAGTTCGGCCGGTGTCTGGGGTGCATGGGTCACCGTACCCTTCCAGGCGACCCCCGCGGCTGACACGACCTGGTCGAACACGATTTCCAGCGGCAGTCCGACCAACGCCTGCCACTGGTTCGACGCCTACACCGTCTACTCCGGCGTGACTTCGGCGGTGTTTCATTTCACCGGGGTGGCGGGCTGCCCGTAGGCAACATCCCCGCAGCACCTCCGGATCGAAAAGGGCCTTCCCGCAGTCGGGGAAGGCCTTTCGGCGTTGGCGGCAGGTTACGATCTCGCCATGCCCAAGGCCCCTGCCGCCCTCCTGCTCGACCTCGATGGCACGCTCTACCTCGACGATGCGCCGATCCCTGGGGCGATCGAGGCGGTGGCCGAGATCCGGCGCCTCGGGATTCCGTTCCGCTTCACCACGAACACCACCCGCCGTCCGCGCGCAGAGCTTGCCGCGCTCCTGTCCGGGATGGGAATTCCCGCGACGGCCACCGAGATCGTCTCCGCACCGTCCGCGGCGGCGCGGTGGCTCGCAGCTCGGGGGCTCTATCGGGTCAAGCTGCTGCTCCCCGAAGTTTCCTGGCAGGAGTTTGAGGCGCTCGAACGGGTGGTGGAGCGGCCGGACGCCGTGGTGGTGGGCGACCTGGGGGAGGAATGGACGTTTCCTCTGCTCGACGACGCGTTCCGCGACCTGATCGCGGGCGCCGAGTTGGTCGCCATCCAACGCAATCGTTATTGGCGTGTGAACGGGCGCCTCCAGCTCGACGCCGGACCGTTCGTCGCCGCGCTCGAATACGCGACCCGGCGCGAGGCGGTGCTGATCGGCAAACCCTCCGCGGCTTTCTTTGCCACCGCGGCGGGGGAGCTGGGGGTCGAGAATCTAACCACCGTCGCGGTGGTCGGCGACGATCTCGACTCCGACATCCGCGGCGCCCGCGACGCGGGGATGATCGCGGTGGCTCTCCGCACCGGCAAGTATCGGCCCGAGGACGAGGCGCGCTACTTGGAAAGCGCCACGGTGGTCCTGGACTCGATCGCCGATCTGCCGGGTTGGCTCGCGGCGAGGCGGTGAGTGGGGGCACTCGGCAGACGAGGAACAGCGGGACGACGGTGAGGTCACGCGAGTCTGGGGCTAACCCCTCCGTTTGCCTTTTGGCACCGACGCGGCCATGGTAGAATTTATCCATGCGGGTGCTGCGCGTTTACGTCGACACTTCAGTCGTTGGAGGTTGCTTCGACGCAGAGTTCTCACTATGGTCGAATCGACTGTTCGAGGATTTCCAGTGCAAGCGATTTGTCCCTGTCGTGTCCTCCATCGTGGCGGCCTGGTGAGCTGGAATTTCAAGCACATTGTCCGCTTGGAAAAGATCCGGATCTTCAACCGCGGTGAACCTGGAGCTTGGCTACAAGGCACTCCAGATCCATTCGCCGCGAGAGGTGGCAAGCGATGAGTAAGGACATTGATGCGGTTGGAATTGTGAGGCAGATCCGCGACGACATCTACGAGCAGACGAAGGAGATGTCGGCCAAGGAGTTCGTCGATTTTTTTCGGCAGCACGGCGCTTCCGCCGAGGAGAGGTGGAAGAAGACCGACAGGGATCACGAAGTGGCGAGCAAAGCTAGAAGGTAGCTGCTTGAAGGCACGTCCTTCGCCGAGCAGAAGGCGACGAGGTCGTGGGGGTCGGCCTGGTGGCGAGGCGGAAGGCGTCGAGGCCGGAGAAGCGCGCTGCTTGGAGATCGCCGCTATGTCCTCCGACGAATGGGTTGGGCTGAAATCTGCCCGGCGAAGCTCTTATCTGGTCGTAAGCGTGCTGAGGGTTTCTTCCACAGCCGGAGGCAATTCGATGACCAGGAAGTTGCCGGAGGGATAAAGGTAGTCCTCGCCCGACTCGTCGATGACTCGGATGAAACCGCTCCGTTTCGCCGACTCGTCTTCTAGGACCGGGTAGAGCTTCCGGATCTCCAGATCGTCGCACCCGTCGTTCCGGATACAAATGACAAAGTGGGTGTGCTCGTCTTGGTTGGGCATGGGGTTATCCGAGTCTCTCGGCAAGTACCGCCCGTCGGAGCGCCGCGAGCGCTCGAAGGCATCGCCCCAAGCTGTCCGAGTTCGAAGCCGCAATGCGCGGGTTCCAGTCGCGGGTAACGAAATAGAGCAGACGCGCCGAGTAGCCCGGGCCGATCTCCACGGAAAGCCCTTCGTCCGGCACCATGTCGTTGCGCAGTCTACGGTCGCGAGAGCGGCGGGCGAGATCAACCATCGTTCTTTTGGGGCGCACCAGCTCATCGGGATGCTCGGGGATACGGGTCAAGGGGATCTTCAGGTACTCCGCAATCGCTTTGCGATCCGCGAGCAGCCACGACTCGCTCGTTCGCACGGGAATGCGCAAGGAGAATTGTGGCGGTTCGGAGGGCGCCAGCCGTCGGCGCAGAGTTGCGGCGCACGTTTCGTCGCGATCGAGGTCGCGCAGGACGAACCAGGGGCCGAGCTTCGCGGCGTGGAGATAGCCGGATAGGCGACGGTCGAGGCGGTGCTTGCCGCCCGCGACGTGGCAGATCCCCGGCGTAAAGCCACATTCACCGGCCAGTCGGCGCGCGATCGCGGCGTCGGTATCGCCTTCAACCGCGATCGTGATCGTAGGATGGGTCTCAGTCACCGAACAGGGCCAGCTGAGCGACTGAGGGTGGTTCGGTCATGGGCAGGACCGCCTCGGCCACCGTCAATCCCCCTTCGAGCAGCGAACGGATTTCCGCGCTGTCGCCCGCAAGAGAAGCCGTCGTGCCTTGCGCTGAAGGTTTCAGGATGACGACCTCTTCCGGTGCGATGGAAGAGTCGGAGAGAAGCTCTCCGGAGTGGGTGCTGACGAAGATTTGGCGGCGATTCCTGCCGCCCGCCTGATTCATCATCCTCGGAATCTGCCGAACGATCGCGGCATGCAGAGAGAGTTCGGGCTCTTCGAGCAGCAAGGGTGCGGAGCCATCGAGTAGGGCCCAGAGAAGACCTAGGAGGCGTAGCGTGCCATCCGAAAATTGCTCCTCGGACTGCCATCCCGCGTTCGGGCGCCAGTGCTCGTACCGCCCCCGGAGATGGGGAACGCCCCGTACATCCCGTTCCAGTTTGAGCTCCGCCAGTTGCGGGACCGCGAGGCGGAGAGCGACGTTGATGCGGCGCAATCGACTCTCCCGAGTCTTTGCCGAGACTGTCGCGACCCGCTCGAGGAAATCGGTGCCGAACGGATCGTCAGGCTTCGACCGCCTGTCGGCATCGCGGATCAATTGCGGCACCAAATGGAGGTAGTGGATCTGGCTGAAGAAATCCGCGATCTCGCGGAACTCTTTGTTCGCATTGACTTGTTCGAGATGGGTCTGAGTCAATCGGTTCGGATCTTCCCGATCGAGATCGTCGGGCCGCTCCAGCAAGCTCTGGCCGTCCTTCCAAGCTTGCTCTCGCCGAATGGTGGGCCGGCGCTGTTTGTCCTGCCCGAACTCGAGGAGATAGCGCCATGTTCCCCGTTCGGACAGGTCGATCTCGACATCCAACAAGACCGCTGGGTTTTCTCGCGCTTGAAGGCAGCGGATCTGACTGACGCCATCCCGAGCCGCAACCGCCGACTGGAACCCCCCCTGGGGCTCGGCCAAATCACGGAGAAATCGGAAAGCATCGAGGAGATTCGATTTGCCCGAAGCATTGGGGCCGACGACAAACGTTCGGCGGCGCAAAGGAAGATCGATCTTCCGGAAGTTTCGCCAGTTTTCGAGCCGGAGCCGCGTGATCCGCATGGCGTGATTCTACGCGAACCCGGCGGCAAGTGACCTCGGCGCTCGGGCCAGGTGCCTCAAATCTCCACCCCCGACCGCCGGATCAGCGCCGCCAGGCACCGCTCCGACTCGCGGAAGATCTGATCGGCGTCCAGCTGGGTGAGCCGGCCGTCTTCCACCAGGAGCCGGCCATCGACCACCACGTGGCGCACGGAGGCGCGGCTGGCTCCGAAGGCGACGAGATCGTGCGGATCGGCCTGCGGCGCGCCCCAGAGCTCCGGGTGACCCGACGCCGGGGCGGCGAGGACGACGAGATCGGCGGCCTTGCCGGTTTCGATCGTGCCGATCTCGGCTTGGAGATTGAGCGCTCGGGCGCCTTCTGAGGTCGCGAGGCGGAGCGCGTCCAGTCCGGAGAAGGCGTCGGGGCCGTGCTTGACCTTCTGGAGCAGGGCGGCGAGCCGGACCTCGGCGAAGTTGTCGAGTTGATTGCTGCACGCCGCGCCGTCGGTGCCGATGCCCACCGGCACTCCCGCACTCTGGATGGCGAGGAGGTCGGCGACCCCTGAGCCGAGTTTGAGGTTGGAGCTGGGGCAGTGGACGACGCTGAAGCGGTGGGTGCAAACCCGTGTCAGGTGCTCGGCGGTGATCCAGACCCCGTGGGCGAGGCGGAGGTCGGTCGAAAGCACCCCTTGCTCGGCGAAGTATTCGATTTCGTCGCGGCCGTTCTTGATCTCGCGCACCGCGAGCGTCTCGTCCCGCTGCTCCAAGGCGTGCGTATGGACCGGCCAACCGCGGCGAACCGAAAGATCGCGAATCCCCGCCCAGAGCGGATCGGAGCAGGTGAGGATGAAGCGCGGATTGAGCAGATAGCGCAGGCGCGCCCTTCGTTCGCCGGCTCCTTCAGGACCAGGCGCCGAGCGCTCGAACCGGTCACCGAGCGCTTCTGTGGCGGCGAGCACGGCGTCGGTGTCGCCGCGCATCGCGGTGGGGAGCCCCTCTCCGCTGTCCATCAGGCACTGGCCGGCGAAGGCGCGGAGGCCCGAGTCCTCGATCGCCCGGAGCAGGCCGGGGGCTCCCGGTCCTATCCCGATGTCCTGAATCGTGGTCGTGCCGCCGAGCAGGCACTCGATCGCGCCGAGCATCCCGCACCAATAGGCGCTCTCGTCGTCGTGCGCCGCTTCGAGCGGCCAGATCCGCTCGCGCAGCCAAGCGAGCAGCCGCCGCCCTTCGCCGAGGCCGCGGAAGAACGTCTGACCGAGATGGAGATGCCCCTGGATCAGACCGGGCAGCACGAGGCACCCCGAGACGTCCAGAGTCCGCGTCCCCGGCGGCATGGCGGTGACGCGCCCCACGGCGACGATGTTCCCTCCGTCGAGCAGCAGGTCCGCTCCCGGCAGGACGGTCGCCGCCGGATCGAGCGTCAGCACCGTGCCGCCCGAGAGGAGCAGGGGAGGATCGATGATTGCCGTTCTCCCCTCTCCCTCTGGGAGAGGGGCCGGGAGTGAGGGCTGTCGCGGCAAGCCGCTGCCGATCTTTTCGGGACCCTGCATCATCATCATCCTCTTTCTCTCGTGTGGCAAAGCCGACCTTCCGATCCTATAGTCTCGTCCTTCTGCGATGACCTCTACCGATCTCATCGACCGCATCGATCTCATCGTCCGCGGCCAGAGCGTGATCACACCCCAGGGCGTGCGCGCCGCGTCGATTCACATTCGCGACGGGCGGATCGAGCGCGTGGCGCCGTTTTCAGAGGTGCCGGCGGGCGTTCCGCTCTTCGAGGCCGGTAGAGCCGTGGTCATGCCGGGAATCGTCGACAGCCACGTCCATATCAACGAACCGGGGCGCACCGAGTGGGAGGGGTTTTCGACCGCCACCCGCGCGGCGGCGGCCGGCGGGGTGACGACCCTGGTGGACATGCCGCTCAACAGCATCCCCGCGACGACCACCCGCGCGGCCCTCCGGACCAAGCTCGCGGCGGCCGGTGGAAAGTGCCATGTGGACGTCGGCTTCTGGGGCGGCATCGTGCCCGGCAACGCCAACGAACCGGGCGAGATCGCCGGGCTGCTCGCGGACGGCGTCTTGGGCTTCAAGGCGTTTCTGGTCCCTTCCGGCGTGGACGAGTTTCCGGCGGTGGGCGAGACGGAGCTGCGGCCTGCGATGATCGAGCTTGCTCGGCGCGGCTCGGTCCTTCTCGTCCATGCCGAGTTGCCGGGGCCGATCGAGGCGGCGGCGGGGGTGTGGGAGGGCGCCGGCCCGGCCGAACTGCGGCAGTACGACCGTTGGCTCCGCTCGCGCCCCGCGGCGGCGGAGGTCGAGGCGTTCCGCTTGATCGCCGGGTTGGTCCGCGAGACCGCCTGCCGTGTTCATATCGTCCACCTCTCCACACCGGAGGTGCTGCCGGCGTTGCGGGCGGCCCGGGCCGAACGGCTGCCGATCACGGTCGAGACCTGCCCCCACTATCTGACCTTCTGCGATGAGGAGATCGCGGACGGCGCCACCGCTTGGAAGTGCGCGCCGCCGATCCGTGGGCGGTTGGAGCGGGAGGCGCTCTGGCAGGCGCTCGAAGCCGGGGAGATCGACCTCGTCGCCACCGACCATTCGCCGAGCCCGCCGGAGCTCAAACAGCTCGACGGCGGCGACTTCCGCGCCGCCTGGGGCGGCATCTCGTCTCTCCAGCTCTCCCTGTCGGCGGTTTGGACCGGCGCCCGCGAGCGTGGCTTCTCGCTCTCCGATCTGGCCGCTTGGATGTGCGCGGCGCCGGCCCGGCTCGCCGGGATCGACAGGCGCAAGGGATCGATCGCGGCGGGCCTCGACGCCGATCTGGTGATCTGGGAGCCGGAAGCCTGCGCGACGATCGACCCCGCGACCTTGGAGCACCGCCACCAGCTCACCCCCTATGCCGGCCGGGCGCTCTACGGCGTGATCCGGAAGACGATTCTGCGCGGTGAAACGGTTTACGATAACGGCGCGTTTCTCGAACGACCGATCGGCCGACCTCTCCTCGCGGGAAGGATGAAGACCGCATGACCGATGTTTCCGAACTCGTAGACCTTGCGGCCGAGCGCCTGGGCGGCGCCGTGCTCGCGGCGAATGACGAATTCTTCGCGCCGAAAGAGAGCCTCTTGAAGGCGGCCGAGCCGGTGTTCCTGGAAGGCAAATACACCGAGGTCGGCAAGTGGATGGACGGTTGGGAGACCCGGCGGCGGCGCGAGCCCGGGTACGATTGGGCGATCGTCCGCCTCGGCCTGCCCGGCATCCCGCGCGGCGTGGTGGTGGACACCCGCCATTTTCGCGGCAACTACCCCGAGTCGTGCTCGCTCGACGCCTGCGCAATCGACGGCCATCCGGCCCCGGCGGAGCTGATCGCCGCCGATTGGCTGGAGATCTTGCCGCTCGCGCCGCTCCGCGGCGACAGCCCGAACGTTTTCGCCCTCGCAGGCGACCTCGGCCGCGCGACCCACCTCCGCTTGAATATCTACCCGGACGGCGGGGTCGCGCGCCTGCGCGTCCACGGTGAGGTGGTTCCCGATTGGGCGCGGCTCGCCCGCCGCGGTGAGATCGACCTCGCCGGTGTCGAAAACGGCGGCCGGGTGCTCGCCGCGAGCGACATGTTCTTCGGCAATCGGCACAACTTGATCCTGCCCGGTCCAGTCCTCGGCATGCACGACGGCTGGGAGACGAAACGGCGGCGGGGCCCCGGTCACGACTGGGCGATCGTCCGCCTCGGCCGGCGCGGTCGGCTGGAACGCGCCGAGGTGGATACCTCCCACTTCAAAGGGAATGCGCCGGGGAGCTGCGTCCTGGAGGGGTGTGACGCCCAGGCCTCCGCGTCGGGCGAGCCGCCGGTCGACGCGCTCACCGACTGGCGCGAGATCTTGCCGCGGACGGCATTACGCCCGCACACCCGGCACCTGTTCGACGATCTGGCCACGGACGGACCGTTCACCCATGTGCGGCTCCGCATCGACCCGGACGGCGGCGTCGCCCGGCTGCGCCTGTTCGGCAGGGTTTCGGAGTGAAGGAGTGAACCTGAACGCCCTGCCGATGCCTGAAGCCGAAGCGGCGTTCCTCGCCTGCTGCGGCTCGAAGAGCTGGGCGCGGCGGATGGTCGAGGGGCGCCCCTACGCGGACGCCGCCGAGCTGATGGCGATGGCGGATCGGGTCTGGTGGAGCCTGGCGCCGGCCGATTGGCAGGAAGCGTTCGCGGCGCATCCCGCCATTGGCGAAAATAAGGTCGGCGCCGAGGACCGGTCGCGCCGGTGGTCCGAGCAGGAGCAGAGCGGTGTAGCCTCTGCCGAAGCGGCGCTCCTCGCCGAACTGGCCGAGGCCAATCGGATCTACGCCGAGCGTTTCGGAACCATTTTCATCGTCTGCGCCACAGGAAAAAGCGCCGGGGAAATGCTCGGGCTACTCCGCTCCCGCCTCGGCAACGATCCGGAGGTGGAGTTGCGCGTCGCGGCCGAAGAGCAGCAGAAGATCACCCGGCTGCGGCTGCTGAAGGTCGAACCATGAGCGGCATCACCACCCACGTGCTCGACACCGCCCGCGGCAAGCCCGCCACCGGCGTCCCGGTGACGTTGGAGATCCGCACCGAGGCGGGATGGCGCGAGCTCGGGCGCGCCGAGACCGACGGCGACGGCCGGGCGCGTCGGCTGCTTTCCGAAGGGGTAGCCGTGATCCCCGGCACCTACCGCCTCAGTTTCGCGACCGGAGTCTATTTTCGCGATCAGGGGGTCGAGGGTTTCTACCCGGAAGCCACGATCGTGTTCGATGTGCGGGATTCGGAGCAGCATTACCATCTGCCGCTTCTACTCTCTCCCTTCGGCTACTCGACCTATCGGGGGAGCTGAACCGTGACCGCAATACTGGCCGAAAATCGTTACGGAAAGTCGGACGTTCGCCTGGTCACCGTCCGGCGCGGGCCGGAGCGCGACGACCTCCAGGACGTCACAGTCGCCATCCGCCTGGAAGGGGATTTCGCCGCCGCCTACAAGGAGGGGGACAACTCCTGGGTCGTCGCGACCGACACGATGAAGAACACGGTCTACGCCCTGGCGGCGGAGCAACCGTTCGACGACATCGAAGATTTCGGTCTCGTTCTCTCAGGCCACTTGATCCAGACCGACCGCCATGTGGCGAGCGCGCGGGTCGAGCTGGTGGAGCAGATCTGGGAGCGGATCGAGAGCGGCGGCGCGCCCCATCCCCACGCGTTCCGGCGCGCCGGTGGCGAGCGCAGAACGGCGGTCGTCTCCCGTACGGCGGATGCCGTGGGTGTCTCGGCGGGCATCGAAGAGCTGGTGGTGATGAAAACCGCGAAGTCGTCGTTCGAAGGATTTCCGCGCGACCGCTTCACGACGCTCAAAGAGACCGCCGACCGCCTGCTCGCCACCGCCCTTAGGGCCACCTGGAAGTATGCACGCCCGGGCGTTGCGTTCGGACAGCTCTGGAGCGAAGTCCGCCGCATCCTCCTCGAAACCTTTGCGGAGCACGACAGCCGCTCGGTCCAACACACCCTCTACGCGATGGGGGAGGCGGTGCTCGAACAGTTGGCGGAGATCGAAGAGATCCATCTCACCATGCCCAACCGCCACCACATCCCCGTCGATCTCACCCCGTTCGGGATGGAAAACCGGAACGAGATCTTCGTCGCGACGACCGAACCGTACGGATTGATCGAGGCGACGCTGCGGCGCGAGTAAGCCTTACCCCCGTCGCCCCGCCAAAATCTTGACGAACGATCGGCTGCGCAGCTCTGCGAGCGTCAGCCCGGATTTCTTGAGAGTGTCCGCTTCGGTGATCGCGCCGCAGCTCATGGCGCGCAGGAAGAAGTTGAGCAGGCCCTGGCCGGTCGCGGCGTCGTCGAAGATGTCGCCCACCAGGGTCGCCTGGGCGGCTTTTCGCATGAAGTTGTGCAGACGGTTGGATGCCGCGTCGAGGCTCTCTAAGAAGAACGCGTAGACCGTGGCATAGCGCGGTACGAGCTGCGCCGGATGGAGGTCCCAACCCTGATAGAACGCGTTGATCAGCGAGTGGCGCGTGTGCGCGGCGTGCAGGCGCCAGGCGCGGTGGACGACGCTACGGTTCTCTTCCCACTCCATCGACGTGAGCGCCGGGCCGCCGGGGACCGCGCGGTGCGGTGCGACCGGCAGCACGTTGGTTGCGCCATTGGATAGCCAGAGCCCCGTGCCGGCATAGGCGACCTTCATCATGTGCAGGGCAAAGTCGCAGGCCGGGTGGTCCATCCGCTGCTCGGCCGCCGTGATGTCGCACGAGGCCGTGTAGTCGTAGGTCCCGAAATGGACCGCGGTGCAGCGCCCCCGCGCCGCTTCGGCGAGTAAGGGCAGCCGCGACCGGCCGTCGTCGCCGAGGATCGCCGAGGTCGTCTCGATCATGATCTCCAGCCGCAGCGATCCGGCCGGCAAACCTAGAGCCGGTTCCAGCAGATCGAAGACATCAGCCAACGTCGCCACCTGTTCTTGGATCGTCACCTTGGGCAGCGTGACCACGAAGTTGTCGGGCAAGCGACCACCGGTCTGCCGAACCAGCGCCGAGAGAAAGAGATCGAGCGTGCGCAGCGACCGCTCCCGCAGCTCCTCGTTGAACGGCTTGATTCGGATGCCGATGAACGGTGGCAGCGTGCCCGCGGCGAACCCCGCGGCCATCTCGCGGGCGGTCGATTCGGCGTGGCCGTCCTCCTCGGCGTCGGGCCGGTTGCCGTAGCCGTCCTCGAAATCGGCGCGGAAGTCCTCGACCGGCTCGCGGGCGAGCTTCTCGGCAACCCGTTCGTGGATCACCTCGGCGAGCTCCTCAGGCAGCCCCAACGCCTCCGCGAGATCGGCCGGGGTCGGCGCATACTCCTCCAAGGCGCGCAAAGCGATCGCCCCCAGCTTCGTCGCCGCATCCGCCTTGAACAGGTGCGCGCCGCCATAGACGGTATGCACCGGCTGGCGTCGTCCCGAATCGCCGGGATGGCTGCGGGCGAGCTTCAGGTTGGCTTCGCTCAACCGGTCGAGCGTGGCGCGGAGGGCGGCGGCGTGGAGTGTGGTTGGCATGGCGGCATCCTCAATCGAAAATCTATGCAGACCCCAACCCCAGCACCAGCCGCCGCACCACCCGTTCCAACGCGAAGCGCCGGTATTCGGCGGTCGAGCGGACGTCGTCGATCGGCTCGACCGCGTCCGCCGCGGCGCGGCCGGCGCGCTCGGCGGCTGCCGCGCCGGGGGGCATGCGGCGGACCGCCTCTTCTGCGGAGCGCAGGCGAATAGGGACGGCGGCGACGCTGCCGGCTGCGAGCCTGAGATCGGCGATCCGCCCCGCTTCCACCCGGCCGACCATTCCCACCACGACCTTGCTGATCGCCTGCGCTTCACGCGTGCCGACCTTGCGGAAGGCTTGCACGGTGCCGGGCGGCGGAACGGCGAGACGGACGGCGGCCAAGATCTCGCCTGGCAGCAACGCGGTCTTTCGATAGCCGATGTGAAAGGTGGAGTAGGGGATCTCCCGCTTACCCGTAGCGCCCGCGATCACCAGGGTGGCGTCGAGCGCGAGCAGGACCGGCAGCGAATCGCCCGCCGGGCTCGCATTGGCCAGGTTGCCGCCGAGCGTCGCGCGGTTCTGGATCTGTCGGCCGCCGATCCAGCCGGCGGCGTCGGCAAGCGCAGGGAACGAGGAGCGGACCGCCACCGAGCTGCGGATCTCGGTGAAAGTCGTCGTCGCGCCAATCTCCAATCCGCCATCCACCTCGCGGATGCCGCAAAGCTCGGGGATCGCCAGCAGATCGATCACCCGCTCGATGCCGTGCAGCGCTCCTGGCGGGCGGACCATGAGATCGGTGCAGCCGGCGGCCAGAACGATCGTCGGATCTTCGCCCAAGAGCCGGACCGCTTCGTCCAGGGTGCGAGGAGACGGCGCGCTCAACCCGGGCGCTCCCCGCACAGCGCGTTCAAAATCCCTTCGTAGCCGGTGCAGCGGCAGAGATTCCCGGCGAGCGCCCGGCGCACTTCCGCGCGATCGGGCGTTGGGTTCTCTTGCAGCAGCGCCCAGGCGGAGACCACGAAACCCGGCGTACACGCGCCGCACTGCACGCCGCCCGCGGCGACCAGGCGGTCCAACATTTCTTTGGCCTTTCCGTCCGCGGTGATCGCTTCGACCGTCTCGACCGAGCGGCCCGCGCACTGAACGAGCGGCACCAGGCAGGAGAGGACGGGGACACCGTCGAGCAACACGGTGCAGGCGCCGCACTCCCCCTCGCCGCACCCTTCTTTCGTGCCGGGCAGGCCGAGCGGACCGCGCAGCAGGTCGAGCAGCCGCTCCATCGGATTTCCGGCGACCTTCACCTCGCGCCCGTTGATTGTAAACGTCGTGCTCATGAGCGCCCACCCTCCAGCCGGGACCATTCCAGCAGCCGCTCCGGGGTGGCCGGCACGGCGGTCGGCACGATCCCGGTCGCGTTCTCGATCGCCTGAAGGATCGCGGGGGCGCCGCCGTCCATCGGCAGCTCGCCCACCCCTTTGGCGCCGAACGGTCCCCCCTCCCAACCGCTCTCCAGCAGGTGGACGTCGATCCGCGGGCTGTCTTCGATCGTCGGGATGATGTAGGTCGCCATCCGGTCGTTCAGGTAGTGGCCGTCTTTCATCTTGATCTCTTCGAGCAGCGCCCAGCCGACCGCCTGGAGCGTGCCGCCTTGGATCTGGCCGGCGCACAGGACGGGATGGATGGCGCGCCCGATTTCGCACACCGCGGTCACGCGCACCGGCCGCACCGCGAGGGTGTCGGGATCGACCTCCACCTCGGCCACGTCGGCGCCCCAGGCGTAGGTCGGATAGGCGGCGCCCCGATAGGTCGACTCGTCGAACGTCTGCCACTCGGGCGGCTCGTGGTGGAGAGTGACTTCGACCGGCCTTTCCGCGCGCAACCGCCGCGCCGTCTCCCGGAAGCACTCTTGCGGCCGAGCCGCGGCGCGCACCCGATCGCGAATCTCGGTCACCGCGCGGACGATGACGCCGCCGACGATCATGGTGGTGCGCGAAGCGACGGTCGGGCCGGAATCCGGCACGTCTCCCGTGTCGGGCTCGGCGAACGCGAGATCTTCGAGGCCCACTCCCGCCGCGGCTGCCGCCATCTGGGGAAAGACGATCGCGCACCCCTGCCCCATGTCGGTCATCGCGGTCGCGATCTCGATCCGACCGTCTTCGAGAAGCCGCGCGGTCACCGGAGATTTCATCCGCCGCTCACCGTTGCCGGTAAACCCGGCGCCATGGAAGTAGAGCGCGAGGCCGATACCCGGTCGCGGCGCGCCGTCCTGCCCCTCCGGCAGGGCGGCCCGCGCCGCTTCGATTGCGCGCCAGCGGGCGCGGAAACCGGTCCGTCGTTCGACCTCTTCGAGGCAGGCGCGGGCCGAGGTCGAGGCATCGAGCACCTGCCCCGTGGGGAGCCGGTCTCCCGCTTCGACGACGTTGCGGTCGCGGATCTCGTACGGATCGAGCCCGAGCGCGCGGCCGATCCGGTCCATCTGGCGCTCGATCGCCAGCTCCACCTGGGGCGCCCCGAAGCCGCGAAACGCGCTGTTCGGGGTGGTGTGGGTGCGCACCACCTTGCCGCGCACGCGCACCGCGCCGCAGCGGTAGGGGCCGAACGAGTGGAGCAGGGCGCGCGACAGGACGACCGGCGAGAGAGTCGTATAGGCGCCGCCGTCCATTAAGATCTCGATGTCGAGTGCGAGCAGGTGCCCGTCGCGGTCCACGCCGCTGCGATGGCGGACGATCGCCGGATGCCGTTTCGAAGTGCCGATGATGTCTTCGTGCCGGTCGTAGATCATCTTGACCGGCTTGCCGCAGGCCCGGGCGAGCAGGGCGGCGTGGATGCTGAGCGCGCTCGGAAAATCCTCCTTGCCGCCAAAGCCGCCGCCGACCACCGAGGCGCGCACCCGGACCCGCTCGTCGGCGAGGTCGAACGCATGGGTGAGCGCCTTGTGCACGTAGTACGGGCACTGCATCGAGCCGAGGGCGTGGAGGGTGCCCTCTTCCATCCAGGCGATCATCCCCTGGCACTCGATGTAGATGTGCTCTTGGAGACCGGTGCGCACCTCCCCCTCGATCACCCGATCGGCGCGGGCGAACGCGGCGTCGAGGTCACCGGGTTGGCCCGACTCCATCGCCAGTTCGTAGAGCGGCGGGAGCGAAAGGGCCTCTTCGATCGAGAGGATCGCCGGCAGCGGCTCGTACTCGACCTCGAACGCCGCGAGCGCCTCTTGCGCCGCGATTCGGGTGGGCGCGGCCACCAGCGCGACCGGCTCGGCGACATGCCGAACGACGCCGTCGGCGAGGATCGGCCAGCTGTCATCGAGCAGCTGAACGCCGTTGGGGCCGGGTAGATCGGCCGCGGTGACTTGAACCACCCCCTCCGGCGCCCGCTCAGAATGCCAACGCAGCGAGCGGATCCGCGCGTGCGGATGCGGGCTGCGCAGCGTGGCGCCGAACCACATCCCGGGCAGCGAGATATCGTCCGCATAGCGCGCCGCGCCCGACACTTTCGCCGCCCCATCCGGGCGCGGCGGGCTGTCGCCGATTCCGCTCTTCGTCATTGGGGCCGCAGTCTGGAACATGGAGGTGCGCGGCGCAAGGGGAGGGGTTCGGAGGAGCGGGGGAGAGGGCGGGCCGGGCCAACGTCCGAAGGACAGATGTCTCGCACCGCGGCAAGGATTGGCCCCCTACCCTCCGCGGCTTGCTAAACTGAGGTTCCATTTTCAAGGAGATTTCCCTATGCGAGAGCTCGGCGGCGATTCCCATGGCGACTTGCGGATCGGTCGGGGCGAGAGGTAAGCCGGTGGCGGAAGGTTCGAAGGTCGGGGTGGGCGAAGAGCTGGCGGAGGTCCGCGCGACGATCGCGGATACCGAGAGCCTGCGCGGGAGCTGGCCCGAAGGCCGGATCGAAACGATGCTCGCGAGCCTGCGCGCGCGGGAATCCGAGCTGGTGGGGGGCGCGGCGGTTTGTGGAGCCGGCGCGGTCAGCCAAGCGGTGGAGACGGCGATCTCGGCAGGAGCGCAGGGTACCGCGGTCGGCGGCCATCAGGTCAACGCCCAGACCCTCATCTACATTCAATCGCTCGTCGTCTCTTTGGCTGGAGCCGTGCCGCCGCCCGATCTCGAGCGAGGGATGGCGATCTACCAGCGGAATCTCATTCAGCGCCATACCCACCTCGAATTCCGCGGCATGGGGGTCAGCGACCGGATTCCGCTCCTGCTGCCGCTGCTCGATCTCTATGTCCCCGGCCGGGCGCACGCGCGGCTGCCGGAAGGGGAGGCCGCCGAGCGCGAAGGGGGGCGGGAGGCGCGCCTCGGCGGCCGGCGGCCGAGCGCCGAGGAGATCGAAGGGATGGGCGCCCGCACCCGGGCGGCCGAGGTGCTCGATCTCTTGCGGGCGCACGACGGGCTGGTGCTGCTCGGTGATCCGGGCGCGGGTAAATCGACGCTGCTCAAGTTTCTGGCGCTCCGCTTTGCCCGCGGCGAAGGGGAAGCGCTCGGCCTCGGCCTGCGGCTGCCGGTGCTCGCGCCGCTCGCCACCTACGCGGGCAAGCTCGCGAAGGACCGGAGCCTCGCGCTGCCGGCGTTCCTCTCCGGTCTGTTGGAGGAACAGGGCGTCGTGCACGCGGCTGCGCTGTTGGAGGAGGGGGTGCGCCGCGGGCGCCTGCTCTTCCTGTTCGACGGCCTGGACGAGGTTTCGGACGAAGGCCTGCGCCATCTGGTGGTCGCGCGGGTCAAGGATTTCTACTGCGCGGCGCGGGCGGCGGGCAACAAGTTCGTCCTGACCAGCCGGATCGTCGGTTATCTCGAAGTCCGCCTGGAGGCCGAAGGGCTTGCGGAAGGCACATTGACCGATTTCGATGACCAGGAGATCGAGACCTTCGTCGGCCGCTGGACCGCCGCGGTCGAGCAGGCCGCCCGCGGCGCGGGCGAGATCGCCTCGTTCGATGCGGCGCGCGAGCGCGACGACCTGCTGCGCTCGATCCGTCGCGATCCCGGCGTGCGGCGGCTGGCGGCGAACCCTCTCCTGCTGACCATCCTCGCGCTGGTCAAGCGCCAGGGGATCGAGCTGCCCGAACGGCGCGCCGAGCTCTACGACCTCTACTTGAAGGTGCTGCTGCGCCAGTGGAACCTGGCGCGCAGTCTGAGCGGCGAGCCGAGCCCGGCGCTCGAAGTGCGCGAGACGCTTCAGATTCTCGCGCCGCTCGCGCTCTGGATGCAGGAGGAATCGCCGGGCAAGAGCGAGATCGCGGAGGGGGCGCTGCGCGGCGAGCTGGCGCGGCGCTTCGCGGTCCAGGGCGAGGCTGATCCCGCCCTCGCCGCCGATCGTTTTCTCGACGGGGTGCGCCGGCACAGCGCGCTGCTGGTTGATCGTGGCGGTCGGCGCTTCGGTTTCATCCACCCGACCTTTCAAGAGTACCTGGCGGCGGTCGCCTGGGTGCGCACCGCGCAGGTCGGCATCGAGAAGCTGGTCGAGGCGCTGGCGGCGCGGGTGGGGGATCCGACCTGGCTGGAGGTTTCGCTGCTCGCAATCGGCGATCTCGCCCGCGAGCGGGAAGAGGCGGCGGGCCAAGTGCTCACAGCGCTCCTCGCCACCAACCCCGGCCCGCCGGGAGAGGTCGAAATCCTCGCCGGCCGCGCGGTGCTCGACGCCGGTCGCCGAGGGGTACCGGCGGAGGTCCGAGAACAGGTGGTCGGTCGGCTCCTTCCGGTGCTCCGGAACGAGCTCGTCCCTGCGCCGCGGCGGGCCGAGGCGGGAGAGGTGCTGGCGCATCTCGGCGATCCGCGGTCCGAGGTGACGACGCTTGCCGGGATGGAATTCTGCCGGGTCCCCGCGGGGCGGTTCTTGATGGGCAGCCGGAAGGGCGAGAAGGATTCGATGGAGCGTGAGTACGAGCAGCACGAGGTGGATCTCGCGTACGACTACGGGATCGGCCGCTTCCCGGTGACGGTGGCGCAGTTCGCGGAGTACGTCGAGCGGAGCGGCAACCGCCCTGGGGATGAGGATGCGCTTCGCGGCCCGGCGAACGCTCCCGTGAATTGGGTGAATTGGCACGAGGCGCTCGGCTTCTGCCGCTGGCTGACCGAGACTTGGCGTGACGAGAAGAAACTCCAGGAAGGGTGGGTGGTTCGGCTGCCGTCCGAAGCGGAGTGGGAAAAGGCGGCGCGAGGCGGGCTGGAAGTCCCTTCTTCGGTGGGCTTCTTTTCCGTCGGATCTTGGCGTGAGACCTCGACCCTGGAGCGGAACCCGGAGCCGGCGCGGGTCTACCCATGGCGGGGCATCTTCGACGCGAACCGCGGCAACAGTGACAAGGCGGGGATCGGTCATCCGAGCGCGGTGGGCTGCTTTCCGGGCGGGGCGAGCCCTTGCGGGGCGGAAGAGCTGAGCGGGAACGTCTGGGAGTGGACTCGGAGCATGTGGAGCGCGGCCTACGGAAAACCCGAGTTCAAGTATCCCTACGTGCCCGGTGACGACCGGGAGGACCTGGCGTCCCCTTCCGCCCTGCGTGTTTTGCGCGGGGGGGCGTTCCTCGACGCTCCGTGGTTCGTCCGCTGTGCGGTTCGCTTCAGGAGCGGACCCGTCGGTCGCCTCGTCTACTTAGGGTTCCGCGTCGTCGTGTCCCCATTCCCGCTCTGAGCTCTGACCCTCTGATCTCTGAGCTCTGGGCCTCTGAAGCCGGGGGGGAGTCCAGAGGGGGGCTTGCCCCCCTTTGGGTGGTCCGGTCCGGCACGGCGCAACGACTTTGGACGGCGCCCGTCCCGGCAGGGACGGTGTAACGTAGCGAGGGGTTTCAACCCCTCGCGGATTCTCGCGGATTGGCGCCGAGCCGCTGCCGTCCCTCGGCAACGAGGTAGGCGACAAACACCACCAGCAGCCCCCACGACATCAGCCCGTAGCGCATCTCGAACGACGGCGTCGCGGAGTGGAGCGCGTAGAGTCCTAGATTGACGGCGAGGGTGCCGTAGAGCAGGGCGCGATGGCGGAGCAGGGGGACGATCAGCAGCATCTGCCAGTAGTAACAGGTGGTGAGCAGCAGGGCGAACACCACGATGATCCCGAGCATCGCGGCGCGTGCGGGTTCCATCCGCCAGGCGGCGGCGCCGACGCCGAACAGCAATAGCGCCTGGGCGAGCCAGAGCAGCGGGCGGCGAGATGCGGCGACCGCGTCCATCTTCGCCTGCCAGTGAATCCAGGGTTCGGGGAGCGAGAAGTCGACGATCTCGCGTCGAAACGTTGCGCCGTCGTAGAGGACGGTATCCGCGAGGCCGACGTTGTTGGTGAGCCAGGTGCGGGAGTGCTGGGCGATGTGCTCGGAAAACTCAGCCCAGGCCGCGGGTCCGCGACCGGTGAGGCTTCCGGCGCCGAACGCCAGCGCGATCGCCAGGGCAAAGCCCAAACCCAGATCGAGCGCCCAGCGCGGCGGGCGCTCGCGGCGAACCAGACTGCGCAGTACCAAGACCGCGGGACCGAACAGGAAGAGCACCGGGAAGATGCGTACCGCTGCGGCGTAACCGAGGGCCGCGCCCGCCCAGGCGTAGCGTTTCCGTTCGAGCAGGCAGATGCCGATCACCGTGGCCGCCAGCCAATCCTCGCGCAGGAAGGCGCCGCCGACCCAGAAATAGCGCCCGGCGTAGTTGATCCCGAACAGCGCGAGGGCGACGCACGCCCAGCGGGTGCCGTAGGTGCGCGCCACCATTCCGAACAGGGCCGCGAGCAGGAACAGATCGAGGGTCGCGAAAGCGGACAGCGTGTCGCCGTCGATCTTCGGCCAACCGGCGAACAGCCGGGCGACGAACGTCCAACTCGGCGGCGGATTGAACCCATGGTCGAGGCGGATCGAGGCGAGGTAGCCGGGGGCGTTGTGGGCGACAAAGAAATCGTGATCCGCCACGAACGCCCGCCAGCGCTCCGCGCCGAAGCGCGCGACCACCGCTTTGCGGTGCGCGACCTCATCGGGCGCATCGAGCGCCACCACCTGGTTCGTCCGCAGGTCGCGATAGGAGGGGTGGAGACCCACGTTCGGATCGCGCGTGCGCTGCGCTTCGATCGAGGCGGCGTAGAGGCCGTCGTAGCCGAGTTCCGGAAAATACTTGGCGCCGAGCGCGTAGTGGAACTGCTCCCAGTGGTGAATAAACGAGCGGCCATGAAACGAACCGAAATTCAAATAGCCGATCGCGCCGAGCATCGCCGCGAGGGAGAGCGCGAGCCCCGCCCGAGTCGGTTTGAGGAGGGGCGACAGCTCGCGGATGGCGAGCAGCGCAACGACCAGGACCGCGAGGATCGCCTTGACCGGGATCTCGGCCTCTTCGTTCTGCGGAAAGTCGGGACGCCAGACCGTAAACAGCGCCGGAAGGCCAAGCGCCGCGAGCGCCCAGAGGGCGGCTCGGATCCTTCGCTTCGAGGCGGGTTCCGTCGGGGCCTGGGTGCGTTTGGCCATAGGGGGGTGGCGATGATGATAGCGGAGGTTTGCGGCCGGTTCAGCCCTACCCCCGCCCGGTCGGCTCCAACAGTTCCGCCACCAGCGCGGTCCAGCCGGTCTGGTGCGAAGCGCCGATGCCGCGGGCGCTGTCGCCGTGGAAATATTCGTAGAACAAAACGTGCTCGGAGAAGTGCGGAGCGCCTCGATGATCATGAAGTTGACCGGAAACCAGATCGGTCCGCGCCAGTTCGAGTTGCCGCCGAACAGGCCGGACTCCGATTCGCCCGGCTGGTAGGAGATCGAGAATTTCGCTCGACGCGGCCGTTCGGCAGATGGAGGACGTCGTAGTAGAGCTGGTCCTGCTCGTCCCAGAAGTCGAAGCTCGGCAGGTCGGGCGCGTCGCTCTGCGGATCGGCGATCGGATCGGAACCGAGTCGCGACAGCGCGCCAGCCACGTAGAGAAAGTGTCCGAAGAACTTGGTCGCGATGTCCTCGTAGACCGGGTCCTCGGTCGCCAGCTCCAACGCGATCCGCATCAGGTTCAAGGAGTACATGGTCATCGCCTTTGCTCGGTCCGACGATCTGTTTCTCGGAATCCTTCATTCGCGACTACATGAAACTTGGGCACAAGCAAAGGGTACGTTCCTTGAAACTCGCCCCCGCTACACGCCAACCACTTGTTTCGAGACCTTCCCGTTCCCCCGGCCAACCCCTGCGCAGGAATCCGCAATCGCGACGGCGGCGAAGGAGTTCGATGAGCTTCGCTCGCGTTGGTTGAATCCCCCTGAGTGGACGAAGACCGAGGTGCTTGAGTTTCCCGGTTCAACGAAAGGGCCATGGGCTCGCTACGTCCACGATTCAGACTCACGCGGCATCGGCACCGTCCGCTGGCCGCGGGTCGTGGCGAAGGACGAGGAGCACGCCGCGAAGCTCAAGGTGCGGACGCTGACCAACCTTTACAACCAACGCCCCGCCTGGCTCGACCTCGCGCACAAAAACCTCGACGAGGCCGTCTTCGCCGCCTACGGCTGGCCGGCCGACCTGTCGGACGAAGAAATCTTGGAACGCCTCCTCGCCTTGAACATGGACCAGGCAGGAGTCCGGACGATCCCCCTCGGGTGACTCCGGGGAATGGCACGATGGCGACCGGTCTCGGACTGAGTTTTGGGGGTCTGAGTCCGTCCTGCTGGGTAGAGGATGCCCTTCGAAGCCCGCGGCCTTCTACGCAGACAGGTAATGCTGTATTCTTTGCCTCATGCCGAGATTCCGAATAGATCCGAATGATGCCCCGCCTGATATCGCCAATTGGACACCGATCAATCTCTCGCGAACCTCACCCGACCCTATCCAGGGGGAAGCCCGCCACTGGGCGAATTGACCCGACGCGATAGTCGACGCTCGATCTCGCTGCTCGCGAGCGATTGGATCAATCCGCTTCTACCGGATCGAAAACGGCGAGCCCCTCCGAGGCGGCTGCCGCAAGGAGGGTTCGGTCGGAGCAGGCAAACGTGATCTCCAGGTCGCCCAGCTGCAAGTGAAGTGCGCTTGCGAGGTGGAGAGAGTCTGCGCCTCGGAGAGGGTGGCGCGCGCAGAGGTCGGGCACGAGAGAGAGGATCTCGGGTCCGATCGACACCTGCGTGAGCTTTCGCCAATCTCCTGCCAGCTGCAGGCGGAGCCGGTCGAATTCGGGGTTGAGTAGGCGGCCTTCTCGTCTTTGACGAGCAAGTGCAGCATGCATCTCGGCGAACGCAAGGTCTGAGGCGGCGACCGGGTTGCCATGTGCCACTTCCTGGCGCATTCGCTCGGAACCCCGTTCTTCGACATACAGTTTGACCAGGACACTGGTATCGACGAATAAAATCAACGCCGATCCTCGAGGATTATTTCGGAAACCGGTTTTCCTCGATTTGGCACCGTGGGTCCTTGAAACGCGGTCGTAATGTCCCCCTTCGGCAGTGTCACCAAGCCACGAGCCGCCATTTCGGCCAGGATCGACTGCTGGTCCTTGCCTCGAACCTGAGATAACGGGACCAGCGCAGCCACGGGTTGACCGGCGCGCAGAACGACAATCTGCTCACCGGCCTCAGCTCGCAGGAGGTAGTTGGAGAGTTGATCCTTGAGGACTCGGGTGCTTACGGTGGACATGGTCACCTCCTGTGGCCATTGTAGCCGCGCCCCAGGATTTGACCAAACCGTCAGCGGGATTTCGGTCGGATCTGGTTCCCAGAGCCTAGAAAATCGACTGGTGTCGGAGGCGAGCCTCAACGCCATAGCGCGGGATCGATCTTCCTTTGTTCCTCAAGGGCCCAATCCACTTCCGGGTCTTCTATCCAGGTTCCTGCCACGTCACTCAGATCTCGCTGCCTGGGCTCTTCTCCCCGCAGCGCGAGTTCCGGCGGAACCAGCTTCTGGCCTCCTTCGTCGCCGTTCTCCATGACACAAGACCCTTTTCCCTCAACCTCACAGAGCAAGACCGCCGCCACTCGCGCCAGAAGCGTCATCCGATGATCTCGGACATGCACTTTGACGGGGTACGGCTGGCTTGGCGGCGCCGTTCGAGCATTCGGATCGCGGTCTCCCGATCGAGGCCGTTCGCCAGGCGGAAGCGCTCGATGCCTTCCTCCCCCAGGCGGAACCCCAGGGCGAGGCGCTCGTCAAGTGAGAGGCGCCGGATCTCCTCTCGCTGCTCGGCGCGCAGGTCGTCGGCTACGGATTTCATCGCGCTCGGATTCTATGCGTCTTGGCGTCGGCGACTAAGCCGTGTTGAAGCGCTTGGGCGACCAAGAGTCGGTCGAACGGATCTCGATGGAGCGGCGGCAGGCCGGCGAGGTGCGACATCGCCCCCTCATCGATCTCCAAACTGCTCATTCGATGGGCTTCCCGCTGCTGCGGCAGGAACTCGGCAGGTGGGGCCGGGAGAGGGAGTTTGCCGAGGTTGTACTTGTTGACCGCTTCCCAGACCGATGCGACGCTCAGGTACACCTCGTTGGTCGCGTTCTGGCTCGCAGACCGAAAGGCGGACGGGAGTTTCGGGTCAGCGGTGACGTACCAGAGGAAAATGTGGGTGTCGAGAAGCAGCCTCATCGCCCTTCGAACGACCGCAAGACGTCCTCGTGTAGCGGCGAATCGAAGTCGTCCGGGACCGTGAACGCGCCGACACAGAGGCCAAACGGCCGCGGATCAGGCTGGGTGGCAGGGACAGGCCGCAACTCGGCGACGGGGTGACCGCCTCGCACCACGACGAGGTGCTCGCCGGCTTCAACCCGGTCCAACAGGGCGTCAGTGTCTTGTTGGAGTTCTCGTAGGCTGACGGGGCTCATAAGACCACCATAGTAGCAAATCGGCCGCGATCGGCAGCCCGGTCGGCCGGCAGATTCCTCGGCGGCGAGCCGGGTAACGACCTGCGGCCGTGGACCGGCCGGCTTTGGCCCCACGGAGTATGAGGCCCTGCAACCATTCGTTGCAGGCGATGCCCGAAGGAGAGGCGTTGGGATTGGTCACCAGCCCTAAAGGACCGGCGTCGAGCACCACCGCCCGACTCACCAGGTCACGCCTTGGAGCGGATAACACTGTGGAGCTCAGGCCGGCGCACCGCCAGCACCGCCGTTTTGCCCCGCGAACGATCGCGCCTTGGCGTACTCCTCCGGCGTATCCACATCAGACACCGAGCCAGCATCTTCGACCGCGATCTCAATCGTGCGCCCGGCGAAGCGCTCGCGGAGTTGTTTTAGGCCGATCGCGGGATTGAGGGTCGGGATCTCGCCAATTGCCTCGGCGGCGACGCCGAGCGGGTGGCCGTTCTTTCCGTGGTAGGTGGGCCAGGCGAGCGCGATGCCTGGACTTCTGAGCGCGGCGAGGGTCGCGCGGATAGTTTCCGGTTGCAGGGCAGGGAGGTCGGCGGGGGAGATCAGCAGCGGCTCGCGGCGCTGGGCCAGAGCCTCTGGGCCACCCAGCGCCGCGAGCCCTTCGAGGATCGAGGAGAGCATGCCGCGCGCGGGGTCAGGGTTGATCGCTAGGGTGAGCCCCGAGCGGCGGACCCAGTCGTGAAGCGGCAGATCGCCGGGCGCGGTGACCACAACGAGTCGTTCGACCCCCGCCGAACGAAAGCTAGCGACCAGAGAACCGATCACCGTGCCGCCACCGAACGGCAGCAGCAGCTTCGGCCGACCCATCCGGCGGGAGGCTCCCGCGGCGGGGAGGAGGGCGATCGCCATGGCGGGTGAAGTCTACGTGACAAGGTCTGCTACGCGACTCTGAGCAGAGAAAGGTATGCAGATATTGGGATAGGATGTTGCCGTACATGCGTGTGCTTTGCTGGTCCTGAATCGCGAGATCCGGCGAGCCCATCTGCGTTTCGACCATAACCCAAGGAGTACCGATGAATCGAAGGATCAGGAATCTCATGGCTTCAGCAGGTTTGCTGCTCTTCGCCTTCGCCCCGGTGGCTTTCGGCCAGGCGTCGCCCGGAGTGGCTGCTACATTCGAAGGCACGATTTCGAGCGCGGCGCAGGAAGATCACGTCGCTTTCGAGGTGACGACCGACCAATTCGTCCTCAACACCGGGGGAGGCGTGGACCTGGTCTTCCTCATGGCCAGCGTCAGCGGTGCCGGCAGCCCGGTCGATCCCGGGCTGATCTCTGTGGCGCCGACCACCGGCGGGACGGTCAAGAAAGCGACGCGTCGCCCCGACACCGCCGGCAGCACGGCGAGCATCGCCTTGGCGACCCTGACGCCCGGCCAGTTCCAGATCACGGTGCGCGGCGAGCACAAATCGACCGGCGCCTATCGCCTGGAGGTGATGCTCGCGGGCGACGCCAACACGGACTATTGCGTCGACGCCGCCGACCTCGATCGGATCTCCGAGCTGAGCGGTACGAAGAGCGGCGAGGCGGGGTATTCCCCGTCTGCCGACGTCGATCGCAACGGGGTGATCAACGGCGGTGACCGGGAACGGGCGAGAGGCAACCTGGGCGCCAAGGCGGCGCCGCCTCAGGTAGACAACCCGCTCGAAGTCAATCTCCCCGCAGGAGCCCTGTCGCTGGTAGGTGCCTCCCCGGACACGTTCGTGCCGCAAAGCGGCGGCCTGCGCTTCAGCCTGGCGGGGGCGGAATTCGATCCGACGCTCGAAGACGTAGTGCTCACGATCAACGGCGCGCTGGTGACGGCCGACCGCTTGGTGATCGAGCCCCATCTCCTGACGGCGAACGTGATCCTCGCCAACGGTCGGAATGTGGTCGCCTTCAAGGCCTACGACACCGTCGGCCGGGCGCTGTATTACAACGCGACCTTGTGGGCCGGCGGCTCGGCGCTGCGGGTCAATCTGGTCAACGCCGACGGCACCGTTTTCACCAAGCAGGCCAATGTCGTCGCTTCGCTCAGCGACGACCCAGGCGTGGCGGCCCAGGGCACGACGGCCAGCGGCAGCATCACGTTCGCCAACCTGCCCGGCCGCACGATCCTGGTCAAGGCGCAGGGCATCGACAATGAGATCGGTACGGCGGGGGTGATCGGCACGCGAGGCGTGGTGACGATCAAGATGACCGGCTTCAACGCAGCCAGCCCGGTCGACAACAACGACATCAGCCTCGGGACCGCCGGATGGGTGATCGGCCCCGGCGCGCCGGTTACGGTAGTCACCCACAAAGAGACCATCCCCGGTTTTTTAGCCGGGAGCTCGTCAGCGCTCCAAGCCGCCGATTCGATCGTCGATCAGGACCTGATGCTCGGTACGTCGGGGGAGGGCGAGCGGAACCTTTCGCGCAGCTTCACGACGTCGGTGGGCACGACCGCGGTGAAGATCCGCTTTCGCTTCATCACCAGCGAGGTTCCCGGCGGCTATTTCGGTACCCAGTTCAATGACTACTTTCGGGTGTCGCTGCGCAGCCAGACCGCGGGCGGCTCGGAGAGCGAGACTAACAGCATGAACGGCCTCGGTCTCGCCGCGTTCAACTTCGCGACCGGTGAGACCAACTGGCGCGAGGTCACCCTCCCCGTCGACCGGGCCGGCGACACGATCCAAGCCGACATCGCCGTAGCGAACGTCGGCGATGCCGCCCTGCAATCTCAAGTTGTTGTCGACTTCGTTAAGGAGATTAAAGATCAGGTGCGGCCTGCGCTCGCCTGGAACAACACGGCGGGCGGTTTGGACCTGACCTGGGAGGTGCTCGAGCAGGCGCTGGAAGAGGACGCCACGATCGAGGTCCACTTCGCGAGCGGTACGGCCTACGGCAACCGCCTGGGCACCGCGATCTTCTCCCACGTTGTACCGTCGGGAACCGCACCCGGACCGGGGGGGCCGGTCCGGATTCCGGGCGGCGGCCTGGCGGACGACCCGGCCGGAACGACCCATCTGCTCGCGGCGAGCAGCGAAACCATGACCGGAGCGCTCGCCGATGTGCGGATCTCGTACGGCGCCAACGCGAATGCAGGGGCCGTCTCGGCCGGGATGCAGGATATCGTGCAGGACGGCCTGCGGGCCGCCGGCGCGTCGGTCGGCACGATCACCAGCACGTCGCGGACGCCGGCAGATCAGGCGCGCGCGATGTTCAACAACGCCCTGAACACCGGGGCGGCGGCGCAATTCGCTCTCTACGCGGCGGCGGGTGATGCGGTAATTCAGGTGTACGTCGATCAGACGGCCGGCCTCACCCCCGCGCAGATCCGCCAGAATGCCGGCACGATTCGCGCTGCGATGGAGGCCGAGATCGTCCGCCAGGGACCGGAGCGGGTCTCGTTGCATTGCGCAGATCCGGCCGTTCGCACCGTCATCGACGTGTCCTACAACTCGTTCAACGCCAACAACCGCGGGCTCTTCCAAGGCTCCGTAAGCCCCCGCTTGAGCCGGATTCTCGACGAGCCGAACAACAGCTGTCTCCACCTGGAATTGGTCAACTAACGGTGGGGTCTAACGTCGGGGGGCCCCACAACGGGCGCCCCCCCCGCCCCCAACCAAAAACAATTTAGAAAGGCGGTGCCGCCAGCGCCCCACCAACACGACGCCCCCCCACGACAAGGAGTTGTGGGCAAAGAGCACCGTTGGGACCCAA
>JANNIH010000133.1:0-23675 GCA_031404815.1 Holophagales bacterium | reverse complement strand
CCGCTCCCGCGCCCCCGGATCGTCCATGCCATTTAAGCCGCGCAGCGAATCCGTGTCTCGAAGAGCCGGATGCGGGAAATCCGCACGTCCGGATCCGTGGGGGGCCCGGCTGGGCGACCGGCCGGGCCTACCCGATTCGCTACGTTACAGCGTCCCTCCCGGGACGCCCCCCCTACCCGCCGCCACGGTCTTTCGGCGACGAGCCCGTCCCGGTGCGAGGTCCAGATCAGTGGTGATCTGGGCCAGATCAGTAGTGTTCTAGGCCAGCACAGTGGTGATCTGGGCCAGCACAGTGGTGTTCTGAGCCAGAACAGTGGTGTTCTGAGCCAGCACAGTGGTGATCTGGGCCAGAACAGTGGTGTTCTGAGCCAGCTCAGTGGTGTTCTGGCCCAGCTCAGTGGTGTTCTGGTCCAGCTCAGTGGTGTTCTGGTCCAGCTCAGTGGTGTTCTGGTCCAGCTCAGTGGTGTTCTAGCTCAGATCAGTGGTGTTCTGGGCCAGCTCACTGGTGTTCTGGCTCAGCCCACTGGTGTTCTGGGCCTTCGACGTTCAGCGCTGGCCGAAAACTCTGACCGTCGCCTTGCCGCCGAGCGATTGGGCGTCGTACCAGAACTCGATCGAGCGGATGACACGTTTGCCACGCCGTAGTGGACCTTCATATCGCGAAACTGCACCGCGCGGTCGGACACGCGGACTTCGAGGTGGCGAAACCGGCCGCGGGCGGCGGTGACGACGATCGTGCCCTTCGTTCGCAGCCTGAAACCCGGACGGCGGCCGATTCCTGCGGTGAAATCCCCCGGCCGTCGCCGATAATCCCACCGTGACCACGTCTTTTGGAAGAGAAAAGCGCGCCCAACCGGGCAGAATCGCCGGCTCGTTCTTGCTCGGTGTTCTGCCTTTCGCATTGCTCGCGGGCTTCGCCGTTCGCCTGGCCGGCCGGGCGACCGACGACATGTACATCACCTACCGCTACGCCCAGAACCTGGCGGGCGGTCGGGGGTTGGTGTTCAACCCGGGCGAGCGGATCTTCGGCATCACCGATCCGGGCGTGGCAATCCTCCTGGCCGCCGCCCATCGCGCGACCGGCTTGGCGATCCCCCTCCTTGGCAGCTGGCTCCACGCTCTTTCGATCGCGACGATCGTCGGGGTGCTGTTCACCGCGGCACGGCGGAGCGATCGGCGACCCGAGGCGATCGCGGCGGGCATCCTGCTCGCCACCTCTGGTGTGCTCTGGGCGGCGCAAGGGTCGGGGCCGCCGGTGGCGTTGGCTCTACTTCTCCTGGCTGCCGGCTGGCTGGGGAAACATCCCGCGCGCGCCGGGTGGGTCGCCGGGCTCGCCGCGATCTGCCGGCCGGATGCCCTGTTGGGGGTGGCAATTTTGGGGTTGTTGGGGATGCTTCGCCGAACGGACGAACATGCCCCCGCCCCTACGCCCGGGGTTCGGGCGCTGCCTTGGGTCTACGGATTCACAGCTGCGGTGGTCGTTGCAGCCGGCGCGTTCGCAGCCCGGGCCTGGTTCGGCACCTTGGTTCCAAACACCTTGGCGGCCAAACGGGCGTATGCGGTGCTCGATCCGGAGCGGTGGCAAAGCGGGCTCACGTTCTGGAGTAGGGGCTTCGAGCTGTTGGCCTCCTCCGCGGGACCGCTCGCGGTCGGGATCGTGGGGCTCGGTGTCGTCGGGTTGGTTTTCCTGGCCCGCGCCGCCGACCGGCCGGGCGCTCTGCTCGCGCTTTATGGCACGGCGCTCGCCGTGACCTATCCGCAGCTCGGCGTGCCGTTCTTCGTCTGGTACGCGGCGCCGCCGCTCATCGCACTGCTCGCTGCGGCCCCGTTCGCGGCGGGTGCGGTAGCGCGGTGGATTGGTGGCGGCTTGCCGCGGCAGCCCTCGCGGTTCTCCCCTCTCCCTTTGGGAGAGGGGCCGGGGGTGAGGGCTGCCTTGGCGAGGCCCTGGCTGTCGGTCGTCGTATTGTCGCTTCTCGCGCTACCCTTGGTCGGGTCGGTCGCCGGCGGCTTTCGCGCGGCGCTGAACCCGGGCGCGGGCGATTGGCGTTTCCCCGCCTACTCCCAGGCGGGCGCCTGGATCGCCGCCCATTCGACACCCGACGAAGAGATCGCGTACGAAGAGATCGGCATCCTCGCCTTCACCAGCGACCGGCCGGTCCAAGATCTGGTCGGCCTGGTCACCCCGCGCTCGCTCCCCTACGCCCACGATCGCCTCGGCGCGTTTCTCGCGAAACCTACGACGTTTGTCATCTTCCACACCTACAACGCCCGCGGCGGCACCCGGCCGATCGTCGACCGCCCCTGGTTCCCAAAAGCGTACCGCGAGGTCGCGCGGTTCACTTCGCCGCTTCCCGGAGAAACCGGACGCTATCTTGCGATCTACCGGCGGATCGAAGGGGCGGCGGTGCCGCCGCCTCGACCGCCGCGAGAACACTCGGCAGGCTAAAGCACCCGCTCCACCACCAACCAACACCACCCGGCCGCGAGCAGCGCAGCGAGCAGGTCGAGGACGACGCCGGTCTTCGCCATGCGCGGGATGGTGACGTAACCGCTGCCGAAGACGATCGCGTTCGGCGGCGTTCCCGCCGGGAGGGCGAAGTCGCACGAGGCGGCGATGGTGGCGGCGAACAGCACGGTCGGCAGGTTGTGGGCCGCGACCGCCTGGTGCAGGACGACGAGCATGACCGCGATCGTCGCGGTGTTCGAGGCGACGGCGGAGAGCGCCACGGTGACCACGCACGCGAGCAGGATCTGGGCGAACGGCGGGAAGGTCCGGAGCCCCAGGAGCTGGGCGCCCACCTGGTTCGACAGGCCGCTCGCTTGGATCGCCGAGGCCATCGCGAAGCCGCCGCCGAGCAGCAACAGCGTCTCCCAAGGCACTTTTTTGAGCGCCTGAAAGTTGAGCACCGCGTGGCCGCGGCTGCGCCAGAGGAGCAGGGAGAGGGCGGCGAGCATGGCGATCGCCCCTTCGACGTGCGCCGAGGTGAGCGGAAACGCGGTCACCAGCGGTTTGAGGAGTCCGGTCAACAGCTTGCCGCCGATCCACAAACCCGCGGTGGCGAGGAAGACGCCGAGCACGATCCGCTCCTCGCGCCGGATGGACCCAAGTTTGGCGATCTCATCGGCGACCGCCGTGGCGCCCATCGTCTCGCCCAGCTCGTCGCCGCGGCCAATGCGCCAGAGCGCCCACCAGACGACGGGGAGGAACAGGACCACGAACGGCAGGCCGACCGCCATGAACTGGAGGAACGAGATCTCGATCCCGAGCCGCTCGGCGAAACCGGCGAACTGGGCGTTCGGTGCCGTACCGATCTTGGTGCCGATGCCGCCGACGTTCGAGCCGTAGGCGATCGCGAGCATGATCGCCATGCCGTAATGGCGAAGCCGTTCGCCGCCGCGCTGCAGCTCGATTTGGGCGAGCACCGCAATGCCGATCGGTACCATCATCGTGGCCGTCGCCGTGTTCGAGATCCAGAGCGAGATGAACGCGGTGGCACAGAGGAATCCCGCGAGCAGGCGCTTGGAGTCGGTGCCGATCGCGGCCATGATGTTGAGCGCGATCCGGCGATGCAGATCCCACCGCTGCATCGCCGCCGCGATCGCCATGCCGCCCGCGAACAGGAAGATGTACGGATCGATGTAGCCGCCTACCGTCGCGCGCACGTTTTCGAACAGGCCGGGGCCGAACGGGCGGAGCAACGGATAGGCGAGCAGTGGCACGCACGCCGTAACGTAGATCGGCAGCGCCTCGGTCAACCACCAAATCGCCATCAGGGCGCCGACCGCCGCGGCGAACGCCGGGCGCGAGCCGGTCTCCGGATCGTGGCGCAGCGGGGAATCGAGAAACGCGAAGAGGCCGAACGCGACGAGGCCGGCAACGAAGCCGACGACGCGGCCCGGGGTCCAAGAGAGGCGGAGCAAAGTGGCGCGATCTTACACCGGGGTGCGATGCCCCGTTCCGCATCCTGCCATCCGATAGGGGCGGGGGTTCCCCGCTCCCCGCCCCTCGGGCGTCGTCGCAATCCGGGGGGCGAGGAGACCTCGCCTCTACTTCGACTTCACCTGCGTCCAGATCTCGTCGTAGAGCTTCGAGGCGTTGCCGACGTCGTTGACGAACTCGAGCTTCGACATGAAGTCGGCGGGCGGGTAGATCGCGGGGTTGGCGAGATCCGCGGGCGTGATGAACGCCCTGGCCGCCTTGTTCGGGGTCGCATACTGGTTGAAGTTCGAGAGCTGTGCTCCGACCTGCGCGTCCAGGATGAAATCGATCCACTTTTCGGCCCAGTCGCGGTGGGGCGCCTTGGCGGGGATCGCCATGTTGTCGACCCAGAGGATGCCCCCTTCGTCGGGCACGAAATAGACCGTGTCGGGATCATCGGTCATGCCGCGCACCGCGTCGCCGTTGTAGACGATCGAGGCGGTGACCGCCTTGCCGAGCACTTTGTTCTTGCCGCCGACCCCGCCTTCGAAGCCTTGCGAGCGCTTCTTGGCCGCGGTCAGCACCTCGGCCGCCTCTTTGAGCTGCGCGGTGTCGGTCGTGTTCGCGCTGTACCCCTTCCACTTGAGCACCATCCCGAGCATCTCGCGCGGGGAGTCCATCAACAGGAAGGGACCCGGCTGCAGCGCCGGGTCGAAGAGCAGCTTCCAGGTCCGCTCCTGGTGTTTCGCCGCCGACTTGCGCAGATAGATGCCCGCGGTTCCCCACTGATAGGCCGCGGTGTACTTGTTGCCCGGGTCGTAGGCGGGGTTCACGAACTTGTCGTCGAGGTTCGCCAGGTTCGGAATGTTCGCCGGCCGGAGCTCGGCGAGCAGGCCGAGCTGGATCATCGAGGGGATGATGTAGTTGCCGGGCACCACGATGTCGTACTGCGACGTGGCGCCCGCTTGGAGCTTCGCCACCATCGACTCGTTGTCCTCGTAGAGGTCGATGGTCACCTTGCAGTTGTACTTCTTCTCGAACGCCTTGGGGATTTCCGGGTCGAGATATTCGCTCCAGATGAAGATGTTGAGCGCGCACGGCCCGACCGGTTCGGTGGGTCCCGCGGCTGCGGCGTCCGCCGGAGCGGCAGCGGGTTCTTGGGCTTTCGTGCAGGCCCCGACAGCCAAGGCGAAGGCGACGAGGGACAGGGCGAGGAGCCGGCGGTTTTGCGTCTGCATCACGATTCTCCCGAGGAGCGGCGCGGGCGTTCGAGCAGCAGCCCGGCCAGGGTTCCGATCACGGAAACGAGAACGATCAAGGTAGAGAGCGCGTTGATGTCCGGGGTGATACCGCGCTTGACCGAAGCGTAAATCAGGATCGGCAGCGTGCCCGCTCCCGGTCCGGTGGTAAAGAAGCTGACCACGAAATCGTCGAGGCTCAAGGTGAACGCGAGCATCGCGCCCGCGACCACGGCGGGGAGGATCATCGGCAGGGTGACATGCCGGAAAGTCTGCGCCGCGCTCGCCCCGAGGTCGCGCGCCGCCTCTTCGATGGCGGGATCGATGCCGATCATCCGCGAGCGGATGACGATCGCAACGAACGGGATCTGGAACGTGACGTGCGCCAAGATCATCGTCGTCATTCCCAGCTCGAACAGGCCGAGTCGGTCGCGCAGCAGCGAGAAGAACATCAGCATCGCGATCGCCATCACGATGTCGGGGATCACCACGGGAATGTACATCAGGCGCGAGAACAGCTTCTTGCCCGGGAAGCGGTAGCGCGACAGGCCGTAACCGAGGAGCGTGCCGAGGACGGTCGCGATGCCGGTGCTCGCGAGACCCAAAACCAGAGTGTTTTTCGCCGCTTCGATCTTCTCTCGGCTGTCGAACAGCTTGGCGTACCAGTCGAGCGTGAACCCCTGCCAGGGGCCGCCATGGCGCGCGGAGTTGAACGAGTAGACGATCACCACGGCGATCGGGGCATAGAGGAAGACGAAGATCACCCCGGCCCAGAGCCAGAGCGGCAGCGAGGGCTTTCTCACAGCAGCGCCTCCTCGCTGTCGCTGCCGGCGGTACGGGCGTAATACCAGAGGCCGATCATGACGACCGCCATGCCGACGAACGCGATCGCGGCACCGAACGGCCAGTCGCGGCTCGAGCCGAACTGCTGTTGGATCGCATTGCCGAGCAGCACCGTGCGCGCCCCGCCCAGAAGGTCCGGGATCACGAACTGGCCGACCGCCGGGATGAACACCAGGATCATCCCGGCGACCATCCCCGGCAGCACCTGCGGCAGAATCGCGTGGCGCAACACGCGCGGCGCATCGGCGCCCAGATCCATCGCCGCTTCGGCAATCGACCAGTCGAGCTTCTCGAACGACGAATAAAGCGGCAGCACCAGGAACGGCAGATAGGCCGCGAGCATGCCGAGATAGACCGCGCCGAGGCTGGGGTAGAGCGGCTGTCCGGCCTCGACCAGCCCGAGCGCCGTGCCCAGGCGCGCCGCCAGGCTCTCGGGGCCGAGCAGGATTTGCCAGGCGTAGGTGCGGATCAGCAGGTTGGTCCAGAACGGGATGACCACCAGGGTGAGCGCGATCTGCTTGGCGCGCGGCTTGAGCTGAACGATGAAGTAGGCGAGCGGGAACCCGGCGATCAGGCAGACCAGGGTGGTGCCCGCGGCGAGCACCAAGCTGCGCAGGATCACCAGCGGATAGAGCGGATCGAAACCGAACGCACCGAAGCCGGCGAGCCGGGTGTAGTTCTCGAAGGTGAGCGGCAGCCCGATCTGGCCGTACGAGCCGCGGGTGAGGAAGCTCATCGCGATCACCGCGAGCAGCGGCACGAGCAGGAAGACATTGACCCAGAGGATGCCCGGCCCGCTGGTGAGCGCGGAGCGGACGATCTGGCGCGCGGGGGTCAGCCGTTCGCCGAAGCGGACTTCAACGCCCTGCTTGCTGCGGCCGGGGGTCGCCATCAGTCGTCCGCCATCAGTCGTCCGCTCTTAATCATCCAACACCAAAAGCCCGGCGGGGGGGAGGACGGCGGTGGCCGCCTGGCCGAGATCGAACCCTTGAGAGCCGATCCGCGCGTTCATCGCGTAGGCGGTCAAGATCAAGCCGCCAGGTGCGTCGAGCAGGTAGTGGGTTTCCGAGCCGATGTAGATCAATTCGCGGACGGTGACCGGCACCCGGTTCTCCCCCTCTTCGCCCGGAGGCGACAGGCGCACCTTCTCGGGCCGGATCGCGAGCGTGAGCGACTCGCGCGGTGCCTCGGGCGTGGGCGGCGCGGGTGCGCCGTGCCCTTCCGCGCGCAGTGAGCCGAAGGGGGTTTCGACCAACACGGCGAGCCCCTCGCGGCGGGTCGCCGTCCCCTCGATCAGGTTGCAGGTGCCGAGGAACTGGCTGACGAAGCGGGTGCGCGGGCGCTCGTAAATCTCCTCCGCCTCGCCCAGCTGCTCGATCCGCCCGGCGCGCATGACCGCGATGCGGTCGCTCATCACCAGCGCCTCTTCTTGGTCGTGGGTGACGAAGACGAACGTGATCCCGAGCCGGCGCTGGAGCGCGAGCAGCTCCACCTGCAGCTCTTTCCTAAGCTTCGAGTCGAGCGCGCCGAGCGGCTCGTCGAGCAGCAGCACCTTCGGCTCGTTGATCAACGCCCGGGCGAGCGCCACGCGCTGCTTCTGGCCGCCCGAAAGCTGCGCCGGCTTCCGTTCGGCGAAGCTCGCGATCTGCACCAGGTCGAGCATGCGGTCCACTCGGGCGGCGATCGCCGCCGCCGGCACCTTCTTCATCCGCAGGCCGAAGCCCACGTTCTCGCGGATCGTCATGTGGGGAAACAGCGCGTACGACTGGAACACCGTGTTGACCGGCCGCAGGTGCGCGGGCACCTCGCTCACGTCCTGGCCGTCGATCAGCACTTGGCCCGCGTCCGCCACATCCAATCCGGCGAGGATGCGCAGCAGGGTCGTCTTGCCGCAGCCGGACGGGCCGAGCAGAGTCATGAACTCCCCCGGGCGAATCGACAGCGAGACCCCATCGAGCGCCACGAACGAGCCGAAATCGCGCCGGACTCCCGCCACTTCCACAGCGGTCGCCCGGGCCGAACCCGCGGACCCCATCAACCCTTTCGGCTCGCCAGGCGCTGCCGCCGCCATGCCGGTTCCCCCTTCGAGTGAGGATCAGGAAACGAATGTAGGTCGAGGATAGCAAGAATCCGGTCGGGGAGCGGAGTCGGGAGGATCAGGTCGGCCGTCGTTCTCCTCGCTCGCTCCCCTTCCCTTTGCGGTAAGCTCGCATCCGCAACGCGAGCGCCCGACCCGCGCGAAATCCTCGCCCGATCCCGAAAAAGTTCAAATCCCATCCCTTACGCCTTGCCGGCTGAATCCGGAGCGCACGCCATGACCGAGACCGCGGTCGCACCCCCTGCCACTTCGATCGTCCTCCATACCGAGATCCCCGGCCCGCGCTCGCGCGCGCTGTGGGCGCGGCGCGAGAAGGCGACGCCGCGCGGCTTGGCCCACACGGCGCCGATCTTCATCGACCGGGCGGAAGGGGCGCTCCTCTATGACGTGGACGGCAACGTCCTGATCGATTTTGCCGGCGGTATCGGTACGCTCAACTTCGGCCACGCCAACCCGACGGTGGTGGCGGCGGTGCGCGAGCAGGTGGGCAAGCTCACCCACACCTGTTTCACCGTGGTCGGGTACGAGCCTTACCTGCTGCTCTCTGAGCGCTTGAACGCGTTGGTCCCGGGGGCGTTTGAAAAGAAGACGATGCTCGCCAACTCGGGCGCCGAGGCGGTGGAAAACGCGGTGAAGATCGCGCGCCACGCCACCGGGCGGCAAGGGGTGGTGGTGTTCGAGCACGGCTTCCACGGTCGCACCCTGCTCGGCCTCTCGATGACCAGCAAGGTCAAGCCTTACAAGGTGGGCTTCGGGCCGTACGCGCCCGAGATCTACCGCATGCCGTTCCCCTACGAGTACCGGCGCGAGGCGCCATGCACGGCCGCGGCGTACGAGCGGGAGATCCGCGACTTCTTCACCTCCTACGTGGCGCCCGAACAGGTCGCTTGCGTGGTGATGGAGCTGGTGACCGGCGAAGGGGGCTTCATCCCGGCACCGCCGGCGTTTGTCGAGGCGCTCTACAAGGTCTGTCGTGGCAACGGCATTTTGTTTGTCGACGACGAGATCCAGACCGGCTTCGGCCGCACGGGCAAGATGTTCGCCTGCGAGCACTACTCGGAGCGGTTCGATTTCGCGCCCGACCTGGTGATCACGGCGAAATCGATGGGCGGCGGCTTGCCGATCTCTGCGGTCACCGGTCGCGCCGAGATCATGGACAGCCCGCAGGCGGGCGGCCTCGGCGGCACCTACCTGGGCAATCCGGTCGCCTGCGCTGCGGCGTTGGCGATTCTCGACGTGGTGGAAGGTGAAGGGATGATCGAGCGCGCCCGCATCTTGGGAGCCAAGGTCGAGACCCGCTTCGCCGAGCTCGCCTCGCGCTACTCCCGAATCGGCGACGCCCGCGGTTTGGGCGCCATGCGCGCGCTCGAGTTCGTCAAAGATCGGGTCACCAAGGCGCCGGACAAAGAATTTACCCAACGGGTGATCCAGAACGCCTACAAGAGCGGCCTGCTCCTCCTCTCGGCCGGCACCGCCGGCAACATCGTGCGCACCTTGATGCCCTTCGTGATCACCGACGACCAGCTCGACGAGGGGATGGCGGTCCTCGAACGGGTGATCGCAAGCTCGTAGGGGAGAGGAGACCATAGCCATGCCGATCGCATCGATCAATCCGGCCACGGGCGAAACCGTCGCCACCTTCGAAGAACATTCGGCCGCCGAGGTCGAGCGCCGGGTCGCCTTGGCCGCTCTTGCGTTTCGCAGCTGGCGTCGGAGCGCTCCCTCCACCCGGAGCGCCGTGCTGGTGCGCGCCGCGGAGATCCTCGATGCGGAGAAGCGGCGCTTCGGCGAGATCCTGACACTCGAAATGGGCAAGCCGATCGGCGCTGCGGTCGCCGAGGTGGAGAAGTGCGCCTCGGTCTGTCGCTTCTACGCCGAACAGGCGCCCGCGTTCCTCGCCGATGAGCCGGTGGGAACCGACGCCAAACGGAGCTTCATCCGCTACGACCCGCTCGGCGTCGTGCTCGCCGTCATGCCCTGGAACTTTCCGTTCTGGCAGGTGTTCCGCTTCGCGGCGCCGGCCGTCATGGCGGGCAATACCGGGTTGCTCAAGCACGCCTCGAACGTACCGCAGGCGGCGCTCGCGATCGAGGAGATCTTCACCCGCGCCGGGGCGCCGGAGGGTGTGTTTCAAACCCTCCTGGTCGGCTCGGCCGCCGTCCAGGGGCTGATCGACGATCCGCGCATCGCCGCAGTAACTCTCACGGGCAGCGAAGGAGCTGGAATTGCAGTCGGCCGCGCGGCCGGTGCGCAAATCAAGAAAGCGGTGCTCGAGTTGGGCGGCAGCGACCCCTTTCTCGTGATGCCGAGCGCCGACCTCCCGGTGGCGATCGCCACCGCGGTAAAAGCCCGAACGATCAACAACGGCCAATCGTGCATCGCGGCAAAGAGGTTCATCGTCCACCGCGACATCGCCGCCTCCTTCGAGCGCGGCTTCGTCGAGAAGATGGCGGCGCTCGTGGTCGGCGATCCGATGGACCCGAAGACCGAGATCGGCCCGCTCGCCACCGCGTTGATCCTCAAGGAGCTGGACGACCAGGTCGTGCGCTCGATCGCCGCCGGAACCCGCTGCCTGACCGGCGGAAAACGCCTGGATCGCACCGGCAACTTCTACCCGCCCACGGTGCTCGCCGATCCGCCCCAAGGGTGCCCGGCCTACGCCGAAGAGACCTTCGGTCCGGTCGCCGTGCTGTTTGCGGTCGAGAACCTGGATGAGGCGATCGCCCTGGCCAACGCGACCCCCTTCGGCCTGGGAGCCTCCGCCTGGTCCACCGACCCCGCCGAGCAAGAGCGCCTGATCGCCGAGATCGACGCCGGCTCCGTCTTCCTCAACGGCATGGTCAAGAGCGACCCGCGTCTCCCCTTCGGCGGCATCAAACGCAGCGGCTTCGGTAGAGAACTCTCCGCCCACGGGATTCGGGAGTTTGTGAACGTGAAGACGGTTTGGGTGGGGTAGGGGGGCGGGGGAGCCGCAGAACCCCGATGCCGCCGCTGGAAGAGAGCCCGCCCGGCCCGCGGAGCCAACCCCGTAAGCTGCTAGGATCGGCCGACCGATGAGATCGAGATCGGCGCTTTGTTGCGTCTTCCTGTTTCTGCTTCTTGGGCTGCTTGGGCCGGCCGCCCGTGCCCAAGGCAAGATCACAGGGCTGCGTGCGACCGTCGTGGGCGACCAGGTGCTGGTGTCGCTTCGGCTCGAGGGCGGGATTGACCGCCGGCTGCTCGAACGGATCGACAGCGGCCTGCCGACCGGGATCGTCTATGAGCTGGAGCTCGCGAGGGCGCGCAAGAACTGGTACGACCAGGGGCTCGAACGCACTACTTTGGAAGTGACCGCCATGCACGACGCGGTCGCCCGCGAGACCAAACTCCACTTTCGCTTGGGAGGCGAGTTGATCGAGAGCAAGACCGTCCGCGACCGGCCGGCGCTCTTGGCGGCGCTCCGGCAGATCGAGCGCCTGCCGGTGTTCCGGCTCGCAGGGCTCACTCCCCGAGTGCGCCATCTGGTGCGCGCCCGGGCGATCCTCGGCTCGCGCATGGTGCTCGCGATCATCCCGACCGAACTTCGCACCAACTGGGCGGAATCGAACAAGTTCCGGCCGCCGGCCGCACCTTAAAGACAGGACGCTGGATTTGAGTCTGCGCGATCGGCTCTACGAGCAGGGCAAGAACACGCGGACCGTGCTGTTCGGTCTCGCCGGGTTGCTGTTCCTGTTCACCGCGATCTTCTACCTGCTGCAGCGCGACCGGGAGATGCCCTCGTACCTGGTGACCAACCGGGTGCTGCTGTTCGTCCTCTGGTACGTCAACGTCGTCTTGATTCTGGCGATCCTGTTCGTCCTGCTGCGCGATCTGTTCAAACTGTTTCTCGAGCGGCGCCACCGGATCCTCGGCTCGAAACTGAAGACCAAATTGGTCGCCACCTACGTCGGCCTGTCTCTGCTGCCGGTGCTCACCCTGTTCGTGATCGCGACCGAGCTCCTTCAAGGGTCGATCGACCGCTGGTTCGCAACACCGGTCCGGCCGGTGCTCGAACAGGGCAACGCCGTGGCTCAGGCCTTGATCGACCGGATCGAAGACTCTTGCGCCTCGGCCGCCCGCCGGGCGCAGTCGGAACTCGAGAACGTCGATCTGGCGAGCGACGCCGAGCGCGAGCGGCTGGCCGGGCGGCTCCGTACGATTCTCGCCGAGAACGATCTCGACTTTCTCGCGGTCTACGAAGGGACCGATTTCGTTCAGGGGGTGGTCGACTCCCGCTCCGGGATCTCCGACCTGCCCGAGCCGGGTCGCGACCTGCTCGGCGAAGCGGCGACCGAGGGGCGGGCGGTGCGCACGGTCGAACCGCCCGGAGGGCGCGGCCGGTTGGTGCTCGCCGCGATCTCGACTCTTCCGGCAGGAGAGGCCGAGTCGAGCGAGGGAGGGACGCCCGGCGGTACGAAGTCCGATCCGTTGGCCGCGGACCCGGCCGAACCGAAACCGCGCGTGGTGGTCGCGGGTTCGCTGCTCGATCCGGTGCTCGCCGAGCGCACCGAACGGCTGATCGAAGCGTTCCAAAGCTACCGCCAGCTCGAGGTCCAGAAAGAGGACCTGCGCGCGAGCCATTTGCTGATCTTCCTCATGGTCACGCTCCTGATCCTGCTCGCCTCGACCTGGACCGGGCTCTACCTCGCGCGGCGGGTGACCGTGCCGATCCTCGCCCTCGCCGAAGGGACGCGGCGGATCAGTGGCGGTGACCTCGATCATCGGGTCGAGGTTCCGGCGGACGACGAGCTCGGCGTGCTGGTCGCCTCGTTCAATCGGATGACCGAGGATTTACAGCGCAGCAACCGGGCGCTCCAGACCACCAACGAGCGGCTCGCCGAAGAGCGCGCGCTGGTCGCGGCGGTGCTTGAAAACGTCGCCGCCGGCATCGTCTCGATTGACGGCGAGGGTCGAATCTTCACCTGCAACGGTGCCGCTCTCCAAATGCTCCACCAGCGGGAGGAGGAGGTCGTGGGGCTCCGTCCGGCCGAGGCGTGGAGCGATCCCGAGAGGAGCAAGCTCGCCGCCCTGCTCGCGGGTCTGTCCGAGACGCATGCCGCCCGCGACCGACGCTCGGCCCGTGAAGTCCAGCTGGTGGTTGGGGGGGACTGGAAGACGTTCGAGGTCAAGGTGACGCCGATCCGCGATGCCGCCGGCTCGCGTGGCCGGGTGCTGGTGCTCGAAGACCTCACCGAGCTGATCCAGGCGCAGCAGCTCGCGGCCTGGAACGAGGCGGCGCGGCGGATCGCGCACGAGATCAAGAACCCGCTCACCCCGATCCGGCTCGGCGCCGAGCGACTGCTCGAAAAGCATCGCCGTGGCGATCCGGCGCTCGGTCCGGCGATCGAAGAAGCGGCCGACATCATCGTCCGCGAGGTCGAAAACCTCCAGGGAATGGTCGACGAATTCTCGCGCTACGCCCGGATGCCGCGCCCGCGCCCGGCCCGGCTCGATCTCGCCCGCCTGATCGAAGAGACCTGCCACCTCTATCGGGATGTGAAAGTCGGAGTGCCGGTGGTGTCCGAAGTTGGGGTTGGCGGTGTCCTCCCCGCCCTCTGGCTCGATGGCGAGCAGATCCGCCGTGCGCTGATCAATCTGATCGACAACGGAGTCGAGGCGACCGACCCTCCGGGCCAGGTCACCGTTTCGGTCGAGCAGCGGGAAGGGCACCTGCGGATCCACGTCGCCGACACCGGCCGCGGCATCCCGCCGGAATCGAAAGAGAAGCTGTTTCTGCCCTATTTCTCGACCAAAGGGCGCGGCACCGGCATGGGGCTCGCGATCGTCCACCGGATTGTGACCGACCACCACGGCACGCTCCGGGTCGAAGACAACCGGCCGACCGGCACGGTGTTCACGATCGAGCTGCCGCTGGGGTGAGGATGGGGACATCTTCCCTGCGGGCGGCTCCTCGTAACTCGCTTCGCTCAGACAGACTCGGAGCCGTCCTCGGAAAGATGTCCCCATCGACTCCCCTCTCCCGGGCGGGAGGGAGTGCGGGTGGGAGAGGGGCCGGGGGTGAGGGTTACGAAGCCCCCCGGCCGAGCAGCACGACCGGGATCGTCTTGAGAAGGATTTTCAGATCGAGCGCGGGCGACCAGGAGTCGATGTATTCGAGGTCGAGCTCCATCCAGCGGTCGAAATCGACGTTGTTGCGGCCGCTGATCTGCCATAGGCAGGTGAGACCGGGTTTCATCGACAGGCGCCTGCGCTGCCACCTCTGGTAGCGCGCGACCTCGTCCGGGATCGGCGGGCGGGGACCCACCAGGCTCATATCGCCGCGCAGCACGTTCCAGAGCTGAGGCAGCTCGTCCAAGCTGAACTTGCGGAGGAAGCGGCCGATCCAGGTCACGCGCGGGTCGCTCTTGAGCTTGAACACCGGGCCGTTCATCTCGTTCAGATGCATCAGCTCGCCCTGTTGCTCTTCGGCGCCGACCACCATGGTGCGGAACTTGTAGAGCGTGAACGAGCGACCGTTCAAGCCGCAGCGGGTCTGGCGAAAGAGCACCGCGCCGCCGCAAGTGAGCTTGATCAGGACGGCCACGCCGAGCGCGATCGGGATCGCGAGGACCAGAAGCGAAGAGGCGACCACGACATCGAGCGCTCTCTTGGCCATCAGCTGGAGCGGATTGGTCGGTGCGGTCGCGAACGAAACGAGCGGCATGCCGTCCAGCTCTTCGAGCTCGACGCGCGCCCTCGTGTGGGGGAACAGGTTCATCGCGAACCGGGTGCGAATCCCCTGCTCCTGGAGCGACAGGAACAGGTCTTCCAGGCGGTCGAGTTCTTTTCTGTGGACGGCGAAAATCACGTCGTCGATCACCTGGTTTTCGACGATTCCAGGGATGTCCTCGATCCGACCGACGATCCGGTAGCGGCGCGGCCAATCGGCGGGGAGCGGCTCGTTTTCGACGAAGCCGAGGATGCGGTAGCCCCAGAAGCGGTGCTGGTCGAGCGAATCGGCGATCTGGAGCGCGCTGTCGTTGGTGCCGACGATCAGCACCGTCCGGTAGTTGAAGCCGCGGCTGCGCACATAGCGCGAGGTGAGCCGGATCGCGATTTTCTCGGAGAGCAGGAAGAGCAGGCTGAACACCGCGAACAGCAGCACCCAGGAGCGGCTGACCCGATCGGAGCCGAGGATCTCCTCGTCGATCCGCAACGCGTAGAGCGAGAGGGTGAAGACCACCGAGCCGGTGATGCAGATGCGGATGATCGCCCACGCCTCGTCGAGCAACGGCACGGTGCGATGCGACCGGTAGCGCCCCGAGGAGAGCAACAGGGCGCCCCAAATCAGGAGCGCGAGCGGCAACAGCGGCAGGTAGTTCGAGAGCGGGTAGAGCCGGCTCGGGAACGCTTGTGGCGCGATGTCGGGGAGCAGCCAGCTACGGAGCAGAAAAGCGCAGATGAAGGCGCCTGCGACCAGTCCCAGATCGACCAGGAAAATGCCGACTGCGAGGATTCGGGCTCGTTCTTTGAGCATGGAGGTTTTGGCTGTCCGGTGCGGCTGGTCTCAAGATCCGTTGGGGATTTTAACGGATCGCGAGGAGAAAACGTCTATTCGCCCAAGATCGCCGCTCGACGTTTCTTCAAATCCGACCGAGATTTAGCTCGCGAGGCGACACGATTCACTCGAAAGTTGGCGCCCGGCGAGCCGGGCGAACAGGTCGGCGTAGCGGTCGGCGACCGCGTCCCACGAGAAACGTTGGGCGGCCCGCTCCGCGGCTTCCGTGCGTAGCGCGGCCACCCCCTCCGGATGCGCGAGCGCCCACTCGATCTCCGCCGTGAGGGTGAACGGTCGGTGGGCGTCGAACCACCTTGCAGTGTCGCCGGCCACTTCACGGTTCTCCGGCGTGTCGTGGAGCAGCACGCAGTTGCCATACCCCATCGCCTCGACCAGCGCCGGGTGAGTGCCGCCCACCTCGGTCGCGTGAATGTAGGCATAGGCGTTCCCGAGCAACTCGCGGTACCCCTCGCCGTAGATCGGGCCGGGGAAGAGAATGCGCGGATCGGCGTCGGCCGTGAAGCTCGCGATGAACCCCTGGGCGTAGGGGGCGCCGCCGACCATCACGAGGGGGAGGTCGTTTCCCCGGCTCACCTCCCGGAACGCCGCGGCGACCCGGTGGGGATTGTTCTCCGGCTCGAACCGGCTGACATAGAGAAAATACCGTCGGCTCGCGAGCCCCAGCCGTGCGAGGACCCCGGTCTCGTGCGGCGGCCGGGGATCGACCCCGTAGGTGATCACGGTCGAGTCGGCGCCGTAGCGTGCCAGGTAGTGGGCGCGGATCACCTCCGCATCCGTGATCAACGCGTCGGGCAGAAAGCAGGCGAGGCGCTCCGATAGAGCGTAGACCGCGCGTCCGAACGCCCCCCATTTCGCCCGCCGCTTCTCGATCCCATCGACATTCAAGGCGACAGGGACGTCGCCGAGCAGAGGCAAAAACATCGCATTCGCCGAGTTCACCATCAGCGCCGCGTCGAACCCCTCGCGGCCGGCGTGCAGGCAGGAGAGAAAGGTATGAACGGGGGTGTCGAGGTGTTTCGAGCGGATGGTCGGCAACACGACCAGCCGGGCGCCGAGGTGAGAGGAGAGGCCGCGCGGCGTGTAGTGGGAGCGGCAGTAGACGGTGACCGCAAAACCGCGCGCGACCAGCCGGGGCGCCAGCTCCTCCATCAACGTCTCGTAGCCGCCATAGCTCGCGGGAATGCCCCGGCTGCCGATCAGGGCCACGCGCAGCGGTCGGTCGGAAGAGTGCGAAGGGGTCATAGCGGCAATCCCTCGATGCCGAACCACCGGTCGAGCTCGCGCGGGGAAATCGTTCGCCGCCCTTGAATCAGCCGGCGCCGAGCGAGGATCTCCCGCCGATGGCGCCAGAGCCAGGGGTAGGCGGGCAGAGAGCTTCGCTCGCACAGAATCGCGTAGCCGAGAGCGAGCAGGTCGCGGCCGAGGGTCGGCAAGGCCGTGCGTAGGAAGTTCCCGCCGGTCTGGTGGTAGAACCGGAGCAGATAGCGGTTCTTGAGCGAGTGGCGGTTCACCTCCGGCGGCATGGCGCTCCGCCGTTCGGGCAGGTTGAAGCGCCGGTGCCGGGCCAGGGCGGTCGGTTCATAGAGGATCTCCCACCCCCGCTCGCGCAGGCGGAAGCAGAGCTCGGCATCCTCGCGGAACGAATGAAACGTCGGATCGAAGATCGCACCGTCCACCGCCACATCATCGAGCGCCGCCCGGCGAAAGAGAGACGCCGCGCCGGTCGCCCCGAAAACCCGCTCGGGCTTATCGTACTGGCCGGAATCGACCTCGCCCGAGCCCCGGTCGAGATGGCGCCAGGTCAGAGTAAGCCGCATGCCGCAGGCGTCGAGGAGCGCGCGATCTGCGCTACCGTCCGAAGCGCGCACCAGGCGGCCGGTGACCGCCCCGACCTTCCACTCCGGATGTGCCGAGGCGCGGTCGAGCAGGCGATCGAGAGAGTCGGGGGCGGGAAGCGCATCGGCGTTGAGCGTGAGCACCCAAGGCGCCGAGGTCCGCGAAAACGCCTCGTTCATCCCGCCGGCAAACCCGAGGTTTTCGGAGAGGGGGACCACGGTCGCCGGAATCTCGGCCGGAAGTGTCGGCACCAGCCGCTCGGCCTCGGCGGCGCTCCCGTCCCGGCTCGCGCAATCGACCACCACCAGCTCGATCGGCCGGTAGGAGAGCGCGCCGATCGCCTGGAAACAGCCGGCGAGGTCGCCCGCTGAGTTGTGCGTGACGATCGCGATCGCGACGAGCGGTCGTTCGGTCACGACGCAACCTCTCGGTGCTTCCAGCCAAACAGAGCGCCCCGCAGTGCGCCGAGTAGACCGCGCGCCGCCTCGCCGCGACCGGCGGCCCGGGCCGGGCAACGCAGCGGCAACAGCAGCAGCCGGAACAGGAGGCCGAACGCGAGAGTGGCTCGCGCCGTAGCCGCCCAGGCCGCGCCATGGTGCTTCCGCAGGTAGCGATCGAGGTTCCGGTAGTAGATCGAAAGAAACGGCCCATACCCCAACCGCGGCACGCTGCTCCCCAACCCATGGCGGAACACCGCAGTCGGCCAGTAGTGGAGCGCCATCCCCACCCGCCTCATGCGCTTCGCGAGATCCACATCTTCGAACCAGGCGGGAAAAAATCCGGCATCGAGCCCGCCCACCCGCTCGAACGCCGAGCGGCGGAGAGCGAGCGCCGCGGCGGCCGGCTGCTCGATCCGAGCGCCCGCGACGGGTTCGTCGGCCGGTCCCTTACCCGCGGGGATCAAAAGCGTCTGGAGCAGCAACGTACCCGGAGAAGGAAGAGGCCGGAGCTGCCACCGATGCTGGGAACTGCCCTCCTCACCCAGAAGCTTCGGAGCGAGCCCGGCGGCTCCCGGTAGAGCGGCGAAGCCCTCGACCAGCCGGTCCAGAGCGCCCGGTTCCGGATGGGCATCCGGATTCAAGAACAACAGAATCTCCCCCCGTGCCAGAGCCGCCCCGGCGTTCGCACCCCCCGCGAAACCGAGATTGCGACCGGGCGCCACCAGCCGGTACGCCCCCGTGGGCAGTGCCCGCTCCGAGCCGTTGTCCACCACGACCAGCTCGAACCGAGGATCCTCCGGCCAGGCGGCGATCAAACCGGCCAGCTCCGGCTCGTTCCGCCAATGGACGACGATGCCTGTAAGGAGGGGGGGAAGGGCTTCAGGCGAGGAATCGGGCGACATGAGGGGCCGGATGGATCATACCAGGCGCCCCGAAGCGCTCTTCCTGAGCTCGGACCGGCGGAAAATAGGCTGAGCGGCGTCCTCGCCTTCCGCCCGATCGGTCATCAAGACTCCGTCGAGGTGGTCGATCTCATGTTGGATCAACTCGGAGAGATCCGGCGGCAGGTCATTCCACCGCTGCGGCTGAAACCGGTGGTCGCGATAGGTGAGCGAGACCGATCGGTCCCTGCGGACGCGGACGAGAAGGTCCGGGATACTCAAGCAGTCGTCCCAGACCAGGAACGTCTCGTCACTTCGCCAGATGATTTCGGGGTTGATGAGAAGGAAAGGCCCGGACCCGAGATCCATGGCGACGAGCCGCTTCAACACTCCAACTTGAACCGCGGAGATCGCGCGCCCGAAGCCGCACCGCGTCCTGAAATCCCGCAGGGTGGCGATCAGCGCGGACGCCTCGGCGAGCAACTCCGGATCGACGGACGCCACCTCATCGGACCGCCGACGCAACCGCGGATCGGCGCCTGGCAGAATGGGCAGTGGCTCCGCCTCAAGGTCGAAATCGAAGGGGTTCGTCATCCGGCTCCGGTTGCGATTCTATGCGAGCCGGCGGACATTGGGCGCTGGACAGTCCCCGGCCTCGGGAGTATCTTTTCCACATGAGGACTGAGATCCATCTCGAAGGGGAATTGCTCACCGAGGCCGAGCGCTATGCAATCGCTCGCGGCGCCACCCTTCAGGCCCTGGTCGAAGAGGCCCTGCGGCAACTCCTGAGAGAACGGAGTCCACGTCCTCACAAGCCGGACGACGAGCTGCCCACCTGGGGCTCCGGCTGGCTGCGGCCCGGGGTCGATCTCGACAAGAGCGTTGCGCTGCTCGACCTGATGGATCAGGACGATGCTCCTGTTTGACGTCAACATCCTGGTCTACGCCCACCGAAAAGACGGCCCAGATTTCTCGCGCTACCAGGCCTGGTTCCAAGAAGCCCTCGGCGCCGAGCCCTTCGGCATGGCGGATGTCGTTCTCAGCGGCTTCGTCCGCGTCGTGACCAATCCGAGGATCTTCAGCGAGACAACCCCGATCGAAGTGGCGCTTGCCTTCGGAGAAGCGATCCGATTCCGCCCGAACTGTGTTCCTGTCGCGGCCGGGCCGCGCCACTGGAGCATCTTTTCCGGCCTCTGCCGCGCGGTGAACGCCCGAGGTAACCTGGTGACCGACGCGCATTTGGCGGCACTGGCCATCGAATCCGACTGCGAATGGATTTCCACGGATAGCGATTTCGCCAGGTTCCCAGGCTTGCGCTGGCGCCATCCTCTCCGCTGAAAGAGCCTGGAGGCCAACGCCCTGCTTGAGGCTCGGCAAGCCACCAGACGCCGCCAAAGTTTGGCGCCGGGCCGGCCACGTAAAGATCGTTGCTGAAGACCTCGGCGAAGATCGGCAGATCGAGCGCCGGCCGGTCGCGAAGGTGCGGCGGATACGGTATTCGGCGTTGGTGAGGTCGCTCCGGTGTAGGGAGAGGCCAGCGTCAAGGTCGTCTCGGTCCCAACGCTGATGCGAAACCGGGCATTCGATCCCTTGGGTAGCTCGATCAAGTTGCCGGCAATCACGCCGTTCGACTGCCAAAGCGGGCTGCCCGACGCATCCGAGACTGTGGTCGAACCGCTCGTCACGTTGACGCGCCCGACTTCGTAGGTGGGTGGCAGGTTGAGCCAGGCGTCTGCCCGATACAGGCAGATCTCGCGCGAGGTAATGCAAATGAGACTCGCGAGGTCGTCGCCCAACTCGGGATTGTGCGAGAGAAGCACGAGCGGCACCTGAGCGTTGCCGACGCTGCTCTGCTGGTCGTTGAACAGCACGGTCGGATAGATCGATCCTGCCGAGAGCGCAGCGAGTGCCTCCCGCCGCGCAAGCCGTCCCTCGTGAGCGCGGAAGTTGTGCAAGTCCCGCCAGAGCGGCCCCGCCTCGCCCCCCGTCAGCGAACGCGGAGGCGCCGCAGGGTCCCAGCCGCGGGCGAGGGTCGGCAGATGGCGGGGCTTCAAGCGGGATTCCATCTCAGGCCCTCTCCGTAGTGACCTCGAAGAACGGCAGCGAGGGCTTGAGCCGGAGCACGACCTCTTGCGCTGGACCTCCCGAAGGAACGTGAAGCGAAACGTGCTCCAGGCGGGCCCGTACCTCTTCGCGCAGATAGGCGGCGCCGATCGCCTCGGCATCTCGGGCAGCGCGTTCGATGGCGTCGAGAGTTTCTTGGGTCAGCTGGGGGCGCTCGCCCTCTCGGGCCTCGATCGCTTGCGGGCGGATGCGGAAAACGTCAATGGGACGAGGATCTCAGGTGGGTTCCGAGAAATCGAGCTTGCGGGTCCCGGCGCCGATGTTTGCCTTTTCCGATATACTGAGTACCTGACGCGTTCACGCGCCAATCACTATTGAGTCAATCAAAGCCTGCTTCGCGAGGCCAAACAGAGAGCTTTTACTGTTTGCAAATACTTGACAATAAGAGGTGCTTCTTGTCGATCGTCGGTCGAATTTTCACAGTTGATCCAGTGTCATACAAAGTAACAAGGGAGCTTAACAGCGGCGGATTTGGTACGGTCTACTTGGCGGAGCCGACTCCTAGTTCTGAGGTTTCGCTGGTAGTCAAGGTACCCTCTGCACATGTCCTCCATGACCCCGAATGGCAGCGCCGATTCAAACGTGAAGCCCGTATTCTGGCCAATATCTCGCACCCTAACGTTGTTAAAACCTTAGGCTTACTAGAGTATGACGACGGAGCAGTTTTACTCGTTCAAGAGTACATCAATGATGCTGTAGAGCTGCTCGACTGGAGATACTCCTCTGAAGACGAACTCGTCTCTGTTGTCCTTCAGGTCCTCTACGGTCTTCGATGTACGCATGGTGCCTCTGAAGACGCCCGCGCGATCCATCGTGACCTTTCACCGAGGAATATCTTGGTCACACAAGGTGGAGTAGCAAAGATCATCGACTTCGGGCTTGCAAAGGAAGACCCTCGCACATCGACCATTCTCACCCTTGATGGCCGTTCCTTTGGAACGCCAGGGTGTATGGCGCCGGAGCAACGATCAAACCCTGCGACCGTCGATCATCGTGCAGATCTCTACGCTCTTGGTCGTTCGGTTGCCTCGTGTATTCAACGGAGGCACCCAGAGTTTGTCGATGTGCCCTTATTAGACAGTCCCTGGCGAGAGATTGTCGAAAAACTAACTGCGTTTTCACAAGAAGACAGATTTATTTCGGCCGAGGCCGCAATTCTTCAGGTCCTTCATGATTTTCACGAAGATCAGGTACTACCTTCTGCTATAGCGATTCATTTCGAAGAGTTCAGAGAATGGGGAGAAGTGCCGGACGAGTGGGTTGTCGTCGCAAGAGATTGGTTCCTCTTGTCTGACAAACTGAATCATGCAGATCTTCTTTTGGCCTGCCGGATTTCTCGGCATGTCCTCGACAACCCAAACTTCAGCATCAATGTGGTCTTCGCCAAGCTAGATTCCGAGGCCATAGCAACCCGGTTTGGTGGTTCTCTCGCGATTTTTGAAGACTGTGATCCGTTAGGCGAAATGATCCGTCGCTGGTATCCGTTTCTAAACCAAGAGGAGAAGATGAGGGCATTTCGTCGCCTGTGTCAGGTTGCTGTTGGGTATCATCGCTATTTTCTAATGGGTATGGTGCGTACGATTTATTATATCGAGAAGGATGCAGCACTCCAAGCTAGGCTGCTAGACATTCTGGGCGAGGAAGATCCTACTGTAGTGCGTCAAGCGGATGCGACCTTATCGAGGCTTCGGCGTGCACGGGTGACCTTCTCGAGGATGTCGGAAGCCTTCGCGGTCCAGATGAACGGTTTTGGATCGACGTTATGTTGTTCGATCGCACTCATGATCGTGGCCTCGAGTTCCGATACGCTGCGAAAGATACCGCGAGATATTTGCTTATCGGTCAGGTCGCGGAAGAAACGTTCCACCATATTGAGCCAGGAAGCGCTGGTAGGTGTGAAGTGGAGGTGGAATCGTGGGTGGCGGGCAAGCCAGCTCCGAACCCTCTTGTGCTTGTGGGTGCTGTAGTTGTCGGCGATCAGATGAATCTGTTTCTCCGCCGGTGTCTCGCGATCAATCTGCTTGATAAACTTCAGCCATTCCTGGTGACGATGTCGGGGCATACAGCTTCCGATCACTTGACCGTCCAGCGTGCTCAGTGCCGCGAATAGCGTCGTTGTGCCATTGCGCTTGTAGTCGTGAGTCATCGTCCCACAGCGACCCTTCTTGATCGGAAGGCCGGGTTGGGTCCGATCGAGTGCCTGAATCTGAGATTTTTCATCGACGCACAGGACGAGAGCATGCTCCGGAGGATTCAGGTACAACCCGATGACATCTTCCAGCTTCTCCACAAACCGAGGATCGTTGCTGAGCTTGAAGGTCCGCACCCGATGAGGCTTGAGACCGTGCCTCCTCCAGATTCGGCGAATTGTCGAAGCGCTCAAGCCCATGGCTCTTGCCATGCTACGCGTGCTCCAGTGAGTGGCGCCGCTGGGAGTCTCCTGCGTTGTCTTGCGAATGACCTCCTGGATCACCGCCTCCGAGAGGGTCGGCAGGCGACCCGACCGCGGAGAATCTTTCTCAATTCCAGGCAAGCCCGTCTGAGCGTATCGACTGCGCCAGCGTCCCACCGTATGTCGCGCGATTCCAAGCTCCGCAGCAATCTCCCGGTTTTCTTTTCCCGCAGCAGCCAGCAACACGATCTGTGATCGCTGAACCAGCCGCGCAGGAGTGCTACGGCCACGGGCAAACCTTTCCAGCTGTTGCCTCTCCTCGGTCGAAATCAGAACCTCTGGCGCGACTCGCATTCTCAAATCCTCC
>JANNIH010000132.1:0-87489 GCA_031404815.1 Holophagales bacterium | reverse complement strand
CGTCGAGGTCTCTTCCCGCGGCCACCACCCCTCCGCGTCGCCGACCGCAGGTTCCGCCGCCGCCGACAGCGCCGCCAGCTCCGTGACTTCCGCCGCTTCCCGCGCCGCGGCCGCAGCGACATCCTCCTCGGCCGGCTCTTCGCGCTCCAACAGCAGCCGCAGCACGCGCGCCGCACCGCCCTTGTCGAGCGGCCGGTTGCCGTTGCCGCATTTGGGGGACTGGACGCAGGAAGGGCAGCCCGACTCACACGGGCAACTGTTCAGCAGGTCGAGCACGCGCCCGAGCAGATCGGGCAGATCTTCGAATCCCTTCGCGGTGATCCCGACGCCACCCGGATGGCCGTCGTAGAGGAAGACGACGCCGCACCCCACCTGCGGGTGGAGCGGGGTAGAAAACCCCCCCATGTCGTTGCGGTCGCAGATCGCGAGCAGCGGAAAGAGCGAGATCGCGGCGTGCTCGGAGGCGTGGAGCGCGCCCATGAAATCCTCACCCTGCCGCCGCAGCGCCTCTTCGAACGGCCGCGGCGCCCGCCACCAGAGGCCCACGGTCTCGAAATGGATCGGAGGAAAGTCGAGCTCGTGCCGATCGAGTCGTTCGAGCGTACCGATCCGCCGCCGCTCGTACCCGACCACCCGCTCGGTCACCTTCAAGCGCCCGAGCGACGCCTTCAGCCGCCCGGCGGCGCCATCGGTCCGGTTTTTGAGCTCCTCCAGGATCTCGGTCTCTTTGGACATCAGCGCCGTGGTGAACCAATCGACATCCGTCGGCTCGACAAGCACCCGCCGCTCTTCGCCGCGCAACTCGGTCACCTGGTACTGCCGGCCGGCGTGCAGGTAGATCGCGCCGGGGTGGCATTCGCGCAGCACGCGCACGCCATCGACCGTGCCGATCGTCCGCCCCGCTTCCGTGTCCTCGATCGCGTAGCTCTCGCCCGAGCCGCGGAGGGCAACCAGCCGCTGCGGCCGTTGGCGGAGCGAAAAGAGCTCGCCCCCCTCCCCTTCGAACAGCTCGCCGTGGGCGAGCATCGAGGCCACCGTCGCGGCGTGCGGGGCAAGGTAGGCGGCATCCGCTCCGTCCGGGCCAGGCGCCAAGGGGAACTCTGACGCGGCACAGATCAGATGGGCGCGCGAGACCGGGGCGTTGGCCGGATCGACCACCAGCCGTTCGCACGGCCGGCCGAGCAGCGTCTCCGGGTGGGCGAGGAAGTATTGGTCGAGCGCGTCGGGCAGGGCGATCAACGCGGTCAACGATTCGCGCCCCGACCGACCGGCCCGCCCGGAACGTTGCCAGGTGGACATGACGCTCCCGGGATAGCCGACCAGCACACAGGCGTCGAGCCCGCCGATGTCGATCCCCATTTCGAGCGCGGAGGTGGCGATCACCCCGTCGAGCCGGCCAGAGAATAGCTCCCCTTCGATCCGGCGCCGTTCCTCCGGCAGAAAGCCCGAGCGGTAGGCGGAGACCCGCCGCGCGAGATCGGGCTCTCTCTTCCTCAGCCAGGAGTAGAGCAGCTCGGTGATCCGCCGCGCTTTGGTGAAGACGATCGTCTTGGCACCGCGCCGGAGCAACTCGACGAACAGGTTGAGCGCCGAGGTGTAGGGGCTCACCTCCGGCTGGAGTAGCAGGAACCGCCGCCCTTCGCGCGGCGCGCCCGCCTCTTCCACCCAATGGAACGACCGGCCGGCGAGCGCCGCGGCAAACTCCGCCGCGTTCGCTGCGGTGGCAGACGACGCGATCACCTGTGGCTCCGCGCCGAGTGCCCGGGCGAGGCGCAACAGGCGGGAGAGCGTGTGGTGGAAATGGCTGCCGAAGATGCCGCGGTAGGTGTGCAGCTCGTCGAGCACGATCCAGCGCAGGTCGGCGAGGAACGGCCCCCACGAGGTCCAGTGGGCCAAGATCCCGAGGTGGAGCATGTCGGGATTGGTGATCAGCACGCGCGGGAAACGCCGCCGGATCGCCGCCCGATCGTTCGGAGAGGTATCGCCGTCGTAGATCTCGCAGCCGGCCTCATCGCCGGACAGGCCGCAAGCGGCGGCGATGTCGCGAAACTTGCCGCGCTGGTCCTGGCCGAGCGCCTTGAGCGGAAACAAAAACAACGCCCGGCCGGGGCCACCCGCCAAGGCCTCTTCGATCGGCGGCACCTGAAACACCAACGACTTGCCCGACGCGGTAGGAGTGGTCACCAGCACGTGTTCGCCCCGCCGGATCGCCGCGATCGCCTCGGTCTGGTGGCTCCACAACCGGGTGACCCCACCGCGCGCGAGCGCCTGCCGCAGAGGCTCGGGTAGCGGCGAATCGAGCGTCCCATACCGCGCGGGAACCGCAGGCAGCTCCGCCGCATGGACGATCCGCGCACCGAGCCGAGGATCGGCCGAGAAATCGGCCACCATCGCACCGAAGTCGAGAGCCGTCGGAAGTGTCGAAGAATTCAAGCGATGCCGCCCCGTTTACGCTCCCATCCTAGCAGGGAGACGGGCGGGGCGCGACGGCCGCCCCCTACCCCTGGAACGCGTACGAGACTTTGAAGAAGGCCTGGCGGGCGGCGGGGGCGAGTGAGCCCTGTTCGTCGAGGGTTCGGGCGTCACCGAAGCCGACGAAGAGCACGGTCTGCCAGTTCAGCTTGTAGCCGAGGAGCGCGGAGCCGGTGAGGTCTCGCGAGTGCTCCTTGCCCTGCCCCGCCTCGGGCTCGCGGAGGCGGTCCACCGTGGTGCGAATGTCTTCCCCGATCAGGCGGAGGAAGGTACGCGAATTGAAGTTGTAGTTCGCGCGCACACGGCCGAGCTGAGCGGTCAGGTAGCGCCCGCCGAGGTGCCCATCGACGCCCTCCACGTCGAGCCAACGCCGGGTGGCGGAGAGCTGCAGCTCCAGGTGCTGCCCGGGGCGGAGGACGGAGGTTAGCTTGACCGAGCCCCCTTTACCCGGCCGCGAGTTGCCGAAATCGACGTCGTCGCCGATGAAGCCCGAGAGGCTGATCTCGCCGATTTGCCGTGACGGGCTGATCTCGGCGAAGTACTCGACGTATCGGCGGTCGAACGTCCGGTCGCCTGCGCGGACCCGCTCGAACTTGTAGCTGATCTCGGAGGAGCTGTTGTACGCGCCGTCGAAGTTCAGCTTCGGTACCACCCGCGAAAGCAACAGGCGCCCCTTGGAATCCTCGGAATAGCGGACCGCGAGCGCCGGCTGGAGCGAGCGGAACGGCCCTTTCTTCGGATACCAGAGCCGGGTGATCTGGGTCAGGGCTTCGCGGTAACCGACCTGCGGCAGGAAGCCGACATCGGCCCGGAAATCGTCACCGATATCTTTGACGTAAGCGAAGATCTCGTAGCTCTTCCGCGAACGGAACAGCTCCACCTGCGCGGCGTGCGAGCGCAGCTGGCGGCCGTCCCACTCGGCGACGCCGCTCGCCGGATCGTCCGGCGTCCGGGTGTCGGAGAGGAGAAACTGGCCGGTGATCGAGTCCCCCCCGCGCCGCCAATGGAAATCGGGACCGAACACCCGGTTGTGGCTGCCCCCCTCGCTCTCGCGCAACGCGGCCAAGAAGCTGACGAACGAGGTGCCGAAATCGCGGCGTACCCGGCCGACGCCCACGCGCGACTGGAAATCCTGGTCGGCAAACTCGGAACCTTGCGACCCCGGAATGATCACGCTGCCGCCCCCCCGGTCGTCGGCGATCAGCGCGGTGTACGCCGTCGAGCCGAAGTGGCCGGTCGCCCGCGCTCCCCAGTGCGGCGAGGTGATGGTGCGCGTGTAGACCACCTGGAGCGGGGTTGAAAGGAGGTCGAGCCCTTCGAGGAAGAACGGCCGCTTCTCGGAGAAGAAGAGCGCGAAGCGCTCATTCGCGGTCACCTGCGAGGCATCGGATTCGACCTGCGAGAAATCCGGGTTGATCGTGGCGTCGATCGCATGGTCGGCGTTCGGCAGCCATTTCAGATCCGCCCCGAGGTCGTATTCGAAATCGCCCGATTCGAGCCGGCTCCCCACCTCTCCCTCAGGCGCCCACGGCTGGTTCGCCGCGGCGTACGGCGCCACCACGTAGTGGCTCCCGGTCGGCAGACCGTTGAGGCCGACGAGAGTATTCTCGTTGCAGATGAAGCAGCTCTGGCCCCGCGGAATCGGCGCGGAAAACATCTGGTAACGGAAATCGCGCGGGTAGTTGCGGTAGATCATCGCGCCCCAGGTCTGCGGATCTCCTTTGCCGTAGCGGAGCGACGAGAACGGGATGCGGATTTCGAGCGTCCACCCTTCGGCCGTGATCTTGGTCGCCGAATCCCAGAACAGGTCGAGCGAGGAGTCCTCGCCCGTCACGTCGGAGTTGATCGCGTCATACTGAATGTTCTTCGGATTGACCAGGAACAGATAGCCGGTCTTGCCGTCGTGCCGCGGGTCCAGAATGATGCCCGCGTAGTCTGTATCCTGCGGAACCGAGTCGCGATCCGCGAGAAACGCCCGGATGTTCTTCGGGGCAGGGTCGCGGTTATCGACCGCCACGTAGACATACTTCTCGTCGTACGCGAGGTGGGCGACCGTTCCCGCCGGTGGCTCGCCGTTCTCGTTCCGGTTGGTCTCCCAGAAGCGATCGATCCGCGCGGCCTCCTGCCAACCGGCGTCCGTAAGATCGCCGTCGATCTCGATCTTGCCCGCCACCCGGACGATCTTGAGCTCCGGCGTTTCGATCTTCGGAGCGGGGGCTTCCTGGGCGGCAAAAGACCAAGACGGAACGAGAACGAGGACGAGCAGGCCGAGGGCTCGGGCGGAGATTCGCATGGGGAGCTTCTACGGACCGGAGGCCGGAAGGTTGCGCGGAGGCCCTACCCTCATAGAATGCGTCCGACAAGTCCTACCGGGAGTTCCAATGCCCAAGCTTCAAGCACTCGCACTCGCCATGTTGATCCCTGCCCTGCCGGCTCAAGCGGCGGAGCCTGCACCGCCGCCGCCCGCCTACGACACGATCCTGCGCGGCGGCACGATCTACGACGGCTCGGGCGGCAAGCCGTACGTGGGCGATGTCGCGATCCGCGGCGACCGCATCGCCAAGGTGGGCGATCTTGGGCCGGCGACGGCCAAGAGCGAGATCGACGTGAAGGGCCTGGCGGTCGCCCCCGGATTCATCAACATGCTCTCTTGGGCTACCGAGTCGCTGCTGGTCGACGGCCGCGCGCAGAGCGACATCCGCCAAGGGGTGACGCTCGAAGTGTTCGGCGAAGGGTGGTCGATGGGGCCGATCAACCCGGCGATGAGAAAGGAGATGCTCGCCGACCAGGGGGATCTGAAGTTCGAGATCCCCTGGACCACGCTCGGCGAATATCTGGAGCATTTGGAGAGGAAGGGCATCGCCGTCAACGTCGCCTCGTTCGTGGGCGCCACCACGGTGCGCATTCACGAGATCGGTTATGCCGACCGACCGCCAAGCCCCGAAGAGCTGGAGCGCATGAAGGCGCTCGTCCGCCAGGGGATGGAAGAGGGGGCGTTCGGCCTCGGCACTTCGCTCATCTACGCCCCCGCGTTCTACGCCAAGACCGACGAGCTCGTCGCACTCGCTGAAGTCGCCGGCGCCTACGGCGGGCACTACATCTCCCACCTGCGCAGCGAAGGGAACCGCCTGCTCGAAGCGGTCGATGAGTTGATGGAGATCTCCCGCCGCGGCAAACTGCCGGCCGAGATCTACCACTTGAAAGCCGCAGGCAAAAACAACTGGCCGAAGATGGACGAAGTGATCCGTAAGGTGGAAGCGGCCCAAAAAGCGGGGCTCGACATCAGCGCCGACATGTACAACTACACCGCGGGAGCGACCGGCCTCGACGCCTCAATGCCCCCCTGGGTGCAAGAGGGCGGGTACGAAGCCTGGAAGAAGCGGTTAGAAGATCCGGCAATCCGCGCCCGCGTGATCCAAGAGATGAAGACCCCTTCCGACGGCTGGGAAAACCTCTATCTCGGCGCCGGTGCCGACGGCATGCTGCTCGCCGGGTTCAAGAACGACGCCTTGAAGCCGCTCACGGGGAAGACCCTGACCCAGGTGGCCAAATTGCGCGGCAAGAGCCCGGAAGAGACGGCGATCGACCTGGTGATCGAAGACGGCAGCCGGGTCGGAACGATCTACTTCCTGATGTCGGAAGAGAACGTGAAAAGCCAAGTCGCCCTTCCCTGGGTCGCGTTCGGGTCGGACGCGGGCGCCCCCTCCGCCGAAGGGGTGTTCTTGAAATCGAACGACCACCCACGCGCCTATGGCAACGTCGCCCGCCTGCTGGGCAAGTATGTCCGCGACGAGAAGGCGCTCCCGCTCGAAGAGGCGATCCGAAAACTCTCCTCGCTGCCGGCCGAGCGGCTGAAAGTCCGCGACCGCGGGCGCTTGAAAGAAGGCTGGTTTGCCGACCTCGCGGTGTTCGACCCCGCGACCGTCTCGGACCTTGCGACCTACGATAAACCCCACCAGTACGCGACCGGCATGAAGCAGGTTTTCGTCAACGGCATCCAAGTCTTGAAGGACGGCGAGCCGACAGGAGCCGCGGCCGGGCGTGTCGTGCGCGGGCCGGGCTGGACCGGCTGGAAGGCGAAGTGACCGAGCTCGAATCGCTCTACCGGCACCGTTTCGCCGACGCCGCTCGGGAGCGCAAGGACCGGCTCTGGGCGGTCCTCTGCCGGCGCTTCCTCCAGCCGCGCATCGGGGAGGGAAAAACCGTGCTCGATCTCGCCTGCGGCCTAGGCGAGTTCTCTCGCCACGTCCGCGCCGCGAAGAAGTACGCGCTCGATCTAAACCCCGGCGCCGCGGCGCACCTGCCTCCCGACATCGAGTTTCATGCCGGCTCAGCCGATCATCTCGATTTCCTGGCCGACGGCAGCGTGGACGCGGTCTTCACCAGCAACTTCCTCGAACACCTGCCGGACAAGGCGACGGTCGATCGCGTGCTGCACGAGATCCATCGCGTGCTCCGCCCCGGCGGACGCTTCCTCGCGATCCAGCCGAACATCCGCTTCGCCTACGCCGAATATTGGGATTTCTGGGACCACTACACCGCGCTCTCCGACCGCTCGGCGAACGAAGCGCTCCTCCTCGCCGGTTTTACGATCGACGAGATGATCCCCCGCTTCCTGCCGTTCACCTCCAAGACCGCCCTGCCCACCCACCCCGCTTTGCTCGACCTCTATCTTCGCTTGCCCGTAGCCTGGCCGCTGTTCGGCAAACAGTTCTTCGTCGCGGCACGGAAGGGGTAAACGCCCGCCCGGCCCTTTTGCCTCGGATACACTCCTCCACCATGACTCCACAGCCTGAGCAGCGCCTCTCGACCGGGCGAGCCCTGGTCCGTGCCATGACCTCATGGCGGACCGCCTCGGTCTCTCTGATGTCGTTTTCCTCCGGGCTGCCGCTCGGGCTGGTGTGGATCGCGATTCCGGATTGGATGACCAAGATCGGCGTCGATCTGCGGGTGGTCGGCCTGATCACGCTCGCGCAGGCGCCGTGGACGTTCAAGTTCCTTTGGGCGCCGCTGATGGACCGGTATGTCCCGCTCAAACGGCTGGGCCGGCGGCGGGGGTGGATCGCAATCGCGCAGGTCGCCCTCTTCGCCACCACGCTCTCGCTCGCCGGGGTCGGCGGTCATCCGGATGCCCCTTGGGTGGTGGGTGCCTTGGCACTCGCGGTCGCTCTCGCCGCCGCGACCCAAGACATCGCGCTCGACGCCTACGCGGTCGACGTGCTGCGCCCCGAGGAACAGGGGGTGGCGGTGGGCGCCCGCACCGCGATCTACCGGGCGGCGATGTATCTCGCGGGCGGCTTTTCGATCACGCTCGCGGGGATGACCTCCTGGCCGTTGGTGATCGCGCTGCTCGCGGTCTGCTACCTGCCGCTCGTCGCAATCACCTGGAAGGCGCCGGAACCGGAGGGGCAACTGCCGGCGCCGAAGTCGCTGCGCGATGCGGTTTGGCTGCCGTTTCTCGGCTTCCTCTCGCGCCACCGGGCGCTCGAGATCCTCGCGTTCGTCCTGCTCTACAAGTTCGCCGACCAGCTCGCGCAGACGCTCCAGCGCTCGTTCCTGGTGCAAGCCGGCTACACCGACTTCGACCGCGGCGTGGCGCTCGCGACGGTCGGTCTGTTCGGTAACCTGATCGGCGTCTTCTTCGGCGGCGCGCTCACCTCCACACTCGGCCTTGGCCGCTCGCTCTGGTTCTTCGGCTTCCTCCAGATTTTCTCGAATCTGGGCTACGTGCTCCTCTCGGTCCAACCCGGCCCGAACCGCTGGATGATGTACGGCGCGATGGCGTTCGAGACGCTCGCCTCCGGCATGGGAACGGGGGCGTATGGCGTGCTGCTCCTGCGCCTGACGCAGAAGCGCTTCTCGGCTACCCAATACGCCCTGTTCTCCAGCCTGTTCGGCCTGCCGCGTCTGCTCTCCGGACCGATCACCGGCTTCCTGGTGCACGCGATCGGCTGGACCCAGTTCTTCTGGTTCTCGATCTTCGCCGGCATCCCCGGCATGATCCTGCTCGCCCGCTTCGTCCCCTGGGGCCAACGCGAGCCCGAATTCTCGATCGAGCCGCCGAAGTACAAAGACCCGTTGACTTCCCGCCAGCTCGCGTTCCGCGGCATCCTAGGCGCCATCGCCGGCCTAGGAGTCGGCGCCCTGATCCGCGCCACCCTCCGCTCCCTCGAAGGGGTGAAAGAGGGCAAGCCGTTCGCGCCGATGGCGGAGCTGCTGACCTTCCTCCAACCGACCGACCCCAAAGGGTGGATGTCCCTGGTGGCGCTGGTCACCTTCGCAGCGGTCTGCGGAATGTTCACCGCCGCGGTGGTCGCCGCTCGGCACGGGGCGGGGGCGGAGGTGGAAACAAAGATCCATCCGACGTGAGATGGGAGCCGCCCGCGTTCGAGCTAGAATAGAGGTCGAGGAGATGGCTATGACGATGCGAGACAGCCTTCACCGTCTGGTCGACGACCTTCCTGAGACCGAGATCCACCGAGCCAAACTCTTGCTCGCGGTTCTCCAAGAGACGGCTGAGCCACCTCTCTTTACCTTAGAGAACGCCCCCGAAGACGATGAGGACGAGACGCCCGGCGAGGTTGCGGCAGTGGCCGAAGCCTGGCGGGATCATCGGGAGGGGAAGCGCCTCACGACCGAAGAATTGAAGAAGTCGTTGGGCCTTCTGTGAGCCTGAGCATCGACTGGACGGCGCGAGCCCAACGGGATCTCAACCGCCTCGACCGCCCTACTCGCGAACGAATTGTCGCCGCCGTTTTCAGACTTGCCGAGACCCGTCAGGGTGACGTAGTCAAGCTTTCAGGCCAGCAGCCTCCCGAATATCGGCTGCGCGTCGGCGGCTGGCGAGTCCGCTTTGCCTGGGACCAGACGCTCGGCCTCCTCATCATCCTGCACGTATTCAAGCGCGGCCAGGGATACGAGTAGATTCAGCGCCAGCGCTCCAGGTTGAGATCGCGGCACTCCTCGACCACCTTCGGCCACGGGAGCAATCAGTCCTCCCCTTCTCGGAGTTCCTTCATCCAGTCCTCCGTTCTACTGGTGGTTCTGAAACTCCACGAGCGCTATACTGCGCACCAGCCCGATCGATAGGTTCGACAACCAGGAACTACACCAGCGCTCTGGAGACGCCAATGAACACCAAGAGCCTCAAGCATTCTCTCATGCTCGGCTTGATCTACCCGGCTGTGCTGGGGACCATCATCTACCGCTTGTTTGATTTTGTGGCATCCAATCTATGTTCTTTCCTCGACCGAGCTGTAGGTTGGCCCCTACTTACAAAGCTCGCCCTCTTGGCAACGGTGCTCGCATTCTATTTTTGCGACTACCTCTATACGGTCTATACCAAGAACGAGAGCTTCGGATGGCTGTTCTTCACCTTCGATCTGATCTTCCTTATCTGCCTCTATGCCACAGTTAAAGCGCTCCATCTGGATGATGGAGCTAAGGCGCCGAACTTTTGTGCGGTTGCAGTCTGTTACCTGGTATTCATGGCGCTCTACTTCGTCTGGGATTGCTTGGAATCCAAGGTAGCCAAAGAGATAGAAAAGCCTTTGTATCGGGAGGTTATTAGATGGGAAATTTTATCTGTCGTGCTCCTTTCCCTCTGGGTTTCTCTTGCGCTGTGGTGGCCAAGCAAGGCGACCGCTTGGTTAGTGGTGTTGCTCCTGGTAGGTATGACCGCCTGGTTTATCCGGATCGTAGTGAAGAAAGGTAGGCTTTTTCGTGCGCTTGGGAAAAATCGGGACTCGACGGCTGGACCGGCTATCCCATAGCATGAGGCCTCGACGCCGTGGCCATCAGACCGTGGTGGTGGTAATCGTTTCGCGCTGGCCGCTATCCGGACCCGACGGCTCGAATCAAGTTGCGATAGCGCCTATCGTTCTTCGATAGCCCTTCTCGGCACCGAATGGGCGCAATCGGGTCGCGATGCCGGCTATCGCCTTCGAACGGCGGCCAGAGCGCCGCTGAGATCGCCTCCGGCCCGGGCGGCGCGTCAGATTGTCGCTCCGCTTCGCAAACTCTCCTATGAACCCGAAGGAACGGACGGCGACAGAGGGTCGCCTTCCGGGAAGGGGTTCCTCATCCTGGGGAGGATTCTGGAAATGAACAGGTTGGCCTCGATGGTTGCTTTGGTGATCGCAGCGGGCGCAGCTGGATGCGCCGGGCGAGTGGGCCCTCTCGGGCCGGCAGGTCCTGCGGGCGCGGCGGGCGCGTCCGGCGTTTCAGGATACGAGGTAGTGGTGGGCGAGACGGCCGTGAACAGTACGGTTTCCAAACAGCTCCGCGTGGACTGCCCGGCGGGCAAGAAGGCGCTCGGTGCGGGGTGGTCGGTGTTGGACTCGACCAGCGCCATTCTGGAGGGCGAAGCGACCTACTCGGAGCCGGCATTCGATGGGAGCCATTGGCTGACGAACGCCAAGAACCACAGCGCGTTTGCCCGTAATTGGAAGCTCCGGATGCGGGTGATCTGCGCCTCGGTCGGCGCCTGACGGCAGGGTGGCGGATCGAATCGACCGACCGACCGCGAGCGAGGATCGGCGAAAGAGCGCTAGAATCGTCGTCCCAATCCTGCCGCCGCAGCGACCTGGCCGGCAGGTCCGACCGATTCGAAGGTCGCGATACCAAGGGAAAGGATGCCATGAAAAAGAACCTCGGGAAGCTGGCGCTGCACCGCGAAACGCTCCGTGGATTGGATTCTCTGAACCGGCAGGAGGTGGGGGCGGTGGCCGGAGGCAACACCGAGAACACCTGCTTCCAGACCTGCCACTGCAAGAGCGCCTACACCTGCTTCTGGTCGGATTGCGGCTGCCCGACGAGCTGGTGCTAACCGCCGGGTAGGTAGTCGGCGGTTCGAGCGAAGTGGGGGGCGCGGCGATTGGTTGAAACCGCCCGCCCCGGCCTGCCGTAAGATGGGCTTGATCGGAGGTCCACCCCTATGCCCCTCACTCGCTCGTCTCGACACAAGATCATCGCCGGCGTCTGCGGCGGCTTGGCCGACTGGCTCGGCTGGGACGTTACGCTGGTGCGCGTCCTCTACGTCGTCATCTCGATCCTCTCGGTCGGGTTCCCCGGCATCTTGGCGTATGTGATTCTCTGGATCGTCATGCCCGCGGAAAGCTAGGCGCCAAAGAGGAGCGCGGGACCCGAGCCCTGAGCGAAGTCGAAGGGTGGGGCCGCGCGCGACGGGGGCCAGCCGTGGACGGTGCCCTCCCCTCTACTCCCACCCGCGCCAGCTCTGCAGGATGTGGATGTAGTTGGCGCGCTCATAGGCGGCCGGGTCGGGGCATTTGGCGAGGCTCATGTTGCCGCGCATCTCGCGGATCGAGGTGTAGTCGTGCTCGCCCACCCAGCCGACCAGCTCGTCGTAGAGCAGGCGAAGGTAGTCGGGACCGTGCTTCAAAAGGGCAGAGACGATCTGCACCGCGTGCGCTCCCGCCATGATCGCCTTGACCGCATCTTTGGCCGAATGGACGCCGCCGCACGCCGCGAGCGACGGGCGAATCTTGCCCGAGAGGATCGCGAGCCAGCGCAGGCGGAGCGGCAGATCATCCGGGGTCGACAAGTGAAGGCTGCGGTCGACCTCGAGCGCTTCGATGTCGATATCGGGCTGGTAGAAGCGGTTGAACAGCACGAGGCCCTCGACCCCCGCCTGGTCGAGCCGGAGCGCGAAGTTTGCGAGCGCGGTGTGGAACGGCGAGAGTTTGACCGCGACCGGGATTCGCACCTCCGTCTTGATCGCCGCGGCCATCTGGACGATCCGGGTCTCGATCTCCGGGCCGGTTTCGTAGAGGTCGGTCGCGAGCCGGTAGACATTGAGTTCGATCGCATCCGCCCCCGCCTGTTCGAGTTCGCGCGCGTGGGTCAGCCAGCCGCCGGGGGTCGCGCCGTTCAACGAGGCGATCACCGGAATGCGCACCGCCGCTTTGATCTTCTGCAGCTGCTCTAGGTACTCGTCCGGACCGAGCGCGAAGTCAGTCCGCGCCGGCAGGTACGAGATCGCCTCGGCGAATGACTCGCCTCCCGATTCGAACGCCGCGGCGGTCGCGAGCTGCTCGGCGGAGAGCTGCTCTTCGAACAGCGAATGCATGACGATCGCCGCCGCCCGTGAATCCTCCAGCCGGCGCACGGTGTCGAGATCGTCGACCATCGGCGAGGCCCCGACGATCAACGGGTGCGCCAACGGGAGACCGAGATACGAGGTGGTCAGGTCGAGGCTCATCTCAACTCTCCTCCGCCTCCGGCTGGTATTCGGCGACCGTGATCCCCGCGAGTTGGCGGTAGACGTCCCACCGTTGCGCCGCCTGCCGCTCGGCCATGCGGGCGAGCTTCTTGAAGCGCTCCTTGTCGATCTTCTCGACCATCCGGAAGCGCGCTTCGTTCTTCATGTAGTCGCGCACCTTGACCTTCGGCGTGCCGGAGTCGAGCTTGAGCGGCGGCTCGCCCGCCGCCACCCGACGCGGATCGAACCGGTAGAGCGGCCAGATGCCGCAGCCGACCGCGAGCTCTTGTTGGGTCGCGCCGTGCACCATGTCGTAGCCGTGGGCGATACAGTGGCTGTAGGCGATCAGCAGCGATGGACCGGGGAACGCCTCGGCTTCGAGGAACGCCTGCACGGTCTGGTTGATCTTGGCGCCGAACGCGATGCTCGCCACGTAGACGTGACCGTAGCTCATTGCGAGCAGGCCGAGATCTTTCTTCCCCCGCTCTTTGCCCGCCGAGGCGAACTTCGCCGCCGCACCGAGCGGCGTCGCTTTGGACGCCTGGCCGCCGGTGTTCGAGTAGACCTCGGTGTCGAGCACCAGAATGTTGACGTTGCGGCCGGTCGCGATCACATGGTCGAGCCCACCGTAACCGATGTCGTAAGCCCAGCCGTCGCCGCCGACCAGCCAGACGCTCTTCGGGACGAGCGCGTCCGCGACGGTCGCGAGGCGCAGCGCCAGCGGATTCGCAACCGTACCGCCGATCTCGGCCAGCCGCGTCTTCAACGCCGCGACCTGCGCGCGCCGCTCGGCGATCCCCGCCTCGGTCGCGGGCTCTGCGCCAAGCAGTGCGGAGGAAAGCTCGTCGCCCACTTGGCTACCCAAGAGGCGCAGCAGATCGCGCGCGTGCTCCCCCTGGCGCTCGACCGCGAGGCGCATCCCGAGGCCGAACTCGGCGTTGTCCTCGAACAGCGAGTTCGACCAGGCGGGGCCGCGGCCGTCGCGGTTCGTGGTGTAGGGAGTGGTGGGCAGATTGCCGCCGAAGATCGAGGAGCAACCGGTGGCGTTGGCGATCATCAAGCGGTCGCCGAACAGTTGAGTGAGCAGCTTGATATAAGGGGTTTCGCCGCAGCCGGCGCAGGCGCCCGAATACTCGAACAGCGGTTCGAAGAACTGCGAGCCCTTGGCGTCGATCCGGTGAATGCGCGAACGATCGATCTCGGGCAGGTCGAGGAAGAAACGGTAGCGCTCCCGTTCGCGCTCGCGCACCGGCCGCTGCGGCGCCATGTTGATCGCTTTCCGCCGGGGGTTCGTCTTGTCTTTGGCCGGGCAGATCTCGACGCACAGGTTGCAGCCGGTGCAGTCTTCGGGCGCCACCTGAAGGGTGTAACGCAAGCCGCCGATCTCGTTGCCTTTGCCGGCCATCGAGAGGAACCCCTCGGGCGCACCGGCAAGCGCGCTTGAGTCGTACGCCTTGGCGCGGATCGCCGCGTGCGGACAGACGAACGTGCACTGGTTGCACTGGATGCACAGATCGGGCTCCCAGAGCGGGATTTCCAGAGCGATGTTTCTCTTCTCCCATTTCGCCGTGCCGACCGGCCAGGTGCCATCGACCGGAAAGGCGGAGACCGGCAGGAGATCCCCTTTGCCCGCGAGCATCAACGCGGTCGCGCGCTGAACGAAGTCGGGCGCCTCCGCCGGTACGGTCGGCGGCAGCGGCCGGCCGTTCGGCGCGGCCTCCGGCACCGCGAATTCGTGCAGGTGTTCGAGTGTTGAGTCGACCGCGCGGAAGTTGCGCGCGACCAGCTCGGCCCCTTTCTTCTCGTAGGTCTTCTCGATCGCCCCCTTGATCGCGGCGATCGCCTCCTCTCGCGGCAGGACCCCCGAGATGGCGAAGAAACAGACCTGCATGATGGTGTTGATCCGACGCCCCATCCCCGCTTCGGCCGCCACCGGGTAGGCATCGATCACATAGCAGCGCAGCTTCTTCGCCTGGATCTCCTCCTGCACTTCGCGCGGCAGGTGGTCCCAGACCGTCTCTTTCGGGTAGGGCGCGTTGAGCAGGAAGACCGCGCCGGGGGCGGCGTCCTTCAATAGATCGAAACGGGTGAGGAAATCGAATTGGTGGCAGGCGACGAAGCTGGCGCGCTGGATCAGGTAGGTCGACCGAATCGGCTCCGGCCCGAAACGGAGGTGCGAGATGGTCGTCGCCCCCGCCTTCTTCGAGTCGTAGACGAAATATCCTTGGGCAAAGTTGTCGGTCCCCTCGCCGATGATCTTGATCGTGTTCTTGTTCGCCCCCACCGTGCCGTCCGAGCCGAGGCCGTAGAAGATCGCGCGCACGACGTGTTCCGGCTCGATGTCGAACGCGGCATCGACCGGTAGCGACAGGTGCGTCACGTCGTCGATGATGCCGACCGTAAAGCGACGCCGCGGTTTCTTGGCCGCAAGCTCGGCAAAGACCGCAGAGACCATGGCGGGGGTGAATTCCTTCGACGACAAACCGTAGCGACCGGCGATTACCGCCGGCTCCGCCGCGGCGGCTTCTGAAATCCCGGCGGCCATCGCCTCGGCGAGTGCCGCGAGCACCGCCAAGTAGAGCGGATCGCCCACGGCACCCGGCTCTTTGGTCCGGTCGAGCACCGCAATGCTAAGCACCGAGTCGGGGAGGGCGGCGACGAAATCGGCCACCGAGAATGGCTGGAACAGGCGAACCTTCACCAGCCCCACGCGCTCGCCGCGCGCCACCAGGAAGTCGACCGTCTCGTGCGCCGCCTCGGCACCCGACCCCATCATCACGATCACCCGTTCCGCCTGGGGGTGGCCGACGTAGTCGAACAGCCGATAGGCGCGGCCGGTCCGCGCGGCAAAGCGGTCCATCTCGTCGCGGACGATTCCCGGGCAGGCGTCATAGAAGCCGTTCGCCGCTTCGCGCGCCTGGAAGAAAGTGTCGGGGTTCTGCGCCGTGCCACGGAGCACCGGATGATCGGGCGAGAGCGCCCGCGCTCGGTGCGCGGCGATGCCGGAATCCGGGATCAACCCGCGCAGGTCGTCGTCCGACAGCTCTTCGATCTTTGCCACCTCGTGCGAGGTGCGGAAGCCGTCGAAAAAATGGAGGAACGGAATCCGCGAGCGGAGCGTTGCGCAGCAAGCGATCGCTGCAAAATCGTGCGCCTCTTGCACCGAGCCCGAGGCGAGCAGGGCAAAGCCGGTCGGCCGGCAGACCATGACGTCGGAGTGGTCGCCGAAGATCGACAGCGCATGGGTGGCGATCGAGCGCGCCGCCACGTGCATGACGAACGGGGTGAGTTCGCCCGCGATCTTGTACATGTTCGGGATCATCAACAGCAGCCCCTGCGACGCGGTGAACGTGGTCGCGAGAGCCCCCGCCTGGAGCGCGCCGTGAACGGCGCCCGCGGCGCCCCCCTCCGACTGCATCTCGATCACTTCGGGCACGGTGCCCCAGAGGTTCGGCTGTTGCCGAGTCGCCCACTCGTCGGCCAACTCCCCCATCGCCGAGGAAGGGGTGATCGGATAGATCGCGATCACCTCGCTGGTTCGATACGCGACCGAAGCCGCCGCCTCGTTGCCATCGATCGTCATCCGCCGTCCCGGCATGCCCTGGGGCCTCCCTAAAGAATCTGCAGCTTCGAGCCACCCTAAATCGCCACGCCCTCCTCTGTCCCCACCCGAGAGGGCGGGTGGGCGGTTTCTCGAAGGGGTGTGCGGATCTCTCGGTCGAGGCCCCCTTGCACCGCTCGACGGAAAGGCCGGGCAGGAGTTTCTCCCGTGCTAGGCTTGCTCGACCATGGCCGTTCACGAACTCCGCGAACCGCCCGTCATCGTCTCCCTTTGGGCGGAGCCGCATCCGAAGCGCAACCCGGGCACCCCGCTCGATCTCGCGTGGGTGCGGGACGTGCGGGTCAACACCAGCGCGGTCGAGCGCCGGGCGGCGACGCTCCCCAAACGGCGGACGGTCAAGAAAGACTGGCAGGCCGCCTGGTACCTGCGGGCGGTCACCTGCATGGACCTGACCACGCTCCAAGGGGATGACACCCCCGGGCGCGTACAGCGGCTGTGCGCCAAGGCGCGGCGACCGATCCGCGAGGATCTCCTCGAAGCGCTCGGGGTGGCGCACTTGGGGATCCGGGTGGCTTCCGTCTGCGTCTACCACCAGCTGATCGCGCCGGCCCGGAAGGCGCTCGCCGGCTCCGGCATCCCGGTCTGCGCGGTCTCCGCCGGGTTCCCGGCCGGGTTGAACCCCTTGGCGCTCCGGCTCGCCGAGATCCGCGAGTCGGTCGCCGCGGGCGCCGAAGAGATCGACATCGTGATCAGCCGCGCCCACGTCTTGACCGGCGACTGGCCGGCGCTCTACGACGAGATCCGGGCGTTCCGCGAAGCGTGCGGCCCGGCCCATCTGAAGACGATCCTCGCCACCGGCGAGCTCGGCACCCTGCGCAACGTGGCGCGGGCGAGCCGGGTCGCCATGATGGCCGGCGCCGACTTCATCAAGACCTCCACCGGCAAAGAGAAAGCGAACGCCACGCTGCCGGTGTCGCTGGTCATGGTGCGGGCGATCCGCGACTACCGCGAGCGCACCGGCTTCAAAGTCGGCTTCAAACCGGCGGGCGGCATCTCGACCGCCAAGCAGTCCGCCGACTGGCTGGCGCTGATGAAAGAGGAGCTGGGGCTCGATTGGATGCGCCGCGACCTGTTCCGGCTCGGCGCTTCGAGCCTCTTGGGCGACATCGAGCGCCAGCTGGAACACCACGTCACCGGCCGCTACTCGGCCTCCTTCCGCCACCCGCTCGCTTGAAGAAGGGTCAGGAGCCGGCTTTTATGGGATCAACTGTCGCCGAGATCTTCGAGACCATGGAATACGGCCCGGCCCCGGAGAGCGCGGATCCCGCCACCGCCTGGCTGGAAGCCCGCGACCGGGAGATCCTGCCGTTCATCGACGGCGCATTCCGCCGGCCGGCGGTCGAGGAATTCTTCGAAACCTTGAGCCCCGCCGACGGCAAGCTGCTCGCCCGCGTGGCCCAAGGGGGCGCCGCCGAGGTCGATGCCGCGGTCGCCGCGGCAAGAGCGGCGCAGCCTCTCTGGTGGGCGCTCGGCGGCCACGGCCGGGCGCGGCATCTCTATGCGCTCGCCCGCCACGTGCAGAAGAACGCGCGCCGGCTCGCCGTCTTGGAGACGATGGACAACGGCAAGCCGATCCGCGAGACGCGCGACCTCGACATCCCGCTGGTCGCCCGCCATTTCTACCACCACGCCGGCTGGGCGCAGCTGATGGCGCGCGAGCTGCCCGGCTACGTTCCGGTAGGGGTCGCCGGACAGATCATCCCGTGGAACTTTCCGCTCTTGATGCTCGCCTGGAAGATCGCGCCCGCGCTCGCGATGGGCAACACGGTGGTTTTAAAGCCGGCGGAATTCACGCCGCTTTCCGCCGCCGCGTTCGCCGAGATCTGCCAAGACGCCGGCCTGCCGCGCGGGGTGGTCAACATCGTCCAAGGGGACGGCCGGACCGGCGAGCTGCTGGTCCGCCACCCCGGAATCGACAAGATCGCTTTCACCGGCTCGACCGAGGTCGGGCGGCTGATCCGCGAGGCGACCGCCGGCACGGGCAAGCGGCTGTCGCTCGAACTGGGCGGCAAGTCGCCGTTCCTGGTCTTCGACGACGCGGATTTGGACGGCGCGGTCGAGGGGGTGGTGGACGCGATCTGGTTCAACCAGGGGGAGGTCTGCTGCGCCGGCTCGCGCCTGCTGGTCCACGAAGGGGTGGCCGAGACGTTCTACGCCAAGCTGCGGGCGCGCATGGAGACGCTGCGGGTGGGCGACCCGCGAGACAAGACGATCGACATCGGCGCGATCATCGCGCCGGTCCAGCTCGAACGGATCGAGCGGCTGGTGGCCCAAGGGGTGGCGGAAGGGGCGACGCTCTGGCAGCCATCGTGGAGCTGCCCGCGCGAGGGGTGGTTCTATCCGCCCACACTGTTCACCGAGGTGGCGCCCGCGGCGACCATCGCCCAGGTGGAGATCTTCGGCCCGGTGCTGGTGGCGATGACGTTCCGCACGCCGGAAGAGGCGTTGGAGCTGGCCAACAACAGCCGCTTCGGTCTCGCGGCGAGCGTCTGGACGGAGAACATCAACCTCGCTCTAGAGATCGCCTCGAAGATCAAGGCCGGCACGGTCTGGATCAACTGCACGAACCTGTTCGACGCGGCGTCCGGCTTCGGCGGCTACCGCGAGAGCGGCTTCGGGCGCGAAGGGGGCAAGGAAGGGCTGTGGGAGTACGTGCGCCCCGCCTGGGAGGCGGAAGCCGTGCGGGTTCCGGAGACGGCAGAAGCCAAGGCCAGCCACGACCAAGCGGCGGAGGTTGAGGAATTTGATGAATCCGGTCTGCCTCCGATCGACCGCACGGCCAAGCTGTATATCGGCGGCAAGCAGAGCCGGCCGGACGGCGAGCTGGCGCGCAAGATCTTCTCCCCCGGGGGCCGCCTGCTCGGCGAGGTGGGAGAGGGCAACCGCAAAGACCTGAGGAACGCCGTCGAGGCCGCGAGGAAGGCGCAGCCCGCCTGGGCGAAATCGACGGCGCACCTGCGGGCGCAGATCCTCTACTACACCGCGGAGAACCTGGCGGCCCGGCGCGACGACTTCGCCCATCGGATCGCGGCGATGACCGGGAAGGACGACGCCCACCGCGAGGTGGACCTCTCGATCGAGCGCCTGTTCACCTACGCCGCCTGGGCCGACAAATACGCCGGCCGCGTGCAGGCGGTGCCGCAACGCAATTTCACCTTCGCCGTCCACGAGCCGCTCGGCACCTTGGGGCTGGTCTGCCCGGATGACTGGCCGCTGCTCGCCTTCGTCTCCCTGGTGGCCCCTTGCGTCGCCATGGGCAACGCCGTGGTCGCCGTCCCCTCAGAGCGCCATCCGCTCGCGGCGACCGACCTCTACCAGGTCTTCGACACCTCGGACCTACCCGGAGGTGTCGTCAACATCGTCACCGGAGCCCGCGACGCCCTCGCCGCCGTCCTCGCCGCCCACGACGACCTCGACGGTCTCTGGTATTTCGGAGACGCCAACGGCAGCACCGCCGTCGAGCGAGCCTCGATCGGCAACCTCAAACGCACCTGGGTGACCTACGGCCACCCCCGCAACTGGGCCGACCCCGAACAGGGAGAAGGCGAGGATTTTCTGCGCGAGGCGCTTCAGGTGAAGAACATCTGGACGCCGTTTGGGGAGTAGGGGGATCGCGAGAAGGAGGAAGATGCATGAGCCAGCCGAAGAATAGAGAATCTAGAGTTCACAATTGGGTCGTAGCGATTGGTGGAGGCGCTTTGGCGACCGTCCTAAGCACGTACCTCCTTTACGTTCTTCCCCCCGAAAAGCTGCGGGGCCTGTTTTCTGATCGCCAGCCAGTAGTGAATCTTCAGGGACAGGGCCGTCGGGAAGGTTGGGTTTACCTCGGAACATTTGAGAATGATCGGTGGAGCGGGAGTACGGCGGTGGTAGCTCCACGACCGCCTGCCAAAGGCGAGAAGATCAGGATCACGAGTCCGCGGGAACTGCGAATAGCAAAGCCCGTTTGGCCTTTTTACCGTCTCGGCGCCAAGGAGGGGGCTAAACTTACCGCGGGTGAGGTGGTGGAAGTAGTCGATGTTGATGAGGATGTCGGGGGGCATCGAGTCTGGGCGTTGGTCCGTTCCCAGCGGCCCTAACGTTTCTGGGAAAGAATCCCGCAATCGAGAAAGTCACCCTGCCACATAGTCGGGATTGGGCTCTTTGATCAGATCCAGCGAATATTCGGGCTCGTCCTCCGCATAGGCACCGGCGAGTGAGGTGGCGGCCCAAAGGCCCCACGCCTGCAGAACAGCGATCTCGCTGAGCGCTTCCTCGATCGAGGAAGGGCCGAGGCGTAGGGGGACCCCCAGGCGGCGGAAGTGGTCCAAGAGCTCGAAGCGGGAGAGCCCCAGCTCCTCCGCGGCCTTGCCGAGATTGATGTCGGCCGCCAGATAGCTGCGAATCACACGAGCGTCCCTGGAGACCTCCTCGTCCAGCCCGGAAGGCCCGCTCGCACAGGCGGCGAGTGCCTGAAGCAGCCGGAAATCCATCGCGTCCAAGAGGACGATCTGCTCCTTTCCCAAGCTCTCGACCACCGCCATCTCCCCATGGAGCACTCGCTCCCCGATCTCCCGCGCCTTATCCCCGAGGTCCGTTTGCGAGATGACGGTTCTGATCATGAGTGCCTTTCGTGCCTTCTTCGTGATCGTACCCCTCGATCGGTCACAGCGGCAAGGCCTGGACCGGTTCTTGATCTCGCGGCTACGGATTCTTCCCATTCCGATTTGCTATCTTGGAAGCATGAAGACGACGAGCGATATCCCGGAAAAGGAGCTGGAAGAAGTGATCCGCCATACTTGCGCCCGGACCAAGCGGGACGCGATCGTGACGGCGATCAGCGACTTCAATCGGCGCAAGCGGCTCGAGGAACTCGCCGAGCAGCTTGGGACTTTCGACCATGTCATCTCCCGGGAGGAGCTGTTGCAACTCCGGGAGATCGGATGATCGATGGCCCGTCTCCGGTTGATCGACTAGTTTACGTTGGGGTGAATAAGGCGGGATGCTCCGCTCGAAGAAGCCGGAAAATTGGGCTGGCCCGACCGGATCACGCGCCGCCGGCGCCCGCGCGTTGGAGAGCGGCCGCCACGATCGGCTTGGCCCAGTCCGGCGTTTGGGCCAGGTTCTCCGGGCCGAGGATGCGCCCCGCTTCCAGGTGCAGCACGAGCTGCGGTGCGGGGATCGCGTCGGCCTCGGGCTCCGCGTGATCGCTGTTGTCATAGATCCGCAGTGCCGTGAGGGAAGGCAGGAGCTGAATCAGGTTCAGGCGACTCCGCTCGTAACGGAGTCGAATCGTCTCCTCGGGGATCGGGTGGCCACCCCGGCGGACCCGGGCCGCCACGCGCTCGATGTGCAGCTCAGGGCTCTTCAAGCCCACGTACCAGACGAGGATTTCGATCCCGCTCTTCGCCGCCTCGCCGAGCAGGCGCGGAATCGTGTTGCCGCCGAGCGTGGTCTCGAAAGCGAAGGTGAGGCGTTCCTGGATGGCACGTTCGAGCAGCGCCCGCCCGATCTGCCACGCGTCCGCATTGGCCTCGGCCAACGTCCGCCCCGGACGTGTGTCCATCAGCTCGCGAGCGGCTTCGTCGGGGTTAAAGTAGTCGGCTCCGGAGGCCCGGAAGGTTGCACCGCCGATGCTGCTTTTTCCGGCTCCGTTGATGCCGGCGAGAACGTAGATGCGCGACCGAGCGGACACTCAGCGCCGCCGTCGAGCCGCCTTGGCTGCAGCTTGACCGAGCGTCGAAGGGGAAGCCTGGAACGCCGCCGCCATTCCCTTTTTGAAGGCCGGTGTCTGCATGCGCTCGAGCAGACCCTCGAACTTGGTGCTGAGCCCGTCGAGAGTCTCCGACCGCGCGCTGCTCAAGGACTCGAACTCCTCGAACGAGACCAGCACGGCTTTCGGCATGTCGTGACGGGTGATGGTGACGGCGCCCGACGTGCCAACGCGGTCGAGGAGCTCGCCGAAGGAGTTTTTGGCCTGGGTGGCTGCGACTTCGGGGATCTCTATCAGCTCACCCTGGCGGTTGCGGAAGATGTGCCTTGCCATTCGGTCCTCCCAGTGCCACGACCACCAGAATACCAAAAATAGCCAATGTGTCCATTCTAGGCGATGGGCCCGCAGGACGAGTCGTGAGGCTCGATCTCAGCTCAGGCGCAATGGTCGATGGTGGCGAGGCGCCACTCCTCCGGGCAGCCCCGACTCCGCCTCTTCCCCGGCGCTCCGGCGGCGGGCCCTACCCGTTCGCCAGGAAGGCGAGCAACGCCGCGATCGGTCCGTTCCAGACGTCCTGGTCGACGGCCCCCGAGACGCCCGCGACGGTTCCCGATTGCGAACACTGCCAGAAGTTCCAGGTGGCAAACCCGTTGGGGAGCGTTGGCGTCGCGGCGTAGTCGGCGAGCCAGAGCGGATACCCTTCGAGCGCGGGGTTCGGCGTATGCTGGTTCCAGAAGCCGGGAGAGAGGTAGAGCATCGGCTTGCGACCGGTCTCTTGGGCGACCGTTTCGAGCCAGGTCGTCACCCCCGTCCAGAGCACGGTCGTTGAGACCCCGTTGGTCGTTTCGACATCGAGCACGGGCGGGAGGTCGTGGGCGGCGAGCGCGCCCACCACGGTGAGATAGTGAGCCGCCTGCGCGCCGGCATCCTCCTCCGGATGAAAGAAGTGGTAGGCGCCGCGCAACATGCCGGCCGCGGCGATCGCCGGCCAATTCGTCCCGAACATCGCGTCCACCGTGTTCAACCCTTCGGTCGCCTTGGCGAACGCGAACGTCATCCCCGCCTGACGAACCTGGCTCCAATCGACCAATCCCTGATAGTGCGAGACATCAATGCCCCGCGCCTGTTCCGACTTCGAGTCCATGCCGACCTCCCTGGTTGCCGAAGAGTGAAGACCTCGGAGTGTAGCCGACCCGTCGGCCTCTTGGTTGACGCCCCGGCCGGTCTCTCCTAGAGTCATCCGCTCCACAGCTCCCAAGAGACGCTCCGCCCCCGGTCCGGCCGCCCGCCGGAGGGCGGAGGCGGAGCGCCGGAGCCACTCAAGAATTCGTTTAAGCTTCCCAGGAATTCGCTGAAGCCACCGAGCCGATCACCGAAGCCACCCACGAGTTCGCTGTTCGATCGCCAGGTTTGGGCGCTCTCGCTCCGCCGATTCCCCGAACGCGACCTCGGCGCGAAGGGAGTTGGGTAGAATCACCACCATGGCATCGACCTCCGATCAGCTCTGGCTCACCGCGGCGATTCTGGCCGGGTTCCCTTTCGTGTTCGCGGCCGTTTGGAGCTTCGTCTGCGCAATCCTCGCCACGGCCAGCGGGTATCGCTCCTTGGCGGCGTTTCGCATCGACCGCGCGGCGGCGGACGAGGGGGAGATGCTGCCCGCTCCGTGGTACGCGATGATCGGATGGGTCTCGTACCGGGGGAGGATCCTCAACCTACGCGCCACCCCCGGCGGCCTGACCGTGCGCATCCTTCGCGTCTTCCTGTTCCATCCGCCGATTCGCGTTCCCTGGGCGCGCATCCAGGAGACCGACGGGCGGGGGATCCTCGGACGGCTCGGCGCGGGTTCGATCCTGCTCGACGACCGCGTTCGGCTCGTTGTTCCAGAAGGCACGTTCGCGGCGATCCGCAGTGCGAGGGCGCGCTACGGGGGCTGAGGAGAGCCACCTTAAGCACTGAACCCTGGCGGAGTAACCGACGGCACCGCGCAGTCAGGCGCCAGGCGAACACCTCAAACGGAAGAGAACACTCGAATCGAAGGGTGGCGAACCGAAGATTTGGCGAGCCGATCATCGTTGGTCCAGAACTCCCGGCAGCCGCCTTGCAGCGCCGCTGCAATATGGAGGGCGTCCGGTGTCTTCCACCCTTCCTGGGCACGGAGCTGAGTTGCCCGTTCGAAGGTGTCGGAGTCGATCGGCAAGCGAACCAGTGCGCCCGACGAGAACAGGTCATCGTAGCGTTCCAGGAGATCTACCTTGCCATCCCGAAGGGGTCGGACTCGGCATTCGAGGCAGGTGAGGTCGGAGAAGCAGGCGATTTCCCCGCTGGCTTCAAGCTGGATCATGGCTGCCTCCACTTGCCGTGAAAGGCTTTCTTCTCCCTCCAGGAGGTAGATGAGGATGCAGCTGTCGAGGTACGCACTCACGGAATCAATCGCGCCAAGCGGCCCGCTCCCGCTCGACATCTTGATCGATTTCTCGACGGCTTCTGCCATCTTTGGAGCGCAGGCGGAGCAAGAGCCGGCTCAATGGCGGTCTTCGAACCCGAGCTTCGGGATCACCGATCAGGATAATGATCTCGGCAGGGCCTTTGGGTACGTCGGCCGGCAGCACCAGACGCATTGAGCGATCTGCTTCCACGTCGGCCTTGAGCTTGATGGCACGCATGTCAGCCTCCCAGCTCAAAAGAATACCAGTTCGGCTTGGAAATCCTACCTCTCCACCCGAAACCGATACCCCTCGATCTCCTCGAATCGCCCGTCCGCGCGCCGCCCTTCGAGGCGCAGGCGGTACTCCCCCGCCGCGAAGAAGTCGTGGGGGAAGGTGAGGAGGATCACTTCGAGCGCGTTCGGGTGGAGCGCGTCCGCGGCGAACAGCTTCTTGCCCGCGGCGCCGGAGAGGGTGACGCGGTAGTCGACGAAACCGCTCGCGTCTCCCGCATCGAGCGCGAGCTGGACGATGCCCGAATTCTTGCGCAGATCGAGCCGGTTCGCGGTCGCGGTCGCTTCCGGGCCGCGCAGGTGGGTGAGCAGCAAGAGCGGCGTTCCCGCTATCGGTTGGCCGATCGGGTCGCGGCCAGGGAGCGGCGCTTGAGACTCTGCGAGTTGGTCCCGGAGCCGCTCTGCGTTCCGGTCGCTCTCTTCCGCCCGCCGTTCGCTCTCGGCGAGGCGACCCGAGAGCATCTTTCTGGCGCCTTCTTCCTGCCGCGCCCGATCGCGCCAGATCGCCGCTTCGCGTTCGAGGGCGCTGCGGCTCTGCCAGAGCCAGGTGAACGGCAGGCCTGCCGCGATCAGGAGCGAGGCGGCGAGCGCGAGCCAGGTGGTGGCGCGGCGCGGGAAGCGAAGGAGCTTTCCTTCCCGTACGCCGTCCGCCGCGAGGACTTCTGAAGCCGCGGGGGCCGATTTCGACCCCGACCCCGGCACCGCGTCCTCGGCGCGCATCGCCTGCAACCCCAGCTCGAACCGGCGCTGGTCGTCCAACTCTTCCTGGCAGGCGGCACAGGCGAAGAAATGCTCCTCGAAGCGCTGCTCTTCTTCCGCACCGAGTCGCCCCTTTCGGTAGAGGGCGACGAGGCCGCGCTCCAAGATGTCGGCGTGGTCCATCGCCATCACGCTCCCCCTCGCGAGGTGGAAAGGCCTTGCGCCGCGAGCTGCCAGAGCCAGCCGAGCCAGAGAAGAGTCAAGCCGGCTTGGAGCCCTCCCCGCGCCTTCAGCCGGGCGAGGTAGAGCTCCTTGTAGCGTTGGCGGGCGCGATGGAGCACGCGATGGAACTGGACGCTCGACAGATCCAGCTCGCGGCAGAGGCCATCGCGGTCCTCGTCTCCGAGGTAAAAGCGGAGCAACAGCTCGCGGTCGCGGGCGGTGGACAGCTCGCCGATCACCGAGCGCGCGAGCGCCGCGTTCTCGGCCGCGAGCAGGTCGTCGAGCACGCCGCCTTTCGTCGGCCGATCGAGATTTTCCGGAGGCGCCGGGTCGGTCTTCCGGCGCACCACCTTCCGGTAATGCTCGGTCGCGAGGTTGCGCGCGAGATGCGCGACGTAGCCGGGGAGCTTCTCCGGCTCGCGCACCTCGCCGCGGCGGAGCTTTTCGATCAACAGGCGGAAGGTGTCCTGGAATAGATCCTCGCGCTCGTCGCGCCCTCCCGTGTGGCGGTCGAGCAGGAGCGCCACCGGGCGGCCGAAGCGCTCGAACAGACGCTCCTCGGCCCGCGGATCGCCCGCGCGAATCGCCGCCAAGAGGGCGGCGAAATCGTCGGATTCACCAGCACCGGCGGCCCCGGACCGCGCCGGATCGCGATTCGAATCGTGCGCCGGCGGCTCGAAGGTTCGATCGGTTTCGATGGGCGCGATCCTACCATGCGCACCCCTAGCCGACGGGCCGGCCGCCGGTGCCGTCCGCCCCCCAGACCGCGACCTGGTCCGGGTCGCCATAGATGGTCGAGCCGTACAGGGCATAGGTGGGTTCCCCCACCGAAGTTTGAGCGGTCGAGAGCGAGATGTAGAGCCGCACCGGTTTGGCGTCGTACCAGCCGGCCCAACGCAAGCAGCCGTCGGCAAAGAGCAGCGCGAGCGGCTGGTGGTACTCGTCCTGCAGCGCGGAGGAGAGGACGACCTGGTCGGTCCCATCGACCACGGCGAAGCCGAGGCAGGTCTGGTACTCCTCATTGAGATAGGGCACGCTGTCGCCCCACGCGCTCCCCGTGCCGATCGCGAGTTTCCACCCCTCGCAGAGCCAGGGGCTCTTGCCGGTGACCCACTGCACGTTCCAGATCCCCACGAAGTTTTTGACCTCGATCCCCATGTGGTACTCCTCGTTGGCTGGCGCATTATTTTTCACGTCCCTACTCATCTCTGAAGTGGGACGAGTTGGTGAAACATCGCAGGGCTTCTACCCACCATCCCCTAAGAGCACCCAGCCGGCCCAGAACGCGGGATCGCGGGTGCGGCGCCCGGTGGCCATCTCGCGCTGCGCTGCCCCAAGCGCCGCCGCGGGTGGAAGTCGGTCGCTCCAGAGCGCACGGTAGAAGCTTGCCATGAAGGCTGCGGCGACGCGGTCATCGACCGGCCACAGGCTCGCGACGACCCGGGTCGCCCCGGCGTAGAGAAAGCCGCGGGCGAGGCCGACGAGCCCCTCACCGCGCACCTCTCGCCCCAGCGCGGTCTCACAGCCGGAGAGGACCACGAGGTCGGCACCGAGCTTCAAGCGGTAGATGTCGCGCAGGTGGAGGAACCCCTCGATCGGCTCGCCTACCGCGGTGAAGCGCGACAGCGCGAGGCCGGAGAGCGAGGGAGTTTCCGCATCGATCACGCCATGGGTCGCGAAATGAAGAACCCGAAAATCGCCGAGCCCGCGCGGGTCCGGAGCGGTGAGCGCGGAGCGCGCGGCGGCGAAACCGGTGAGCACGCGGCGCTCGGCAGATGCCGGCAGAGCGGCGGCGAGCGCAAAGATCCGCTCGACCTCCGCGGCGCTGCCGGGCAGGCGCTCGAACGGCTCGCCGCGATCGGCGGTCGCTTTGGGCAAGGGAAGAATTCCGGCCCGCTCTAGCGCGAGCCGCGGATCGTCGGCGGTCAGCACCGGATCGGCGAATGCCGCGATCAGCCCGCGCGCCGGGGCTCTTCCTGCGGCCCGTTCGCGCACCGCGGCGAGGGCCGAAAGGGAAGGCACGAACGAAATTTCGTGCTCCGCCGTCAGCGGCCGGCCGCTCCCCGGAACGGTGAGCGCCGCCCAGGGAAGATAGCTGAGCGCGCCGTCGGTTGCGATCACGATCCGCCGGTGGGTCAGCTCGGCCGCGACCGGCCCGAGCAGTCGGCTCCCCAGCGCCGCGAGCGCCCCCTGCTCGGCTTCGCGCTCGGCCGGATCGAAGCGGCGCAAGGAGCGAAAGAGGTCGAGCACCGCGTCTTCCAGCGCGCGCCTGGGCGGCAGATCGAAACTCTCGATCCGCCCGCGGGTGAGTGCCCAGAGCGTGCTCCGCTCGGCGCCGAGGTGGAAGACGAGCAGGAGGGTTTCGGCATCGAGCCCCGCCGCGAGCGCCTGCGGGTCGAGCGGCGGAGGATCGAGCAGCGCACCCAACGTCGGAGCCTGCGCTCGGGTTTCACCGTCGAACAGATCGAGCTGGGTCGCAATCTCAGCGGCTTCCCCCGCGAGCTGCGCACGAATCGCCGCGCTGATGGTACCTGCCGCCCTGTCGGCCTTCGCCGCCAAGCGGCGCGACAGCTCGGCGCGGCGCGCCGCGCGCAGAGGTTCGACCGCGGCTTCGAGATCGACCCCCGCTTGGGTCAGCAGCTCGACCAACGCCCGGCCGCGCGAGCGCTCGACCCGCGCGAGCGCCTGGGCGCCCCATCCGGTTCCCGGATGAGCACGATCGAGATCCAGGGCGGTTTCAATGCCCCCTTCTGAGAGTCCCGCCGAAAGATCGGAGAAACTCGTCTGCGCCTCGGCGCCGGGCAGGTGGACCCGCTCGCTTTCAAGCGCTAGAAGCGCCTCATCGAAGAACTCAAGCGCCGCTTCGAGCTTCCCTTGCGCCCGCGCCAGCCGTCCGAGCCCGTCGAGCGCCTGGGCCTCCCTGCGTCGTTGCCCCAAACCCCGCGCCAACGCGAGCGCGCGTTCGAACGGCGGGAGCGCCGCCACGGAGTTCCCGACACCCAGCTCGAGCTCGGCGAGGCCCCGCTCGGCATCCGCCTGCCGCGCGCGATCCCCCACCGCGGCGAGCCGTTCAAGCGCTTGGCCAAACGTCGCCCGCGCCGCCTCCCGCTCACCCCTCGCAGCCTGCCCGCGAGCCCGCGCAGCGAGCGCCAAGCCTTCGCCCCTCGCATCGCCGGCTGCGCGGTAGAGATCGAGCGCGCGATCGATGCGCGGCAGCGCCGCGTCCGGCCGGCCCAGAGCGAGCGCCGCCTGCGCCAGGTTGATCAGGGTCGAGGCCTCGCCTGCGCCGTCACCGACCGAACGCCAGAGCGGCAACGCAGCCTCCCACTGCACCTCGGCCGCCTCCCTCTGCCCCACCTGTTCGTAAGCCAGCCCGAGGTTGTTGCGCACCCGCGCCTGCCAGCGCAAATCGGAAAGCTCGGTGAACTTTGCCAACGCCTCGCCGTACGCCGCGATGCCTTGATCGAAGCGCCCCACCTCCTGTTCGAGCAAGCCGAGATTGTTGAGCGTGCGCGCGCGGCCCAGCTGGTCGCCCACCCGGCTCTGGAGTGCCAGAGCCGTGCGATAGGCGAAAAGCGCCGCCTCCGGCTCGCCGAGCAGGTCTTCGATTCGCCCGGCGGAGATCCACGCCGCCGCTTCGAGCGCCGGGGCCTGAGCCTCCGCCAGCGCCAGCCGCGCCGCGCCATAGCAGGCGCGCGCGGCGACCAGATCGCCTTCGGCCGCCACCATGCGACAAAGGTTGCTCGCGGCGACCGCCCGGTTGAACGGATCGGCGGGCGTTTCGGCCAGCGCTCGCGCTTGCTCGAACGAAGCGCGCGCGGCGGCGTTGGCGCCCAGCAGCAGGTGATCGAGCCCGATCTCGTTGGCGAGCGCCGCGGCGAGTTTGCCGTCGATTTTTACCAGCAGAGGCAACGCCTCCAGCCCCCAGCCAAGAGCGGCTTTCGGTTCGTCGATCAGGCGGGAGACCACCGTGAGCGCAAACAGCGCCCGCGCCGCGCCGCCTCGATCCGCCGCGGCGCGGAACGCGGCGAGCGCCGCCTGGTACCAGAAGAGCGCCGCACGCCAAGAGGCGCGGTCGCCGCGGGCGTAGAGAACGCTCGCGGAATCGACCGCCGCCCAGGCCGATGCGAGGCTCGCGGCCGGAGCCTCCGTGCTAACGCAGATCTCGCCCGGCGGAGCGCCCCGCTCGCGCGCTTTGATTTCGACAAGAAAAATCTCGGCCGGGTTCGGGAACCAAGCCGATTCCTCACCCTGCCGATCTTGCGGGCTGTCGATCGTCCGTGCCAGGGCGTCGGCGGTCGGGCCGACCCGGATCTCGACATCGATCCCGCGCTGCTCGACCGCGAGCCGCAGCGGGGTCTCTCCTACGGCTTCGATCACGAGCGCGATGGAGGTCTCAGGCGAGAGCGTTCGGCACGCCCGTTGCTCCATCGAAATCCGCAGCTCCTCCGCGGCGGCGGGAGCCACCAACTGGGCCACGATTGCGGGCAGAACGGCCAAACCGGCAAGCGTGCGCGCCTTCGATCCATAGATTCCGCGCATGGAAATTCCGGTGGCCGGCGAGTATAAGGCGGGGGCGGGCGCCGGCCGATCGAGACCGGCGCCCCGTTTCCAGCGCGTTCCCCTCAAACAGCGAAGTTCAACAGGTTGCGCTGGGCGCGCAGGTGCCGTCCGTACACATGCACCACGACTCGATTTTGCAGCGGACACTGCAGGTCTGGGAACCCACGCCACCGACGACCTCGTTTTGCGGCGTCAGATTTTGCAGGGTTTCACGGTGGAGGTTGAGCGACCTGGTTCGGCGTTTCATATCGGTCTCCTCGGGAATGTGGCGGTTACAGGAGGAGTGCTCGAATAGGGGGTGGGTGGGACAGTTGGTGCCGTTTCGCCGGGGACCTCGACCCGACCTGGACTTGCCCACACCGTCAAAAAATGAAATCGTGGGCGCGCCCGAACCGCCAAACCTCTGAATTGCCTGGTTCACCACCTCAAGCCGACCCAAGGGAACCATTCATGCGAATCACGCTCCTATGTCTGATCGTTTTTGCTTTGGTCTCGGCACCGGCTGTGGCATGGGAGCGACTGACTACCCTCCAAGGTACGGTGGTAGAGGGTGATGTGACGCAACAGGAGTTTGTCCTGATCGACACGACGGGAGGAGAGGTTGCGGTCCCGAGATCCGCAATCGAGCGGTTCGAGGCGAGCTCTGACGGCCTCATAGCCTTCATCAAAGATGGAACAAACGTCGCAGGTACTCTCCAAGGCAAGCTCGAAATTGGAGACGGCTTGATCAAGAGGCGCTACTCTGGGACCGAGCTTAAGCGAGTTGAATTCGATCGGTTCATCGACGTCCAAAAGGGTAAGGAATACGACTCGTGCCCCGTTCGGGTGGACATCGATGCCAGATTTGCCCTCTTTGGCGACGGCCTGCAAACGAGGACCGCCAAACCGCGAGCGGTCACTTGCAAGAACATGCGGATTGCAACCGTCGATCTCAGCCTCAATAGAAAGATCAAGCCGGGTAAAACTTCGACGCTACATACCGAGCTTGTTATCTCGATCCCACCGGGCGAGGATCAGCTAATTGACGTGTCGATTCGCCTGGAACAAAACGAGATTCTGGTTGCTAAGGCGCACAAGCGCCTCACCGCCGACGAAGGTGAGAATCGGATTGTCGCTTTGGATTTGACTTTCTCAGGGGAGAAGCTGGACCCGTCGGGCACCGCGCCCCGCCTTCTCTTTCAACTGGTGAGCCAAGATGCGGAGCGTGAAGTCGAAAAAGGTGGATTCTTCTGGTGGTTTGCCATTCCGATCGGCTGAAGCGCCGTTTCGGACCCTCGACCCAGGGCCTCGCCCTGGGCTAACGGGAGTCGCGCCGTTGGCGCTCTAAAACGGGCGGAAACGGGTAAGGAGGTCGATCGAACCGGGCGCCGTCCGATCGAGACCGGCGCCCCGTTTCCAGCGCGTTCCCCTCAAACAGCGAAGTTCAACAGGTTGCGCTCGGCGCGCAGGAGCCTAGCCGAGGAAGGGTCCCCAAAATGTCGCGGCTTGCGAATCCCTTGTCTCGCAAGATCTCTTGATTTGCACTCTCCTTGAGTAGAACCCGCGGATCAGCCTCCGCCCTTCCGCCCAAGAGAGAGGACCTCGCAGATGAAAACCGCCCGCCGTTGGATGCTCCCGACCCTCGCCTTTTCAGCCCTCGTCGCCGCCACCCCTCCCCCTGCCGAAGCCGCTTCGACCCAACCGGTCGCTTCGATCCCCACGGTGCGCAGCAGCCGCGACACCGCGGCGCTCCCGACCACGACCGGCTGCACCGTCGATCCCGCCCGCGAGCTGTTCATCCGCGACCTGTCGGTCGTCAACGACTGCTTCCGGACCACCTGGACGGGCCTCTGCGCGAAACCGGTGCAGCCGGCGACCCGCGGCGCCTGGACGTTCGGCAAGCTGATGGAAGGGCTCGCCGGCACGACCGACCCGGCCCAGCTGTCGGCCTTCACGCTCGCCTGGCTCAACCATTGGAAGATCGACCTGACGATCAACGGCGACCCGGTACCGAAGCGGCCGAATGTCCAGAGCTTCGTCATCCAGCCCTGGCTTACCGCCTCGGGTGGCGTACAGCTCGACATGAAAAAAGCGCCGTTCCGTCTGCTCGCGATCGTCGCCCGGCTCGACCTGCGCCAGAACTCGGGCTACTCCGGTGGCGGCACGACCGCGGGCGAGGGGCGGTTCGTGTTCAACCTGCTCGACTCGCTGGGCAACACCACTCAATTCCTCGCGATCCTCGAGTACGGGCTCGACGCGCGCGCCTGCACCGACGTGCAGAACTGGGCCCTCTCCTGGCACGGCCTCGGCTCGATCCCGTTCGGGCCGACCTACAACGCGGCGCTCCAGCAGATCACCGATCAGTTTTCGCGGCTCGGCGCCTCCCCGGCCAAGCCGAACGGCAGCGCGCTCAATCAGGCGCGGACCAACGACTTCTTCCTGCTTCAGCCCTGGGAGCTGCGCGAGTTCAAGTTGGTGGCCATCAACGATCTCGGTACTCCGGTCCCTCTCTCCGAAGTGACGGTGGCGCAAACTCCCGCAGATAGCCGCCAGCGCACGCAGCACCTGGCCAACTACATCAACCAAGAGACGCCCGCGATCCTCGCCGGGCAGCACGTCGTGCCGCTCTCCTTCCAAAACCTACCATTGCGCGGCGGCGCCTCGCCCCACTCGCTCAATTTCAACTGGGACGGCCCGCAGCCGCCCAACTGCGGCGCGATCACCACGCCCGAGGCGCGCCACATCGTCTCGCGCGACACCTGCAACGGCTGCCACGGCGGCGAGACCAACACGTTCTTCAAGCACGTCGAACCGCGCCAACCGAATCAGGTCGCGGCGCTCTCGGCGTTCCTTACCGGCAGCGGTCCGCTCACCGATATCTGCGGTTTGAAGCACACCTTCGGCGACATCGAAAGGCGCCGGGTCGATCTCTGCCAGCTCCTCGCCAAGAGTTGCGAGCAGCTCAACGCCGAGCCGGCCGTAACTTTCGTCCACTGATCCACCGAATGGGGCGGGAGGCTGTGCCAACGCAGCCCCCGCCACTGCGGAGGAATCAGGACGTACTCGGCATTGGTGCGAGGATCGACGACTTGCAGCGGCTGGGCCTCGGTCGAATCGAGAGCTTCCTGTTGCTGCTCGGTCAGTTGAATGGTCATGGCGGCATTAACTCTCAACCGCAAGCCCCGATCCCCTACCGAGTACCGGCGCCCTTCAGCTCCTCCCGCAACACCCGGCGAAGCGAGTCGACCGTAACCGGCGCAGCGTCCGGAGCAACGGCCGCCCGCAAGGCCGAATTCATGAGCGTCTGGTACCCCCTCCCCTCGCCCTCCGCGCGGGCTCGGAAAGCCGCCAGAACGTCGTCGTCGATGAAGATCGTGATGCGGGACTTGCCACGAGCCGTCTCCGCCTGAAGCGCCGCCAGCCGCCTACCGACCGCCCCGCGGGTCGCCGGTCCGCTTGAAATAGTCCCGCAGGTTCGCCGGTCGGTAGGATGGGTCGCCATCCCAGCGCGCGAGGACGGTCGGATGGATCGACTGAGTCGGGTCGGGGAATCGGCCCGTCGCTCTTTGCGATCCGCACGGCGAGCTTGACCACGTTGGTCGGGGTCAGCTCGTGCCCCTTCTCCTGGTCGGCCCTGTTCCAGGTCCCATCGGCGCAGAGAATCAGTCGTTTCATCGCTCGATCTCCCGTCATTTGGCGCGGTGTGGGCAGACTCGCCCTCGCTTCCTCAAGTATATGAGGAGACGGCCTCGGCCGCGGCTCTCCTTGATCTTTTCTCCCGAACCTCGCGAACCTTTCGGCGCAGATCGAAGAGGACCGGACCAAGTTCTTGCCTCCCCATCCGGTTTGTCGATCGGGCGAGCGAAAAGTTTGCCCCGGTCCATCGCCACAAAAACGGCGGCAATCTCTCGGCGAAGCTCCCCATTCAAAAAATAGCGACGCCTCTCCGGAATTTCTGCACAGACATCTCTAAGTTCTGCACAGCCAACCTGGACTCCAAGGCTTTCGCTACCGAGTCTTATGCGAGTAGCCGCAAATTCTGTGCGGCCAATCTGTCTGGCAGTCTTGATCCCGCGAAGGGTGCGCCCAACTCTCAACCGAACTGTGCTGGCTTTCTAGGGGTTTGCACAGGAAAGTCGAAGAGAGAGCCTCAAGTTCCGGATTGGGAGGCAAGACTTCCCAATGTCCGCACAGCCCACCAGAATGTCTGCACAGACATTCTGAAGTGCCGGATTTCCGATCAGGAGTACCGCACAGATCTTTTGGATGGCCGCACAGGAAGACCGAATGGGAGAACCTTTATTCGGGAGAGCTCGGAATCCTCTCCGGATGTCCGCACAGAAATCTTGGAGGGCTGTGCGTACCTCCGGCAGAGAGACGGCAATCTCCACCTAGACAGGCTCGCAATCGGACTCGATAACGTACCCAATCGCCTTCACCACTTCCCGTAAAGCAACGTCGTCGAGAACTCCGATCGGACCGGCGTCCAGATCCAGTTGCCTCTTCTCGATCGACAGGACGTTCTCGCACTGAGCTACGCAGCTGACGGTGAACCCGAACTGCCCGGCCTGGAATGGTACACAGCTAGGAAGGTCGCGGCGGACGGCGAATCTCGCGGACGTACAGACGACGACCAAGGCGTAGTAGCCACGATTGAGATCCTCCCGGGACACGACGATCACAGGATGAGGTCCGGCCTCCGGGAAGTCGGCGCTGTAGATCTCACCGGGCCCCATCAAACGTCCTCGCCCAACCGCCCAGCCGCATTCCGCAGCGCCACCGCCCGGATACTCCTCTGCCGCCTCTCGTCTTCAACGATCTCCCGGACGGCTCCGTACTCGCTCGCGGGAATCAAGACGTATTCGGCGTTCGTGCGGGGATCGACAACCTGAGGAGGCTGAGCCTCGGCCGAATCGAGGGCGCGCTGCTGCTGCTCTGTCAGTTGAATGGTCATAGGGCATTATCTCCTAACCGCAGCCGGGCGGTGATCTCCTAAACCAACCCCGGCGTAGGGCTCCAGGTTCTTCCGTCGGTGAGGCGACCAGGCCCCATCCCCCTACCGACCGCCCGTGACCTTCAGCTCCTCCCGCAACACCCGGCGAAGCGAGTCGACCGTAACCGGCGCAGCATCCGGCGCCACGGCGGCCCGCAAGGCCGCATTCATGAGCGTCTGGTACCCCTTTCCCTCGCCTTCGGCACGCGCTCGGAAAGCCGCCAGAACGTCGTCGTCGATGAAGATCGTGATGCGAGACTTTCCCCGAGCCGCCTCCGCCTGAAGCTTCTCCAGGTGGGGAACATCCTTGGCGCGCTTGGCGCCTGTGAAGTCATATTCCTTGCGCATACTGAAGCTCCTCGCGTCGCGTGGCCTTGCGGGCCGGGATAAGCCTGGTTGTTGCCGAGCACACTACAGATCTCACCGAGACCCCTAAGTGTGTTATACATTCATCCAGCCGAACTCCCCAATCATTCTACCGCCTACTTCCAGGAGGTTTTCGTGGCTGACTCCCTCGTACTCAAACTCGATTCAGCCCAGAAGACTAGGCTGGGAAATCTTGCCGGACGCTTGAAAGGTGTCACTGAGTTCCTTTCTTCAGCGGTCGAATCTTTTAAGGAGGCCGGCTTCGTTGAAGCAATCGGGAACGCTCTCCCATGGGCAGGTGCCCTCGGCGAAGCGCTCGGCGAGACCGTGGCTCCAGTCAAATTCGTAGTCGCATTTTTCGCCAAGTTAACGGAAATCAACGATCCCAACCAACTGGGTCTAATCGCATGCACCCTCGCGTACCAGCGATCAGTGGAGCAAGCAGCCTCCGCTATCGGGATCCCCACCGAAGCATCGCGCTCCAAAAGCGAACTCAGGCAGCGGCTAGCTGAGCTTGAAACACCCGAAGAAGCAATTCATTTTCACACCTTCTCTTTTGCCGGCGCTTTGTCGCATCCGTTTATTGTTTCTGCGGATCGAGCCCTCGAAAGCTTCGCCGAAGGAATGGGTTTCTCGGACCAACAGCGACGAACTCTCGTCGGCGAAGTTCACCAACGGTTCGTACCACACCTTAAGACGTTGCTCTCGCATGGCGATTCACGAGATCGTTTTGCCCCATTCGCGGACATCCTGCGATTCCAGACTAAGGAAGAAGCGGCATACGCGGCGCTTGCTGAGCATGCAGATTTTCAGCGTTGGCAATTTGAGGAACGCCCTGTCTTTGGTAGCGAGCCATTCGCCCTCGCGCAGGTTTACGTCGACACCGAATGTGGGATGCTCACCTGGGGCGAAATTCGCGAAAAAGCTGCAGAAGATCCGACAGGGCGCCGAGGAAAGATCGACCCGTTTTCCGAAACCTACGGTGGCCGCCAGTCCCTTGGGGATTCAGTACTCGGACTCCTCCGGAACCAACATTTCAGAGACATGATAGTTGTACAAGGTGTCGCAGGTGCTGGTAAGTCAGCTTTTACAGTTTGGCTTTCGGCTGAATTGGTTCGACTTGGCCTTCGCCCATTGAGAGTCCGGATGAGAGATCTCCATCTGGACCGAGAACTAAACGTCTCGGAGGTCTTAGCTGACGCTCTTCGCCTATCCGAAGAAGAGAGGAGCTCTCAGCCTCTGCCGAAACCGGATGATATTTTCCTCGGCGGTGCGATCTTTCGTGAACCAATCCAGTTTGGTAGTGCTAGAATCTGCCCTTATGTATTGATCTTGGATGGCTGGGATGAAATCAGCGTCTCTGTTGCCGACGGTTTCGAGATAAGGGTTGGACGCCTACTTGAAAACCTTCGGGCGGAATTCCTCGGAAGGGACCGGGAAGTACCGATCCGGATCGTCCTGACTGGACGCCCATCGCCTGCCGTGACAGAAGGGGCCACCTTTCTCCTAAAGACGACGCCGATTCTGACGATTCGTCCCTTGAATCCAGTTGCATTGCGACAGTTCGCTGATCGCGTCGGTTCACGTATTCGACGGCCAACGGAGGCAAGTCTAGCGGATAACGAATGGAATCTCCTTCTTGGTAAGATTGTGGCAGGTTATGAAGAGTCTTTTGATACAAACCCTGGAATGCCGCGCTCTCCTGAAACCGCGAAGAATAGTATCGATGTTCTCAGCCTTCCGCTCCTTGCATACCTGACACTAAAACTACTTGCAGAGAGTCGAGACGGCATAGAACAGGCTCTCACTCGACCGACTGCGCTCTTTAGAAGCATGTTAAATCTAACCTGCCGGAAGGCAGGAAAGTACGAGCACGATGATGCGGAGGACGAGATAGGCCAGTTACATCGAATCTCAGGGGGTCCACTGCGGGATCTCCTGCGACGAACTGCAGCCGCGATGTCGGCTCTCGGGCAAGAAAGTCTCTCTTACGAAGAACTCAGTCTGCGCCTCGATCTTTCGGGGGATCAGCTTGATGAGCGAGTTGAAAGAAGTACAACAAGCCATGTTCTCAGTCAGCTTCTAGTAAGCTTCTTTTTCAAGGGTGGCCGTCGCGAGTTAGGCTGCGAATTTGTCCACAAGTCATTCCGGGAATATCTTTTTGCCGAAGCGTTAATAGAGCGGCTCAAGGCATATGGGAGAAACACAGATTCTGTGCTTCCTGAGCGAACTCCATACTGGAAGGAGTTTTCCGAGGACGACCCAAGGTTTGAGCTAAGTAGGGACCTCAGTCGCCTGCTAGCACCTCAGTGGATGAACGCCGACGTGGTCCTTCACGTTGATACCCTACTTACCTGGGAGATATCCCGCGCGGTTGACCGGCGGAAATCCCCGCGCGAGGGACAAGAAACCGAGCCGCTTGATCTTGACGGTTGGGAAAGGACTCGTGATGCCCTTGCAGATCTCTGGGACTGGTGGGGAGAAGGGGTTCATCTTAGGCCGCAACCGCAACGAACTAAGCGAGGCACCTTCGAATGGGACCGGCCGTATATTTGCGAAGTTATCACCGATTGGGCTATGCCTCTATTCTCCAGAAGCGGCGGACCGCCAAGCGAACCAATGCGGACTGTTAGTTTAGATGCGCATCTCGGGGACGCTCTATTTCGACTTGCGAATCGACTGCATTATGAATTGGCAGTTTCAGGCGGTTGGCTCTCCGCCGTAACTGAAGGTTGCCCTCCACCTGATCTGTGGAGATATTCACCCGCTGGGACGAAATCGCGGCGCTATCAGAGCAGCGTTGAACGTGAAGGACAACGCTGGATTCTCTTCCGCCCCTCTGGCGCCGGCAATGAATATTTTGCCCAATATGCAAATAGAATTAATGCCGCGGGATGGCGTCGACGCCACTTTCCTGCTTTCATGGACCTCTCCGGCCTTGACTTCTCAGATGCATCCCTTTGGGGTGTCAGTTTTACTGGAGTAGTTTGCCGCTATTCTAGATTCAGCGGAGCAGGCCTCGAAGGAATAGACTTCGAAGAAGCACTTCTAGATGGATCGGATATGCTAGCCAAGAGTCTTTTTGGAACAAATTTCGGGTTAGCGTCGCTCAGGTTCGTGGATTTTGGATTCTCAAATGTCACTGGAGCGGACTTCAGGGGAGCTGACTTAACAGGTGCGTTCTTTGCCGAGGAGGAGAATCCTCAGCCTGACTCGGAAGTGCGCGTTGTAGGGATCGAGGATTAGTTATCGGTCACGAACCGCCTTAATTAGAAGTCAAAGCGGAAGGCGGCTTGCTTCCAACACGTCGGGCTTCGCAAACGACCTCGTCCCAGGTCAGGCCGTCCGGCCCATGACTTTCGAGCTCGTTGAGGCGGTCATTGAGGTCTTGGCGTTGGCTTTCGGTCAACGGTATGGATTCGGGGCTCCGGCTCAGACTTTCCCAGACGCGCTCCAGGAGACCCAGACGCTCCTCGGTAGATAGTCTTCCCAGGTCGATCGCGGGCATTGCCATGATGCGAAGTATGCCATGGAGATTCGCCCTGCGGCACCCCTTCCGTCCAACCTGAACAGGCGGCTCTTCCCCTACCCCTTGGGAGGTTGGCCGGCACCCCGCGGAGCCTTAGGTTCAATGGTCAGAGGCGCGCATTTCCCATACCCCTGCTCAGCCCGCGCAGGAATACCCACCCGCCCCCGCACCGTTGTGGTATCCGGTATCTTCGTGTCGTCTCGCAACCCATGCAGGAAGGAGATTTTCGATGCTCGACCGGTCCGTTCGCCTCAGCGCGCTACGGTGGGGGCCGTTGTGCCTCGCCGTGCTCTCGGCGCTCTTGATAGCGCCTACCCTCCATGCTTCCGACACCCCGAATCCCACCGCCGTCACCGTCGCGGGCAGCTTGCAGAGCGAGCTGGGCTGCTCGGGCGATTGGCAGCCGGACTGCGCCGCCACCCATCTAGCTTTCGATGCTCAGGACAACGTCTGGCAGGGGACGTTCGCCGTCCCGGCCGGCGACTATGAGTACAAGGCTCCCTTGAACGACTCGTGGTCCGAGAACTACGGCCAGAATGCGGTGCGCGACGGGGGGAACATTCCGCTTTCGCTCGGAAGCAATACGGCGGTCAAGTTCTACTACAGCCACGAGACCCACTGGATCACCAGCAGCTCGAACTCGATCATCGCGGTCGCTCCGGGCAGCTTCCAGAGCGAGCTGGGGTGCGAGAACGATTGGGACCCATCGTGCCTGCGGTCTTGGCTCCAGGACCCGGACGGCGACGGGATCTTCACCTTCCGCACCCGCGCCCTCCCCGCCGGCAGCTACGAGGCGAAAGTGGCGCTCAACGAGTCGTGGGACGTCAACTACGGCGACGGCGGGGTCCAAAACGGCGGCAACATCGCCTTCTCGGTGCCCGGCGACTGCGTCGAGATGCAATTCTCGTGGAATGGAACCTCCAAGGTGCTGTCGATCGGTTTGGCGCCCGCGGCGGCTCAGCCGGCGAGTGTTACGGTGGCGGGCAGCCTTCAGAGCGAGCTCGGTTGCTCGGGCGATTGGCAGCCGGACTGCGCGGCGACGCATCTCGCCTTCGACGCCTCCGACGGCGTCTGGCAGCGGAGCTTCTCCATTCCCTCCGGGAGCTACGAGTACAAGGCGCCGCTCAATGACAGCTGGGACGTCAACTACGGCCTGAATGCGCAATTGAACGGGCCGAACATTCCGCTCAACCTCGCTTCGGCGGCGGACGTGAAGTTCTACTACGATCACGGCACCCACTGGATCACCAGCAATGCCAACTCCACGATTGCGGTCGCACCCGGAAGCTTCCAGAGCGAACTCGGCTGTCCGGGCGACTGGGACCCGTCGTGCCTGCGCTCGTGGCTGCAAGACCCGGACGGCGACGGCTTCTTCAACTTCTCGGCCTTTTTGCCGGCCGGCAGCTACGAGGCGAAAGTCGCGATCAACGAGAGCTGGGACGAGAACTATGGCGACGGCGGCGCACCGAACGGCGCCAACATCCCGTTCAGCGTCGCCCGCTCGTGCACTCAAGTTTTCTTCGGTTACGACGCGGTGACCCACATCCTCACGATCGGCGGGGAGAACGCGCCGCGCGGCAACCTCAAGGTCGCGAAAGCCCATTGGCTCTCCCGCGACACCATCGCCTGGAATATCCCAGTCCAGGCCGGCCAGACCTTCCACCTGCACTATGCGGCCGACGGCAGCCTGGCGCTCGGCAACGACGGCGTGACCGGCGGTTCCTCGATCACGCTCACGCCCGATCCGGGCGGCATCGGGCCGGCGCTCGCCGCGAAGTTCCCGCACCTCGCGGGCTTCTCGGCGTGGAAGATCTCGCCGGCCGATCTCAATCAGGTGGCGATCGCTCTGAAAGGTCAGATCGCTGTTTCGGCCACGGCGACCGACGCGAGCCTGATCGACGCCACCGCGCTCCAGATCCCCGGCGTGCTCGACGACCTGTTTGCCTATGACGGCCCGCTCGGCGCCTCGTTCTCTGGCAACGCCCCGACCTTGAGGGTCTGGGCGCCCACCGCGCAGTCGGTCGCCCTGCTGCTGTTCAATGATTCGAACCCGGCCACAACACCCACCCGCATTCCGATGCTCGAGAACGCGACGACCGGCGTTTGGAGCATCGCGGGGACATCTGCCTGGAACCGGAAGTTCTACCTCTATGAGGTGGACGTGTTCGTCCGTTCGAGCGGCGTGGTCGAGACCAACCGGGTGACCGATCCCTACTCCTTCTCGCTTTCGACCGACAGCCTGCGGAGCCAGATCGTCAACTTGGCCGACTCGGACCTGAAGCCCGCGGGCTGGAACGGCCTCGGCAAGCCGAAGTTCACCGCTCTGGGTGACGCGACGCTCTACGAGCTTCACGTCCGCGACTTCAGCATCACCGACGCCTCGGTATCGGCCGCCAAGCGCGGCACGTTCCGCGCGTTCGGCGAGGCGAGCTCGAACGGCATGCGGCATTTGAAGAAGCTGGCGGATGCGGGGCTCTCCCACGTCCACCTGCTGCCGAGCTTCGATTTCGCCACGGTTCGTGAAAATCCGGCCGATCGCTCCGAACCGGCCGGTGATCTGGCGAGCTTCCCCTCCGATTCCGACCAGCAACAGGCGGCGGTCGCGGCGGTCAAAGACCTGGACGGTTTCAACTGGGGTTACGACCCGCTCCACTACACCGTGCCCGAAGGGAGCTACTCGACAAATTCGGACGGCACCGCGCGCATCCGAGAGTTCCGCGAGATGGTCCAGGGGCTCAATCGGGCAGGCCTGCGCGTGGTGATGGATGTCGTCTACAACCACACCAACGCGGCCGGCCAGAACGCCAAGGCGGTCCTCGACCGAATCGTCCCCGGCTACTACCACCGGCTGAACGGCAACGGCGAGCCCGAGACCAGCTCGTGCTGCCCGAACACCGCGTCCGAGCACCGGATGATGGAAAAGCTGATGGTCGATTCGCTGGTGGTTTGGGCGCGCGACTACAAGGTCGATGGTTTCCGCTTCGACCTGATGGGGCATCACTCGAAGGCCAACCTGGGCAACGTCCGCGCGGCCCTCGACGCGCTACGGCCGAACCGGGACGGAGTGGACGGCGCCAAGATCCTGCTCTACGGCGAGGGGTGGAACTTCGGCGAAGTGGCCAACAACGCCCGCTTCGTCCAGGCGACTCAAAGCAACATGGCAGGCACAGGCATCGGCACCTTCAACGACCGGCTGCGCGACGCGGCGCGGGGGGGCGGTCCGTTCTCCGGGATTCAGGAGCAGGGGTACCTCACCGGCCTGTTCGTCGATCCGAACGCGACCGATCAGGGGAGCCCATTCGCTCAGATGGCACGGCTGCTCTACACCTCGGACTGGATTCGCGCCGGCCTCGCCGGCAGCCTCGCGAGCTTCTCGTTCGAGAATGCGGCCGGGGTGACCGGTCCGGCCTCAGGCGTCGACTACAACGGCCAGCCGACCGGTTACACGGCGGCCCCGCGCGAGTCGATCAACTACATCGAGGCGCACGACAACGACACGCTCTGGGATGCGATCCAGCTCAAGGCCTCAAGCTTGGCGAGTGTCGCGGAACGGGCGCGGATGCAAAACCTCGGGATCGCATTGGTCGGCCTCGGCCAGGGGATTCCGTTCTTTCATGCGGGCGCGGACCTTTTGCGCAGCAAGTCGCTCGACCGCGACAGCTTCAACTCGGGCGACTGGTTCAACAGGATCGACTGGACCTATACCTCGAACAACTGGGGCGTCGGCCTGCCGTCGGCCGAGAAGAACCAGAGCAACTGGCCGGTCATGCAGCCGCTGCTCGCCAACCCGGCGCTCGAAGCCACCCCGGCGAACATCCAGACCGCCGTACGTCAGCTGCGCGAAGTGCTCGAAATCCGCAAGAGTTCGGATCTCTTCCACCTCCCCACCGCCGCCGATGTGACGGCCCGGCTCCGTTTCTGGAACACCGGTCCGAGCCAGGTTCCGGGGGTGATCGCGATGACGCTTTCGGACCCTGACCGGGCGTTCGACCAGAAGAACCGCCGGATCGTCGTGATCTGGAACGCCCAACCCAACGCCGTCGACCTCGCCGACGCTTCGCTCGCCGGCCTCAAACTGAAGCTCCACAAGGTGCAGAGGTCGTCGTACGACGCGACGGTACGCACCTCGACCTTCACCCAGGCGACGGGCGGTTTCCGCATCCCGGGCCGGACCGCCGCGGTGTTCGTCGAGAAGCGCGCGGGGCAAGAGGAGGACGACGACTGATCGGTCCACGGTTCAAGTGATGGCGTGGGGGGCGGGTTCCAGCCCCCACACCGTTTGGCACCGCCCCAAGAATCGGGTCACAATATGGGCCGTTCCGTGGGATGTCTCAGCGTCGAGGGGGATTCATTTGCTACGCGCGTTCTTGCAGTCGGTCGATCTGTTCTCCGAACTCGATGCCTCAGGCCTCGACCGGCTGGTCAAGATTTCCAAGACGTTCGACATCGCTGCCAACCAGCTTCTGTTCCGCGAGAGCGACCCGGTCGATGCGTTCTACATCGTCCATTCCGGCGAGGTCTCGGTCTTCCGCGACACACCGGGCAAGCCGACCCAGCTGCTTGCACGCCTCGGCCCCGGCGGCTATTTCGGCGAAATGGGACTCTTGAACCGCGCCCATCGGCTCGCCTCCGCCCGCACCTCGACGGCCACGTCGCTGGTACGGGTCGACAAGGCCGACCTGATGCCATTCCTCACCGAACAGCCGGCGGTCGAACTCAAACTGCGCGGCGAAGTGGTCCGCCGCCATGGCCGCAACGTCTCCGCCCTACTCGGCCTGGCCGGCCAACGCGATGTCCGCATCCGCCTCGGCATCGAGGCGATCGCGACCTTCCCGGACGGCCTGCGCCACACCCTTCTGCTCGACAACCTGTCGCTCGGCGGCATCGCGCTCACCGGTGCGCTAGAGGAGTGGCAGATCGGTGCGCGGGTGGAGTTCCTGCTCGGCGTCTCGGGCGAGCTCGAAGTGCTCCCCGTCCGCGGCCGGATCGCCTGGCGGGAGGGGAACCGGGCCGGCATCGCGTTCGATCCCAACCTGGTCGCCGACGGCTCACCCGCCGCGCGCGCCCTGCGCAGCTTCGTCGATCGGGTCCGCAGCGCGGCGCGCGGTTAGGGCGAAAGTCTTCGAACCCATCCCGCCGCTCCGTCCGACGTTTCGAGAGGTTATGCGTGGTTACCAACTCCGCACCTCCTGAAACATCGAGAAGGGAGGTTCTTGGCCGTCCGAACCGGCAGTCCCTGCGGGCGGCAGCATTCTCCCGGAATGCTCCTGAAACATAATTATTGCTCGACTTGACACTTGTGGGTCGCTGGTTACAATACGCCTCACCTTAGGAGGGGTTGTCGATTCACCCAGCGGCGGGCTCGTACAGCTCGCGGCGCTTGCCCGAGTCACTCGAAACTAGCCTATGGCCCAGACGCACCACACGATCATTCTCATTCCCCACGCCCGCGCCAAGTTGCGGAAATGGCGAGTGAGCAACCCGCAGATCGCGGTTGCGGCCGGCTGTCTGCTGGTTCTCGCCTTGGGCTCCATCGGGGTTTCCTGGTTGTACTTTCGGTCGAACGCGAGCCCTGCCCAGATCGCCCGCCTCGAAGCCGAAAACACGAAGCTCCGCGCCACCAACTCCTCGTTCGAATCCAGCCTCACCCAGTTGAAGAAGCGCCTGAGCGACACTGAAGACCGGACGCGCCAACTCGCGATCGTCGCCGGCCTCGAATCGCTGGGCGAAGCCGAACCGGGCGTCGGTGGCCCGGTCGAAGATAGCTCGTTCGACGGCTTGGACGACATCGCGCGGCGGACCGGCGACGTCACCGGTCAGTTGCAAGAGATCTCCACCCGCCTCAATGAGCGCCTCGACTGGATCTCCTCCATGCCGGCGCTCGCACCGGTGCGCGGCATTCTCACCTCCGGTTACGGTTCGCGTAGCGACCCGTTGACCCATGGCCGAGGGCGCCATGAAGGGGTGGATATCGCGGCGCCCGCCGGACGTCCGGTTCAGTCTCCCGCGGACGGCATCGTCGTGCGGGCGGAAAATGTCGGCGGCTACGGCAACGCGGTGTTCCTCGCCCATGGTTTCGGACTTTCCACCACCTACGGCCACCTCTCGGAGATCGACGTCAAGCCGGGCCAACGGGTCAAGCGCGGCGACACGATCGGCAAAGTCGGCAGCACCGGTCGCTCGACCGGTTACCACCTGCACTACGAAGTCCACGTCGACGGCGTTCCGGTCAACCCGATCGCCTACATGCTGGACGACCCGAGCGGTTCGTAAGGTTCCCCGCGCCATCGGGCGCCCTCTTTTCGTCCCCGCGCCGGAAGGCGCCCTCTTTCTTTCTGGCGCGCCGCAAGGCGCCCGGTTTCTTTCTGATATATTGCGGCAGCAGTCCCGCGTGGGCCTCGCCCGCGAACTCCCCCACCTCAACCCGAGAGTCGCATGATCCAGAAAATCCTGACCAAAGTCTTTGGCAGCGCGCATGGCCGCGAAGTCAAGCGGATGCTGCCGATCGTAGAGCAGATCAACGAGCTCGAAGCTCGCATCCAACCGCTGTCCGACGACCAGCTGCGCGCCAAGACGGCCGAGTTTCGCACCCGTATCGACAACGGCGAGAGCCTCGACGACCTGCTGCCGGAAGCGTTCGCGGTCGCCCGCGAAGGCGCCTGGCGCACCGTCCACATGCGGCCGTTCGATGTCCAGCTGATGGGCGGCATGGTGCTCCACCGCGGCCGCATCGCCGAGATGAAAACGGGTGAGGGCAAGACCCTGGTCGCCACCCTCCCCACCTATCTGAACTCGCTCGAAGGCAAAGGGGTCCACGTCGTCACGGTCAACGACTACCTGGCCCGCCGCGACTCCGACTGGATGGGGCAGATCTACCGCTTCCTCGGCCTGTCGGTCGGCGTCATTCAGCACGATATCTCGGACGCCGAGCGCAAGCGCTCCTACAACTGCGACGTCACCTACGGCACCAACAACGAGCTCGGCTTCGACTACCTGCGCGACAACATGAAGTTCGACCTCGAGTCGATGGTCCAGCGGCCGCACCACTACGCGATCGTCGACGAGGTCGACTCGATCCTGATCGACGAAGCACGCACGCCGCTGATCATCTCGGGTCCCTCCGAGGAATCGATCGACAAGTACTACCGGATCGACCGGATCATCCCGCGCTTGGAGCAGGGCGAGGAGATCGACGAGGGCGAAGGGCAAAAGAGCACCACCGGCGACTACGTGGTGGACGAGAAGGCGCACCAGGCGACGCTCACCGACCAGGGGGTCGAAAAGGTCGAGCACCTGCTCGCCATCCGCAATCTCTATGAGATGGAGAACATGGAGATCCTTCACGGGGTGAACCAGGCGCTGCGCGCCCACGCCCTGTACAAGCGCGATGTCGAATACCTGGTCAAGGACGGCCAGGTGGTGATCGTCGATGAGTTTACCGGCCGCACCATGCCCGGCCGGCGCTGGTCGGACGGCCTGCACCAGGCGGTCGAGGCGAAAGAGGGGGTCAAAATCGAGCGCGAGACCCAAACGCTCGCCACGATCACCTTCCAGAACTTCTTCCGGATGTACAAGAAGCTCGCCGGCATGACCGGTACCGCGGACACCGAGGCGGCCGAGTTCGCGCAGATTTACAACCTCGACGTGACGGTGATCCCGACCAACCAGAGCATGGTCCGCGACGATCGCGCCGACCTGGTCTACCGCTCCGCCGACGAGAAATGGGCCGCGGTGGTCGAGGAGATCCGCGACTGCCAGCAGCGCGGCCAACCTGCGCTCGTGGGCACCGTGTCGATCGAGAAGAGCGAGATGCTGTCGCGCCTGCTCAACAAGCCGCCGCGCGTGCCGCACGTCGTGTTGAACGCCAAGTTCCACGAGCGCGAAGCGTCGATCGTCGCCCAAGCCGGGCGCAAGGGGTCGGTCACGATCGCGACCAACATGGCCGGCCGCGGCACCGACATCGTGCTCGGCGGCAATCCGGAAGGGCTCGCCCGCTCCGAGTTCGACCCGGCGGTCCAGCCGGACGAGCACGCCGAGGCGTTGGCGCGCTACCTCTCCACCTGCGCCGCCGAACGCAACGAGGTGATCGCCGCGGGGGGGTTGCACATCCTCGGCACCGAGCGGCACGAGTCGCGCCGGATCGACAACCAGCTGCGCGGCCGTTCCGGCCGCCAGGGGGACGCCGGCTCTTCGCGCTTCTACCTGTCGCTCGAAGACGACCTGATGCGCATCTTCGGCTCCGACCGGATCAAGGGGCTGATGGGCAAGCTCGGGATGGAAGAGGGCGAGGCGATCGAGCACGGCATGGTCTCGCGCGCGATCGAAAAGGCGCAGCGCCAGGTCGAAGGGCGCAACTTCGAGACCCGCAAACACCTGCTCGAGTACGACGACGTGATGAACAAGCAGCGCCGGGAGATCTACCACCTGAGGAAAGAGATCCTGGAAGGACGCGAAGGGCGCGAGTACGTCCAGGGGATCTGCGAAGAGCTGGTCGATACGCTGCTCGCGAACCACTGCCCGGAAAAAGTCGATCCGCACAATTGGAACCTGACCGGCCTGCGCACCGACATGCTGGCCTATTTCAACCTCCAACCGACCGATTTCGCCGCCGACTTGGACGAACTCGGCATTCAGGAGCTCGAGGAGATCCTGATCGGCGCGGTCCGCTCACGCTACCAGGAGCGTGAGACCCGATTCGGCACCGACATGATGCGGAGCTTCGAGCGGGCGATCATGCTCCACGCGGTCGACCTCGCCTGGAAGGACCACCTGCTCGCTCTCGACCATCTGAAAGAGGGGATCGGCCTGCGCGGTTACGGCCAGAAGGACCCGCTCAACGAATACAAGCGGGAGAGCTACGAGCTCTTCGAGGCGATGCGCAGCCGGGTCCAAGACGACATCCTCTCCAAGCTGTTCCACTTCGAGCCGGTGACCGAAGAGGAGATGGCCGAACAGCGCCGCCGCCGCGAGATGCCGCAACCGGCGCAGCTCACTTTCTCGGCCCCGACCCAAGAGGCGAAAGCGCCGAACGTCGGCGCCAACACCGTGGTGCGCAAGGACCCGAAAGTCGGCCGCAACGACCCCTGCTGGTGCGGCTCGGGCAAGAAGTTCAAGAAGTGCCACGGCGCCGGTGGCTGACGGTACATCCGTTGTAGGTGCGGCCCTGTGTTGTCCGGCCCTCAGGGCAGCGCGTGCCGCACCTACACCAACACGCTGTCGATCCAACTCTCAAGAAGGGTCTGGCCGAGCCCCTCGACATCGATGAATTCGAGGCCCATGCCGCGCGGGCGAAAGAAGCGTCGGGTCCAACGCACGACGGCGCGCGCATGGACCGGCTCTTCGCGCGCTTCCCGTTCGACGAAGAAATCGAGATCGACCAGCGTTCCCTTGGGCAACGGCCGCCGGGTCTCGATAAACAGGCCGCCGATCGACAGATCGCGCGCGATTCCATCCAGGTACTCTCTGGTCGCCCGCTCCACCTGGACGCCCGAGTAGATGACTCTCACCCCGCCCGCGACGCGGCGGTATTTCCTGCGATCTCGGCTCATGTTTGGGCTCGGTAAGGTCCTAAGGCAAGATCCGGCTCACGCTTCGCCGAACCGACGCGCCTAGGATAATCGAAATCGAAACCGCAAAGAGCCCTACGAACTGCCCCGGGATTCGATACCATCCCCACCATGACGCCCGATCAGCTCGCTCTCGGTCTCACCTGGTTCGTGGTCTTCCTCTTCTCGACGACCCTGCACGAAGCGGCACACGCCTTCGCCGCGCTCCGGATGGGCGATCCGACCGCCTACCACGGTGGCCAGGTGAGCCTGAATCCATGGCCTCACATTCGCCGCGCGCCGTTCGGCATGGTGCTGTTCCCGATTCTCTCGCTCGTGCTCTCGGGCGGCAAGTCGATGTTCGGCTGGGCCTCCGCCCCGTACGATCCGCACTGGGCCGCAAGCCACCATCGACGCGCCGCAGTCATGGCCGCCGCGGGTCCGGCGGCGAACCTGGTGCTCGTGCTGCTTGCCGGCCTCGCGATTCGGCTCGGTCACGCCGCGAACCTGTTCGCCGCCCCCGACCAGATCAGCTTTGATCAAGTGACCGAAGCGGTCGTCCCCGGCGGCTTCGCTGCCGCGATCGCCGTGCCGCTGTCGATCTTCTTCACCCTCAACCTCCTGCTGTTCGTGTTCAACCTGCTCCCGCTACCGCCACTCGACGGTAGCGCCTTGCCCCCCCTTTTCATGTCCGACCGGATGGCCGAGACCTACCTGAACTTCCTGCATCAGCCGCAGCTGGCGTTGGTCGGCATGCTGATCGCCTGGAATATCTTCCGCCCTCTGTTCGATCCGGTGCTGAGCTTCGCGATCAACCAGCTCTATCCGGGCATCACCTACTCCTGAAGGCCTCCCATGCTCAAAAAGCTCGCCCTCACGCTGATTGCCCTGTCGTTTTCGATCCTCGCCGCCGAGCTGCTCCTGCGCGTCGTCGGCGCGGCGCCCAAGATCTACGGCATCGAGCGCGGCCGGTTTCGGCTCGCGCGCAATCCGAAGATCGGCTACGAGCCCGCTCCGGTCGACTACCGCGGAGACAGCAAGAACGGCGCAAAGGGCGAGAAGCACCTCGCGTTCTACGACTATCTCGGCGCGAGCAACCGCCTCGGCTTCCGCGATGTCGACCACGAGGTCGCCAAGCCCTCCGGCGTCTACCGGATCGTGGTGATCGGCGACAGCATCGCGGCGGGCCTAAAAGTCGATCGGTTCGAAGACACCCTCCCCGCGATTCTCGACGAGCGGATGAACGCCATGGGCGCGAAGACGGAAGTGATCAGCCTCGCGGTCTCCGGCTACAACACTCAGCAAGAGGTGGAGACGCTGCGCGAAAAGGGGCTCCGCTACCGGCCCGACCTCGTGCTGCTCGCCTACTCGCTCTCCTCGCGCGAACACCTCGACGGCGACATCTACAAGACGCTGCTCGAAGAGGAACAGCAACACGGCGGCGTGTCGGCAGCCAGAACCAATCCAACCCTGGTCAAAAGTGCGCTCTACCGCTTCTTTCGCTACAGGATCTTCCCCCCCCACAGGGGAGCGGCGGATCCAACACGGGTGGAGAAGTACCTCGCCGAGGTCGCCACCGATCGGGTGGCCGAGTACTTCGGAGTGCTCGACGAGCTTGGGAAGCGCCACGGATTCGAGGTCTTGGTCGCGGTCTTCCCTCGCTTCGCCAAGGATTTCCACAAATATTCGCTCGGCAAAGAGCACACCTACGCACGCGACCTGGCGACCCGGAACAAGTTCCACCATCTCGACCTGATCGAACCGTTCCAAGCCTGCCGCGACGCCTCGCCCGAGCCGATCGAAGTGGACAACTTCCACCCCAACGCCCGCGGGCACCGCTGCGCGGCGGAGGCGCTCGCGGGGAAGATTCTGGGGGAGATTCGGCCGGGAGGATGAATGAAACGCCTTCGGCCCTTTGGCCCGCCGTCCCCCTAGGCCAACCCGAGTTCCTCGAGCGACCGAGCCGTCAGCAGCCGCTCGGCCAACGAGCCCAGCTCCTCAGGGGAGCGGATAGCCGCGACCCGGGCGATCGTCTGGCCGGTCAGGCCCGGAAAGCGGTTTCGGAGCAAGCGAAGTAGGACTTCGCGCATGCCCTCCTCCTTGCCTTCCTCCTTGCCCTCCTTCTTGCCCTCCTTCTTGCCCTCCCTCTTGCCACGCTCCAAGCCCGTTTCCAGGCCTCGCGCCTCGACCTTCTCTTCCCATGTGATCGGCTTCATCTCGACCTCCGGTTTCGCGTAACGGGCGCGCAGCAGAGCGAACTCCGCCACCGCGCCGCCGCCCAATTCTAAATACGTTGCCACGCAGTTGAACAGTAGGAATCGCTCGACCTCATTCAGGTCGTTGGCCGCCGCGATCCGGCTGAAGCAGGAACGGCGAAGGGCGTGGCGGTCTCGCCCGCTTGGTCGCATCAGCGCGGCGAACGCCCAAGCGAGCGGCTCGGGACGATCGAGATAGCGCTCGGCGCGCGACCGCGACAGCCCAAAGCTGCGGTAGTCGAGCGTTCCGACCACACGTCCACAGGAGATTTCGGCGAACTGCGAGGCCTCCGGCCCCACCGGACCGCCGTGCAGGTAGAGCACGATCGTATGAACCGGCCGCCGCCGCCGGAGGGTGAGCAGCCGGTTGTAGAGGCAGAGCTGCGGCGGCACCTTCTCGCGGTAGCAGAGCTCGATTTCGACATGCACGAGAACGTCGTTGCCTTCGAGAGTCTTCGCGCTGCCGACCAGGTCCATCCGCCGCTCGGCGCCCGTCGGCTGATCGAGGAATTCCTCCGCCGGCTCGAGCGCCAGCGAAGACAGCTCGAGCCGACCCGCGAGCTCGCTATCGACGAGGCGCAAGAAATCTCCAGGGAACGCTCGAATCAGATCCTTCCAGAGTTGGTCATGACCGCCCGCCATCCAGGTGTCTCCTTCGGGCCTCGAAGGGAGAAGACGAGATGAGGCCCATACACCCGGATAAAAGACGTAAAGCGGGGGGTCCAATCTTACAAATCGGCGACAGCTCCTTCGGCGGTCCCTACTCCGCGGCTTGGCGCGCCGGCCTCGCGCGTTTCTTGGGAGGCTGGGCCGCCATCTTCCGCTGTTTCGGCTCGCGGGCCCGTTTGTCTTCGAGCGCGAGGGCGACGTGGCGGCTGACCATGGCGACCAGATCCTCGATCGGGATCTCGGGGCCGAGCCCTAGCCGGCGATCCGCTTCGGCGATCGCGGTGTCCGGATCGAGGCCGTGCGAGCGCGCGGCGGCACGGATCTGTTCCTGTCTTCGGCCTCGCGCTTTGCCGAATCGACCGTGAGCAGGAGCCTCACCTTTTTCGCACCGCCCCCACCCCCCCTACCCCCGCAACGTCTGAATCAAGTGGTACGCAAACGCCGCCACCACGGCCGCGATCGGGATGGTGGCGACCCAGGCCCAGACGATGCGGCCGGCGACTCCCCATTTGACGGCGGAGATGCGTGGAGCCGACTCCGATGATCGCTCCGGTGATGGTGTATGTGGCGGAGACGGGGATGTCGGCGAGGGTGGCGCCGAGACCTGGCGCTAAGACCCGGCGCGATACAATCCACTAATCTCTGTGCCATCCCCTGTGCCATCCGCAGGTCGACGGCTTCCGGAGAACGCACCCTCGAGTGATCATCGACGTCCGCTGTCGCCTCCCTTCCGCCTCCGACGGCGCCTATCTTTCCGGGCGCCCTGACGGCCATCGGTTCGCCCGCTGGGTGGGTCTCTCGGCCGAAGGCTTCTTTGCCGAGCTGGACCGGGCGGGGGTGCTTGCCGCCGTCTCGGTCTCGGGCAATAACGACGGCTTGAGGCTGGGGCACCGCGCGCTACCGCCGCGGCGGACGAACAACGACGACCTCGCAGCTCTCGAAGCGCGCTTCCCCGGGCGCTTCCTGGGCGCCGCGGGGATCGATGTCGGTGGGGCGCGCCACGATCCGCTCGAGGAGCTGGAGCGGGTGGTGACCACCCTCGGTCTTCGGCGGATCGCGATCGAGCCGGGGCGCGCTCCGATGCTCGCCGAGCACGTCGCCGACCGCCGGCTCTATCCGTTCTACGAGCGGGCGCAGGCGCTCCGGGTCGCCCTGTTCCTTCAGACCTCCGGGATCTGGGGCGGGGAGAGCCTGGACCACGCGCACCCGCGCTGGATCGACCGGGTGGCCCACGACTTTCCCGACCTCCACCTGATCTGCGGCCACGGCGCCTACCCGTTCGTGCGCGAGATGATCGCGGTCGCCGTCCGTCGGCCGAACGTCTTCCCCTCGCCCGATCTCTATCTGTTTACCCCGAGTGGCAAAGAGTGGGTCTACGCGGTCAACCGGGGCCAGATCGCCGAGCAGTTTCTGTTCGGCAGCGCATTTCCGCTCTGCGGCAGCCTGGCCCGCGCCGTCGATCGGTTCCTGATTCAAGGTTGGCGGCCGGCGGTGCTCGATCGGATCCTGTTCAGGAACGCGCTGCGCGCTCTCCACCTGACCGACGATCCGCGCTTCGCCGCGCCGGCGGCGGCGCCCGCGGGGAGGTTCGGCGCAGGTTCGATCGCCCGGGCCGCCGTGCGGCTGCCGGCGCGAGAGGTCTGGCGCGTCGTTCGGGGTGGGCGGGGGCGCTCGCGGGCGGCCGGGTGATGGCGGCGGAGGAGGAGGGGGCCGAGAGCCCGAACCACGGCAACGACGGCGGGGAGCCGGTCGGCGCACCGATCGGGGGATTGGCGGCGGCGTTCTCTGCGGTCGCGGCGCGTTGGCCGGAGCGGCCGGCCGTGCGCGCCGCCGACGGGTGCGCCACCTACGGCGAGCTCGACCGGCTGGCGGTGGGGGTCGCGCGGCGCCTGGCGGCGGCGAGGTCTCCCGCCGATCGGCCGGTGCTGCTGGTCGCCGAGCCCGGCCTTCTGCTCACCGCGGCGGTGCTTGGGGTCTGGCGGGCCGGGCGGTTCTTCGTTGCGCTCGATCCCTTCGCCCCCGCCGGGCGCAACGCCTGGACCGCCGAGGACGCCGAAGCTGAGGTGGTGATCGCGGCGGAGGCGGCCGGCGCGCCGAGAACCCACTTGGCGCTCGACGCCGCCGATTGGCTCGCCTCGGCGGCCGAAGGTTCGGAGCCGCCGGTCCCTCCGGCTCCCGTCGGGCGCGGAACGATCGCCGCGCTCACCTACACCTCGGGCTCGACCGGCCGGCCGAAAGGCGTGATCCAGACCCACGGCGCGGTGCTCCGGAACGCCGCCCTCAACCGCGCGGCGCTCGGCGTCGAGCCGGGCGACCGCTGCACCCTTCTCTATCCGCCGAGCGTGAACCCGGCGCTGCGGGATCTCGCGACGGCGCTCCTTTCGGGCGCCGAGCTGCTCCCCTACCTCGTGACGCTCGAAGGGATCGAGACGCTCGGGCCCTGGCTCGCCGGGCGCGAGATCACGGTCTACAGCTCCGGCGTGACGCTCTTCCGCCAGCTCGCGGCGACTCTTGCGCCCGATGCCACCCTGCCGTCGGTGCGCCGGGTACGGCTCGGCGGCGAGGCGGTTGGCCGGCGCGAGATCGAGCGGTTCCGGCGGCTGTTCCGGCCCGGCGCCCGGTTGGTCTTCGGTCTGGGCACGACCGAGACCGGCACGCTCACCACCTGCTCGTACGGTCATGACGAGCCGCTGCCCGCCACCGTGCCGCTCGGCCGTCCGGCGGAGGGGGTCGAGTTCGCGCTGCTCGACGCCGCGGGCGAGCACGTGGCGCCGGGCGAGATCGGCGAGGTCTCGGCCTCCGGCGCGGATCTGTGGGCCGGCTACTGGCGCGAGCCCGAAGGCGCTCTTCCGGCCGGGGCCGGGCCGCGGAGCTTCCGCACCGGCGACCTCGCCCGCCGGTGCGCGGACGGCTCGCTCGAACACCATGGGCGGGCGGGCGCCCTGGTCAAGATCCGCGGCCTGCGGATCGATCTCGCCGAGGTCGAGCGGGCGCTCGCCGAGCTGCCGGGGGTGACGGATGCCGCGGTGGTGGCGGTCGAAAGAGAGTCGGCGGAGGAGGAGCCCGAGCTGAACGCTTACCTGGTGGCCACGGCAGGCCTGCCGCTGTCCCGGAGCGAGCTGCGCAGGGCGCTCGCCGAACGGCTCCCCCAGCCGATGGTGCCGGCGCGCTTTCGAAGGCTCGATCGGCTGCCGATGACCGCCAACGGCAAATTGGACCGAAATGCGCTCGCGGCGTCTCCCGGGCGCGACCTGTTCTCGGAGCGGACGCTCACCTACCCGCGCGATCCGATCGAGACCCGCCTGGTGGCGCTCTGGTGCGAGGTGCTGGGGCAGGAGATCGTAGGGATCGACGAGAGCTTTTTCGACCTCGGTGGCGATTCGCGCACGGCGGTCCGTCTGTTTGGCGCGATCGAGCAGCGATTCGGTGTGGCGTTGCCGCTCGCTCTCCTGTTTTCGGCGCAGACCGTGCGCGGCCTCGCAGGTCACCTGCGCGAAGGGGTACGGCGTGAGGCGCTCGTTGCCGTCCTCACCTTCGACCGGGAACGCGGGAAAGGCGAGGAGGACGTCGGGCCGCTCCTGTTCTGCGTCCCGGCGGTCGATGGTTACGCCTTCGTCTACCGGCCGCTCGCTCTGGAGCTGTCCGGCGGCCTGCCACTGCGGGTGCTGCAATTTCCCGGTCTCGACGGGGCGAGCGCGCCGCTCGAGTCCGTCGAGGCGCTCGCCGAGGCGCTGATCGAGCGGATGCGCGCGGTACAGGCGGCCGGCCCCTACTACCTGCTCGGCCATTCCTACGGCGGCCTCGTCGCCTATGAGATGACTCGCCGACTGATCGCCCGCGGCGAGGCGGTGCCGCTGCTCGCGATGTGCGATTCGCACACACCGGACGCCGTGCCCTGGACCGCCCGGCGGCTGCGCGACGCCGAGCTGGCGCTGCTCGCGGCGCGCCGGATCTGGCGCGCGAGCGGCGGCCGGCCGTTGGCGACGATCCAGGGGCTCGTCCACATGGCGCGGCGCGCCTGGAAGCGGCGGGTCGGCAACACCCTGGTCGAGCATGAGATTCACGAGGTGCGCCGGGTCTCGATGGCGGCACGGAGCCGCTACCGGTTCGGCGCCCCCGCGGCGGCCCTGCCGGGCACCGCGGTCTGGCTGCTGCGTGCCGCGCCTGGACCGGGCTCGGCCCGCCTCTGGTGCCGGTGGGTCCCGCGCGACAACGGCTGGGGGCGTCGCATCGCGGGTCCGCTGCGGATCGAGGACGTGCGCGGCGATCACATCCAGATGCTCAATCCGCCGTTCGTCGCCACACTCGCCGACGTGCTGAAAGAGGCACTGCCGGCGGCGCTTCCGGCGCACGCCCTCGCCCGCGCCTCAGGCACCGGTCCGGACCCGGTCTAATACCTTCGCGTTCCGCCATCGTCATCCCCTCTGAGAGCCGGGGCGATCCCGATTCTCTTCTCGGAGACAACGATCATGAGAAAGCGCAAACTCACCCTGCACCGCGACACCGTTCGCCACCTCGACGGGGTCGAGATCGTGCAGGGCGGCGTTCTCACCAACATCAACACGCTGTGCGCCGGCGCCTGCCCGACCCAGATCGGCAGCTGCACCGGAACTTGCTTTGCCCCCTGCACGATCAGTATCCAGCCGTCGCGATTCGGCTGCTGAGTCGAGCCCGGCACCCGGCCGACGTTCCAGCCGGAGCTGACCACGCCACGACTCGGAGAGCCGGGCGGTCCTCGGGCCGCCCGGCTTTTTCATGCCCGCCCGAAGCCGAGGTTCTGAGAGGCGCGCCGCCGCCGACGCTTGCGGCCCCGCGCCTCAGGAGCCGGTCCGGACCCGGAACCGGCGGAGCGCGATCCCGGCGGGCTTTGAGGCGGCAAAGAGCGCCGCGATCCCTACCGCGGCGAGCGCCGCCGCGGGCGGCACGGCGCCCGCCGGCAGAGCCCCGAGGGCGAGCGCCACGGCGAGCGCGGGCGCCGCGGCGCCGAGCAGGCGCAGGAAATCGAGGGGAGAAAGCACCGCGCGGCGAAGCGGCGCGCCGAGCAGGGCGACCCCCGCCGCGCCGCGCAGCGCCTGGCCCGAGGCCACGGCGGCGGCGGCACCGAGGGCGCCCCATCCCGGCACCCAAAAGAGAAACAGCGTGGCGATCAGCAGAGTGCTGCAGAGGGTGATCGCGAACACCTGGGCCGCCCGTCCGCGCGCCACCAACGCCTCTTCCGTATAGCCGGCGAAAGAGCGGGCAAGCCAGCCCAGAGCGAGCCAACGCAGCGCCGAACCCGCCACCTCGTAATGCGCACCGAACGCGACGCTCACCAGCGCCTGCGGGCAGAGCAGGCAGGGGGCGAGCGCGGGCCAGAGGTAGGAAAAGGCGAGCTGGCGCGAACGGCGAAAGCCCGCCGCGAGCCCCGCTTCGTCACCCGCCGCGACCGCCGCCGACGCGAGCGGCAAAAAGCGATGAGAGGCGCTGTCGCTCACCTGACCGAGCACCCGGCTCAAGCCTTGCGCGGCGCCATAGACCCCCACCGCGGCGAGCGGCGCGAGCGCGCCGAGCAGGACGATGTCGAGCCAAGTCGCCATCTGATTGATCAGGGTCATCCCGGCGAACGGCGGGAGCGAACGAAGCAGACCGCGATCCAACCGAGACGACTCGGGGGCGCCTCGGGCGAGCCACCCCCGGCGGGCACCATAGGCGACAAAGGACAGCTCGCCCGCGAGCGAGCCGAGCCCCCAGCCGAGCGCGAACTGGACCGGCCCACCGGAGAGGAGCGCCGCCACCAAGACCCCGGCGAGGCGCAAAGCGCTCCCCCCCGCGTCGCGAAAGAGCGCCCGCCCTCGCGTGTCGCCGTGTCCTTGGGAGATCCCCCACATCGCCACGCCGACGCTCAAGCCGAGCGCCGCCGGAGCGGTGCCGGCGAGCACGGAGGAGGCGAGAGCGCCAAGGCGGCCGAGCGGCAAGAGAGGGAGGAACACAATCAGCAGCGCCGCCAGCAGCCCGGAGAGCGCCGCGAGCCCGAGCGCCGTCCGCGCCGCCGATTCGGCCTCTGCGCTTCGTCCCACCGCCAGCCGCTCCGCCACCCGCCGCGCGGTCGCCGACCGGAGCCCGAAGGAGGCCACCATGCCCACGAACGAGGTCACCGCGACCGCCAACAGCACCGCGCCGAGATCGTCCGGCGCCAAGAAACGCGCCATCACCACCCGCACCCCGAGCGCGCTCGCGATCGCCAAGCCGGAGCCGAGCAACACTCCGGCGGCCGAGCCTTCGAGACTCGCGACCGCCCGATCGGTCGGCGTCCTAATACCTTCGGCCCCCGCCATCGTCAATCTCTGAGGAGCCCGGGATTCCCCCGGGCCTTGGACTGGAGACCACGATCATGAAACGGAAGCTCACGCTGCACCGCGACACCGTTCGCAACCTTGATGGAGTTGACGCCGTCCAAGGCGCACGCCCGACGGCGCTGCCGTTCGGCTGCCCGTCTCTGGTGGCCACCTGCAAGGTCGGTTGTACCTTGTCGCCGACCGTTTGCGTACCGGCGGCCTGCACGTTCTAGCCGGAACGCACCACGGAAAACTTCGGCAGGCCGGGCGGTCCTCGGGCCGCCCGGCCTTGTCGTTCCCGCCCGGCGCGGCCCCTCGCGGGTCAAGAAACGACCGCGTCCAGCTCGATCTCGATCAACATCAAAGGGTCGATCAAAGCCCGGACCTCGACCATCGAGGTCGCCGGGGGGTGGTCGCGAAACACCTCACCGTGCGCGCGACCGTACTCTTGCCAGCGTGAAATATCGGTGACGAACATCCGCGTCCGCACGACGTGCGAAGCTTCCGCGCCGAGCCGCCCGAGCGCCGCGAGCGCGATCTCCAAACATCTCTTGGCCTGCGCGTAGGCGTCGCCCGGCGCGAACGTCGAGCCATCGTCCGCCACCGGTGCCGTTCCCGACACGAAGATCTGCTGCCCGGTTCGGATCGCCCGGCAATAGCCGACGACCCCCTCCCAAGGCGCTCCGGACTGCACACGTTCTACACCCATGGGGCCGTTCCTTTCTTGAGACTTTAAGGCTGGGCGGAATCGGTGGGGCGCGAGCAGAGCGCCGCGCGGCTCGCCGCCGGGTGGGGCACCCCTTGCGGCACGGCGAGGCGCGGGGTGAAAGCGAGTTCGAACGAGAACTGGATCTCCGGGCAGATCCACGCCGAATGGAGGGCCGGCAGGTTCGACTCCGCCAGGCCGAAACAGTGGGCGAACAGGCCGGCGTCGCGCACCTCCGCATGCACCGGCCAGATCGCCACGGGCGGGTTCTGAAGCTCGACGCGCCGCAGGCCGTGCGGAAACATCGTGTAACCGCGCGGTCGATCATGAAAATACTTGACCGTGCGCTCCCAAGAGCCGAGCCGTGGACCCGCGCCGATTTCCGGGCTCGCCGGCCGCGCGATCACTTCGAGCCTGGAGCGGCAAATCGCCCGCCAGCTCCACTCCCCCGCCTCCAAATGCTCCGAAGGGCGGGGAAAGTCGAGCTGTGCCACAGCTGCCGGCGGTCCGCCGAACAGGCGCGCTCCGGGATAGGCCCAAGCGGGCAAGAAGATCCGTCGAATCAGAACCGACGGCACCCCCTCCTCGTCGAGCACGCAGACCCGGAGATTCATCTGCGGCCAGGAGAAGCGAACCGCCGGCAGAGTCGGCCAATGCAACCGCTCGTGATGAAACAGGAACGCGGACACGAACACCTGATCGCGCCCCTCCTCGGCGTGCACCTGGTAGCGGAGCGCTCGCGGCAGCGCCGGCAAGATGTCGCGCGGCAGCGCCCAGTTGAGCACGAGGCCGTCGCGGAGCATGGTTTTGATCTTCATCGATCGGCTCGGGGCTCAGAGCACCTCGTCACACCCTCCGCGGCACCGCGGAAAGCGAGGGTGACCTTAGCTCGCGGCAGGGCTTGGCGGCAAGCCGCCGAGCGGCGCGGCGCTACGGTTTGCTAGAGTCGGGATTCGCTTTGCGATGCTCTAGAGAACCTCCGACCCATTCCCCTTGAGGAGATGACCATGCCGAGTACCCGACATTCGGGGCTTGCCGCCGCGACCCTGGCCCTCTTGTTCGCGACCACCGGCACCTCAGACCGCGCCGAAGCGGCGGAGATCGTGCTCCCGCCGGGAGCCGAGGCAGCCGCCCGGGCGATCCATTCCGGCAGCCTCGCCGGCCCGATCCGCTTCCTCGCCTCCGACGCCCTGGAAGGGCGCGGCCCGGCCAGCCGGGGCGATCAGCTCGCCCAGGCCTACCTCGCGAGTGAGCTCGAATCGCTCGGCCTGGTCCCGGGCGGACCGAACGGCTCCTGGCAGCAGAGCTTCGACATCGTGGGCATCAACGCCGCGATGCCTGCGGCCTGGAGTTTTTCCATTGGGGACAGTGCGGGCGGAGGCAAGACGGTCGATTTGAAGCGGAGCGACGACTACATCGCGGCCTCGGGGGTCCAGGCGGAAAGCGCGCGCCTCGCGGATGCCGAGCTGGTCTTCGTCGGCTATGGCATCCAGGCTCCCGAGTACCGCTGGGACGACTTCAAGGGGATGGACTTGAAGGGGAAAGTCCTGGTGATGCTCAACAACGACCCACAAGCCGACGACCAACTGTTCGCGGGCAAGCGCCGCCTCTACTACGGCCGGTGGGACTACAAGTACGAGAGCGCCGCACGGCAGGGGGCGGCGGGAGCGATCATCGTCCACACGACACCGTCAGCCGGTTACCCCTGGCAGGTGGTGCAGACCTCGTGGACGGGCGAGCAGTTCGAGCTGCCGGCGGGGGACGAGCCACGCCTAGAGGTGGCGGCTTGGGCGACCGAAGGAGCGACCCGGCGCCTGTTCGCCGCGGCGGGCGCGGATCTCGATCAGCTGATCGCACACGCCCAGCGCCGCGACTTTCGGCCGGTTCCACTCGGCATCCGTACTTCGCTCGTGCTCGCCACCAAGATCGCGAAGGTAAGGACCGCCAACGTGCTCGGCCTGCTGCCAGGCGGCGACCCGAAGCTCGCGAGCGAAGTGGTGATCCTGTCGGCCCACCATGACCATCTCGGGATCGGCGAACCGGACAAAGCGGGCGACACGATCTACAACGGTGCGGTCGACAACGCCGCCGGCTGCGCGCAGGTCTTGAGCATCGCCCGCGCGTTCGCCGCCCTGCCGGAGCGCCCGCGGCGCTCGATCCTGTTCGCGTTCGTCGCCGCCGAAGAGCAGGGTCTGCTCGGCTCGAAGTATTACGCCGAGCACCCGACCTTCCCGGCGGGAAAGATCGCGGCGAACGTGAATTTCGACGGCGGCAACATCTGGGGCCGGACCACCGACCTCACCTTCATCGGCCTCGGCAAGAGTTCGCTCGATGGGGTGGTTCAAGGGCTCGCCGCCGCCCAAGGCCGCGAGGTTTTGGCCGACCAGGCCCCCGACCGCGGTTTCTTCTACCGTTCCGACCAGTTCAGTTTCGCCAAGATCGGCGTCCCCGCGATCTACCTCGACGCCGGCCGGAAATTCCGCGGCAAGCCGGAAGGCTGGGGCAAGGAGGTCCAGGAGAAGTGGGAAGAGGTTCAGTACCACCAGCCGAGCGACGAGATCTCCCCGGACTGGAACTACGACGGCATGATCGAAGACGCCCGCCTCGGCTTCTTCTCCGCCCTCTGGATCGCGAGCCAGGACGCGATGCCCACCTGGACCCCCGGCGACGAGTTCGAAGGAGCGCGAAAGCAGGCCCTCGCGGCGGCGGGCCGGTAGGGCCGGACACCTACGTGTCTGCCCTGCCGCCCCTACTGAAAAAACCCGTTCACATCGAGCACCAGATGCGCCGCTTGGGTCGCGCCGTTCTGGAAGAGCGCGGTGCCGGTGCCGTCGGTCGCGAGCAGGATGACCGCGTTGTTGGTGCGGGTCTGCCCGGAGCCGAAGCTCATGATCGTCGTACCCACCGGGAAACCGTTGCCCGGAAACGCGCCGAAGAAGCCGGCGCCTCCGGCGGTGACCACCGAGACATTCGCCGAGATCGCCTTGGCCGTGCTCGGCACCGTGCAGATCCCGGTGACCTGCACGACCCGGGTCGATGTGCCCGCGAGCGCACCGCCGGCCCCGACGTTCCGGGTGTCGAGCACCCGGCAGGGGGAAATGGTGAAGAAGCTGCGCGGCGCATCGACCGGCATGTAAAAGAAGCCGTCGGAGAGGGTGAGCGCCGAGCCGCCCGGGTTGGTCACGGCGACGCTGACCTTGCCGGTCGGCTTCGCCGGGGTGACCGCGGTGATCGTGGTCGAATTGACCACCACGACCGAGGTGGCCGCAGTACCGCCGAACGTCACCGTGGCGCCGGTCAAGAAACCGTTCCCGGTGATCGTGACCGCCGTGCCGCCGACCACGGAACCGGCGCGCGGAGCGACGCCGGTGACCGCGGCCGCCGTCCCCGATGTGCCGGGGAAGACGCAGAGGTTCACCTTGCCCTGGATGATCGGCGCAAGCAGGGCCACCGACGTCGGATGGAACACCGAGGCCGCCGAGCAGCCGCCCAGAACGTGGCAATAGCTCATGATCGTGCCACGGACGTTGGTGACCCCGTTGATCGTGGAAGCCGCCGGGCAGCTCGTGCCGCCAGCGTAGCAACCGCCCTCCAGGTTGAAGCAGTTGTCGATCGGTGGTGAGTAGCAGTGGGTGTGTGGCGAGCCGAAATTGTGCCCCAGCTCGTGGCCGACCAGCCGCGCGTCGTTCGAGATCGCGGTCGCCGGGCCAAACACCTTGTTGAAGCTGTAACCGGTGCCGGTGCTGCACAGGCCGTTCAACCAGGCGATGCCGGATGCCGAATTGCTGCTCGGCTGTTTGCCCGACATCATCATCGCAAGCCCGCGACTGACGCCGCTCTGGTTCGCGCTCCAATAGTTCGAGAACTCCTGGAGCTCCGCAAACGCGGCGTTGCCGTTCGAGTTCTGGACGAACGGATCGGCGGTGGTCGAAAAACGGAGGATCGTCGTCCCCTGGAGCAGCCGGACCAAGAAGTCGCGCTCGTAGATCGCGCTCATTGCCGCGATCAGGCTCGCGATGTAGTTGTTGGCAGTGGTCGCGTTGTTGGACGCCTTGTTCAGCATGAACTCGTTGTCGGTGTCGACCGCGAGGACGATCGAGTGGAGGGTCGAGATCGCGTTGGGGCCGACCTCGCCAACCCGTGGGGTCGCCTCCACCGGCGGAAAGGCGAGAAAACCCGGTCCCTCGTTCTCACCGCAGGCCCAAGCCGGCGCGCTCGGCTTGGGTCCTTTTTGGAAGAACTCGGGGGGCGCGATCAACATCCGGCCGTCGCCGGCCGAAGCGTAGGGTTGGAAATCCCAAGTGCCTTTCGGCCCGTCCGCGAAGCCGCGGATCTGCCCCAAATCCGGATCGAGCGAGAGGAAAACCCGGGTCGATGGGTCTCCGGCGGTTGCGCCCCAGAAGAAAATCCAGCGCGAGCGCGGCAATTCGGTCGCGACGCCGTGGTCTACTCTCAAGATCTTGGCGTCGGGCGCATAGATCTCGCGCCGGGCGATCACCACGTCGGCGCGCACCCCGGGCGCCACCGGAAACAGCGAGATCTCCACCTCCCGCTCGAACGGCGCACCGATCAGGGAAGGCACGAGCCCTTCTGCGAACGAGAACAGCTCGGCGGCGGCTCCGGAAGGGGATTCGATCCGCTCCCCCACCCCCGGTGCAGCGGAGAGCGGCAGGAGGGAATCCTCCGCCCAAGCCGTGCCGATCGGGGCCGAAAGACCGGCCAGGAGGACGAGCGCGGGGAGCAAAGGTGAAAACGCTCCACGGCCACCTGGCGAAAAGAGGCGACAAGAGGTGACACAAAACGGCATCTAAGACCTCCACGCGGACGCGCCAAACGCTCCGCAGTCGGAACTTCTCGGGTTCAGATCTCCAGCACCAGCTTGCCCGCCACCTTGCGCGACTCCAGCCGGCGATGCGCCTCCGCCGCTTCGGCCAAGGGTAGAAACTTTGCTATGCGCAAATCGAGCCAACTCTCGACGACCGCGGCGATCAGCTTGCGCCGCGCCCGTTCGAAGTAGCCGGGGGGGTGGACAGCGTTCAAGACATACGCGCCGACCGAAAGGCAGCGGTCGTAGAGCGCACCGGGATCGACGGGTAAGGGCGGGCCGCTCGCATCGCCGAAGAAGACCAACCGGCCGAACGGCGCGAGGCAGGCGAGGCTCGCCTCTTGGGTCTCGCGCCCCACCGCATCGAGCACGACATCCACTCCCCGCCCATCGGTCGCGGCGAGCAGTTGGCTCACGAGTTCGGGGCCATAAGCGAACGCCTCGCCCCCCACTTCGGTGATCGCCGTCCGCTTCTCACGCGTCGAGGCGGTGCCGAGCACCCTCGCGCCCATCCGGCGGGCGAGTTGAATCGCGATCCGCCCGACTCCACCACCGGCGGCGTGGATCAGAAGCGTCATCCCCGACTCGGCGCGCGCCGCGAGATGGACCAGGCCGTAGGCGGTGAGCCCTTGAAGCAACAGGGCGGCACCGGTTGGAAACGAGATTTCGTCCGGCAGAGCGACCAGCGCATCGACCGGCGCCACGCAGAACTCGGCGTAGGTTCCGGAGGTCTCCGGTTCCATTCCCCAGAAGGCGACCCGCCGGCCGAGCCAGCCGGTATCGGTCTCCGAACCGACCGCCTCGACCACCCCGGCGCCCTCGCCGCCTGGAATCCAAGGCAAACTCGGTGGCCGATAGAGCCCCCGGCGTCGCTCGGTCTCCGAAAAGTTCACGCCCGCGGCGCGCATGCGCACCAGGACCTGCCCTCGAGCCGGCACCGGCTCCGGAGCGTCGCGCAGCACCAACACCTCAGGTTGTCCCAGTTCGGAAACGACGATTGCGCGCATTCGGGGCCACTCCCGGCGGAAAATCCGCCAAAATATAGCAGAAGAGCTATGCAAGGAGAGCCCGGTCTCAGCTCGGGCACAGCTCGGGCCCTACGTGGGACAACCTGAAGGTACAATCCCCACTTCGGCAGCACACCCAACCGGAGGAATGATGCGTCTATTCGCTTTCGCAGGGCTTCGCTACGGCGCTTCGGCCGGTGACCCCGGCCCGCTCGCGGCACTCCCTTACGATCAGATCAACCCGGCACTGCGCGACAGCTATCAAGCGGACTCGCCGTTCCAGTTCGTCCACCTCACCTGCCCCGTGGCGGCAGACGGTAGCAACCCTTATGCCCACGCCGCTGCGCTCCATCGGACCTGGCTCGCCGACGGCGGCATTGTCCGCGACGAGCGCCCGGCGATCTACCCGTACGTGATCGCCCTGGCCGGCGGCGGCCGGCGGCTCGGGGTCGCAGGTCTGGTCGAGATCGCCGACGCGGCGACCATTCGGCCACACGAGCAGACGCTCGAAAAGGCGATCGCCGACCGCACCGCGCTGCTCGACGCCACGCGCGTCGATCTCGAACCCGCCCTCCTGCTGTCCGAAGACGGCGGCCGGTTGGACCGCCTGGTGGCCGAGGACATCGCGGGCCAGGAACCGCTGGTCGATCATCTCGATCCGGATGGGCACCATCACCTCTTGTTCCGGGTCGATGATCCGGCGCGCATCGCGCTCTACCAAGAAGCGACCGCCGGCCCCTCCGCGATCGCCGACGGCCACCACCGCTACAAGGTGGCTGGCCATTTCGCGCGCGCCCACGGCGCCGCCGCCGGCACGGCCGCTTCGGCGAAGCTCGCGATCGTCACCAGCCTCTCCTCGCCCGCGCTCACCATCGATCCGATCCATCGCGCGTTCGGCACAGCGATCGACCTCGACGCGATCGGCGCCGCCTCGGGAGCCGAACGGCGAACGATCGAAGTGAGCGACGGCACGGCCCTGGCCGAAGCCGTCGCCGCAGCCGGTGCCACTGCGATCGGCCTCAAGGTGAAGGGGCGGCCGGCGGAGATTTGGGTTCTCGACCCTGAGCGCGCTCCCGCCTCGCTCTCCCCCGGCGCGCGGCACGTCGCCGTCGTCTTGCTCCACGAGATCGTCTACCCGGCGCTCGGGCTCGCACCCGCCGCAGCGGTCGACGGCACCACCACCTACCGGTCGGACCCGGGCGTCCTCTACGACATGATCGAGAACGGCGAAGCTCGCACCGGCATCTGGCTGCCGCCGATGACCCCGGCGGCGTTCGCGCTCGCGATCGAGCACGGCGAAATGCTGCCGCCGAAATCGACCCGTTTCCTGCCCAAGGTGATGTCCGGCCTGGTCTGGGCCGACCACGACTCGAAGCTGCTCTGAGGTCTGAAAACGTCCGGCGACGGGCCGGGCGGGTGCTAGCATCCCGCCCGTGCCCGCCCACTTCCTCGACGACTCGACCCCGGTGATCCAGTTCGATCCCGCGCTCGAAATCTCCCCCTACCATGTGTTCCGGCGCCTGACCGAAGGCGATCCGCCGCTCCTGATCGACGTCCGCACCCATCCTGGCACCCGCACGCTCGCCGGTGCGATCTCCTATCCGGGACCCGACTGGGCGCCGCCGCGCGATCGCGACATCGTCCTGTTCGATGACGACGGCGCGCTCGCGGTCGACGGTGCCCGCCACATGCAAGCGGCGGGATGGAGCAACGTCAAAGCGCTGTTCGGCGGCCTCGACTTGTGGGAGTTCGCACTCGATCCGGCGGTGGTCGGCGTGGAGACGTTTCTGCGGGTCGAGAGCCGCACAGGACGGTAGCCGCACAGGACGGTAGCCGCCCGCTGACTCTCGGCCGGGCCAAAGGCGCTTCGGGGATGATTCCTACACCCGGCCTGGAAACACCGCTTTCAACGCGTCGCGGAACTTGTTGGCGATGGCGCGGAAACCGTCGGCGTTCGGGTGGAGCTCGTTGTGCCACCAGTTGTCGTGACCGGCGAGCGTCCCTTGCGTCGGCACGAGAAAGATCTTGCGCGCCGGGTCGGCAAGTGTCGCGAGCATAGCGGCGAACTGAGAGAGCTGCTCCTTGACCACCGCGCGGCGTACCGGCTCCGGTACACCGCGCGCCTTGAGCGACGGCTGGAGCCAGGGGCCGAAGCCGCAGATCTTGCTGCCGTCGGGGATCGCATGGTCGTAGGCATTCAAGAAGATCACAGTATTTGGGCTGTTGGCGTCGCGGATCTGAATCAGATCCTCGAACGCGGCGCGCACCAGCCCGAGGGCGGCGCCGAAGCGCGGCGCATCGATCACGTCTTTCGCCGACATGCCGAGCTGGAACGTCTTGAGCCAGAGGACCAGGGGGTTGCCGACGATGTCGTTGCCGCCGCCGGAGAACAACAGAGCGTCGAACGGCCGCCCCCGGTCGACGGCGGCCTTCAGCTGATCGGCCAACACCTTCCGTTCGTCGACACCGAGCATGTAGCGCGCCTCGTCGCCCGCCTTCGCCAGGTTCAAAAATAGCGCGTCGATCTTCTGCTCGAGCTGCCAGATCACTCCGGCGCCGCCGAAGTTCGGATAGTCGAACCAGGAGTCCCCTTCGGCCAGAATCCGCAACGGTTGCACGGCCGCCGCGGCGAGCGCCGCCGGAGCGGCGGTCACCTGCGCGAGAACCTCGGTCCGGTTCTCGGCGAGCGCTTTATCGGCTTGCTCGAAGACCTTGATCCGGTTCTTCCTCTCGCTTCGCTGGCGCATCTCCAGACGTCGACGCGCGTCCGACAGATTTTTCGGCGTGGCTTCCGCCGCTTGCACCGGAATTGCGGCCGGGCCGACGGCCGCTTGGGCCGCCGACTTGGCCTGCTGTGGCGAGACCAGGCCCAATGCCTTCGCCGCCTTCTTCGCCTTCGGGCTCGCAGCCTGCTTCGCCGCCGGCCGGGGAACCGGCTTCGAAGCGGGCTTCCGCGCCGGAGCTTTCGGTTTTGCTTTCGGGGTGCGATCGGTTCGACGTGTGACCATGGCGTCCTCCAAAAAGAGCAGGGTTCATTCTCTCCCTGCTAAGAGACGGCTGCAGTTTCGCATGCTCCGCCGGCTTACGAGCACTCGCCGGGCCGGAGAGCGGCTTCCTGAGCCTTGAAGCCACCTCTCGCCCGGAGATCGTTTGCCGCGGGCGCCTTGCTGTAGGATTCTTTTATCCACCGACGACTCGCCATGCCCGCGCTTCCCTCGTTCGCGCCACCACCACCTCGATGAGCCGGCAAGCGCCGCCTGTCGTCTTCTTCGCGTTCGCCAACGATCGGGGCGACAAGGCCCGTTACCTGCGGAATCTCCCCGAGGAGCAGCGACGCGTGCGCGAGGCCCTGGCCGTCGCGGAGCAGGCGGGGCTCTGCGAGGTGGTGGAACGCGCCAACGCCACGATCGCGGAGGTGTTGGACGTCTTCCAGGACGCGCGATACCGCGACCGGGTAGCGATCTTCCACTTCGGAGGCCATGCCGGCAGCGGGGTGCTGCTGTTCGAATCACCAGAAGGAGCGGCCCGGCTGGCCCACGCCGGAAGCTTCGCCCGTTTTCTAGGCGAGCAGCGGGGCTTCGAGCTGGTCTTCCTGAACGGCTGCTCCACCCAAGATCAGGTCCAGGATCTCCTCGCCGCCGGAGTCCCCGCGGTGATCGCCACGTCCGAGGCGATCCAGGACGCGGTGGCCACGGATCTATCGAGCCGGTTCTACAAGGCGCTCGCCTCCGGCGCTCCAATCCGGAGCGCGTTCACGGAAGCCATAGCGGCGGTGCAAACCCGGACCGGCGAGGGGGCGAAGCCCTGGGCCCTCTATGTCGCGCCCGGAGCCGAAGAGCGCGTCCAACGCTGGAGCCTGCCGGTGGCCGCTCGGAATCCTCTCTTCGGGCTCCCCGCACCTCCAGCGATGGATCTGCCCCTGTCGCCCTTCAAGCACCTCGCCTCCTTCACCCGCGAAGACGCCCCGGTCTTCTTCGGCCGCGGCCGTGAGATCCGCGAACTGTTCGAGGCGGTGACCCTGCCGGACGGAGCGCCCATCGTGCTCCTCTTTGGCGACACCGGCGCCGGCAAATCGTCGCTCCTTGCCGCAGGCCTCCAGCCGCGACTGGAAGCCTCGCATGACGTGCTCTATCTCCGCCGCGACGGCACTCTCGGCCTGACCGGAACCCTCGCACGGGCACTCAACGTCGGCCTGGCGGGGACCGATCTCCGAGATGCCTGGCGCCGAAGGGAAGAGGCGACCGGCAAGCCGCTTACGGTGATCCTCGATCAGGCCGAGGAAGTCTGGACGCGCCCGCTGCTCGGCGGCGGCGAAGCCGAGGGATTCGCGACCCTGCTGCATTCGCTCTTCACAGTGCGCGAGGACCGCACGCAGGGGCGCCTCGTCCTCGGCTTCCGGAAGGAGTGGCTGGCGGAGGTCTTGCGGTTGCTCGATGCCGAAAGGCTCCCCCGCACCCGGGTCGAGGTCACCCACCTCGACCGCGACGGCATCGTGGAAGCCGTCGCCGGGCTGGAGGGGAGCGACCGCTTGAAGCGTCAATACCGTCTGGAGATCGACCCGGAGCTCCCCGGCCTCATCGCGGATGACCTCATCGAGCAGCTCGCCGCCACCATCGCCCCGATCCTCCAGATCCTGCTGACCAAGATGTGGACGCAGGTCAGGCAAATGAACCCTAATGCGCCCCGCTTCACCGTCACCCTCTACCAGGACATGAAGCGCCGCGGCCTCCTCCTCGACGACTTCATTGAGGAGCAGTTCACCGCCCTTCGGAAGTGGCGGCCTGATGTCGTGGACTCTGGACTCGCCCTCGATCTCCTGTTCTTTCACACCACGCCCTTGGGCACCGCCGAGGCCCACCTGGCCGCCGAGGTTATCGAGCGCTACGAACATCGCCAAGATGTGGCGGATCTGGTGGAGAAGTGCAAAGACCTTTACCTCCTGACTGGCAGCGCCAGCCTACGCATATGTCATGACACGTTGGCCCCTCTGGTGCGTCGGCGCTTCGAGGCTTCGGACCTGCCAGGACAGCGTGCGCTACGCGTCCTGCAGGACCGGGACGCGGAGTGGGCGGACGGCAAGATCGGGACACCCCTGGACGAATTTGACCTGGCCCGCGTGGAGGCCGGGCGGAGGGGAATGCGGGCATGCACGGTCGACGAGGAACGGCTCGTCGCAGCGAGCTGCCGGCAGGCAGATCGCCGCAAGCGCCAGCGTCGCAACCTTCAGATCGCGGCAGTGATCGCTGTCGTCGCCATCCTCTTGTCCTCGGTGTTGGCTTGGTGGCAGCGTCAACAAGCCCTCGTGGCCGAAGACCGGTCGCGGGACAGAGCACAAGCAGCCATAGCGGTCAACCTCGCGGCAAATCACCCGACGGAGGCCGGACTGGTTCTCTTGGAAGTCCATCAGCCAAGCTCTGCGCCGACGGCAAGCAGTACTCTTCACCAAATTCTTGCCGAGCCTATGGAGTTTGCCACATTGGAGGGGCACACGGGTTCGGTCCAGGCGGCTTCCTTCAGCCCTGACGGCACTCGTGTGGTGACAGCTTCCGCGGACAAGACGGCGCGGATCTGGAGCGTTGCCACCGGCGAGCCACTCGCAACCCTAACGGGGCACACGGGTTCGGTCCAGGCGGCTTCCTTCAGCCCTGACGGCACTCGCGTGGTGACAGCTTCCGCGGACAAGACGGCGCGGGTCTGGAACACTGCCACCGGCCGGCCGCTCGCCACCCTGACGGGGCACACAGATGACGTCAAGACCGCGTCTTTCAGCCCGGATGGCACCCGGGTGGTGACGACTTCCTGGAACCAGACAACGATCTGGGACGCTGCCACTGGGCGGCAGATCGCCACCCTCACTGGGCGTTCTGGTGTTGTCGAGGCCACGTCTTTCTGCCCGGACGGCGTCCGGGTGGTGATTTCTTCCTTGGACCAAACAACGCGGATCTGGAACGTAGCCACCGGCCGGCCGAGCGCCACCCTGGGTCCGGTCGAGGCTGTGTCTTTCAGTCTGGACGGCACACGGGTGGTAACAGCTTCTTGGGACCATACGGTGAGAATCTGGAACGCTGCCACCGGCCGGCCGCTCGCCACCCTGACGGGGTACACAGATGACGTTAAGACCGTGTCTTTCAGCCCGGATGGCACCCGGGTGGTGACGGCTTCGGGCAATACGGCGCGGATCTGGGACGCTGCCACCGGCCAGCCGCTCGCCACCCTGACGGGGCACACAGATGATGTCAGGACCGCGTCTTTCAGCCCGGACGGCACGCAGGTGGTGACAACTTCCAGGGACCAGACGGCGCGGATCTGGAACGTAGCGACCGGCCACCTGATCGCCACCCTGCCGGCAGGGAACAGGTGGGGCCCTATCCAGACCGCGTCGTTCAGCCCGGACGGCACCCGGGTGGTAACAGCTTCCTGGGGTGATTTGAAAGCGCTGATCTGGAACACTGCCACTGGCCAGCAGGTCTCAACACTGACCGGGCACTCGGAGTCTGCCGAGGCAGCGTCTCTCAGCCCGGATGGCACCCGGGTGGTGACGGCTTCCAGAGGCGAAACAGCGCGGATCGGGAACGCAGTCACCGGACAGCCGATCGCCACCCTGACAGGGCACACGGGTTCGGTCGAGGCTGCGTCTTTCAGCCCGGACGGCACGCGGATCGTGACGGCTTCTCGGGACCAGACTGCGCGGATCTGGGACGCTACCACCGGCCAGCCAATCGCCACCCTGACAGGGCACACGGGTTCGGTCGAGGCTGCGTCTTTCAGCCCGGACGGCACGCAGGTGGTGACGGCTTCCCGCGACAAGACGGCGCGGATTTGGGACGTTGCCACCGGCCAGCCAATTGCCACGCTAACGGGGCACGGGGATTGGGTCCGGGTTGCGTCTTTCAGCCCGGACGGCACGCTGACGCTGACGGCTTCCTCGGACACGACGTGGATCTGGGAAGAAGCCATTGAGGAACCGCTCGCCACCCTGACGGGGAATAAGGGTACTGTCCTGGCCGCGTCTTTCAGCCCGGATGGGACGCGGGTGTTGACGGCTTCCCGGCAGATGGCGCGAATCTGGGACGCTGCCACAGGCCAGCCAATCGCCACCCTGACGGGGCACACGGGCGCCCTTAGGGACGCATCTTTCAGCCCGGACGGCACTCGGGCGGTGACGGTCTCCGAGGACCAGACCGCGCGGATCTGGAACGCTGTTACAGGCCAGCCGCTCATTACCCTGACGGGACACACGAGCACTGTCCTGGCCGCGTCTTTCAGCCCTGACGGCACGCGGGTGGTGACGGCTTCCAAGGACAAGACGGCACGGATCTGGAGTGCTGTGACAGGCCAGCCGATCGCCACCCTGAGAGGACACACCGCTTGGGTCCGGTCTGCGTCTTTCAGCCCGGATGGCACTCGGGTGGTGACGACAGGCGGGGATCAGACGGTGCGGATCTGGCCCAATGCCGACGAGTACCTTCAAAGCCTGACCCGAGCCCGAACACACCTCTGCCTACCAGCCGATTTTCGTCGGGCGACTCTCGGGGAGGATCCCACAGAAGCCCAAGACCATGAGAAGGCTTGCAAGGCTTGCGTGCCGAAGTTTTCCGCTCGTGTGAAGGGCGTCCCAGAAGGGGACTCGCAAACTTATCTGGCGGCGTGGAGAGAGTACCGGCAGTGCTTGGACAGAGCTAGATGACTTCGGCGCCGTAACGTAGTGGGGGCGACCCGAACAGGTCTCTCCGGCCCCGCCAGGAACGACATCGCTTCCGAGCACGACTCCATCCAGCCCGTGTCTCAGGCAACCGCCTCTGCCACAGCGTCGAGGAACACCGCGAAGCTTTGCGACCGGTTGCGCGCGGGATCGGCCAGAGCACCAACCGCCCGGGCAACCTCTATTTTGCGCAAGCCGGACTTGAAATATCCATACCGCTGGAGGACACGCTCGAAGGCCTCCCAAGTACCGCCACGAATGGCGTCGGAGTCACGGAAAGCAGACTGGTTCGGGACGCCGGGCGATACCTTGGGAAAGGCGTTGCATACCGCCACCCAATCGCCGAAATACCAGGCCTCCAGCTCCTCGATCGCGATCCGACTGACCAGTTGCCACTCATGCCCGCCAGCCCGGGTTCGAGTCACCAGGCCGGATGCGGCGGCAATCTCTTCGAGTTGCCCCTTCAACTTCTCGCACTCCTCCCCATCACGATCGACGACCACTACGATGCGCCAGTCCTCCGGCAACCAATGCGCGTAGCCGAGCAGGCGGGACTGTAGCTTCTTCAGGAGATCCGCCTTACCCTGGAACGGATGCACTTCGAAGCTACGGTCGTCGGGAAGCAGACGAGGGAGCAAGGCGCGCAAGAAGGCTTCAGTCGAGAGATCTTCGACCAGCAATTCCAGATGCGCCGCCTTCATAGTTGGCGGCCAAGGGGGCGGGTCGGCGAGCCCTGATTGACCAGCGGATCGCCCACGCCGAGCTGGCCCTCCATCCAGAGTTGACCGAGCAACGCACCCTGTTCGACAAAACTCGGCACTCCGACGAGGTCCGAAGCGCGCTGCGTCTGCGTGTATCCCTGCTCGTCACGCCAGAGGACACGCACTTCGTCGGGCCGTAGTGCGTTGAGAAAGAACGGCGAATGGGTCGTCACGAGGAGCTGCGTTCGCTCGGTTGCGGCCCGACACTCCTCGGCGAGATCAGGCAACAGGCGAGGGTGCAGGAAGTTCTCTGGCTCCTCGATACCGACGAAGGGGGGTGGTGTCGGATCGTAGAGAAGCACCAGGTAGGCCAGCATCTTGAGCGTGCCGTCGGAGGCGAAGCGGGCCAGCACCGGCTGAGAGAACGGCGCGTCTTTGATCTGAAGCAGCAGCCGACCGTCGGGCATCGCCTCGGCGAGAACTCGCTCGATACGTGGCACGCGCTTGCGCAGTACGCTGAAGATCCGTTCGAGCTGCCCTTCGTGCCTCTCCGCCAGGTACTGGATCACATTGGCGAGATTGTCGCCGGTCTTCGTCAGTCGCTCCTGGAGACCTGCCTCGGGTTGGCCCCGGGCGCTATCGGCCGAGAGATACGACACATACCAACCCGTGATGAAATCCCGCAATGCGGCGACCCGCGGATGCTCGGCAAACTGACCGAGTGCATTGACCGCCAGCAGATCGGGAGCTTTCAAAGGAACCTCGACGCGTCGATCCTGGGCGTCGGGCAGCTCACCGCTCACCGCACGCCCCTGCCCGAGGCGATAGTCGAGAAACCGGAACGGCTGTCCGTGGCTGCCCCGCTTCCAGCGCAGCCACTCCTCGACCACGACCGGCCGGCCGCCCTGCTCGTCGACCGCCAGGTGGTAGGTGATCAGCGGATAACCTGCTTCTCGATATTTGATCTCGATCGAGACCGGCCCGTCGCCGCCTCGCGCCTTGAGCTCCTTGGCCCGTCCGCGCTTGTCCCATGCCTTCCGGAGCCCAAGCTCGAAGCATTCGGCTAGAAATGCGAACACGTCGAACACGGTGGATTTACCGCTGCCATTCGGGCCGAGCAGCACGGTCAAGGGCGTCAGGTCCTTGAATTCCACTTCCCGGAGCGCGCGGAAGTTTTGGACCTTCAGGTACTCGATGCGCGCCGGGGCGTTCGATCTTCCAAGAGAAGGTTTCATCGCGGCTTCCTCGAGTCGTTGCGCCTTGATTCTATGACGGGCAGTGGAAACTCCCGGGATTTCCCCCTAGAGCGCCTTCCTCGGCGGCACCACCACGTTCGAGACCAGCAACCCCGCGACCAGGGCGATCGCCACGAGGGTCATGCGAAACGCCGTCTCGATGCCGGAGACGACGTCGCTTTCGAGCAGGGCGGCGAGGCTTTCGAAGCCGACGCTGCCGGGCACGAGGAAGAGGATGCCGGGGACCTGGGTGACCGCGGCGGGTCGATCGAGAAAGCGGGCGTAGAGATTGCTGCCCGCGCCGACCGCCACCGCCCCGGCGAAGGCTCCGAGTTGGGGGCCGAGCGCGCGGGCGCCCAAGCGGACGCCGAAATAGGCGGTGAGCGCGGCGATCACGATCCACGGGATGTCGCGCGGGCTGGCGCGGAGCAGGACCACGAAGCCGAGCGGTGCGATGAGCAGCGCCACCCACTCGGTCCAAGCGGGGAGCGGGACCGAATGGACGATCGCGGTCACAGGCGCCCCGGCGATCAGCAACGAGGCGAGTTGGGCGCCGAACGCAACGCCGAACGCGAGGGCGAGGAAGATCATCAAAGCGTTCGCGAGCCGTGCGCTGCCGGAGGAGAGATCGCGCGTCGAAAGCTCCGACATCGCGACCGTGAGCGACAGCCCCGGCACCAGGGTGATCAGCGCCGAGAGGGTCACGATGTAGACCGAGACCCGCCCCCCGTGCGCCGCGGCGAACGTGGCCAGAAACGAGGCGAGCGCCGCCGCCATCGGCTCGAACAGGCGACCGAGCCAGGGGCGCGGTCCCGAGTAGAGCCCGAGCAGGCCGATCAGCAGGCCGAGAATGCCGCCCGCCACGACCTCGCGCCAGCCACCGCCGAAGAAGCGTGCCGCCGTGGCCGAAGCGAACGCCGACGAGGTGAGCACCAGGGCGCGGCCATACCTGGGCGGCGCGGTGTTGATCGAGGCGATCCGCTCCGCCGCATCCTCGACCGAGACCTCGCCGCGCATCACTTCCGACGCCAAGCCGTCGAGCAGGGCCAGCCGCTCCAGGTTCATCGCCTCGGGCTGGACGCGGATCAAGACGGTCTTCGCCTCCTCCCCGGGCAGGCCGGCGGAGAGGAAAACCGCCGTAGGGGTGGAGAAGAACTGGGCTTCGAGCCCCAGCCGGTGCGCCACACCCTGGAGGGCGTTTTCCAGACGGTGCGCCGTGGTGCCGTAACGATGGAGCGCGCGGGCGAGGTCGACGAGAAAGCGGACCGCAGCCGCAGGGGAGCGGCCGGAATCGCGGTCGGGTTCCAACATCGGGAAGGAATCAGGGACGGCCATGGGCGGCGGAGCATATCGCTCCGGCGGCGCCCTTCGGAGTTCTACTTGCCTGCGAGCATCGAGCGCATGACGTGGCGGGCGATCTCGGGGTTCTCGCGCAAACGGCGGATCGAGTACGGGTACCAATCGCGCCCGTACGGCACATAGACGCGCAGCCGGTGCCCTTCCGCGATCAGGATCTTCCGCAGCTCTTCGTCCACCCCGAGCAGCATCTGGAACTCGTACCGGTCGCGCGCGAGGGCGTGCTTTTCGATCAACCCGAGCGCCGCGCAGACGAGATATTCGTCGTGGGTCGCGATCGCCGGATAGACCCCCTGGCGGATCAGCTTGTCTAGCGCCTGGACGTAGTTGGCGCGGACCGTCTCGTACCCCTTCCAGGCGATCTTCCTCGACTCGATGTAGATCCCTTTGCAGATCCGGATGTTGGCGCCCTCCGGTGGGAGCGCCGCGATGTCATCGAGCGTACGCCGCATGTAAGCCTGAAGGACGACGCCGACGTTGCCGTATTTCTCGAACAGTTCGCGAAAGATCGCGAGCGTCGGGTCGGTGGTCGAGGCATCCTCCATGTCGATGCGGACGAAGTTGCCGAAGCTCTTGGCGGCGACGACGATCCGCTCGATCGATTCGCGACAGAAACCGAGATCGAACTTCATCCCGAGCATGGTCGGCTTGATCGAGACGTTGGCGTCGAGACCCTGGGCGTGGACCTGCTCCAAAATCCGCACGTATTCGTCGACCGACGCGGTCGCCTTCGCCCGTTGCGAGACCTCCTCGCCGAGCAGGTCGAGGGTGACCATAGACCCCTCCCCGTTCAGGTCGCGCACCGTACGGAGCGCGTCGTCGAGCGTTTCACCCGCGACGTAGCGGCGGGCGACCTTGCCCACTATTGCCTTGGGAACCAGGGGCAGCCCGGTGACGATCAACCGATCGAAGAGTTTCATCGCCGCTCTCTCCCGCGCGTTCTCCGGCAGTGGAAGGGAATCGTCACGCGCTCGCGAGGGCCGGGCTCGAGAGGTTGGGGGACGGATCGTCGACCACCCAGCGCACGGCTTTCGAGCAGGGGCAGGCACCGCCGACCCGACGAAGCGCGGGCGACTTCGCCGAGGCGACCTCCGCGGTCGTCTCGCCACGCACCACCTGGCCGAGCAGATCGAGGTACTCCGCGAAATCCCGGTTCGCCAGATACGACTCGGGAAGGTTCTGCGCGAGGTGCTTGGCATAGCCGTTCACATCGTCGAACCGCTCGCCGTCGCGCCCGATCATGGTGAACGCCGGGGTCCCGCGACGGCGGAAGAAATCGGCGTGCGGCAGGCGGAGCAGATCGTCGCGCCCGATCCCTTCGAGCACCTCTCCGGCGAGGATGCGGTCGAGCGTCTTTTCCGCGTTGCCGATGGTCAGATTCGGGCAGCGGGCGCGCAGGTGGCGCAGGTTCAAATCGCGCACCAGCTTGCCCACCTCGTCGCGGTACTGCTGCTGCGCCTCGAAGTTCTTGAGCGGCTTTAGCCCCATCTTGACGTTCGAGGCCCCGCCCCGCTCGTCGCCGAACATCTCTAAACCGCGCTGCAGCCATTTGTTGATCGTCTTTTGGAGCGCCGAGACGGTGATCGTCACGTCGCCGGCCGCCGCGCGGGTCACCCAGCGGCGCATCGGCACGACGCCGGCCGCGAGGTGAAACGCCTCTTCCTGGAGCATCTTCGGCATGCTCTCGGCCATCGGCTGGTAGGCGCTCACCTTCTGCATCGAAAGCTGGTACTTGCCGACCCGGTCGATCAGGCCGCAGAACACTACGCTGTCGACAAACGAATCGAAATCGATGTTGAACGCGGAGAGCAGATGCGAGCCGGTGTTCATCGAGAGGATCCCCTCGATCATCTGCTCGGTGCTTTCACTCGTGACGCTCGTCCAGTCGTCCTCGGCCAGCAGATGGAGCATCTGGTAGCCGTGCCGCAGCTCCTCGGCCATCATGCGCAGAATCCAGAACTGCTCCTCTTCGTTCTGGGCGCGGGCCAGCGTCAGCCGATGCTGTTGAATCGAGCCGAACTCGGTCGAGGCCTGGGCGCGGATCGCTCCGTACAGGTGGTGCGCCGTCTCGGGCGCCATCTCCGAGGCTTTCTGGTGTTTCGGCTTGCCGGTGTGCTCGCCGCACTCGATGGTCGTACACATCCCCATCTGGCGGAACGCGCAGAGCTGGAACTTCGGCTCGGTGGGGAAGAACTTCTCCCAACTCTCCATCAACAGGGGATAGTCGGGCAGATAGGCCTCACGCCAGTTGATCACGGCGCCGTGAAACTTGCTCGGCAGCGTTTCGGTTCTCAAAGTCATTTCGATGTCACTCCTCGGCACTCCAGGTTCCGTTCCGCACGTCAGATTTTCCGTTCCAGGGCGGTCAGTTTGGACGGCGTAAAGCCGACCGAGGCGAAGAACTTGACCAGCTCTCCCCGTTCATCTTCGACCAGGGTGCGCACGCCGGTTGCGCCGCGGGCGCGAAACCGCGCGAGCATCTCCTCGGCGAGCCTTCGCCCGACCCCTAAGCCGCGGGTGCGCGGATCGACACCCACGACCTCGATCCAGCCGGTTGGCTCTTCCAGGCCGAACTCGCCGGAGCGGACATCGCCGAGCATGAAGCCGACGACCGCCCCTAAGTGCTCGGCCACGAGCGCCGTTTCCGGATCTCGGCGTAGGTGATAACTGATTCGGCGCTCCCAAACTTCCGGCCGGTAGGCACCCGCGATTCGCTCGTCGATCTCGACCACCGCCGAGATGTCCAGATCGTCGATCTGGCGCACCAAAACCTGACTCTCGCTGCTCATGAACATTTCTCCAGGGTGGCGGCCGGGCATGACTTTCGCGGATTCCAAAACGGGGCTCAACCTCGCAGACGTGGAGGATTGTAACGGCACCTCCCCCCGGCGCCAAGGGCTCGAACGGTCGGTTGTGGTTTCGTTGGCCTTTTGCCCTGGGGGCTATCCTGCCGCCAGGGCCCCTTCCCGGCGGCGCACCCGGGCATCGATCCGACGGGTGAGTGGCGCGAGATCCGGATCGTCCCAATCTTCGAGCAAAACCGCTGCGTCGTCGCGGGCTCGGCCCAGCCATTGCGCGTCCGCGAGCAGGTCGGCGACACGAAACAGCGGCACCCCGGACTGGCGGGTGCCGAGCAGCTCGCCGGGACCGCGGATCGCGAGGTCGGCTTCGGCGATCCGAAAGCCGTCACCGGTCTCGCCGAAGATTGAGAGCCGGCGCCGCCCCACTTCCGACAGCCGGCCGTGGAGCGCCACGCAGCGCGAAGGGGCGCTCCCCCGCCCCACCCGGCCGCGCAGCTGGTGGAGCTGGGCGAGCCCGAACCGTTCGGCGCTCTCGATCACCATCCAAGTCGCCTCGGGCACGTCGATGCCGACCTCGATCACCGTGGTCGCGACCAACAGCCGGATCGTCCCGGCGGCGAACGCGCGCAAGATCGCCTCGCGCTCGGTGGCCGGCAGCCGGCCGTGGAGCGCGGCGCTCGGCACATCGGGAAACTGCCGTCGAATCGTCTGGCCCAGCTCGGCCAACGAGCCGGCATCGACCTCCTCGCTCTCTTCGATCAGCGGAAAGACGATGTAGGCGCGCGCCCCGGCTCGGAGCTCGCTTCCGAGCCGGGCGTAGACCGCGCGTCGGCGCGAGGCGGCGACCACTTCGGTTTCGATCGGCGATCGACCCGGCGGCAGCTCGTCGAGCTCGGAGAGATCGAGGTCGCCGTACAGCGCCAGGGTGAGCGAGCGCGGGATCGGTGTCGCGGTCATCACCAGCAGATCGGGGCGGTCCCCTTTGGCCTGGAGCAGCCGGCGCTGGGCGACCCCGAAGCGGTGTTGCTCATCGACCACCGCGAGGCCGAGCCGGGCGAAGCGGATCCCCTCTTGAATCAGGGCGTGGGTGCCGACCGCGATCTGGATCTCCCCTCGGGCAAGCGCCGCGCGCCGCGCCTTCGGGTCGGCCGCCGAGGCGGTGAGCAGACCGACCCGGTAGCGGCTGCCGAGCAGCCGAGAGAGGCTCGCGAAATGTTGTTCGGCGAGCAGCTCGGTCGGTGCCATGAATGCCCCTTGGAAGCCATTCTCAGCCGCGATCGCGAGCGCCAACGCCGCAACGATCGTCTTGCCGCTGCCGACGTCCCCCTGGAGCAGGCGGAGCATCGGGTGCGGACCTTTGAGGTCGGCCGCGATCTCGCCGAGCACCCGCTTCTGCGCCCCGGTGAGCGCAAACGGCAGGATCGCCCGCGCGGCGGCGCGGACCCGGTCGTCGATCCGGTAGCGATGTACCCGGGGCGCACGAGTCGCCAGAGCGCGAAAGCGCGCGATCTCAAGTTGGAAGTCGAGCAGCTCGCCGTAGATCAGCCGCAGCTGGGCGGGGGCGCGCCGCGCCGCGAGCGCCGCCAGATCAGCGTCGTCCGGCGGGCGATGAAGGTAGCCGATCGCTTGGGCGAGCGGCGGCAGGGCGTAGCGGGCGCGCAGCTCGGCCGGCAGGTGCTCGGGCAGAATCGCCGCCAGGTCGAGCCGTTCGAGCGCGGTGTCGAGCAGGCGGCGGAGAACCACGGTCGAGAATCCGGCGAGCGCCGGATAGACCGGTGCGATGCGCGCGCCGTGGATCGCCCCCTCCGCCCGCTCGCAGCTCGGATTGAGCAGCTCTAGCCCGGGAGGTTCCAGGCTCGGGCTCTTCTTGATCCCCTTCCCTTTGGCGCCCGCCGACCGGGCGCTCCGGAGCGCGCCCCAGAGCAGGTAGGGGACGTCAGGCGCGATCTGTTGGGCCAAGAACGGGCGGTTGAACCAGACCACCGGCAGCTCGCCGCTGTCGTCGCGGACGACGCCTCGCACCAGAGACAGGCCGCGTTTGCGAACGGCGACCGTCGAGAGCTGTTCGACCCGGCCGACCACGCCCGCGAACCGCTCCGTGGCGCCGCAGGAGAGGACCTCCGCGACCGAAGAGATCGCGCGCCGATCCTCGTAGCGGAACGGCAGGTGAAACAAAAGATCGGAGATCCGGGAGAATCCGGCCGCGGCGAGCAGTCGCGCTCGCGCGGGGCCGACCCCCGGCAGGGCGTCGAGCGGCGAGGAGAGGCGAAGGTTCGTCAGGGGGTTGGTCAGGAGGTTGGGGGCATCTCGAAACGGAGCGCCACGACGCCCAATTTGATCTCGTCGCCGTGCTTGAGCTCCGACGGAACGCCCTTTTCGAGCCGCCCGCCGTTTAAAAACGTGTTGTTCATCGTGCCGATCTCTTCGCCGAGGAAGAACTTGCTTCCCTGGCGGTAGATCTTGGCGTGGCGGCGCGACACGGCGCGCTGGCTGTCGACCGGCGTGAGATCGATGTCGGGGTAGATCCCGGTCACCGGATCGCGACGGCCGAGCGAGGTCTCGGGTCCGAGCGAGATCGGAAACTCCATCCCCGAGGCGACGTGCACCACTTTTTCAAGCGCGGTCGACTCCTCGACCGGCTCGTCCTGATGCGGCAGCTCGCTCGCCGCACGGCTCTGCCCGACCGCCGCGAGCGCATCGGAGAGCAGGGCGTCGGCCTCGCGCAGGCGGCGCGACAGCTTGCGCATCATGCGCACTGCGATCTCAGGGTTCCGTTGCAGCATGCCGGCGAACATCGTGCCGTTGATCGTGACCAGCTTGACGGGTGAGATCGCGCGAATCGACGCCGCGCGGGGGAGCTCTTCGAGCAGCGACATCTCACCGAAGAAATCGCCTTTTTCGAGCACCGCGATCTGGTGCTCCTCGTCGCCGGCTCGATTGAGCACCTCGACTTGACCCTCATGGACGATGTACATCTCGGTGCCGAGGTCTCCTTCGCGAAAGATGAACTCCCCCGCTGCGAACTCGACCAGCAGATCTTCGGACTTTCGGCCGACCCCTTCGGGAGGGGCCGGTCCACCGGTCGTCTTGAACACGGGTTTCGACATGGGGTCACGCTCCGAGAATCAACCGCCGACCCGCCGCATCCAGATGCGCCGGAAGGCCGAGGGGGAGGGTCCAATTCGGGCTACGGTGCCCACTATTATGACCGAACCCGACCGGCCAAGTGAAGGAGGAGAGGGCATCTCCAAACAGCTCCCGCCACTCCGAAGCCGAGCTGAGCGGCTGAAGGCCGTCGTCCAAATGCCCGACCACCAGACCCGCGAGGCGGTCGAGCTGCCCGGAGAGGCGGAGCTGCGTGAGCATTCGGTCGACCCGATAGGCCGGTTCTCCGACATCTTCGAGCAGTAGGATCGCACCCTCCAAATCCGGAGCAAACGGCGTGCCGAGGGTCGCGACCAACAGGCTCAGGCAGCCGCCGAGCAACACCCCGCTCCCCGACCCGGACCCGAGCCGCAGCGTCTCGGCGAATGACTGCTCGACGGGAAAGCGCCCGGCGAGCGCGTCTTTGAACGACGCCTGTTCCGCAGCATCCTGGCCGCGCGCGAGGTCCGCCGCGATCATCGGCCCATGAAACGCGACCAGCCCCAGTCGGCGCACGACTTCGAGCAGGAACGGAGTGAGGTCCGAAAAACCGACATAGGCGCGCGGACGCGCCGCCAGCAGCGACCAGTCGATCCCGGGAAGGAGGCGCAAAACGCCATGGCCGCCGCGTGCGAAAAGAATCGCCGCGATCGACGGGTCGGCCGCCAGCTCGTGGAAGGCCGCCAGCCTCTCCTCGTCGCCACCGGCGAACATGCCCTTTCGGGCGTTCAAGTTGGCGGCCGGCACCGGCACGAAACCGAGCCGTTCGAGCGCGGCCATCCCGAGCGCCACGCGGGTCGGATCGACCGGCCCTGAAAGGGCGGCAACCCCGACACGATCTCCGGGGAGGACCGGCGGCGGAAGTTGGGCGGGGGCAATCAAGGTCGAATTCTGTCCGAAGCATCAAAAAATCGTGGAGTCTCAAGAAGACGGCCGGAGCGCTCCATAAGCCGAATTCTGTCTCCCCGCCGCCCTAAGCGACGGTTCGCGGTCATTCCTCTGGGACCGGCGTTGCCGCCGGCCTCAAGCAACCTACCCGGAAGCGGCCCCTCCCGACCCGAAGGTCGGAACGGAGCGGGACGGGCAGCCCGCTAAAATCCGCTCCCCTATTTGGTCTTGCTCCGCAGGGGGTTTACCTAGCCTCGTCCGTCGCCGGCCGAGCGGTGCGCTCTTACCGCACCGTTTCACCCTTACCGGGCCCCCCGAAGGGAACCCGGCGGTCTATTCTCTGTTGCACTGATCCGTCGCGTCGCCGCGCCTCGCCGTTGGCGAGCCTGCCGCCCGTAGGAGTTCGGACTTTCCTCTCCGTGCCCGGCCCTTACGGACCGTCACGAAGCGACCGCCTGTTGCGCTCCGGCCGTTTACCCATCATAGCGCGAGCCGGGGCAATCCCGCCGCCCAGGGCAAGCAAAGCTCGAACCCTTGCGCTTGAGCGCACGAGGCCGCTTCAGCGCCTGTGCCGGCGAGACGCCGGCGGTCCCGGGACAATCACACCCGCGTTCGGTGCTTCTGAGCTGGGTTCAGGCTGCCCGCCTGGACCCCGAACACGTACGAACCGAGCTCTCGACGCTGTCGCTCCTCGGGTGTGCTCGTCCTGGGACCGCCGCCGTCTCGGCGGCGTTTTTCGACACAGCAAAGAAGAGGCCCCCGGCAAAGCTCGAACCCTTGCGCTTTTAGCGCACGAGGCCGCTTTAGCGCCTGTGCCGGCGAGACGTCGGCGGTCCCGGGACGAGCCTCAGCCTGCGGACTCCGGTGCCGTCCCACCGTGGAACGCCGCGAGGTCCTTCACCCCCTCGCGCGTCGTCACCACGCACAACTCAGGGTTCTGCGCCGCGAGCCCGCGCAGCAACGCGGTCACCCCCGGGTCCTTCAACTGCCCGGCCACCGGAGCGTCGATGCGTGCGGGGCGCCGCGAGTCCGCCATCGACCGCCGCGCCTCGGAGACCACCTCCCCAGATTCCCGGCACCGCCCCACCGAATCGCGGCACAGCTCCAACGAGACGCTGCACCGCTGCACCGACACGGAACCCGTCTCCGTCGGAACTCTGTTGCGGTGCACGCGCCTCGTACAGCGCTTCGCCGGGTCGAGGAGGTTGCGCCCCAATGCCGTGCACCGTTCCGCGGAACGGGGGGAACGGCGCAGCGAGGTCCTGCACCCTTCCGCCCATCGGGGGGAGCCATACCGTGACGCGTTGAACCGCTCCGCCGAATCGGGGGAACGGTGGCTCGACGCACTGCACCGCTCCGCCAGACCGGGGGAACGGTGTATCGCGGTTTTGCACCGCTCCGCTCGACCGGCGGAGTGGTGTTCGAACATTTTGCACCGCTGCAATCCGTCGGTGTACCACTCCCCCGGGCCGGCGGAGTGGTTCTCGGATGTTCTGAACCACTCCCCCGGGCTGGCGGAGCGGTTCTCGGATGTTCTGTACCGTTCCGGCGGTTTGGCGGAATGGTTCCCGAACGGCTTGCGCCGCTCCGCCGGGTCGGCGGAGCGGCTCCGGGGTCCCGTGCATCGAGACGGCGGAGCGGCGGAGCGTTTCCTGACGCTCCCTCTCCGCTGACCGCGGCCGGCGTAGAACCGCCCCTCGACCGCGGGAAGGTGCCCTGCGCTTTAGCTCCCGAGGCCGCTTAAGCGCCAGTGCCGGCGGGACGCCGACGGTCGCCGGACGAGCACACCCGTGGAGGAGATGGCGGCGCGAAGGTGAGCGCCCCATGATCAGGTTGTCCAACCACGGTCGCCGTCTCGGAAGCCTTGCCCTTCGGGTGTGCTCGTCCCCGGACCGCCGCCGGGGTGCTCGCGGTGCTGGTGTCGCGAGCCGCCGGAGAGGGCGGGCGAGCCGAGCACCGCCCCGGACAGGGTGTTGATCGAATAGAGGTGCGGTGTCACGCCATCGGGGAAGGCGACGAAGAACAGCCGATTGCCGGTGTCGTCGAGGCTGTTGACCCCACTCGCCGAAGCGAGCGCGACACCGCCGTTGATCGGCCCGCCGAGCACCCGGGGAATCCCCTTTCCCGGGTGCGCTGCACGTTCCCTCCGGTCCCCCCGCATCATTGCCTGCCCTTGCCCGCCGACCCCGAGAGCGGCAAGGAAAAGGCACGCGAGAGCTTGTTCCGTTACGGGTTCACCCGCACCCTCCAGGCTCCGCGACCGTGGGTGAAGGCGAAGAGGTTTTCCTCCCCTCCCGACCCGATCTGGAGCTCCAAGTGCTCGACCGAGACCGCGGCGAAGGCGGTGTTGGCGACCGTCCAGGTGGCGCCCGAGTTGTTCGAGAGGAAGACGCCGAGGTCGGTGCCGGCGTAGAGCACGTTGCGCTCGGTCGGATCGACCACGATCGTATGCACCGGAATATCCGGAATGCCGGTGGCGCCTGTGCCGTCGGCCGGCGCCCAGGTTGCGCCGCCATCGGTGGTGCGCCAGATGTGGTCGCCGCCGAATGTCGAGTAGGTGGCGTAGGCGACCAGGTCGTCGCCCGGGTCGAAGGCGAGCGACGAGACGAACCCGTCGCGCGGCAGAACGAACGGCCAATCGACATCATCGGCGCCGAGTGCCGAGTCGTTGCGGTGGATGAACCCGTCGGAGAGGCCGACCAGGACGCGATGCGGATTGTTCGGCGCGATGCCGACCGCGCTCACCAGCGAGTCGTCGTCGCCGGCCACCACCGTGCTCGCCCGGGTCCACGTTGCCGCGGCGTCATCGGTGCGCCAGATGAACGCGCCACCGGTCCACAGGCGCTGCGGCTCGCTCGGGTCCATGCCGAACGGCGCGATGAAAATGAAGCCGTTGTCGTCGATGTCCGCCGTGACGTCTTCGAAGGTGACACCGCCGTCGGTCGACTTCTGGATCGACAGGCCGAAGTTTTCGGCATAGAGCGTCTGGGTGTCGGTCGGATCGACCGCGACATAGCCACCGTCGCCGGCGAGGATCTTCACCCAGCCGTTGCGCCCGGTCGCGGTGGTACCGCGCACGGTGCCATTGTCCTGCGTGCCGCCAAAATAGGTGGCCCCGCCGGGGTAGACCGCACCGTGGTAAAACTGAGTGACCTCGTAGCCGTTGTTCAGCTTGCGCCAGACCACGTCGGCGAGTTCCGGATCGCAGACGTCCAAATCCTTGCCGCTCTTGGCCCGCGCGTTGCTGGTGGTCGAGATGCCGCCGTCGCTACCGACGTAGAGAATCTGGTTGGTCGTGCCGTTGTATTGCGGATGGAAGACGATCGCGTGCTGGTCGGCGTGGGCGAAGCTCGGCGCATCCGGCGGCCCTTCGGCCCACCAGTAGGAGATCAACCCCCAGTTCCTGCCGCCGTCATCGGAACGGAACAGATCGACGCCGCCCGCAAACACCCGGTTGGGATCTTTCGGATCGACCGCGATGACGTTGTCGTACCAGCCCTGGTTGATGAACTGGTTGCCATCGGAGAAGCCGCACTCGACCAGGAACGCGATCACCGGGTTCGACAGCAGCAGCGTATTCAGCTTCTTGCCGTTGGTGTTGCGCACCTGGGTGGTCCAGCTGCCCGGATTGCCGCCCGCGGTCGAACGGAAGACGGCGAGCAGGCCGAGCTGGTAGTCACCGGGAGCGAGGCTGTTGGCGAGCGCGTAGATGGTGTCCTGGTTCGACGGCGCGATCGCGAGCGAGGTCCGCCCCATGTCGACATCGCTCAGGACCGAGACCCAGGCCGAGGTGCTCTCGGCCTTGACGTTGCGGCTCACTCTCCCGCGCGTGATGCTGCCGCACGACGCGAACACCACATCGTTGATCTTATCGGTGCGGATCGCGAGATCGAAGCAGCCGTCGGTGACCCCCGGATTGAAAATCCGGGTCCAGGTGGTGCCGCCGTTGACGGTTCGCCAGACGCCGGTGCGCGTCGCGGCGTAGAGTCGGCTGCGGTTCTTCGCGCTGATCACCAGGTCGTTGACGTAGTGGAAGTTCGCGTTCCGGGTCGCGGCGAGGCTGGTCCAAGTCGTGCCGCCATTGGTGCTCTTGAAGATCCCCGCGCCGCGGATCGCATCGCCGTTGAAGAATCCCTCGCCGGTACCGGCGTAGAGGGTCGCCGAGCTGGTCGGGTCGAGCACCAGCGTGGTCACCGCCAGATTCGGCAGCAGATCGCCGATCGGCGCCCAGCTGGTTCCGGCGTTGGTGCTCTTCCAGACGCCCCCGCCGACTCCGCCCGCGAAGAAGGTACGCGGCGCGCGCGGATCGATCACCAGAGCGCGAGTCCGGCCGCCGATGTTGCCGGGGCCGAGGCGCCGCCAGCTGTCGATGCTGTGATCTCCTTCAACCTCGGCGGCGCTGTCCGGAGCGCTCGCGCCTTCTGTCCCATCCGCCTTCACCTCGGGAGGCAACGCTCTACCGGTGGTGAGATCGAACCGTGGCATCCGCTTCATCTGTTCGGTCGCGGTGATATAGCGCTCGACCGGCAAACTCGTTTCGCCCTTGGGCAGGCGCTTCTTAAGATAGAACTGCGCCGCCCCGCCCGGGTTGTCCTGCGAGCGCAGGTCGCGATCGGCCAGCTCTTCGCGAATCGGCGGCGGCATCGGGCGCCGGGTGGCCTTGCCCTCGGTCTTGGCCGCGGCCGATGCGAGGGTGGGAATCAGCAGCAGAGCGCCGGCCAGCGGCAAGAGCCGGAGGGAGAACGGGGAGGACGTTCGGTCGAGCATCGAAGAGATCTCCAAAAGTGCGCGTCATCGAAGCGAAAAAGGTCCATCCCAAGCCGGAGCGGTAGGGACGACACCAGATAAGACACCGAGAAGATACCGCTGGTGGGACTCCGAGGCCAAATCCCTCACCGGAATGCCCGCCGGTGTGACCGATCCGGTGCAGTTGGTGGCGTCTGGGGCATTCCGCCTACCTCGGGGCGCGGGTCGTCGGCACCTGGGGCGGTTGGTGCGTTGGAGACGCCCCGACGGCCGGCACCCGGATAGGATCATGGTGGCGGACTGGGGCGGCTCTACCCTGCGTGCTAGTGTAGTGCGCCCAATTTGTTGAACCTTAAGCGTATCTCGCTCGTATAATCCAATGGGAGGATTTGAGAATGCGAGTCGCGCCAGAGGTTCTGATTTCGACCGAGGAGAGGCAACAGCTGGAAAGGTTTGCCCGTGGCCGTAGCACTCCTGCGCGGCTGGTTCAGCGATCACAGATCGTGTTGCTGGCTGCTGCGGG